>NZ_BAABIA010000003.1:0-600000 GCF_039542385.1 Prosthecobacter algae | reverse complement strand
GGAAAATCTGGACGGCGCCGCCACCCTTGGGGCAGGGGAGTGGACTTGGTCGGCAGATGAAGGCCTGCTGCCTCCGGCCAAACCTCAGGGACCTGCGCCTGCCAAACTGAAAGACAGCAAGAGCAAACTCTGGGCGCTGAATGACTTTGCACAGCCGGGCTGGCAGCGCCCCGCACCGCTGATGCTCCCCACCGGGCCCGGGCATGATCCTGTGCCTCATCGCCGTGCCCAGGCACCGCCGCTGCCGCCTCCACGGAGTTGCTAAATTTTCGAGCGTGACCCTGCCTTTGCTGCATGGCCCGCCTCGTCATACCCACGGCCTGTCTCCCAGGTCTCTCTCAGCTCCTGCACCGGTATTCCACCGCTCTGCGCACTCTTTTTCGTTCTCCCTTCATGTCTCTCTCCCATCCCCTTTCAAAGGCCCTGCTGGCCCTCGTCTTCGTCAGCACCGCCACTGCTCAAGAAGCAGCCCCTCCCCAAGATTCCCAGACCCTTCCCGAAGTCGTCGTGGAAGGAAAAGCCAGCAACCTCCTCGGCACCACCGATGGTGCTTCCAAAGGCCGCGCCACTCAGGAGGACTTCATGTCCCGCCCCCTCATGCGTCGCGGTGAAATCCTCGAGACCATCCCCGGCGTCATCATCACCCAGCACGCAGGCGGGGGAAAGGCGAACCAATACTTCCTACGCGGCTTCAACCTGGATCACGGCACGGACTTTTCCATCAGCCTGGATGGCATGCCCCTCAACATGCGCACCCATGCCCACGGTCAAGGCTACACGGATTTAAACCCCGTCATCCCCGAGCTGGTGCAGGCCATTGACTACGCCAAGGGCACCTACACCGCTGCCGATGGCGACCTCTCCACCGCAGGCAGTGCCAATTTTCTCCTCTGGGACACCATGCCGGAAAACATCCTGCGCGTGGAGTTCGGCGAGTACAATTACTACCGCGCCCTCATCGCCGGTACCCTCCCCATCGCTGCCGCAGAGCAGCAGGGCATGCAGCAAGGCCTAACCTATGGTTTGGAATACAATTACTACGATGGACCCTGGCAGCAGGCCGAGGAGTTCAATCGCTGGAACGGCCTCCTGCGCTACTTCGCCGGGGATGAGGACAATAAGTTTTCCATCACCTTCATGGGCTATCGCGGGAGCTGGGTCAGCACGGATCAGATTCCCCGCCGCGCGGTCACCAATGGCACGTTGGATCGCTTCTCCACGCTGGACCCCAGCGCCGGTGGCGACAGCGAGCGTTACAGCCTGAACATGGCCTATGAGCACCGCGATGACGACGTCGTCACCCGCGCGAACATCTACGGCATCTACTACTCGCTCGGCCTTTTTTCCAATTTCACCTACTTCACCCAGGGGCCTCAGGGCGACCAGTTTGAGCAGTCTGAAAAACGCTGGGTCTTCGGCGGCCAAGTCTCCCGCACCTGGGAAGACCGCGACCTCTTCGGCATCAAGTCGGATCTCACCCTCGGCTTCCAGACCCGGCATGACCTCATCAACGGCATCGGCCTTTACCAGACCACCAACCGCAAACGCTACGCCACCACCCGCCAGGACGACATTTGGGAAGGCAGCGCCGGGCTCTATGGTGAAATGGTGAACCGCTGGACTCCCTGGTTCCGCACCGTCCTGGGCCTGCGCGGGGACCTGTATTACTTCGACTCTCTCGAGAGCACCGTGAATGGCGAAGACGCCGAGTGGGCAGGCATCATCAGCCCCAAGTTCAGCGCCATCTTCGGCCCCTGGCATGAGACGGAGCTCTACCTCAACTTCGGCACCGGCTTCCACAGCAACGATGCCCGTGGCGTCACCGCCCGCTCCCTGCAGGCAGATCCCCTCGTCCGCACCATGGGCGGAGAGATCGGCCTGCGCACTCAGGCCATCCCAGAGCTCACCACCACCCTCGCCCTCTTCTGGCTGCAGAGTGACAGCGAACTCATCTACGTGGGCGATGCCGGCACGAATGAACCCGGTCCCGGTTCCGAACGTTACGGGGTGGAGCTTGCCACCTACTGGCGGCCTAACCAATGGTTCAGCGCCGATGCCGAGGTGGCCATGACCTACGCCCGCCTCAAGGACAGTGGCAATGCCGACCGCATCCCCAACAGCGTGCCCGTCATGTTCAGCGGTGGATTTAACGTGGGTGCCCAGGGCAATGCGGATGGCTGGTTCACCGGCCTGCGCGTGCGCGCTTTCACTGGTCGTCCACTGGAGGAAACCGGCCAGATCGAAGGTCGCGAAAGCTTCATGGTGAATGCGACCGTGGGCTACCGCCGCAAAAACTGGGAAGCTGCCGTGGATTGCCTGAACATCCTCAATCGTGCCGATAACGACATCGAGTACGCTTACGAGAGCCAGCTCCAAAACGAAGCCGCTCCCGTGAACGACGTCCACTTTCACCCCGTGGAGCCTCGCATGTTCCGCTTCCGTGTGACCTATCGGTTTTAAAGTCGGGGCTGGGCTGAGGTCAGGGCATTGATCCCTCTTCAGATCGCCAATCCCAAAAAAAGAAAAGGCACCCATGGAGAAAATCCATGGGTGCCTTTGTCTTGAAGTGAAGGGCTTACGCCGACATCACCGGATTCATCTCGCGGGCAAACTGGTCGGGCGAAGGAGCGTTCTTGATCGCCTTGGCCATCGACTTGCTCAGTCCATCCAGGGAGTAAGGTTTCAGCATGATGTCCACAGGGGGATTGCGGCCCTCGCCCAGGATCACGAATTCATCGGGGTCAATCACAAAGCCGCTGCACACCACCACAGGCACATCATGGCCAGCGGCGCGCAGTTGCTTGAAGGTGTCGCGCCCGCTCAGCTTCGGCATGTAGATGTCCAGCAGCATCACGTCCACGCGTTCGCCGCTGCGGAAGAGGATGTCCAGGGCCTGCTGGCCATCGCTGGCCTCCAGCACGCGATAGCCCAGGAAGGTCAGCATGTTTACGGCAATGGAGCGCACAGGAGCTTCATCATCCACCACCAGAATGTTTCCGCGCAGCCCAGCGGGTGTGCTGGCGACCTGGGGCTCAAAGGCGGGTTCTTCCTCCACATTTTCGGGGTCTGTCGTGCGGGGCAGGAAGATGCGAAATTCGGTGCCCTGGCCTTCGATGCTGTCAAATTCGATCCAGCCACCATGCTCGCGCACAATGTCCTGCGCCATGCTCAGTCCCAGGCCGGTGCCCTTGCCGTTGGTCTTGGTGGTGAAGAAGGGCTCAAAAACGCGACCACGGGCATCTTCAGGGATGCCATGGCCGTTGTCGCGCACGACAATCATGGCGAATTCGGCGGGTGGTTGGTCGCCGGCCGGATTGCGATGGGTGACGTTTTCGATGCCGATTTCGATGATGCCTTTGTCTTCTGGCAGGGCATCACGTGCATTGAGGCAGAGATTGAGGATGACCTGCTCCAGTTGAGTGGCGTCCGAGATGACGAAGGAGGCATCCAGTCCTGCCCGCACCCGGATGTCCACGCGAGGGTCCACGCTGTGTTTCAAAAGCGTCTGCACTTCCGCCAGCAGCTTTTTCACGTTGGTGACCTTGCGCAGGCTCTGCCCGGCACTGCGGCGTGAGTAGCCCAGCAGGCTTTTGACGAGGTCCGCCGCGCGCTGGGTAGCTTGGTTGGCGCATTGCAGTTTTTCGCGTACTTCGCTTTGGTTGGAGGCGGGCTGCAGTTCGGCCAGTGTCAGGTTGCCGCGGATGGCGGTGAGCATGTTGTTAAAGTCATGGGCGATGCCGCCGGCGAGCTGCCCCAGCGTGCCGAGTTTTTGCGATTCCCGAAGCTGCCGTTGCAGGCCGCGCATCTGGCTGCAATCGCGGACCATCCACAGTCGGCCGATCACCTCGCCGGTGTCTGTTTTCATGGGGGCGGTGCGCACGCTGTAGTTGCGGCCGTCTTTGCCCGCGAGGTCCGCTTCCACCTGGTCCTGGAAATTCGGATCTTGGAGGCTCTGCCCCAGCCACAGGCTCATTTTTTCAGCGTCTGCAAAACGGCCGGACATGGCCTGCAAAAGGGTCTTCACATCGCGGCCACCCAGTTCTTCCAGCGGCTTGCCGAGGAATTCATCCAGCTTGTTGTTGGAGGCAATGATGGAGCCCTGGGAATCCACAACGGCCACGCCTTCATCGCTGGCGGCAAAGATGCCTTGCAGGGCGGTAAAGGCTTCCCTCAGCAGGCGCTCGGCATTCATCAGCCGCTGCGCCGTCTGGCAGGCGTGGGTTTCCGCTGCGTTTAGGGACTGGCGATGCTTGGCAAACAGCATGTTGATGTCGCAGCGCAGCTTCCAAAAATCAGCCGGCAGCCATTGGGCGATCTCTTTCGTCGGCGGCACCCCGCGCAGCACCGAAGACGTGGCATTCATCACCGAGGCCAGCGGTTTGAGCACCCACCCACTCAGGAGATAGGCGGCCAGCAGCACTCCGCCGCCGAGCAGCACCCCTTCCATGCCGAAAAACCATTCCAGGGAATGACCCATGAGGCGTGCGGCCCCTATCGCGGGTAAAAAGCCGAACAGCACGAGCGGGAGTAGAAATCGGATTCGGAGGGAGTTCATGTGAGGGATGCGGAGAGAATCTGCGGAGGCTGGGACAGGAAAGTTTCCGCGCAGAAGTCTGGCAGCGGGGCGGTGAGGCGGAAAAATTCGTGGCTGCTCAGCCGGTTGACCGTCTGTTGCAGAGCTTGGTCGAGCGTGGCCTGGACTGCTTGCTCCACACGGGCAGACAGATGAGCGTCCAGCCAATTTTGGACGAGAAGTTCGATCCCGCTAGCCGAGATGTCTTCTGGAACGGCGGACTTTGGCCCCTGGGACGATTCAAGCCCGTCCAGCCTGTCTTTGAGAGTGCTGACGCCCATGGCGGCACCAAACAAGTCGTGCCGCATCTGCTCCAGTTCTGTTTCCAGCTCGACCCGCAGTTGGGCAAGGTCCCGGCTTTGCAGGCTTTGCACCGCATTAAAATGATGGGTCGCAGGGACCGCCACCTGAGGAGATTCCACGGGTGGAGAGACAGGCACCGGAGTTTGGGTGGCCAAGGCGAGGCTGGCGGCAATGGCCGAGCCTGGGGCCATGCAACTGGCCAACCGACGCGAGGGCGGAGCCAGTGGACCACTGGCGCTTTGCTGCACAGCCAGGGCTGCGAGTCCCCCCTGGCAGACCTCTGGGGGCGATGAATCGGAAAGGGAATCTGCAGGCTCATCCATGATCCAGGACTGCCGCTCATCGTCTTTGGCCTGGAAGTCGTCTCCCGCCTCCATCACCACCTCAGAGCGGGAAGCTCTGGGGCGGCGTGATGCAAAAAGGGAGAAGGGGAAAGTCATATGGAATTTGTAACTGTTATGTAAATTTATATAAATTTCCATAAATATTCCAACGAAAAGTAAACTTTTTTTGAATATCCGCTATCCCAAGGGGAGCCGCATCCTGCACGAATGACCGGGAAACCATGCTAAAAACGTGCAAAAAGCCGTTTTTTAAAAAGGTGGTATTACCGTCAGGGCGGCGGCCAAAGTTCGCCATGTCTTGACGCCCCGCCAATCCGCCTTACCAAGGAAGCACACGTTTATCTTTCGGCAGCCCCGTTCAGTCCCCGCCCATCCCCATGTCCACTCCTGCCCACAATTACACTGAAGACAGCATCAAGTCGCTCGACTGGCGTGAGCACATCCGCCTGCGGCCTGGCATGTACATTGGGAAGTTGGGCGATGGTTCCCAGCCCGAGGACGGCATCTACGTGCTGCTCAAAGAGGTGATCGACAACTGCATCGATGAGCACGTCATGGGTTACGGCAAACTCATTGAGGTGGAAATCACTGAAGATCACCAAGTCACCATTCGTGACTACGGCCGCGGCATCCCCCTGGGCAAGCTCATGGAGTGCTGCGCCCAGATCAATACCGGGGCCAAGTACGATAGCGAAGTTTTCAAGCGCTCCGTGGGGCTCAACGGCGTGGGGATCAAGGCGGTCAACGCCCTGAGCACCCAGTTTAAAATCCAGGCCTTCCGCGCCGGCCAGACCCGCGCTATGGAGTTCAGCCAGGGCATCGTCCGCAAGGACATGAAGACGCCCCAGGCGACGGAAGAGGCCGATGGCACCCGCATTTCCTTCCGGCCAGATACGGAGAACTTCACCGCGCATGTTCATTTCAAGCTGGACTACGTCCGCGAGATGCTGCGCTTTTACTCCTGGCTGAATCCTGGGCTGACGCTGAAGCTCAATGGCGAAAGCTTCAAGTCCAAGGAAGGCCTGCGCGACCTCATCGCTGCCAAACTGACCGAGGAGCCGCAGTATCCCGTCATCCACCTGGATGGTACGGATGTGGAGGTGGCCTTCACCCATGGCACGGGTTACGGCGAGGAGTTCTACACCTTCGTCAACGGCCAGCACACCACGCAGGGCGGCACCCACATGGCCGCCTTCCGTGAAGCCATTGTCCAGGAATGCCGCGAATTTTATAAGAAGCAGTTCGAGCCTGGAGACGTCCGCACCGGCATCATCGCGGCTGTTTCCGTGAAGGTGCAGGAGCCCATCTTCGAAAGCCAGACGAAGACCAAGCTGGGATCCACCCACATGGAGCCCAATGGCCGCAACCTGCGCAGCCATATCATCAATACGGTGGTCAAGGAACTGGACAACTTCCTGCACAAGAAGCCTGACATCGCCAAGGCCCTGCAGGAAAAAATCCTTTCCAATGAAAAGGAGCGCAAGGAGATCTCCGGCATCCAGAAAGCCGCCCGTGAGTCTGCCCGCAAGGCCAAGGTGCATAACAAAAAGCTGCGCGACTGCCGCATCCATTTTGACACCAAGGACAAGCAGCGCGAGGAAAGCACCCTGTTCATTACCGAGGGTGACAGCGCCTCCGGCTCCATCACCAAAAGCCGCGACGTGAATACCCAGGGCGTCTTCTCCCTGCGAGGGAAGCCGCTGAACTGCTTTGGCCTCAGCCGCAAGATCGTCTATGAGAACGAGGAGTTCTACCTCCTGGCGAATGCCCTCCAGATTGATGAAAACATCGAGGACCTTCGCTATAACAAAATCATCCTTGCCACCGATGCGGATGTGGACGGCATGCACATCCGCCTGCTGATGATCACCTTCTTCCTTCAGTTCTTCCCCGACATCGTCCGGGCCGGCCACCTCTTCATTCTCCAGACCCCGCTCTTCCGCGTGCGCAACAAGAAGGACACCTTTTACTGTTACAGCGATGCGGAGCGCCAGCGCGCCATTCACAAGTGCGGCAAGAATGCCGAGATCACCCGATTCAAAGGCTTGGGCGAAATCTCCCCGGATGAGTTCAAGCACTTCATCGGGCCCAAGATCCGCCTGGAACCCGTGATGATGCCCGAGCACAAAAGCATCAAGGAACTCCTCACCTTCTACATGGGGAAAAACACCCCCGACCGCCAGCTTTACATCGTGGACAACTTGCGTGTGGAGAAGGAGCTGGACTTCAATGGTGAAGACGGTGCCCTGCCTGCGGCGGCGTAGGTTCCGCCTCCTGTTCCCAGCGCGGGGGGCTTATCCCCGCGTTTACTTTTTTGCAGCCATTCCTACGGCGGCAGCCTGTAACTGCCGCCACGGGACACCGCGCAGGACATCCAAAGGCTGAGAGCTGGCATCGCGCATTCTTTTGCGAGGGCTTGACCTGTGGCCGCGTTTTCCTCAGGCTCATTCAGATCCTTATGAACCGCGCCTCCCTTTCCTTTCTCTTTGCCGCCCTTACCACCACCGCCATCGCAGGGGACAACTACCTCGTTTATTTCGGCTGCTACACGAATGCAAAGTCCGGCAGCAAAGGCATCTACGTTTCCAAATTCAACAGTGGCACCGGGGAGATCAGCGATCCGAAGCTGGCGGTGGAAACTGGCAGCCCGAGCTTCCTCGCCATTCACCCCAGCAAAAAGTACCTCTATGCCGTGGGGGAGATGCCCACTGCCGATAAAAAAGCCGGAGGCGTCAGCTCTTTCAGCATCGCTTTGCCGGAAGGCCAATTGACCCCGATCAACCAGGTGTCCTCTGTGGGTGCCGGGCCCTGCCACGTCTCCCTGGATCGCACGGGCAAGATGGCCATGATCGCCAACTATGGCGGCGGCAGCGTGGCCAGTTATGCCCTCGGGCTGGACGGTTCCCTGGGGGAGGCCGCCACCTTTGTACAGCATGAGGGCGGCAGCGTGAATGCCAAACGCCAGGCTGGTCCCCACGGCCACAGCATCAATCCCAGCCCGGACAACCGTTTTGCCCTGGCCTGTGATCTGGGGCTGGATAAGGTGCTGATCTATAAAATCGACCCCGCCACAGGCAAGATGACTGCCCATGGTCATGGCACCGTGCCTCCAGGCAGTGGCCCCCGTCACCTCGCCTTTCACCCGAACGGGAAGTACGTCTTTGTGAACAACGAGATGCTCATGTCGGTGACCTCCTTTGCCTACGATGCTGAGAAAGGCGCGCTGAGCGAGATCGCCACCGTTTCCACCCTTCCGGAGGCAGATCGGGGCAAAGAAGGCTTCAGCACGGCGGAGACCGTCGTGCACCCCAACGGGAAAGTCGTGTATGTTTCTAACCGCACCCATGACACCATCGCCGTCTTCACCTGCGATCCTGAAACGGGCAAACTCACCCTCATCCAAAATGCCTCGGCTGAGGGGCAGATCCCTCGCAACTTCAACCTCGATCCCGCCGGCAAGTGGATGATCGTCGCACACCAGAACAGCAACACGGCAGCTCTTTTCAAGGTGGATGCTGAGACGGGCAAGCTGGCCTTCACGGGCAAAAAAGTGAATGTCGGCGGCTCCGTTTGCGTTCGATTCCTCGCTCTGGATTAATGTTGTATGAGTGGTGCCTTCCTTTCCTCTGACAATCGGCCCGATGCCCGGGAGCGTGAACGCGAGAAAAACCTCGCCGAGTATCATGCGCAGGTGGCGCAGACGAGCTATCGCTGGGCCACGGCGGTGATGGTGGCCGGCATGGTCGTCATCGCCATGCCCCGGCTCGGGCTGGCTGCGTGGAACTGGTACATCGTGGGGGGCGTGGCCCTGGTGGTGACCGCGCTGGCCATCCGGATGATGATCCATGGGCGGGTGGGCAACGGCCTGGCATCCCTCGTCTGTGCCTTCGTTATTCTCCCCGGCTGGGTTTACATGGCGGCAGATGTCGTGACCGCCGGGCATGAGTTTTATGAGATCGTGGTCAAGCAGTGGAAAGACAAGTTGGGCTGAAAAGGACAGAAAGCAGCAGACTCCGCCGCTCTCAGCGACTTGATCTTGACGCCTTCCGCCTCCATGGCACGTAAGACACGTTCCATGAAGATCATTCGCCACACCGACCCTACCTGGCAGGAAACCGCTGCCGCCCTGAATCGCCGTGCTGAGGCCAGCGATGCTGTGCAGGAGGTCGTTTCCGGCGTGATCAAGCAGGTGCGCACCGCTGGTGACGCCGCCCTGATCGAGCTCACCCAAAAGTTTGACGGTGCCACGCTGACGCCTGAAACGCTGGCCATTTCCCAGGATGAACTGGCCGGTGCCTGGAATACAGCAAGCCCAGATTTACAGCAGGCGCTCATCGCCTCCCACCGGAACGTGTTCTCGTTTGCCCAGAAAAGCCTGCGCCAGGACTGGTCCGGCACCAATGAGCAAGGGGCTCAGGTCGGGGAGGTGTATCACCCCTTTGAGCGTGTGGGCTGCTACGTCCCCGGTGGCTCGGCTCCCCTGGTTTCCACCGCCATCATGACCGTCACCCTAGCATCTGCGGCAGGGGTGCCAGAGATCGTTGTTTGCACCCCTTGTGGCAAGGACGGCACGGTGAATCCGGGCCTGCTGGCTGCTCTGAAACTGGCCGGTGCCACGGAGGTTTATAAAATTGGCGGGGCTCAAGCCATCGCCGCCATGGCCTACGGCACGGAAACCATCCGCCCGGTGGCAAAGATCTTCGGCCCTGGCAACAGCTTTGTGGTCGAGGCCAAGCGCCAGGCCTTCGGCGTCGTGTCCATTGACCTCCTGCCTGGGCCTAGCGAAGTCCTCATCCTGGCGGACAAGTCCGGAAATCCCGCCTTCATCGCTGCTGACATCCTGGCCCAGGCCGAGCACGGCAAGGACAGCCAAGCCGGTTTCATCACCGACGATGCCGCCCTTTTGGATGCTGTGGTGGCTGAAGTGGACCGCCAGTGCGCGACGCTCAGCCGTCAGGCGCAATTGACCCCCGTTTTGGAAAAAGGCGTGTTCCTCCTGCTGGCACCTTCTCTGGAGGAAGGTGCCCGTCTGGTGAATGCCTATGCGCCCGAGCACTTGACTCTCATCACCGAACGGGAAGGGGACATCCTGCCCCTCATCCGCACCGCCGGGGCCATCTTCCTGGGCAATGATTCCCCCGTGGCCGTGGGTGATTTCCTCGCCGGTCCCAGCCACACGCTGCCCACCGGTGGCGCGGGCAAATCTTTCCCCGGTCTCACCGTGGACATGTTCCAGCGCCGCACCAGCATCATCCGTCTGGACAAAGCCAGCGTCACCGCCTCCGTGCCCATCGTCCGCGCCTTCGCCGCTGTCGAAGGCCTGGACGCCCACGGCGAATCCGTCGCCATCCGCGCTCGCTAAGTTCCCTGCAAGGTTGGGGTGTAGCCGCCTGCGCCAGCAGGTGGTGGTTGGAGTAGCTGCCTGCGCCAGCAGGTGGTGGTTGGAGTAGCTGCCTGCGCCAGCAGGTGGGGTCTGGAGTAGCCGCCTGCGCCAGCAGGTGAGGTTTGGAGTAGCTGCCTGCACCAGCAGGTGGGGTTTGGAGTAGCTGCCTGCGCCAGCAGGTGGGGTTTGTGAGTAGTTGCCTGCACCAGCAGGTGGCCAGAATGCGTGCGGCCTTGCCCTCACCAGCCACCTCACTCACGCTTCCGGCCTAACCACAAGGTGGGCACCAGCACCGCCAGCAACAACACCCCCGACAGCGCGCTTGCCAGCGGCAGGTTGCGATCACTGAAGGCGCGCTGTTCGATCTTGTTGCCGATCATCTCATCGCCCGTGCCGCCCACGTATTTGGGAATCACATACTGCCCCAGGGAACAGACAAACACGATGACAATGGCCGAGATCAACCCCTGCCGGACGCCTGGCAAAAACACCTTCCGAAACGCCTGCCATGTGGAGGCCCCCAGGTCCCGCGCCGCATCCACCAGTGTGAAGTCAAATTTCTCCGCCGCTGCATACAGGGGCAAGATGGCAAAGGGCAGTTGGGTATAGACCATCACCAGCAGCACCGCCCCGGCATTGTTGAGTAAAAGCGTGTCCTCCGTGGCCAGGTGCAGCCACACCAGCGCCTGCTTGATGATCCCTTCCGGATGCAGCAGCGAGCGCCACGCAAAGATGCGGATGATGAAGTTTGTCAGAAAAGGCACGATGATCAGCAGCAGCACGATCTGCCGCCAAAAAGCCCCCATGCGCGCCAGCGCCCAGCTTACGGGAAGTGCCAGGGCTAGGCAGCACGCCGTCGTCGCCACACTCATCCAGAGTGTCTTCCATACCACAGGTAGATACTGACTGTCCGCCAGAGACTTCACCGTCTCCAGGGACCACGCATCGCCCACACCACCTCGCAGATCACTGGCCCGAAATGCCAGCCCCAAGATCAGCACACAGGGCAAAGCAAAGAACACCAGCAGCCAGCCCAAAGAGGGCAGGGTGAGCAGGAGTTCGCGGCGGGATTTCATGGGTAAAGACAGTTTTTCGGCGGGATCTTTCCTCAATCCACCACTCGAGCGGCCTCAGGTTCAAAGTGCAGCCACGCTTCCGTATCCGCCGCTAACATAGTCTTCCCAGTGGGCTGCTGGATATGCAGCGCGTGTGGGCCGCAGCGCACCTGAGCCTTTGCATGAGGGCCGAAGTAGGTGACGGCTTCAATCCGGGTGGAGAAGAGGTTTTCGCCAGCGGCTAGGGTGGGCCTTTCCAGGCTGAGGTGCAGCCGCTCGGGCCGCACCATGACGCGCACGGTTTGCCCAACCAAAAGTGTGGAGTGACCCGTCACGATGAGGCTGCCCAGTCCCGCCACCGTCACGCGCAGTCTTCCATGGGAAAGTGGCTCTTCCACACGACCTTCGAGGAAATTGGCATCGCCAATGAACCCGGCCACAAAGCTGGTGGCGGGGGCCTCATACAGGCCTCGTGGGCTGTCCACCTGCGAGACCTTGCCTGCCTCCATCACCGCGATCCGGTGGCTCAGGCTCAGGGCCTCCCCCTGGTCATGCGTCACGTAGATGAAGGTGGTGCCCACCTGGGCATGGATGGCCTGCAGCTCCGCCAGCATGTGCTGCCGCAGTTTCAGATCCAGCGCCGCCAGGGGCTCATCCAGCAGCAGGAGTTTGGGTTCATTCACCAGCGCCCGGGCGATGGCCACGCGCTGGCGTTGCCCGCCACTGAGCTGGGCGGGTTTTTTCTTCGCATGATCACCTAGCTGGATCATCGCCAGCATCCGCTCCACGGCGGCGGTGATTTCTGCCTTGGGCCGTCCTGCGATCCGCAGCCCGAAGGCGATGTTTTCCCACACGCTCAGGTGCGGGAAGAGCGCGTAGTTTTGAAACACCGTGTTTACGGGCCTCCGCTCCGGTGGCAGATCCGTGATGTCCTGGCCATTTAGGATCAGCCGTCCCGCGTCCGGTTTCTCAAACCCGGCCAGCATCTTCAGCAGCGTGGTTTTGCCACAGCCGCTGGGCCCTAGGAGAGAAAAGATCTCCCCTTGGCGGATCTGCAAAGTCACCCCATCCACTGCCCGCAGCGGGCCGAAGTGCCTGGAGACTTTTTCGATGGAGAGAAAATCGTTCACAGAATGGCTGGCAGTTGGTGTCTAAGGATTGCAGTAGTTGGCACTGGCTTTAAAGAAACCATCGTCAACGACGGCAAACAACTGCCAACCATCGCAAACTTTTTCATGAGCGAAGATCTCTTCCAAGCCCCCGCCGAAGCCTCCGGCACCGTCGTGGATGCGCAGCCAGATGCCCCCCTGGCCTCGCGCATGAGGCCGCGCGTGCTGGCGGAGTACACCGGGCAGGGCCACATCCTGGGCGAGGGCAAGCTGCTGCGCCGCGCCGTGCAGGCAGACCGTTTTTCCTCCATCATCCTCTACGGCCCGCCAGGTGTGGGCAAGACCACCCTGGCCCACATCATCAGCCAGGAAACCAAGGCCCGTTTCGTCACCCTTAGCGGCGTGGAAAGCAGCGTGGCCGACATCCGCAAAGAAGCCGATGCCGCGCTGAAGCTGAAGAAGCTCACCGGCCAGGGCACCGTGCTGTTTGTGGATGAGATCCACCGCTTTAACAAAGCTCAGCAGGACGTCCTCCTCCCGCATCTGGAGCGCGGCACGCTGCGCTTCATCGGCGCTACCACGCACAATCCCTTCTTCTACGTCAACAGCCCCCTCGTCAGTCGTTCCCAGGTCTTCACCTTGGAGCCCCTGGGTATCGAAGACCTCCAGATTCTCATGCAGCGCGCCCTGACCGATGAGGAGCGCGGCCTGGGCAAATGGAACGCCACCCTCACGCCCGAGGCCAGCCTGCACCTGGCCACCGTGGCCGATGGCGATGCCCGCAAATGCCTCAATGCTCTGGAGCTGGCCGTCCTCTCCTCCACGCCCGATGCCGAGGGCCGCGTCACCATTGACCTCCAGGCGGCGGAGGAATCCGTGCAGCAAAAAACCGTGGTCTATGATGGCGATGGCGACGCGCATTACGACACCGCCAGCGCCTTCATCAAGTCCATGCGCGCGTCCGATCCCGATGCCGCCATCTACTGGCTGGCCAAAATGATCTACGCTGGGGAAGACATCCGTTTCCTGGCCCGCCGCATCGTCATCGCCGCCAGTGAAGACGTGGGCATGGCGGATAGCAATGCCCTGCGCGTGGCCGTGGCCGCCCAGCAGGCTGTGGAGGTCATCGGCATGCCCGAGGCACGCATCATCCTCGGCCACGCCGTCATCTACATCGCCACCGCTCCGAAGAGCAACCGCGCCTACATGGCCATCAACGCCGCGCTCGAAGATGTCAAAAACGGCCGCACCCTCCCTGTGCCCAAACACCTGCGCGATGCCCACTACAAAGGCGCTAAACAGTTCGGCCACGGCGAAGGTTACCTCTACCCCCACGACTTCGAAGGCGGCTTCGTCCCCCAGCGCTGCCTGGAGGGCGGCAAACAATACTACGACCCCACCACCAACGGCCTCGAAGGCCGCATCAAAGAACGCCTGGATCACTACCGGCAGCAGTGGGAAAAGCAGGCTGGGGAGTCTGGCGAGACTAACCAAAAGTAGGGTGGCTATCAGACGGATTTGAGGCAAAGTGCCGCATCCCCAAGAAATGGTATTTCTCGCCGTTGTGCTGTGTGCACCAAGAACTCAATCTCAAAACCCCCCATGAATATCCTGAAAATGCCGATCAAGGTCTTCGCTCTGATGGTGACCGTATTCGCTTGCCTGGCGATCCCTCAAGAGTCTCATGGCCAGCTATTCGCAAAATGGAAAGCCCGTAAAGAAGCCTCTGCGGGGGAAGCTGCCGCCCGCAAGGACATCGCCCAGGGGATCGTCCGATATGAAATCGGCGGCATACCTTCGCCGACGGATGCCGAACTCAGCCGTGTGGCGAAAGAGAGGTATCAGATCACCGTCGCCTTTTCAGGCTGCATGATTGGCCCTCGGGTGGACTTTGACCGCGCCTATCGTCAGACGGTCATTGATCATCTCAAAGCCAAACACGGCTTTGATCCCGTGATGAAGATCGAAAGCGAACTGCGTGCAAAGAGGAAGTAACTGGCTTCGGGGCATCGAGTCTCCTTCAAAGGTCTAACCAAGTGATGCGGGCACTCCTGCCTGCAATTCTTCGTGGGCGTCGAACTGCGCACGAGGCCTTGATTGCAGGCAGGAGTGCCCGCATCACTTGAGAAATTCCCTATACCCCAATCCCCAGCGCCACGACGGTGCCTTGCAGCACGGCGGCGATGCGGACGGAGTCATGGATGGCGGCTTCGGAGACCTGATGCTGGGTCAGCGTGGCCTCGTGTGCCTGGATGCACATGCCGCAGCCGGCGAGGGCGGCGCAGGCCATGGACATGAGCTCGAAGGTGGCTTTGTCCGTCTTCGGCTGGCCCATCCGGAGCATGCGCAGGCGGGCGGGCAGGGTGGCGTAGCTTTCTTTTTCCACCAGGTGGCGGAACCGGTAGTACACCGTGTTCATGCCCATGATGGAGGCGGAGGCTTTGGCATCATCCACAAAGTCCTCGTTGAGGCCCGCAGCGAGGGCATCGGCCAAGACGGCTTCGCGCAGTTCGGCGTTGTTGATGAAGTAGGCGGAGGCCAGGGCAATGCCCCAGACCTGATCCGAGGTGAGGTTTTCGGGCCGGAGGACGGCCTGAAGGTTCAGCCGCAGATCCTTGGCGGCATCGGGCATTTTGTCGCGAAGAGCGTCAATTTGGGACATGGGAAAAAGGAAGAAAGGCGGGGCCGGATGCACCAGCCCCGCGAGGAGGTTTTTGAGCTAACAAAAAGGGTGAAATTAGACCGTCAGAGTCTTTTCACCCTTCTTCCAGTTGCAGGGGCAGAGCTCGTCGGACTGCACGGCATCCAGCACGCGCAGGGCTTCTTCCACGCTGCGGCCCACGGAGAGATTGTTCACGTTCACCCACTGGATGACGCCGTTCGGGTCCACCAGGAAGCTGGCGCGCAGGCACACGTGCTCCACGGGATCCAGGATGCCCAGGTCACCAGCCAGCTTCTGCGCGGCGATGAGGGGATACTTCAGCGCGGCCAGATCTTCACGGGACTGCTTCCAGGCCAGATGGGAAAATTCATTGTCCGTGGAGCCACCGATGAGCTGGGTATCGCGATCCGCGAAATCCCGCACGCGCTTGCCAAATTCCACCAACTCCGTGGGGCACACGAAGGTGAAATCCTTCGGGTAGAACAGGAAGAACTTCCACTTGCCGGGGTAGGACTGGTTGGTGATTTCGATGATGTCGTCGTTGGTGACGCCATTGCAGGCCTTGGAACGGAATTCTGGGAACGGATGACCGATGGTAAGCATGGGGAGTTTGGGTATCTGGATGGGGGGGGAGGAATGGCGGATCCCTGGGCAGATGCAGCCTCGGGAGAGGCTTGGCGATCTGCGGCCCAGGGGGTAGCCAAGCTTTTCCCTAGCTGCTTTCTAGCCAACTTCAATTTGTTTGATCCAGCGCCCGCCGTGGCTTTCTGCATCAATGAAACGGCGGGGCGAGGATCTCTCAGCTATTGGATATCTGACAATTTTGGGCTACAAAAATCTGGCCTACGTTCGCAGATCCGCGACAGGACTTGAGGCAGATTGGGATTGTCGCGCAGGAGATAACTCAAAGCCTGGCAGTAGCCGCCTTTCACCATGTCCAAGACGATCGTGGACGTGAGTTTCGTGGGCAGGCCTCGTGCGACATATTTTTTTAACATCGGCAGCTCGTTGTCTTTCAGAAAGTAGGAAAGGAACGTGCGATGGTATCCGCCTTGGGCATGGCCTTTGAAAAACCAGGGAACTTCCCAAAAGTTCACCAAAGGAATCAGGGGGCCTAGGGCCTGGGTCACCCAATCGAGATCCGCCTGGGAATAATACATCCGAGAAGGTTCCGCCCGAAGGCGCTTGGCTGTCTCGTCCATCCCTCCGTCAAAACGGGCTCCCAGCTCCAAAAGCCGATCCACCAGTTCCCAATGATTGCGATAAATGGCATGGATCAAGGGATTGTTTTTCCCTTCGCATTCCAGCCCCTGTGGATTAGCCCCATATTCCAGGAGTAAATCAACGAGGGCCATCGGGGCATCCCCGTCCGTCTGGTTCATCCCATCCAGAGAAAAAGACAGCAAACTGAACCAATCATTGAAGCTTCTCTCCAGATTCCAGCAGGGAAGATCTGGACTGGCACCAAGATCAAGAAGGATCCTGGCGGCCTCGGGCTTTTGGCAGCGCACCGCAGCCTCTAGCAGGACATCGAGGACTCGGGTGCTGAGGCTGGATAGCTGCTGGGCGAAATGGTTTTGATTAGAATTCTCCGGGTTTCGGCACACATGGCCGTCGGGATCAAAATTGCGATGGACCAGCACCGCTTTGACGACGTCAAGGCAGTTTGAGCGGATCGCGTTGGCCCCGATTTCTGCCGTGCACTCGGCATCCAAGGATGCTGCCGCGAGTTTCTGGAGGATGTCTCCAGAAATGACAGCATTTATATCAGGCGAGTTCGAAGAAGAACTCAGGTTATAAGAAAACCCGGCGAGATAACGTGCGCGGGCTTTGGGTGATAGGTCTGTCCAGACCCGCGTAGGCAAAGTGCGCATCTGCATCCAGCCTACTCTCCAGGCATGTGTTTCCAACAGAGGCGTGATTTGGGACAGCTCATCCTTGCCAATCCCTCCTACCGAGCTCTCCAGTTGCAAGAGCGATTCCGGCAGCCCCTCTCGGTCAAACATTCCGTGATAGCGCAACGCAAAGCCATAATGCATAGAGTCCACCATTCTTTCGGGACGCTGGCTTTTGTATCTGGCAAAAATTTCGAGGATCTCTGCAATGTCATGTGATGCTTCTGAATAGTTCATGTTTTTAAAACGCCAATAAGTCTCACATGAATGTCTCTAAGGCAGGTGCATTCCTAAGATTTTCGGTGAATGCTTGAGGGTTCATTTGTGAAAAGCCGGGAAAGCGGCGGAATCCCCTGATGGTCTCGGCACCTCCGCCATTGACCCGCCCGGTTTCCTCGCCAAAACCAATGGGGAACCAAACCGTCCTCAGACCTTGCAAGCCAACTCCTCCTCCGCGCCGCGCACTGAACGCGCAGTTTTCCGCACGATCTCTGTTCGTGACCTCTCTGCTGACCAGCTTCTCGACCTGTCGAAGAAGATGAAGCTCTCCCTCTCCAAGGTGGACATGCAGGCCGTGCAGCAGATCTTCAATGACGAAGGTCGCGACCCCACCGACGTGGAGCTGGAAGTCATCGCCCAGACGTGGTCGGAGCACTGCAAGCACCGCATCTTCAACGCCAAAATCGCCCACACCCTGAACGGTCAGGACGAAGTGGTGGATAGCCTTTTCAAGACCTACATCCGCAACGTCACGGAGAAGATCATGGCGGATAAGCCTGACTTCGTGCTCAGCGCCTTTGTGGATAACGCGGGTTTTGTGAAGCTGGACGACAACCAGGCCGTGTGTCTGAAGGTGGAAACGCACAACCACCCAAGCGCCATCGAACCCTACGCCGGTGCCAATACGGGCCTGGGCGGGGTGATCCGCGACATCCTGGGTGCAGGCAAGGGCTCCAAGCCCGTGGCCTCGATTGACGTATTTTGCTTTGGCCCACCAGACACCAAACAGGAAGACCTGAAGGCCAAGGACGTCATCCACCCCCTGGGCGTGATGCGGGGCGTGGTGCGCGGCGTGCGTGATTACGGCAACCGCATGGGCATCCCGACGGTCAATGGTGCCATCCAATTTGACGACACCTTCATTTACAATCCCCTCGTGTTCTGCGGCACCGCTGGGGTGATCCCGATCAAGGACATCGCCAAGGAAGTGAAGCCAGGCCACCTGCTCATCGCAGCTGGCGGACGCACGGGTAAGGACGGCCTCAAAGGCGCGACCTTCTCCTCGGCCGAGCTGACCACGGATTCCCATGAGGAAGACCAGACAGCGGTGCAGATCGGCAACCCGATCGAAGAAAAGAAGGTGGCGGACTTTGTCCTCGCAGCCCGTGAGGCCGGCCTCATCGAGTTCGTGACCGACTGCGGCGCAGGTGGTTTCTCCAGCGCGGCTGGCGAGATGCTCAGCGAAGTGGGCGGGGAAGTGTGGCTGGAAAATTGCCCCCTGAAGGAGCCCGGCCTGGAAAGCTGGCAGGTCTTCATTTCAGAGTCTCAAGAGCGCATGGTGCTGGCTGTGGAAGAGCACAACCTGCCCGCCCTCCAGAAGATCGCCGATACCTGGCAGACCGAGATTTTTGTCCTCGCCAAGGCCGATGGCCTGAAGCGCCTGAAGGTGTGGCACCACGGCCAGTCCGTGTGCGACCTGCCGGTGGATAAGCTGCACGGGGCCCCACGCCGTGAGATGAAAGCTCAGTGGCGCCAGCCTGCCTCCCTGCCGCCGAAGGTGGCCGTTCGTCCAGAATCCTGGACCCAGGTGCTGAAGACCGTGCTGGGTGATTTCTCCATTGTCTCCCGCGAGCCCATCATCCGCGAGTATGACCATGAAGTGCAGGGCAATACCGTCCTGAAACCGCTGGCCGGTGCCAGTGGCGATGCCCCCCAGGATGGCTCCGTCATCAAGGTGGATGGCAGCAACCAGCTCGTCGCCCTTTCCTGCGCCTTGCTTCCTGAATGGGGCAAGACCGACCCTCACGCCATGGGCCGTGCATGTGTGGACGAGTGCGTCCGCCAGCTCGTCGCCATGGGAGCGAATCCTGAGCGCATCGCCATTCTGGATAACTTCTGCATGGGCAACCCGGACAACGAAAAAGAGCTGGGTGCCCTCATCGAGTGTACTAAAGGCATGGCGGAATCTGCCCTGGCCTACGGCGCGCCTTTCGTCTCTGGTAAGGACAGCTTCTACAATTACTTCATCACCGATGAAGGTCCGGTCTCCATCCCCGTCACCTTGCTGGTGAGCGGCTTCGGTGTCGTGGAAGATGCCTCCCACGTCATCGGTTCCTCCCTGCGCCGTGTGGGTAGCAAGCTAGCCATCTTGGGCAAAACCACCCCCGGTCTGCGCGGCAGCGTCTTCGCCAAATACACCCAGGGTGCTGGCCTCAACGGAGCCCCGACCTGGAGCGAAACCGAGACCTGGGCCAACTACGGCAAGTATCACGAACTGGTGAAAAAAGGTGCCATCCTGGCCACCCACGATCTCTCCGAAGGCGGCCTCGCCGTCGCCCTGGCCGAGTTCGCTTTCAGCGGCAAAGGCGGTGTGAAAATCGAGCTGGAAAACTTCCCCGCCACGAAGGACTGCACCACCGCCGAGATCCTCTTTGGCGAAACTCCCGGCCGCTTCCTCATCGAAGTCGCCCCGGAGCACGTCGAAGCCGTCCGCGCAGCGGGTGCCGTCTTCATTGGTGAAAGCACCGGCGAACGCTGGCTGCACGTCACCAACCGTGGCACCACCCTCATCGACGCCGCCATCGCCGACCTCAAGCCCATCTGGCAGAACGGTCTCGTGCAGTATTATTGATCCTTGTTTGACCTGAAGATTTGCCTTCCATGCCCCACGCCCTTCTCATCAAATTCCCCGGCACCAACTGCGACCTGGAAACTTCCCGCGCGCTGGAAGCCGCAGGTTTCACCGCTGAAGTCCTGCCCGTCGCCCACCTGGAGCCTACCTCGCTGGACCGCGCCAAGCTGATCGTGTTTTCCGGTGGCTTCAGCTATGGCGATTACGTCATGAGCGGCCGCATCGCCCAGCTCATCACCAAGCACAAGCTGGGTGAGCGCCTGAAGCAGTTCGTGGCCGATGGCGGTTACGTGCTCGGCATCTGCAACGGTTTCCAGATCCTCACGCAGCTCGATCTCCTCCCGCGCGGCAGCCTCATTCATAACAACACCGGTCGTTTCATCTGCCGCTGGACCCCGCTGAAGAAAAACGGCAATACCAGCCCCTTCCTCAAGGCCCTGCCAGACAATTTTGAACTGCCCGTCGCTCACGCCGAGGGCCGCTTCGTCGGTGAATCCGGCGATGCCGAAAAATACATCAAGGACGGCCACGCCGCCCTGCTCTACGGCAAGGACATCAACGGCTCCAGCGCCCAGATCGCCGGTCTCCAGGATGATACCGGTCGCGTCTTCGGCCTCATGCCGCACCCCGAGCGCTTCATCGCCAAAAACACCCACTACGATCCCGATTGGAATGGGGCCGAGCAAGGCTGGGGTTATTACCTCTTCAAAGGTGTGGCTGAAGCGATTGCGGCCTAACAAACCACTTCTCAAACACCCCAGTTGCCTCGCATCTGGGGTGTTTGGTTTTAGGGCCGGGAGCAAGAATTGGGGAGAAGTTGGTTGGCAAATTTTTTTTACCTGATCCAACCCGCCACATTTCGGGAATCAATTTCTTGATTCGCTAGGTGAATCCGTCATGAGGCCAGAAGAGCTTCCCGCAGCCGCGAGATGGAATCTTGAGTGGCCACTGGCGGAAACAGCTTTTCAACAAAGTGCTTCCACCGAGGATGCATTTGATCATAAGTCGTGCGTTGCCAGAGGAACCCGTGACGGCCTTCTTTTAGATCGAGATCGAGTTTGGCTTCATGCGTCATCAATTGATCGGCGAGTTCATTGAGATGGGCGCGCGGTGCATCGCGCCTGAAGCCGATGAGAAGTTGAGCCAGGAGATAAAAAAGACTCTCTTCTGAACGCCATAATTCGAGCGAAAGTTTTTGGTACATTTCCACCAGCACGGGGAGGAGGAGATCTTCCAAACGATCATCTTCGAGTGCGTCGATGTCTTCGATGAGATTGATCGCGTAGTAGTTGCAGGCCAGGAGCCAACCACTTTCGTTAGGCCCCAAAATGATCGCTAAGCCAACGGCATTGGTGAAGATCCGAAAGCGACGAAATCGGAGTGCTTCTTGAGTCTGGAATTCTTTTTCCGGATGACTGTATTGAGTCAGATTGATGGTTTCTGAGATATCAAAATCAAAATCGAGGGGAATGACCCGTGATGTTAAAATGGACTCAAAGGTGCGGACATACTCAGGGTAGCCGGGGTCATGGGGGCAAAACTTTACCACATCTTCAACCGTCACTTGATCTGCCGCAGCTTCGAAAAATTTAAGGACCGCAGGTGTCATGAAAGTTGTGTCGCTAAGGCTCCTTGAGAGGTGGGAAGTGAATGCGTTTCGGCAAATGCATTCAAGGCTCAAAAATCACCGCCGGAGCGCCGAACTCCTGGGGCCAGTCCACGTAAGGCACATCCGTGGCACCGATGATGTAGCGGACGGTTTTCCATTGGCCGTTCCGCTTTTGCAGAAGGGCAAAGATGCCGCCATCGAAGGCTCCTTCGCGGATGGCTTCGGCGTGGATGGTTCCTCGGTAGTCCATCTCGCTGCCATCCGGCTTCAGGGGCACGCCCGCTAGAAAGGCCCAGTCGCCCTGAAGTTTCAGACGGCTGATTTTGAAGATGACTTCCTTTTTCAACTCCGCCTTCACCGGGATACGCAGCGCATCCACGATGGCTTTGCGTTCAGGACTCCCTAGCTGCGGCGTGAAAGTTTCCCCACCAAAGACGGGAGCCAGAGCCACAAGCAGCAGTAAAAAGAGGCGTGGGAGGGAGGCATTCATGAGAAGAAGGCACAATGACGGATTGGCTCGCTGGGAATCAAGCCCTAACCGGGGTTTTGACGGCGGGCCGACTCTGGTGGCGGTGGTTTCCTCTCACCCCGCACTTGCATCCCGGCCTTCCCGAGGCACTCTCAGACTTTCCGGTGGCTGAGCGCGCCGGGTTTTCTCCCATGTCCAAGCACACTTACAAACAGGCCGGCGTTGATATCCATGAAGCAGCATCCTTTGTGGATGACATCGGCGCGCTGGTGAAGGCCACCCAAAAGAAGCGCAAGCTGGCCAATGCTTTCGGTCTCTTTGCCGCAGGGTATGACCTCAGCAAGTACAAGGAGCCGATGATCTTCACCGGCTGCGATGGCGTGGGAACGAAGCTTGAGCTGCTGCTGAAATACGACCTGCTGGAAAACGCCGGTAAGGACCTGGTGGCGATGAATGTGAACGACGTGCTCACCTGCGGCGCGGATCCGATCATGTTCCTCGACTACGTGGGCGTGAACCAGATCAAGAAAAAGCAGCTCGCGCGCATCATCGCCGGGATGTCTGAATACCTCGTCTCCTGCAATTGCATCCTGGCTGGTGGAGAAACCGCCGAAATGCCCGGTGCTGTGCTCGAAGGCATGGTGGAGCTGTCCGGCTTTGCCATTGGGGCTGCGGAGAAGAAGGACGTGCTGAATCCTGCCGAGATTAAAGAGGGCGATGTCCTCATCGGCTGGCCGAGCGCGGGCTTCCACGCCAATGGTTTCAGCCTCGTGCGCCGCATCCTGGAAAAGGAAAGCATCAAGCTGAGCAAGAAGGACGCCGCGCAACTGCTGACTCCTACGCTTTTGTATCATGAGCAGTGCTGGGGCCTGAAAAAGGCCAAGGTGAAACCTGCCGCCATGGCGCACATCACTGGCGGTGGTCTGGTGGAAAACCTGGGCCGTATCTTCACCAAGCGCGGTCTTGGCTGCCACCTGAAGGTGCCTTTCTGGCAAAATGACGTGGTGCAGAAGGTGCTGCGCCATGCGGACCCAGCGGATTGCTGGGACACCTTCAACATGGGCATCGGCTGGGTGGCCATCGTGGACGCCAAGCAGGCGAAAAAAGCCCTCAAAGTGGGCACGGGTGCTGTGGTCCTGGGTGAAATGGACAAAAGCGGGGACGTGACCTGCGAACTGGTGAAATAAGCCGGTTTTTCCAATCTCTTTGAAATGCCGTCCCTGTTTTGGGGGCGGCATTTTGCTTTTTGAGGAGTGATGAAGGGCGGTCGAGGCGGTTTTTGAATAAAATTGCCAGAAAATAGCTAATGAAGCAGTGGGTGGCGCGTTTTTGGGGCAGAGACTCGTCTCCACTCTCCATCACCACCTATGAAAGCCACCAAATCCATGCTCGCCGGTCTCCTGATCGCCGGTCTCGGGGGCATTTCCGCTCAAGCAGCGGAAACCCGCACCTGGACCGACGTTGAAGGCCGCCAGGTCTCAGCCGCCTTTGTGAAACTCGAGGGCGATCTCATCGTCCTGGAAACCGAAGAAAAGCTCCAGCACCGCTTCCCGCTCACTCGTCTGTCGGCGGAAGATCAGGCCATCGCCAAGGCTGCCCAGGCCGCCCTGCCGCCCGAAGCCCCGCAGATGATGGCCAATGCCACCGTGGCCCAGGCCTCGGCCAAGATTGACCAATTGGTAGCTGCTGGCCTGATGAAGGCCAACCCGGCCCGCCAGACCGCTGGCAAGCCGCCGATCACGAATTTCAACCCGATGGCGAATGACGAGCAGTTCGTCCGCCGCGTGTATCTGGACATCGCCGGCCGTATCCCGAACTACGAGGAGGCCAGCGCCTTCATCAAGGACGGGAGCCCACAGAAGCGCTCGAACCTGATCAACATGCTGCTGGAGTCCGATGGCTACAAGGCACACATGTTCAACTACTTTGCCGAGATGCTGCGCATCAAGGACAACTTCGAGCAGGACAACGTCCGCGGCACCCCCTACATCAACTGGTTCAAGGACCAGATCGCCAAAAACGAGAAGTGGGACAAGGTCGTCTATCAGATGGTGACCGCCACTGGCAAAATGTGGGACAAAAAAGAAGACGGCACCTACAACGGCGCAGCGGGCTACCTCCTCCGCGATGCTGGTATGCCGCTGGACAACCTGGCCAACACCCTGACGGTGTTTCTGGGTACGGACGTGGCCTGCGCCCAGTGCCATGACCACCCCTTCGCCGACTGGACGCAGAAGCAGTTCTATGAAATGGCCTCCTTCTTCGGGGCCACCACCACCCGTCTGAACGCCAAGGACCTCAACGGCACCAATCCTCGCGATCGCCTGATGGCCGACATTGAGCCGATGATCGAGAAGTCCGGCCAGGACATCCGCCGCCTGCGCAACGGCATCCAGAACTACATCAGTGCCAACCAGTCCGCGATCAAAGACCGCGACATGAACGGCATGAAGCTGCCGCATGACTACCAGTACAAAGACGGCAAGCCTGGCGACCCAGTGGCACCGAAGTTCGTGACTTGGTCCCCCCAGGACAAGAACAACCCTGCCTACAAGCAGAAGAAGAACGATGAGGAAAAGCTGCGCACTTCCTTTGCCAACTGGATGACGCATCCTGAGAATCCCCGCTTTGCCATGACCATCGCCAACCGCATGTGGAAGCGTGCCTTTGGTTCCGGCGTGAATGAGCCCGTCACCAACATTGATGACATCGAGCAGGCCTCGAACCCAGAACTGCTGAAGCATCTGGCCCAGGAAATGAAGCGTGTGCAGTTCGACCTCAAGGAGTTCATGCGCATCGTTTACAACACCCGCGCTTACCAGTCGGAAGCCACCACTGAAAACATTGCTCTCGGTGAAGTTTATTACTTCCAGGGGCCGATGCTGCGCCGCATGACGGCTGAACAGGCCTGGGACTCCTACATGACCCTGGTGCTGGGCCAGCCCGATGCCTACAAGGCTCCTCTCCAGGACCTGTATGCCCGCTCGATCGACCTGGATCTCACCAAGGTGGATGCTAAGACCGTGCTGATCAAATACGACGCCTTCCGCCGCATGCAGGAGAAGGAAAACGCCCTCATGGGTGGCGGCTTGGATATGGCTGGCGAGGGTAGCATGATGATGGAAGGCGGCTCCAAGAGCGCCGCTGCTGAGAAGACGACCGCCACCGATGGCCCCGGCAAGATCCTGGCCTATGAAGGCATGCGCCTGATGCGCTCCTCTGAGATCCAGCAGCCTGCTCCTGGTGGCCACTTCCTGATCGACTTCGGCCAGTCTCCCCGCAACATCATCGATGGCAGCTCTCGCATCGGCAACGTGCCGCAGGTGCTGATGATGATGAACGGCAAGGCGCAGAAGATGCTCACCAGCAGTGATTCCCTGGTGCTGCGCACGATGAACAAAGTGACCGGCCCTTCGGAGAAAGTGGAGCGCATGTTCATGACCATCATGAACCGCCGACCAACGCTGCAGGAAAAGGAAATCGCCAAACGCGCGCTGAGCGCCAGCGGTGAAGACGGCTATGGCAACATGATCTGGGCGCTGATCAACACGCGTGAATTCATGTTCATCCAGTAATCACGAAATCCTTGAACGATAACCGACGAAACGATTTGAATATGAAAACCGAATTACTCCGCCTCAACGACCACAGCCGCCGCCAGTTCATGATGAACACGGCGAAAACCGCCCTCGGCGTCAGCCTCCTCCCCGGCATCGCCTCCAAGATGGCGGCTGCGGAAGGTGCCTCCGTCTCCGGCCCAGGCACCCCTGGGTTTGGCAAGGCGAAGCACGTCATCTTCCTTTGGATGAATGGTGGCATGACCCACCTGGACACCTTCGATCCGAAGACTGGCGCCACCAAAGGCCCGGGCGAGCAGATCAAGGCCAAGGCCGAAGGCATCGACTACCTGGGCAGCTACCTGCCAAAGCTGGCCGAAAACGCCAACAAGCTGTCCATCATCCGCTCCATGTCCTCTAAGACAGGTGTGCATGAGTCCGGCACCTACATCATGAAGACCGGCTATGAGCCGCGCACCACCATCGTGCATCCTTGCATGGGCGTGTGGGGCACTCACTTCCTGGGCAAGATCAAGGACAAGACCCTGCCAGACAGCGTCATCGTGAACAGCGGCAGTGCCTATCCTGGCGCAGGCTTCTTCCCACCCGCCATGTCTCCGATCCCGATTTCCAATCCGGAAACCGGCCTTCAGAACATCAAGCCGACCACGGAAAATGATTCCCTGTTTGGCAAGCGCATCAGCCTCATGAACGAGTTTGACACTTCTTTCCGCAAGAAGTTCCAGACAGAAGATGTGAAGGCCTACACCGAGTTCTATGACGAGACGCTGAAGCTGATGAAGAGCGAAGACCTCAAGGCCTTCGACCTGACGCTGGAATCCGCTGAAACTCGCGAGAAGTACGGCAAAACCAGCTTTGGCCAGGGCTGCCTTCTGGCACGCCGCCTGGTGGAAAGCGGTGTCCGCTTCGTCGAAGTGCAGATGGGTGGCTGGGATATGCACAACACCATTGATAACGGCATGACCAGCAATGGTGCCACGCTGGACAATGGCTTTGCCGCCCTGCTTCAGGACCTGGAGGCCAAGGGCCTGCTCGAGTCCACCCTCGTGGTGCTCGGTTCCGAATTCGGCCGCACGCCTGACATCAATGAAAACGACGGTCGCGACCACTATCCTCTCGCTTACTCCACGGTCTTTGCCGGTGGTGGTGCGAAGCGTGGTTTCGCCTATGGCGCGACCGACAAGGAAGGCCGCCGCCCTGCCGACAAGCAGACCAGCCCTCAGGATTTCCTGGCCACCATCGGTCACGCGATGGGCCTGCCTGTGGACGAAGTCGTCATGTCGCCTTCGAACCGTCCGTTCACCGTCGGTGACAAGGGCGTGCCTGTGGTGGATATCTTCGCTTAATCGGCGCGGTTTCCTGACAGTCTGACCATGATCCCGGCACCCGGCCTTTTTGGCCGGGTGCCTTTTTGTTGGGTGGGAGCGAAACGGAAGGTCTTTAAAGTAGCCCGCACAGTCCCTGTGCGGATAGTTTTTCGGCTCGCAGTCGCAGAGCGTCTTGGAGTGCGGTGGCAGAGAGGCAAGGGGCAAGCCCTTGACCTAGGCGACACCGCTTTCGCCGGAGCCAGAGGGGGCGATGAGTGAATAATCCTTTTGTTAGGCCGCTGGCCGCGCTCGCGATGTGCGAGGCAGGGGGATGGGCGGGTCTCGAGGTAAATGAACGTGAAGGCACGTGAAGGCACGTGAAGGTGAGCGACGCGGCTCCCTCTGCGCTCGGAATGGGAGGGTGAGACCTGCCTTTGGCCTCCGCACGAAAGCGGTGTCGACGAAGCCTGTTGGCACGGGCTTCTCTGCCACCGCACTCCGGGACGCTCTGCGAATTGCAGCCCTATGAGGCAAGGGGCAAGCCCTTGACCTCGGCGACACCGCTTTCGCCGGAGCCAGAGGGGGCGATGAGTGAATAATCCTTTTGTTAGGCCGCTGGCCGCGCTCGCGATGTGCGAGGCAGGGGGATGGGCGGGTCTCGAGGTAAATGAACGTGAAGGCACGTGAATGAACGTGAATGAACGTGAATGAACGTGAATGAACGTGAATGAACGTGAATGAACGTGAATGAACGTGAAGGTGCGCGACGCGGCTTCCTCTGCGCTCGGACTGGGAGGGTGAGGTCTGCCTTTGGCCTCCGCACGAGAGCGGTGTCGACGAAGCCTGTTGGCACGGGCTTCTCTGCCACCGCACTCCGGGACGCTTCGCGAATTCGTGGGGTTGTATCCTTGTGCCCCTCCGATGCAATGAGCGAGTCTGAGATCAGGAGTGCCCATGCCTGGGAGCTAAAAAGCGCGATCCGTCCGACGGATATGGCCCCCCCGAGAGGCTCAATCGCCTCAGTTGGCTGGCGGGGCCACGCGGACGCGGGCAAAGCGGCGTTGGTGGGCCTCGATGCCGGGGTTGATGCGCACTTTCACCTGCTCGGTCATGCCATCGCCGGTGGTGGTGGTGGAAAGGATGTCCACCGGGGTTTCCACGGGTTGCCAGTCGCTCATGCTGGTGCTGGTTTCGACGGTGTAAACGATGGCGGAGGGGTTCGAAATGAGGCGGCGGTAGGTCAGCACGAGGTGCATTTTTCCTGTGCCCGGATGTTTTTCCAAGGAGACGGTGGGCATGCCTTGGCCGGAGGGGTCGCCGGTGGTGTGGAAGGCGTATTCCAGCAGGGCGGTGATGCCGTTGCCATCGTCATCGGCATCGGGCTGGGTGAGGCGCGTGATGCTCCAGGTGACGTTGCGGACGTTGGGCGGCTGGGCGTTGTCTGTGGCGCTCACGGAGAAGGTGTTGAGTCCTTCTTCGAGGGGCAGGCTGGGGCCGAACCAGGAGGCTAGGGCATCGTCGGAGGTGGCGGGTGTGCCGTTGATGGTGATGCTTTGGATACCGCTGGTGGCATCCGCACCCAGACCGGTGGGCGTGGTGGTGGCGTGGCTGGTGATGCCGCCACTGCCGGGGGTGAAGGTGAGGGTGGGCGGCGTGGCATCCTGGGTGGAAGTCTGCGCGGGCGACCATCGGCCCAGCGCCCCGGCATTGCGGGCGCGGCCCCGGAAGTAGTAGAGCTTGCCGTCTTTGAGCTGGCTGAAAAGGTGCTGGGGGGTGGCGAGGTAACCGCTGGAGGCGGCATCGCTGAAGTTGGGCAGGGTGGCTCGCTGGAATTCGTACTCGTAGCCGCTGGCCAGGGGCAGGCCGGTGATGACATTGGTGCTGCCACCGGTGAAGGGCGGCTCGGCTTCGAGGGTGAAGTCATCCACCACCACGACGTTGAAGGGGGCGGAATCTCCGAGGATGCCGGCATTGTCCGGGTCTGTGGCGCGCAGTTGCACCCCCTGGCCGGTGGCCTGGAGGGTCACCTGGCCGCTCCAGACGGCGTGTGCAAAGGCACCGCTGGTCTCCGGGGTCATGGGCACGGCGACATCGGTCCGGCGCAGGCGCAGGTTGGGGATGCCATTGTAGGCGAGGGCGCTGGGGTTGCTGCCCTCCCAGGTGAGGGGATCGCCATGGGTGCTGTCCGTGCGGAAGGCGAGGGTGCGGTAGTCACCGATGATGGTGGTGCGGGTGGCCCCGGCGGTGCTGAAGTCGCTGTTGTTAAAGCTGATGTCTACCATCAGGTTTTGGCTGCCATCGTAATCAAACGGGGTCTGAAAGGTGAACCAGGTCCAGCCAGAGGTGGGGAGGGCCTGCGCCGCCGAATAAACTGTGGTCCAGCCCTCAGTTTCCCAGGTGAGGCCGCCGCTGAGGTAATCGGTCTTGGCGGTGTGGCGCAGCCGGATAGTGAACTGGGTGAGCGGTTGGCCGGGTGGGGTGTGGACATCCAGCGCGAGGGCGGTGAGGCGTCCCGCGGGCCCAGCCTCCGCCGGGGTGAAGATGCTCTGGCTGCGGGCATCGTGGTAATTGCTGGCGAGGGGAAAGCTCCAGGGATAGCTGCCGGTGCCGGTGACTTTTTCTGGCTGGACGATGCGGGCACTGAAGCTGGCGCGTTTGTCATAGCGGTCCAGTTGCAGGTCATATTGATCCACCGCTGTCAGGCGCACGGGGACGGGCACGCCCTGGGCCACGGCGGCGGGCAGGGGGTCCCAGCGGAAGTGGTGCAGGGCACCGACCTCCGGGGTGGTAAAGGCCCACACCGGGCCCTGGCGGGTGGCGCTGCCCTTGCGGGAAACGATGCGCCAGCGGTAGGTGGTGGCCGCCTGGAGGCCGGGCAGGGGAAGCTGCCAGGAAGGCGTGGGGGTGCTGCCTAACGAATCGTTTGGCAAGGGATCTGTGCCAAAAAAGATCTCGTAGCTTTCAGGTGTCGCACCGCTGTGGGGATCATACTGCCAGGTCAGTCCGGTATTGGGCGGGGTGGGGTTTTGGCCGTTTGCTGGGGTGGGCTGGGTGGGCAGGGCGGGGACTTCATCATCCGCCACGATCATGCTTTTCATCCCGGAGGTGAAGCCTGTGCTGCTGGCAGTGACCCCCACGGACTGGTCGCCATCGGCCTCTGCATCATCTTGGAGGCGCAGGGTGAAATTGGCGGCCGAATTGCCTGCCAGGATGGTGACGGTGGCGGGCACGCTCAGCTCCGAAACATCGCTGCTGCTGAGGTTGACGGTGAGCGGGGCGGCCAGGATGCCGGAGACGCTGACGCTGCCTGCGGCGGAAAGGACGCCTGCGCTTTCCAATCGCTGGTTAGGCAGCGTCACGGAAAGGTTGGTGGACTCGTTGTCAGTGATGTTCAGGCTTTTTTGGGCGGGAGTCCACTGGGTGACGGAGGCGGTGACCGTCACGGGTTGGGTGCCGTCAATGACGTTGTCATCAGGCAGGGTGAGCGGGAAGCTGACGGACTCCTGGCCCGGGGAGACGGTGACGGTGGCCGGGACTTGCAGCTCCGTGGTGTCGCTGGATTGGAGATTCACCTGGAGGCTGGCCCCGGCGGGGATGCTGAGGGTGAGGCTGGCCTGGCCGGTCACGAGGCCGCTGCCTTCCTGGAGGCTGGCGGGCAGGCTGAGGGAGAGCGTTACTTGCTCATCATCATGCACCACTAGGGTGGCCGTGCTGGCGGGGTAGCCGGTGGCCGTAGCCGTGAGGGTGACGGGCTGGCTGCCATCGGCCAGGGCATCCTGAATTGCGGCCACGTCAAAGGTCGCCTCTTCAGTGCCGGCAAGGATGGTGATGGTGGCGGGGTGGCTTACTTCCTGACCGGGTCGGCTGGAGTCGAGGGTGACGAGGAGATCCACCGGCGGCGCGGGGGAGACCGTCACGCGGGCCAGCCCGGCGGTGCCGCCTTCCTTGAGGGTGGCAGGCAGGGTGAGGTGGAGCTGCTGCTTGGGCGTGCCGATGATCTGGATGTCATCCAAGTTCCAGCCGGAGAAGGGGAAGCTGTCCGACCGAGCCACCTCATGGCCCCAGCGCACATAGACGGTGGCCTGGCCATCGGCGTAGTAGGAGATGTCGTGTTCGATGGGAGTCCAGGTGGAGGTTTGGGCGGTGGTGACGCCGTTGTTCCAAAGGGTCTGCCAAGTGCTGCCATCGGTGGAGATTTGAAGGGTGGCATAGACCCAGGACTGGTAGTCGGAATTCAGCCAGCGCTGGAAATGCAGGCGGGTGTTGCGGTACTCGGAAAGGTCAAAGGGACCGGCGGTGAGGTACTGGGCCGGGGCCTGCTGGATGGAGTAGTCGCCGCCGAGATTGATGCCGAAGACCTGATTGCCTGTGGCCCCTTTGCGGGGGTCCGGCTGGCCATAGGAATCGCCGCCCCGGCCCTGCGGCACCCCGTAGGCCCACTCGCCCGTGCGGGCCCAGCCGGGGTCGGTATCGAGGTTGTGATCGTAAACCGGGAACGAATTCACCTGCACGGCCAGGGGGCGGGTGACACTGCGGGTGGTGCCTGGATTGACCACGGTGAGGGTGCCCACGTGGGTGCCTGCGGGCAGCTCATTGGCCAGGGCATTGAGGGTGGCGGTGAGCGTCATGGTTTCCCCAGCGGTCAGGGTGCCGCTGGCGGGGGTGAGGGTGACCCAGGGCTGGCTGGCGGAGGCCGTCCAGGTGGCCGTCTGCTGGGTCTCGTTGGAGACGGTGTAAACTTTGCTGGAAGGGGTGTAGGGACCATTGAGCGCGCCGGAGGCGATGAGGCCGCTGCCGGGGGTGAGCAGTACATCCTGTGTGCCCAGGAGGGCCTTGTGCAGATTCAGCCGCCCGCCCGTGCTGGTCTTGCCTTCCAGGGCGGGGATTTCATCCACAGATTTCAGTACGATGTTGCGGATGTTTTGAGAGGTAAGCCCTGGCCGCAGGGACTTTAGCAAGGCGCAGGCCCCGGCCACATGCGGGCAGGCCATGGAGGTGCCGCTCATGGTGGCATAGCCGCCGTTCAGATGCGTGCTGTAAACTTCGGTGCCTGGGGCGCTGAGATCGGTGGAGGTAGGCCCGTAGTTGGAAAGATCCGAAAGGGTGTCCAGCCGGGTGGTGTTGACCACTGAGATAATATTGGGGCTGTCGTAGGAGGCGGGATAGGCGGGGAAGTAATCCGTGTTGTTGGAGTCGTTGCCTGCTGCTGCCACAAACAAGATGTCGGCGGCGGCGGCCTCGTCGATGGCCTCCTTCAGGATGGCCGAGTATTCGCCGCCACTCCAGGAGTTGGAGGTCAGTGTCACGCCGAGGCCGGTGGCGTAAAATACAGCCTCTTCACCGTCGGAGGAGGTGCCGCTGCCTCCAGCATCCAGGATCTTTAGCGCGATGAGGGAGACATCCCAGCACACGCCGGTGACGCCGATGCCGTTGTTGCCTACGGCACCGATGGTGCCAGCGCAGTGCGTGCCGTGGCCGTGGTCATCCTGGGGCAGGGCGTCGTTGTTCACAAAGTCCCAGCCGCGCACGTCATCGATGTAGCCATTGCCATCGTCATCCAGGCCGTTGACGGTTTCGTCTGGGTTGATCCAGAGGTTGGCCTGCAGGTCGGGATGGGCGGTGGTGAGGCTGGCATCGATGCCGGTATCAATCACGGCCACCTTCACCGCATCGCTGCCGGTGGTGATCTGCCAGGCTTCGGGCGCATCGATGTCCGCATCCGCCAGCCCGCTGGCCTGGCCTGTATTGTCCAGGCCCCAGAGATTGGTGAAGCCGGGGTCGTTCGGCAGCACGTTGGCATTCACGATGAAGTCCGGCTCGGCATAACGGATGAGCGGCTTCATCTCGGAAATCTCGGCGACCATGCGCGGCACGGTATCCAGATCCGGCTTGGGGAAAGCGACCAGCCAGGTGCCGGAGGCGGGCATCTTGCGGCGCAGGGTGGCCCCTTCTTTTTTCAGCGCCTCCAGCAGGGCGGCCTCGCTCATTTTCTTGTCGGCAGGTTTGACCATCACATGGTCACCCACCATGGCCACCTGACGGATGAGGCGGTCCCCAGCCGGGCCGCGCACCAGTTCATCTTCCACGCGGATGATGGGATACTTGAAGGAGGGATCGCGCAGGAGCCGCACGCGCTTCACCTGCTGGCTGCCCTGCACCTGCTGCACGGTTTCCTTTTCCGCGATGATTTCCCGGCCTGCATAGCGGTCCGTTTTAGTGCCGGGTTGGGTCGGTTTCTCCCGGACCTGCGTTGCCTGCATGGCGGGCAGGCCAGGGGGGAGGGGGGCGGGAGCGCTGGCGACCCCGAGGGAATCTGGCGGGGCGGTTTCTCCCGGCAGAGAAACGGGGCTTTGCATCATCTGCCACACACTGATGCTCAATAGCACCAGGACAGCCGCCGCCAGGAGGCGCTGGGTGGAAGATCTCATGCAGGTCGGGGGAGGGTAAGACAAAAAGCAGGGCTGCCGGACAGACCTGCGTATTTAACAGGCTAACCTAGAGACGGCTGCCCTGTAAAGGCTGGATGTGGCGGGGTGAATTTTCCGAATTCAAAGGAAAGCCAGCAGGCCGATCAGACTGGCGGCGATCCAGTCCCGCGCGCCCAGGCGATCTGCATCCCCGGTGAAGCGCAACAGCTTGAAGACGGCTCCGGTGGGGCAGCCATATTTGCAATACGCCAGGGGGGTGAAGAGGGACGCGGCCAGCCCGGCCAGAGCGATGGCGATGCTGGCCCACCCGGCCACGCGGAAAAGGTAGGCATCGAAGGGCTCCAGCGCATTCAGGTCCACCGCCCAGCCAGCCACCACGCTGATGAGGACAAAGGCGAGGAGGAGGAAGGGCAGCAGGGAGAGCGCGCGGTCCAGCCGGGCGGGCACGCGCCACTGCCAGCGCAGCCTGCGGGCCAGAAGCTGCTGCAGCGCGCCATGCGGGCAGATGTGGTGGCAGTAGAGCTGCTTGCTGGTGATCACAGGCCCCAGCAGGGCTACCGCCGCCAGCAGCAGCAGGCCGGGGGCGCTGCGCCAGGGAGTGCCATGGGCGGCCCAGCCGGTGAGCAGGCCCTGGGACAGCAGCTCCCCGGCGATGAAGCCGCCATACAGCACCAGCAGCACGTGGTGGCTGTGCCGGGCCCAGGCCCGCCCGCGCAGGCGGGTGAAAGCCATGACCAGGGCGGAGACGATGACGGCCACGTGCCCCCAGTCCTGCCAGCGCCACTGGATCTGCCGCAGCCACCCGGCGGGGCGTTGCTCCAGCAGATGGCGGGCGCGTACTTTCAGGCCCTCGGCCATGGACCAGCTCGTTTCCGTGGCCCCAGACACGCCCTCCACCTTCGCTTTTTCGAAATCCATTTCCGCCAGGGCCTCCAGCGGGCGGTCATTGAAGAGGTTGAGGAAGTAACTGTCCCCCGTCACATAGGCCACGTAGCGTTTCGTGTCGTAGCTGCGGCGCAGGGCGATCTTTTTCAAAACCAGGCCGTCCGGGTCCAGCAGCAGCAGCGTGTCCGTCGGGCCCTTGTAGCCGATCACCGTATCCGTCACCGGAGAGGTGCGCACGGCGAGGGCGATCTTCTTTTGCTCCTTGTTGAGGACCTCATGGCCACCGGGGTAGCCTGGGGCGGGGCGCAGGGCGGTGGCCTCAGGCAACAAGGTCTGCACCTCGGCCAGAGTGATCTCGTCTGGGAAGCGCAGGGAGGTGCCCGCAGACTGCCCCAGCTTGGCCATCACACCCTGGGCGATGGCGGCGCTCGTCAGCGTGGCCCCGGTAACGGTGTGCAGGGGCTGCTTGGCAGCCTCGCCCGGCTTCAGTTTTTTGAACTGGTTGAAGAACTTCCGGTCCGCCACCACCTCGGCCAAGTGGTCGGAGGTGTCGTGGCTTTTCAGCACGCGCAGGCCGATGAGCACCCGCTGCGAGTCAAAGGCGAGCAGGGTGGTGGTGGGGCCGGAGTAGCCGATGAGGCGGTCGGATTCCGGCGCGGTGGTGGTGACATGGCCCAGCAGCTTTTGCTCCGCATCCAAAACGGGCCGCCAGCCACTGCCGGGCTGGGCCTCGCCAAGGCTGGTGGCTTGGGGGAAGAAGTCCCGCAGGCGTTCGGGTTGCAGGGCGGCCACGGTTTCCTCCAGCGCCCGTTGCTGGGCGTTCTCCCGCAGCAGCAGGACCACTGCCACCAGCAGCGCCAACCGCCAGAGGCGGATGAGGTGGGGGCGAAAGCGGTGGAAGAGCATGGCCGATAAATTGCGATGGATGCCCGTGCCCCGCAATCCCAGTGTTGTCGTGCTTTTTGCCACGTTTTAGAGATGATTCAGGATGCTATCGAATATTTTCCTTAAGTCCGTTGAGCTATGAGATACTTGGAGTAAAAAAAAGTGTAAAACTCCTTTATCGAATTAACCCTTTTGACTCTTATGCGCGCCTGGAAGTTACTTTTTGCACGGATGTCTTCCCTGCTGTGTTGGGGGGTCTTTTGTCACGGGATTCTCTTGGCCCAGGTCGAATCCGATGCCCTCGGGGATCTCGACAAAGATGGGGTGTTCACCGCCCATGATCTGGCCCGTTTGGTGGGCCACACCGCAGGCACGTCTTTGCTGGCTGAAACGCTGCTGCCTTTTGCCGATCTCAGCCAGGACGGCGTGATCAATGACGCGGACCATGCCGAGCTGGTGAAGCTGATCCTGGAGACCTCCTCTCCCCAGGCCCTGCCCCTGGCGCATGTGCGGTCGGCCTCCCCCCACAGCGGTGCAGGAGGCGTGGCGGTGACCCGTGAAACGATCCTGAATTTCTCCATGCCCCTGGCGCTCAATGCGGTGCTGGATACGAACCAATTTTATGCCGAGTTTGGCGGGCGCAAGATCTTGGCGCGGGTGGAGATTTCCTCGGACAAAAAGAAGGCCACGCTGTTTTACCAGGAGCCGCTGCCCTCGAATGCGCGCATCCATGTCACCTTTGCCCCCACCGGCCTGAATGACCTCGTGGGCCGCCCGGTGGATCCCGATGGCGATGGCACGGCCGGTGGCAGCTACACCACGTCGTTTGATACGCTGAGCATCACCGCGCTGGCAGGCACCGCCATCACGGGCCGTGTGCTGGCCAGTGAACTGGGCGAAGGTGGCGCCGATGTGCCGTTGCAGGGCGTGACGGTGACGGTGGATGGCGCGGAGGAAACCCTGCGCGCGACGACGGATGTGAATGGCCACTTCACGCTGACACCGTGCCCCGCAGGCAGCTTTTTTGTGCATGTGGATGGCCGCACTGCCCTGGTGAGCAATTACCCCAATGGCGACTACTACCCCAATGTGGGCAAACGCTGGGACGCCATCGCTGGCCGTACGGACAACCTTTCCGGCAACAGCGACGACACGGCCCGTGGCACCATCTACCTGCCGAAGATCATCGCAGGCAGCCTCAGTGCGGTGAGTCAAATGCAGGACACGCCGATTGATTTCCCCGCCAGTGTGCTGGCGGAGTATCCGGAACTGGAGGGGACGGAACTCCTCGTCCCTGCGAACTCTTTGTTTGCCGATGACGGCACCCGTGGCGGTCAGGTGGGGCTGGCCCCGGTGGACCCCAATCGCCTGCCCAGCCCACTGCCCCCAGGGCTGGAACTGCCGATGGTCATCACCATCCAGACCGATGGCGCGAGCAACTTTGACACACCCGTGCCAGTGTGTTTCCCGAATTTGCCCGATCCTGTGACGGGGCAAAAGCTGCCGCCGGGGGCGAAGTCGGCGCTGTTTTCCTTCAACCATGACACGGGCGAGTGGGAAGTGGTGGGGCCGATGACAGTGACCGAGGATGGCAACTTTGTGAAGACCGATGCCGGTGTGGGCGTGCGCCAGCCCGGCTGGCATGGCACGAACCCCAGCGCCGGCGGCGGCGGCCCAGGCGATCCGGGTTCACCTCCGGGACAGCCAAACGGGCCCTCCATCGGCAGTCCGGGTGCGCCGGGACTTCCTCCCTGCGGCCCAGGTTTCAAGGACCCGCAGGATCTCCAAGAAGTGCAGGAAATGATCGCTGCGAATGCCACCAACGCAGGCATGGGCATCGGTGGTCGCCTCATCAAGATGCTGGGCGACATCCCACGGGGTGTGAAGGAGCTTTTCAAATTTGGCAAAGGGGCCCGCAAGGAGTTCCAGGAGATGGACAAGATGGTGGCCGATGCCCATGCCTACCGGCTTTATCTGGAGGCCCTGCGCGACTTTTATGTGGAGTATGCGGATGGCATTGGCCCAGGCCGCCCGCAGCCGCCTTGTGCGCCTTCCGTCCAGTCAGCCAAGGGCAAACGCAGCCTAGGGGCCTCTGTCATGGCGGGTTCTGGCAATGCCCAGGTGGACAGTCTGGTGATGAGTTACGAGGCCCTGGCCGCCTCCATGCTGGCGCATTACCAGATCGAGCAGCAGATCCAAGATATCTATGCCGGCAAGCCTGAGGGCTACACACCGACGGTGCAGGAGCAGGCCGTCATCACGGCGGCGAAGGCCCAGCTCAACACCCATCTCGGCGGTCTCAGCGCGCATGAATTTTATGAGCCGCAGTGGGCGCAGCTTCGCCAGAAACTGGCCACCGTGACCACCACCGGCCTCTTCCCGATTCGTCAGCCCGAGAGCGCCTTTTTTGTCCTGGTGCGTGAGGACAATGGCCAGGTCTTGCAGCGTGGCCGGACCTCCAGCTCTGGTGCTCTGCCGAACCTCATCCTCACGCCGGAGACGGATTTTGTGGTGCGCTTTTTCTACCCCTCCACCCTGGCCGTGGCGGAGACTTCCTTCACCAGTGGCCCTACCGGCAGCCAGTCCACGCTACTTTTCCCCGGCATCTCCGCCGCCAATGGGGCGACGGTGGACCTGGATGGGGATGGCCTTTCCAATCTGGCCGAGTCCGTCATCGGCACGAATCCCACTCAGGCCGATACGGACAACGACGGCATCCCCGATGGCACGGAAATCCGCCAGGGCAGCGATCCCGCCAGCGGTCTGGCCGCCAGCACGGGCATCCTGGCCAGCGTGCCCACCTCCGGCCCAGCGGTGGATGTGGCCTCCAGCAACAACCTGGTCGTTACCGCCAATGGTGCGGCGGGTGTCAGCATCTTCAATGTGGCCACCGGGCTGAACCCCACGCGGGTGGCGGATCTGGACACGCCGGGCGAGGCGGCTTCCGTGGCCATCTCTGGAACCACCGCCGTGGTGGCCGATGGGCTGACGGGCCTGGTGCTGGTGGATCTTTCCGTCCTCAACAACGTCCGCATCGCCGCGCAGGTGAATGTGGGCGGCGGGGTGCATGGCGCGAGGGTGGTGACTGTCAGCGGCCCCACGGCCTACGTCGCGATGAGCAATGGCACTGTGGTCGCGGTGGACCTCGTCAGCCGCACGGTGCTGGAGCGCATCTCCCTGCCCGTGAATAGCCTTATCTATGATCTGGCCGTGTGGCGGGAGCATCTCTATGTTTTGCAGCAGGGCCGGGTGACGTGCATCAGTCTGGCGGACTTGGGCGTGGGGGCCGTGGTGCCGCTGTTGGACCAGACCATCACTGGCTGGCGGCCTAGGTTGTTTGCAGGGGAAGGCACGCTGTATGCCGTGCACGGCCGGGGCTTTCATCTGTTGGACACCGCCGCCAGCGAGAGCAATCCGCCCGTCCTGCAAAACTTCCTCACCAGCCAAGTCGCTTGGAAGCAACTCGTCAGCAACGGCTCCGGGCTGGCCCTCGTCGCCGTGGGGCCCAATTCGCCACTGTCGGACCCGCATGATGTGGATGCCTACCAGCTCGGCAATGACGGTCGCCAGCCGGTTTTCAATACCACTTTTCTGACACCGGGGGTGGCTACCGCGCTCTCCATCTTCAATGGCATCGCTTATGTGGCGGATGCGGCCAGCGGCCTGCAAGTGATGGCTTACCAGGCCTTTGATACCCAGGGCCAAGCCCCGACGGTCGCCCTCAGTTCTAATTTCACCCTGAACCAAGCCGATGGCACGGGCGTGGCAGAGTCTGGCAAGCTGATGCGCCTTTCCGCCGGAGTGACGGATGATGTGCAGGTGCGCAATGTGGAATTCTACGTGGATGGCGCCTTGGTCTCGGTGGATGGGAACTACCCCTTTGAGCATCGCTTCCTCACCCCGAAGGCCACGGCCCTGCGCACCCAGTTCAAAGTGCGTGCTCGGGCGACGGACACGGGTGGCAATGCCACGCTGACCCGCGAATTTACCGTGACCCTGGTGCCGGATACCACACCGCCTGTGGTGACGCGTGTGGGCCCTTCTGGCCTAACCGGAAAGGTGACCAGCGCGCTGGCCTTCATGAGCGAGGCCCTGGATTCCGCCACCGTGAATGACACGACCTTTGTGGTCACCGAGGCCGGTCCAGACGATATCTTCGGCACCGGTGACGATGTGCCGGTGACGGCCTCCGCTGTGACCTTCCGCCCAGAGATCCAGGCGGCCTCCTTCACCGTCACGGGCGAACTGCCGCCGGGTGTTTACCAGGCGGTGCTGACGACGGGCGTGAAGGACCTTTCCAACAATGCGCTGGCGGCAGACCGCACCTGGCAATTCAGCGTGGAGGGCGACCCCGTGTTCTGGACGGGCGGCAGCAGCGGCAACTGGAACAATGCAGCCAACTGGAACACCGGTGCGATCCCTGGGCCTAACGATCTGGTGGTCATCAACGGACCGCCGGAGCTGGAGGTAAATCTGGGCGGCTCCTATGTGCAGGCCCGCGCCATCACCACCCAGGGCGGCGCACGCCTGGTCGTGGCGGAGAACTCCGCCGTAGCCCTCGCCGGGGTGACTTTGGGCAGTGACCTTTTCGTGGGAGAACTCAGCAATGTCACCGTCATCGGCGGTCTGCGGCTGGAAAATGCGAACCTGGTTTTCCAAGATCAGAACGGAGCAAATACTCGTTACCTCACCTGCTATGGCAGTGCCACGGCGGTAGCAGGAAACGGAGAAATTGTGTTTGGCACAGGCGGCCAGATTTATGCCGATATTCAGGGCATTCTGGAGGCAGGTATCACCGTCCGGACGCGGGGTGATGCCTTTATCGCGACTCAAAGCTTCCTGAACTCCGTGGTGAACCAGGGCACCCTCATGACGGATGCCCCCGGTGCCCACCTGCGTATCAGCAACCTCAACAACCAGGGCAGCATTTCTACGGCGCTCGGCCGCATCAGCTTGGTCCATACCTGGGTGAATAACGGGACTCTGCAAGTCAGCGCCGCCGGTCGTCTGGATTTCGGCGAGGGCGGTTACGCCTTTCCCCTCAGCGCCATCGGCACGCTGAACCGGACCGGGGGCCGTGTCGTCATCTCAGGCTATATGGATCTGGAAAATGGCACGTTGGCGCTCAATACCACGACGGGGAACTGGGAGCTTTTGGATGGCGAGATTCAAAACGGGAATCTCACCACGGCGGACGGGGCGGCTCTGGTCGTCGGCGGCACCTTCAACTCCCGGCTGCGCAGTGTGGACATCCAGGGACTGGTGACGGTGCCGTCCGGCGTGCGGCTGACGCTGACGGATGACTGGGCCAATCACGGCACCATCAATGGGACGAACGGAACGGTTCTTCTCGAAGGCGAATTCAAGCTCAACGAGATCGGCAACTACACGGGCACGGGCAATTCAGTGGAGATCACAGGCATCTTGGACAACGTCGGCCAAACTCTAATGCTGGATGCCCTGCCGAACTTCGTCCGCATCGGCACCTCAGGCACCATCAAGGGGGGCATCCTTTCCGGCTCCGCCCCCATCAATGTGCCTGCCAATTCGGATTGGCGGCTGGATGGGGTGACGTTGAATCAGGATCTGCTTCTTGGCTCCAGCGTGGTCTTTTACATCGTGCATGGGCTGGTGCTGAACAATGCCGACATCATCGCTGGCAGCGTGGGGCCTGGAGGCCACTTTAACTCGCCATTTTTATACTTCTACGGCACGCAGTCGGTCTCTGGAAATGGGGCGTTGCAGTTTGATGGCGGCGATGGTTTCCGTGGGCTGGAACTCAGCACGAACGATGGCTCCCTGTCCGGGGCTGTGGACCCAGGGGTGCTGACGTTCGAGCCTGGCATCAGCTTCCACTTCGGCCACTACGCGGGCCTTCGGGCCTATGGCCAGACGGCGCATCTCATCATCAAAGGCAGCATCAACGCGAACGTGCCGATCCCACCTGAGGTCAATTACGCCACCGCCGTTTACATGACCGGACGCTTCACCAATGAGGGTACGATCACAGCGACGGCAGGGAATCTTCACTTTGAGGGCTACACCGACCAGCCCTGGACCAACCTGGGTACCCTCAATCTTTCTGGCACGGGCAAGCTGACGATGGCCGGGGATTTCACCCTGGCCCAGCTCGGCACGCTGAATCGCACGGGCGGCACGGTGAACATCGCGGGCACGCTGGACAACACCGGAAAAACGCTGGCGCTGAATGCAGCCACCGGGTCCTGGAACATCCTCTCCGCCGGCAAGATCCTGGGGGGCACGGTGACCACGGCGGATGGTTCCCTGCTGACGGTGGCCCAAAATGCGGTGGCCACCCTGGAGTCGGTGAACCTCCAGGGTACCGTGCAGGTGACGGAGGGCCAGTTGAACCTCAATGGGGACTGGGTGAACAACGGCACCATCAATGCCACCGACAGCCGACTCGACTTCGGCGGCGAGTTCCGTCTCAGCGAGCTCGGCGTGATCAACCGCACGGGTGGTACACGTGCCATCACAGGCATCCTGGACAATACGGGCTTCACCTTTGTGCCGGATACTCCGGGGGCACCCTGGATCTTCCAGGGTGGCACGCTGAAAGGCGGCAGTCTGGCCAGCGCCGGGCCTCTGCTGACATCGAACAACTTCAACTGGACTCTCGATGGCGTCACCCTGGCCACGAACATCAACCAGCAAAGTGGCTTCCTGAAGGTGACGAACGGCCTATCCATGGGCAGCCACACGCTGACGCTGAACTCCAGCACGGTGTATTTTAATGGCACTCAGACGATCGCCGGAACAGGGGCGCGCATCATCCTGGCCGGGTCCATCTTCTCGGGCTCCTCGCTCAATGCCTACCCGGCAGATGTGTTCAATCCGGCACCGTCCACACTCACCTTCGGTGCAGGGCTCACCGTGGTGAGCCAGACCAACAGTTACTTGTATGGCTACTCGCCGCAGCAGGCCATCCTGAACCTCGGCACCATCCGTGCGGAGGTGGCCGACACCACCCTTTATATCAGCGGCACCTTTACCAATCAGGGCCAGCTTCAACAGGTCAACGGTGGCCAGATCGTGATTCAACCCTGATCCCTTTTTGTCGTCATGAAATCTGTCTTATTGTTTCTCGGCGTCATCGCCTCGTCTTTTGTGGGGCTTCAGGCCGCCACCTCAGTCGGCATCCTGGAGCCGGAACCTGCCGGGGCCAAAAATAGCCGCGTGCCCATCGCCCTCACCTCCACACTGCCAGATAGCGTGGTGGCCCTTCAGGCCGATGTGCAGTTCAATGCTGCCCTCTACACCGTCAGCGATGCCGAGGCAGTGCTACAGCCTGCGGGCGTGAAGGTGGAATCGGCTGAGATCTCGCCGGGTCGCATGCGGGTGGTGGTGTATCACCGCAACAGCCAGGGACTGGGCGGCAACGTGCTCTTTGCCGTGCCGCTGACGGCGAAGAATGGCGTGGTCTCCAATGATCCCATCCTGCTTACCGATCTCATCGTCGCGGGCCAGGGTGGCAATGCAGTGACGGCAGGCATCCAGCCGCGTGTGCGGCTCACCGGCCTGCGCGATGGGCAGAAGGTAAATGGCCGTCTGGGCATTGAGCTGACTTCCACCGCCAGTGCCACCGATGGCGGAATCAATTCCGTGGAATATTACGTGGGCGGCGTGCTGCTGGGGGAAGGGGAGGGGCCTAACTTCAAGTTCTTCTGGGAGCCCGAAACCTCTGGCCCCTATGAGATCCGTGCCGTGGCCTATGATGAAAACGGTCTGCAATCCTCCACCCGCACCATCCCCATCATCGTCACCCACGTGGGCACCTATGACGGCCCCGTTTTGGGCACCTACGCGGGCCTGGTGCGTGCGCCTGCGTTCAACTTCGATCAAGAAGGCTACGTCAGCATGACCTCAACGGTGAAGGGGGCCTTCACCCTGAAGCTGCTCATGGGGGGCAAGACCCTTTCCAGCAAGGGGCAGTTTGATGGCGCTGGCAATGCCACTGTTTCCATCGTGCGGGGCAAAGGCATCACGCCGCTCACCGTCGTGCTGGCCCATTCCAGCGATGCGCAGGTGGATCAAATCCATGGCCGTGTGGCCGATGGTTCCTTCGTGAACAATGCCTTTACCGGAAACACCTTCGAGTCGGAGTTTGTGGCGGATCGCCTCGTCTGGAATGCCAAGACCCTGCCTGCCATCCAGCGCGGCAGTTACATCGTCCTGCTGCCTGCCTCGGAAGATGCGCAGGTCCAGGGCGCCCCGCGTGGTACCGGCTTTGCCACCGCCACCGTCGCCCCCGCAGGCACGGTGAGCTCCACACTGAACTTGGCCGATGGCACCAAGATCACCGCCTCCAGCATCGTCTCCAAGGACGGCAGTTGGCCGCTCTATGCCTCCCTTTACAAGGCCAAGGGCGTCATCCTGGGTGAGATGACCTTTGATCCCATCGCTAACGTCAGTGATGTAGACGGTCAGCTCACGTGGCTGCGCCCGGCGGATGCGAAGGCGCTGCAATTCAAGCCCGGCTTTGAGACGACGGTGGATGCCGTGGGCGGTCTGTTTGTGAAACCGGTGGCCAATCAGCGGCTCATCCCGCTGGCAAACCTGGGGAGCAATGCCTCGCTGTTTTTCAGCGAAGGGGGTCTTCTCAGCCCGGTGGAAAACCGCGCCACCATCCTGGCCAGCAACAAGGCCCTGGTGCCCCTGCAAGATGCGCTGCGGCCCACCGTGCTGCCCGTGGCGACGACGGGCCTGTTGTCCGGGGCCTTCTTCCATCCGGATACTCAAAAGAGTGTCAAATATCAGGGGGCTGTGTTGCAAAAGCAGCAGCTCTTCGGCGGCTATTTCCTGGCGGGCACGCATGGTGGGGATGTCTCCTTGGCCGCCAACGAAATGCTTTCTAACACCGTCTCCGGCCCCATCGGCACCGCGCCCCTTCCGGTGGTGAAAATCGTCTCGCCGAAAGCCAATGCGACCCTCGCCAGCGTGACGGGGGAAAGCGTGACCATCAGCGGCACGGCGGCGGACAAGCAAGGCATCGCCAGCGTGACCTACCAAGTTTTGCATGACGGTGTTCTCTCCGCCCCGGCCATCGCCACGGGCACCACCGCCTGGAGCTTCCCTGTCCCCGTGCCCAATGGCGAAGGCGGCCTCTACATCGTGCATGTGAAGGCCACCGACACCGTGGGCCATGAGAGCGAGGTGGTGACCGCGCAGTTCTGGACTCCGCTGAAAACCGCCCTGGCCGTGACCGTTAGCGGACCCGGCACCGTGACGAAAGGCTTTGAAGGCAGCACGGAGCGCGATGTGGGCAAGCTGGTCACCCTGAGTGCCAAGCCGAATGCGAAGAAGCGCTTCCTGGGCTGGAGCGGTAGCGTCACTTCTTCCTCGCTGAGCATCACCGTCCTGATGAAAGAAGGCACCACCTTGCAGGCGAACTTTGGAGACTGATGTGATGAAGCGCTTTTTGTTAGCCATCTTCCTCTGTGTGTCCTCCGTACACGCTTCGGAGATCATCCAGGATTGGAACTATGTCTTCCTCCAGGCCGTGAGGAAGGAGACGCCGCCGCCATGTCTGGTCTCACGCAATCTGCCCATCTTCCACCTCGCCATCCACCGTGCGGTGCAGGGCGCGATCAAGGCCGGGATGGATGAGGCCATGCAGTGCCAGGCCGCGCACCATGCGGCCCGGGCGGTCTTCCTGCGCTTCTTCCCCTCCCAGGAAAAAATGGCGCAGCAGGTGGAGGCGAAAAAACCTGAAGGGGACATTTCTGATGCTTGCCGCAGCCTCGTGGCCGAGGCCGTCCAGCGCACTTTCAAGGAGCGTGAAAACGATGGCAGCGCGACCACCGTTCATTATGTGCCGAGCGACAAACCCGGCCAGTGGCGGCGCACCCCACCCAATTTTCGTCCGCCCGAGTTCCCGCATTGGGGCAAGGTAAAGCCCTTCATGGTGGGCGATGTCGCGGAGTTCCGTGCGGCTGCTCCCCCGGCCCTGGACAGCGCCGCCTACGCCGAAGAGGTGAACCTTCTCAAAGAGCTGGGCGGCAAGGTGAGCACCAAACGCACGGCGGAACAGACCCTCATCGCCAAGTTCTGGGCCGACTTCAGCTACACCAGTTCCCCACCCGGTCACTGGAATGAAATCGCCCGCGAAGTGTCGTTGACCCAAAAGCTAAACGTGGCGGAAACCGCGCGCATCTTTGCCACGCTGAATCTAGCCCTGGCCGATACCTGCATCACCATCTGGGACACGAAATACCACTACAACTTCTGGCGTCCGGTCACCGCCATCCGCCGAGCGGATGAGGACGGCAACGAGGCCACCGTGGCCGATCAAAGTTGGGAGCCGCTGCTGCGCACACCACCGCATCCGGAATACGTTAGTGGCCACTCCGGCATCAGCGGTGCCGCCGCCACCATCCTGGAGCATTTCTTTGGCCGCGAGAACATCAGCTTTGAAGCCTCGAGCGATGACGTGAAGGACACCCGCCGTCGCTTCACCTCCTTCCAGGCCTGTGCGGAGGAAATCGCCCAGAGCCGCATCTACGGCGGCATCCATTACCCCGCCGCTGGTCGTGAAGGATTGAAGATGGGCCGCAGCATCGCCGAAAAGGTGCTGAAGACCTTCAATGAATAAAGCCGCCGAAAGTGGCCCGATAAGAAGCCACCTTTTTGCCGTAGAGTTGGTTATGTTTCTGACTTGATCCGTCGCCGCAGGGGCCCTTTGTCACCCTGGGCGATGGTTCGGTGCTGTGTGTGGATGCGCAGCATGCGAACGTCAGAACTTGCTGATCTGATCCGCCGTGAGCCCCAGGGTGGCCTCGGAGGCGAGGTAGGCCTGGTTTCGGGGGCGGGGTTTGTTGCAAAACACGCTGCCTGGGATGCCGTTGCCGCCGTTGTGAGGTCGGTTGAATCCACCTCCACTTCCGCTGCTTCGCGGGGCGGTGAGGCGTTCCCAGACGAGGCTCTGCCAGCCGTTGGCGATGGCGCAGGGGATGGCCTCCAGGGCGGTGGCGAGGCCGTGGCGGGCGCATTCGGCCAGGGTGTTGCGGGCGGCGAGGGCGGTCCACTGCTTCTGCGGATTCAGCCGTGCCAGGGCGGCGCGGTGGCAGCACCAGTCGGCCCAGAGGGTGCGGAATTCGGCGGTGTCCAGCGCCGCTGGCAGGGGTACTTCCTGGGCTAGGCGGAGGTTGTTTTCGGTTTCCTGGCGCCTTGCCGCCTGGGGGCGGCTCGTACGTGCGGGAGGAGGCACGGGTGTGAGGGCGGGTGTGGAGGATGGGGGAACGGGGGAAGGAGGAGAGGGAGGGAGAGAGGGGCAGGATGGCGCAGATTCCGGAAGTGTTTCAGGCGTTTCATTCCGCTGGGCAGTGTTGGATGATGTTTTACACTGTTCAGCAGCGCGGCTTTCCACAGCAGGTTCGGCCTGGGAAAGCAGGCGCTTGTTTTCGCGGTGCCTGCGCACACGATCGGTGGAGGTGGGGCGTGCGGCGAGGGGGCGGACGGAGAAGGCTCCCCTCCTGGAAACGCGGACTTCGCACCCATACTCGCAGGCCACCTGGGCGGCGACCTTCAGGAGGGCCGCAGGATCCAGATCAAAGGTCGTCATGGGAGAAACTAAGGGGTGCCTTTCCCGCGCGCAAGGGCGGACCGGGGGTGAAAGGCCTAAGTGCCAAAAAAAGTTTGGCCAACAATGCCCCAAAGTGGGAAATGATGTTTGGCGATGCAAACGTTTCGGGCGTTTCACGCGTTTCATCAGGCGATGAAGGCCAAGGGGCGAATGAGGCAGGGCAGGGGGCTTTTGCCAAACGAACCGGCTGGGGAGAAGGGTTACGCGGAGATGGGCTGGTCCGCCCGGATGCGGGTGGCGTGCAGGCCGGAGATGACGAAGGCGGCGGCGCAGAAGTAGAGGGCCTCGTGCCAGTCGCGGTTGGCATCCAGGTGCTTATTGATCAGGGCGATGAAGACCGGGGAGAGCGCCGCACCGATGTTGCCCCACATGTTGGCCCAGCCAAAGACCGGGGCCGTGTAGCGCCCGCCGAGGTCCTGCATCGTGGCCCAGACGGCGGGCAGCCCGGCATCGGTGAAAAAGGCGACCAGCCCCAGGGCCGGGACGAGCAGCCAGGGATTGGTGGTCTGGATGGCCAGGACAAACATGATGGCGGCCAGGAAACGGGTGCCTGCCAGGGGCAGGAGGCGGCCTCGCTTCAGCCCCAGCCGCCGCACGCAGGCATCCGCAAAGACACCGCCAAAGATCATGCCGCCCAGGCCGATGATGAGGGAGACAGTGGAGAGATTGCCACTGGCGGCATCGCTGAGTTTCAGCGTCTCCTTCAGGTAGCGGGGCATCCAGGTGGCCAGGAAGGCCCAGCCCACATTCGTCCAGAACTGCATGCCGCACATGAACCACAGGTTGCGGCTGCGCAGCATAGCGTGCCAAGGGAAGCGATAGGTCTGCGCGGCCCCGGCATCCACGGGGCGGCCCTCGGCCAGCAGGGCGCGTTCGGCCTCATTGCAGTGCGGGTGCTGCTCCGGGCTTTCGCGGTAGATGCGCCAGAAAGCCCAGGCAAAGAGCAGTCCGGCAGCCCCGTAGAGCCAGCCCGCCCAGCGCCAGTTCCCCAGCGCGGCGATGACCACCACGGTCAGGGCCGGGGCGGCGGCCCCCCCCAGGCGGCCCCCCAGGGAGACAATGCTGCTGGCCACGCCTCGGTTCCCCCACGCGGCCCATTTGCGCAGCAGGCTGCTGCTGGCCGGGTAGGCCCCCGCCTCCGCCAGGCCACAGCCCATGCGGGTGAACAGCAGGGACCACAGCCCCGTGGCAAAGCCGGTGAGGGCGGTGAAGGCGGACCACAGGACGATGAAGACCGTCATCAACGGGCGGATGCCAAAGCGGTCGCTCAGCCACCCAGCGGGCACCTGGCCCAGGGCGTAGGCCCAAAAAAAGGCGCTCAGCACCCAGGAAAGCTGCTCATCCGTCAGGGCAAATTCGGAGCGAAAAGTCGTCGTCTTGACGATTTCCGACATGCACATGCGGTCCAGATACATCAGGAACGCCGCCAGCGTGGTGACAGCGAGGATGGAGTGCCTGACCTTGGTGGGTGCTTCTGCCATCTATCCTTTACGGGCAAGGGCCGTGCCGCATTGCAAGGGACTATGCTGCCGAAAGTGCCCGCTTCTGGTATGCGAGTCTCTTTGGGTCGTAGCTGCCCGCGCCAGCGGGTGGTCTGAGGCGAGGGCTCTCACGCTATCGACACCCCCAAAACCCCACGTCCTGGCGGACGCGGCTACAATGTAGCTGCCCGCGCCAGCGGGTGGTCTGGGCGAGGGGGCTCACGCTTTCGAGACTCCCCAAACCCCACGTCCTGGCGGACGCGGCTACTGTAGCTGCCCGCGCCAGCGGGTGGTCTGGGGCGAGGGTTCACCCGCTATCGACACCCCCAAACCCCACGTCCTGGCGGACTCAGCTACTGTAGCTGCCCGCGCCAGCGGGTGGTCTGGTGCGAAGGCTCTCACGCTTTCGATGCTCCCTGGTCGCCCCCGGTTTCCTGCGAGAGATGCACCTGCCACTTGCGACGGTGGCAAAGCCGCCTACTCTGCGCGCCCCTATGGCCCAGCAGTTCAAGATTCTCATCGCCGGTAACAACGACCCCATTTCGAGCAAAGGCATCGATCTCCTCAAAGCGGAGCCGTCCTTTTCCGTCGAGGTGAACATGGACCTGAAGGCGGAAGACGCCATGGTGGAAGCCTCCCGCGATGCCCACGCGATCATCGTCCGCAGCGGTGCCAAAGTGACCGCCAAGGTGCTGGATGCCGCCCCCCTCCTGAAGGTGGTCGGTCGCGCCGGGGTGGGTGTGGATAACATCGACGTCCCCGTCGCCAGCAAGCGCGGCGTGGTGGTGATGAACACCCCAGGCGGCAACACCATTTCCACAGCCGAGCAGGCCTTCACCCTCATGATGGCCCTTTCCCGCAAGACGCCCCAGGCGCACGCGACCATCGTCAGCGGCAAGTGGGACCGCAAGAGCTTCCAGGGCACTGAAGTCTATGGCAAGACGCTCGTCGTCCTCGGCATGGGCCGCATCGGCGCAGAATTCGCCAAACGCGCCAAGGCCTTTGGCATGCGCGTGGTGGCCTATGACCCTTACCTTTCCAAAAACCGCGCCGAAAGCCTGGGCGTGGAGCTGTGTGAAGACCTGGATGCCGCCATCGTGCAGGCAGACTACATCACCATGCACATGCCGCTGACGCCGGAGACGAAGCACATGATCAATGCGAAGCGCCTGGCCTCGCTGAAGAAAAGCTGCCGCATCATCAACTGCGCCCGTGGCGGCCTGATCGACGACGCCGCGCTGGCTGCCGCCCTCACGGATGGCACCATCTCCGGAGCTGCGCTGGACGTCTTTGAGGTGGAGCCACCGCCTGCTGACTACCCGCTGCTGAAGGCCCCGAACACCGTCTTCACCCCCCACCTCGGTGCCTCCACCGAAGAGGCCCAGGAAAACGTCGGCATCGAGATCGCCGAAGTCATCAAGGCGCACCTGCTGCAGGGCACCGTCGTGAATGCCGTGAACATGCCCAACGTGGACCCGAAGACCCTGGCCGACCTGGGGCCGTTCCTGAAGTTTGGCGAGCTCCTCGGCCGCCTGCTTTCCCAATTCGCTCCTGCTCGCTCGAACGTCGTCAGCATCAGCTACAGCGGCAAAGTGGGGACCGGAGACACCACCCTCATTTCCCGTTCTGTGCTGAAAGGCTTCCTGGAGCGCGCCGTCGGTGCTGAGCAGGTGAACTACATCAACGCCAATGGCGTGGCGGAAGGCCTGGGCCTACGCACCACCGAAAGCCGCGTGCCGGATGCCAGCGAATTCACCGACCTCATCGAAGTCCAGGCCAGCAATGGCACGGAGACCGCCAGCATTGCTGGTACTTTCTTCGCCGGGGAGCCTCGCATCGTGAAGGTCAATGGCCGCCACATCGAAACCCGTCCGGAAGGCACCCTGCTGCTCATCGAAAACCAGGACCGCCCTGGCATGATCGCCGCCTACTCCACCATCCTGGGCAAGCACAAGATCAACATCGCCGACATGTCCCTGAGCCGGAACAAGGAAGGCGGCACCGCGCTGACCCTCCTGACCCTGGACTCTACCCCGAGCCAGACCGTCATCAGCGAGCTGGAGTCCATCGAAGGCATCAGCCGCGTGCATTGCGTGGTGGTCTGATCGACCGATTGATTCCCCATCAAGGCCGACGAGCAATCGTCGGCCTTTTTTATTGTTGGTTAGACCGCCTATCTTCCGAGGGACTAAGGCAGCCCGGTGATGGTAGCAGGGGGTGTCCGTTCGGCCTTCCAGGCGGCGTATTTGCGGCGCCACTCTTCCAGTTGCTGCGCATCGGCGAGGGGGGAGGCCGCCTTGGCGGCACGTTCCCAGAACTTGATGAAGCTGCCAAAGATGAGCTCCTCCTTTTCTCGGGCACGGCCTACGGTGGGTGCGTTGAACCAGTCGGCAGCGGCGGTTTGATACTCCTTCAGGGCTTCCTTGAATTCGCTGCGGGAGGTCAGCAGATCGCCCAGGCGGCGGTGCAATTCCAGCACACGCCAGCGCTCTGCGTGGGTGCGGTTGACGGCGGCGATGCCATCGCGCACGGCCTGTTCAGATTCGGCGTAGCGTTCACTCATGCGCAGGGTTTCGCTGAGGGTGATCCAGGCATCGGCCAGCAGGGACTCATGTCCGGCGGCCTGGGCGAGGGCCAGGGCGCGGCGGGCGGCGGCTTCGCCCCCAGGGCAACCGGGGCATTTGCAGGCTAAGGTGGCGTGGCTGATGAGGGCGTGGATGAGCTGGGGATGGGAGCTGCCCTGCGTCCTTTCCACAATGGCGACGCGCTCTGCCGAGGCGGCCAGAGCCTCGTCGTAGTGCTCCCGCAGACGACTGGTGGTGGCCAGGGCGTGCAGGGTGTTGGTGCGCTGGCTGGCGTGTGCCTCGTCCTCCGGCAGCAGGGCCAGGGCGCGGTGCAGGACGGTGGCGGCCTCTTCATCCTTGTTCGCGGCCCTGAGGATGTCTGCATATTCTTGCAGCCAGGTGGCGACTTGGGCCGGTTTGTTTGGGTTCTGCTGCTGGAGGGCCAGGGTCATGGCCTTCAGGGCTTGCTCATGCCGCCCCAGGCGGGAAAGGGCACGGGCCAGCTCCTTGCGGGCGTAATTGGCCATCCAGCGGTGGGCGGGTTCCGGGTGGGTCTGGTAGCCCTGCATGGCCTGCTCCAGAAAGACCACGGCGGCGGCATTTTGATTGCTGGAAATGCTGCGCCAACCCAGGGTGTAGAGGGCATCCAGCGTGGTTTTGGCCTGGGGGCCGTCGGTTTCTTTCAGAAGTTCCCAATGGCGGCGATACCAGGGCAGGGCACGGGCGGGCTCTTGCAGGGTGGTGTAGAGTTCGGCGAGCTGCTTGGCCAGCGGGGCGGCGGTCTTCGGCAAAGTGGCAAACCGGGGCATCCCAGCGGCCACCTCATCGGCCAGATTGCGCAGGATCTGGGTGTTCATGCCCGCCTCCACATGCTTGCGAGCACCGCCCAGCAGATCGCTGAGCTGGCTGCTCACTTGCTGGGCCAGGTGGGCTTCGTTCATGGCGCTGGCCTTTTGGCGGGCAGCCTCCTGGCGTTGCATTTCGGCCAGGTCCAGCGCCCACCAGGTGGTGGCCACCCCGGCGCTGAGGGCGCCGAAAACGGCGGCGGTGCTGAGGGCGGCGTGACGGTGGCGGACGATCCATTTTTTCACCCGGTAGGTGGTGCTGGGTGGCCCGGCCAGCACGGGCTCCTGCCGGAGGTGGCGCTGCAATTCCTCGGCCAGGGCGATGGCGGTGGGGTAGCGCTGCTCGCGGTCCTTTTGCAGGGCGCGAAGGAGGATCCAGTCCAACTCACCACACAGTTCGCGGGCCAGCCTCTGCGCTTGGGGGGCCCGGTGCAGGAGGCGGCGACTGGGCAGCTCGGTCTCCGTGTGGCGCACGCGCTGCAGGAGGTCCGAAAGGGAGGTGTGCTTTTCTTCGCCCTCCGTCACCGGGGTGCTGCCGGTGAGGAGCTCATACAGCAGCACGCCCAGGGCATACACATCGCTGCGGGTATCCACATCCTGCCCGGTCAGCCCGGCCTGTTCTGGGCTCATGTAGCGCGGGGTGCCCAGCACCATGCCGCGCACAGTGACATCCGGCCCAGCATCCAGATCCCCGGCCAGGGCCTTGGCGATGCCAAAATCGATGACCTTCACCACCGGTTTGCCGTTCACCTCGGTCACCATGACATTGGAGGGTTTCAGGTCGCGGTGGAGGATGCCTTTGTGATGCGCGTGCTGCACGGCCAGGCAGGCTTGCAAAAAGATCTCCACCCGCCCTTTCACGGGGATCTGGTGCTCGGCACACCATTGGGTGATGGGCTGCCCGGAGACGATCTCCATGACAAAGTAGGGGCGTCCATCGGCCAGCTCGCCCGCGTCAAAAATCGCGGCGATGTTTGGGTGCTCCAGCCGCGCCAGCACCTGGCACTCGCGGTTGAATCGCGTCACCACCGGCCCGGTGACCAGCCCTGCGCCGATGATTTTCACCGCCACCTCCCGCTGCACAGGCTGCGTCTGCTCCGCCCGCCAGACATGGCCGGTGCCGCCTACGCCGAGGATGGACTTCAGCACGTAACGCCCGCCGATGACCATTCCGGGCGCATCCTGCGGCAGCAGGTCGGCCTCCTCATCCACACCCAGCGCCACATCAAAGTAGCCGGCGGAAGGCTGGAGTCTGGGGTTCTGGGGACGCGGGTCAGACATGGGGTAAAGATGCGCGGATGAAGGACCTCATCTTGCAAAGGCCCCTGCTTTCGCTCCAATCATAAACGCAGACCGCCGCCCTATGAACGTTTTTTTCACCTGCCTGGCCCGTCTGGCCGCTGTCGGCTGCCTCCTGCTGGCCGGGTGTGGGGGGAGGCCGCCGACCCAGCTCCACGGGGCCACCATGGGCAGCACCTGGAGCCTACAGATCGCCGATCCCATCCCCGAGGCCCGTGCCCAGGAGATCGCCGTCCTCATCCGCCAGGAGCTTCAGCGGCTGGAAAACGAACTCTCCCACTGGCAGCCGGATTCAGACCTCAGCCGCTGGAACCAAAATCCCGGCACCGACTGGCAAGCGGTGCCCGCCTCCCTGGCGGAGACGGTGGCCCTGGCCCGGCGCATCTCCCTGGAAACCGACGGGGCGCTGGATGTCACCGTGGCCCCGCTGGTGGCCCTGTGGGGCTTCACTCGTCACACGCCCCTGGCCGCCCTGCCCACCGAGGCCGAAATCCGCGAGGCCCTGAGCCACACCGGCTGGGACAAGCTTGAGGTGCAGACGCAGCCGCCGCAGCTCAAAAAGCACCAGCCGCAGGTGCAGGTGAATGTCGCCGCTGTGACCGAGGGGTATGCGATGGACCGCCTACGCACCTTGCTCCAAGGCCGGGGGCTGGAAAACTTCCTCCTCGAAGTCGGCGGCGAGGTTTTGGCCCAGGGGCATGCACCCGATGGGCAGCCCTGGCGGGTGGGTGTGCAGGCCCCTGATGGCGAAAGGGGCGAAAGCCTGGAAACCCTGCCGCTGAAGGACACCTGCATCGCCACCAGTGGCAGCTACCGGCACCGGTTTGAAAGGGATGGGCGCAGCTACAGCCACCTCCTGGATCCCCGCACCGGGCAGCCCATCGCGCACCGGCTGGTCTCCGTCTCTGTCATCCATCCCAGTTGCTCCCTGGCGGATGGTTATGCCACGGCCCTCATGGTCCTGGGCCCGGAAAGGGGCCGCGCCGTGGCGCAAAGGCTGGGCCTGCGAGTGATCTGGCTGGAGGAGCCGTAAAAGGAAATCCGTCTTCGCGTTCGCCAGGGACGGTGCTAGGCGTATGCTCTACCTCCATGCCATTGATTGACTCTCTCGAATCCCGTTTCGGCCGCTTCGCCATCCCGGGCATCATCCAGGCCATCGCCATCCTGCAGCTCGTTTCGCTGGTGATTTCCATGTTCCTGTCCAAGGAGGCCCTGCTGCCCTATGTGGAAATGCTGAGTCTGCGGCCGGAACTCGTGCTGGAAGGCCAGGTATGGCGCCTGTTCACCTACGCCTTCATTCCCAGTCGCGAGCCCCTCTTTGCCCTCATCGGTGCCCTGTTCATGATGTGGGTGGGCCGTGGCCTCGACGAGGCCTGGGGGGCCTTCCGGGTGAATCTGTACGTCATCGGCGGCATGGTGTCCCTCTCCCTCGGGGCGATGATTTTCCCCTACGAGGCAGGCTCCATCTGGCTCTACTTCGCCGCCCTCTTTGCCTTTGCCTCCATCTACCCGAATGAGGAGATCCTGTTGTTTTTTGTCATCCCGGTGAAAATCAAGTGGGTGGCCCTCTTTGCCGCCGCCTCTCTGCTGCTCTCGGCCATCGGCGCTCCGGGGCTGTTCATCCCCATCTTCTTTGCCCTGCTGAACTACGCCATCGCCTTTGGCCCCAGCTTCATCCGGGGCCGCTTCCATTCGGCCAAGGTGGCCAGCCGCCGCGCCCAGTTTGAGCAGGCCGCTACCTCCGGCGCCGCCTTTTTCCACCAGTGCAAGGTCTGCGGCAAGACCGAGGTGGACGATCCCACCCTGAACTTCCGCGTGAACGATGCCGGCGACGAAATTTGCTCGTCATGCCGAAAGTTAGGCTGACCCCAAGGCCGCTCTTGCCAATCCGGTAGCCAGGTGGCACCTTACCCGCCCACCATGCGCTGTCCTAAATGTGGTAGCTCCCAAGACAAGGTCATTGACTCACGCGAGGCACGCGAGGGCCATTCCATCCGCCGTCGGCGTGAGTGCATGAAGTGCAATTACCGCTTCACCACCTACGAGATCGTGGAGCGCGAGGAACTGCGCGTGGTGAAACGCAACGGCGCACGCCAGAGCTTCGACCGCGAAAAGCTGATGTCCGGCCTGCGCAAAGCCTGCGAAAAACGCCCCGTGAAGATGGAGCAGCTCGAGCAATTGGTGGACGACATCGCCAATGAGCTGGAAGAGGAAGGCTACCGCGAGATCCCTTCCACCGTCATCGGGGCCAAGGTCATGCGCCGCCTGGAGGCCATCGACCACGTGGCCTATGTCCGTTACGCCTCCGTTTACCGCCAGTTCGAGGACGTGGGCGAGTTTATCGACGAGATCAAATCCCTGGGCACCCGGCGCGTGCGCGATACCACCCAGGAAGAGCTTTTCCACTGACCGGCCCGGGCCTCCGCGCCCGCTCTGCCAGCAGCTTTGGCCCTCCTTTTTCCCATGTCTGAAAAAACCATCTTCCAAAAGATTGTGGATCGCGAGATCCCTGCGCCGCTGGTCTATGAGGACGACCTCGTCGCCGCCTTCAACGACATCGCCCCGCAGGCCCCCATCCACATCCTCATCGTGCCGAAAAAGCTCATTCCCCGCGTGGGCGAGGCCACGGCCGAAGATCAGGCCACCCTGGGCGCGCTGCTGCTGGCCGCCGGGAAAATCGCCGACAAACTCGGCATCAAGGACCGCAGCCAGGGCTTCCGCCTGGTGATCAATCATGGCCAGGATGCTGGTGAAACGGTGCCCCACCTCCATGTTCACCTGCTGGCCGGTCGCGACCTCGCCTGGCCTCCCGGCTGAAGATTCCCGCGAAAAACTTTTTCCGTAGGCGCAACTTTCGCCCCGGAGCGATGTTTTAGCCGACGTCAACTTTATGGAACCGCTCACCCCCAACGACCCACTGTGGAAAGTGCTTGGCCAGGCCAAGCCGGTCGAGCCGCGTCCCAATTTCACGCAAAACGTCGTCCGTCTCGCCCGCCAGACCCCGCAGGAGCGTGGCTGGTTGGCCGGGCTGAAAGCTTGGTGGCAGGAGCAGGGCAGCGCCCGCGCAGGCCTCACCTGGGCTGCCGCCGCCGCCGTGGTGCTCGCCACCGCCAGCCTTTTCCATCAGCCTGCGGATACCGCGCCTCAGATGGCCCAGGCCCCTGCGACGGTCACCGAAGCTGCCGCTGCGGAAACCGACTTCCCCTTGGTCCCTGAATTCGAAACCGAGTGGAAAAACCTCGAGCAGGTTGGCGATCTCCTCGCTGTCCACGACACCTCGCTGCTCACCGATTCCGAGATCAATCTCCTGCTCTACTGAGCCGCCTCAGAAGCGCAGGCTGGAGGTATTGTTCGGAGAAGCATCGTTGGTTAGACTCAGGCCTTCTCCCCACACTGTCGCCGGGGTATTAAGCGTCCTGGATCACCACGTTCTTCGGTTTCAGCAGACGGTACAACAACAGGCTGGTGGCGATGATGGCCAGGGCGATGATGGGCGCGGTGCGTCCGCCCCCACCGCCCGTGGTGAAGGCCGATTGCAGCCGCACAAAGATGAGGGCCGCGCAGACGAAGGCCCCAAGGGCTGGGATGAAGATGGGGATCTCAAAGCCGCCCTTCTCCTCGCCGGGGCGCAGTTTCAGCACCACCAGAGAGATGTTCACCACCGTGAAAACCGTCAACAGTAGCAGAACGGTGGCTTCGGCGAGCTGCTTCACTCCCCCGCTGAGAATGAGCGCACTGACGATGAAGAACAGCACCGCAATCGCCACATGAGGGGAGCGGCGCACGGGGTGCACGCGGGAAAGCAGCGCGGGCAGCAGGCCCTGCTTGCTCATGCCATACAGCAGGCGCGAGCCCATGATGTAATTCAGCAGGGCCGTATTGCCGATGGCGAAGATGGTGATGGCCACATACACGCCGTCAATGCCATGAAACCACGGAGCCGCGCGGTGGGCCACCTCCATCAGCGGCGTATTGCTGGCCGCCAGTTCTCGCCAAGGCACCACCGAGACCGCCGTGATGGCCACGGCCATGTAGATCAGCGTCGCCAGGATCATCGCCCCCACGAGGCCGAAGGGCACATTGCGGCGCGGGTTTTTCACCTCCTCGCTGACGTTGAGAATGTCCTCAAACCCGATGAACGAATAAAAGGTGAGCACGGCCCCCTGCATGACCAGCGCCAGCGTGATGCCTGAGCCGGACCCACCTGCGGCCACGGTGTCATTCGCCGTTTCAAAGTAGTCCACCCCACCCCAGTAGCGGGCCCCGACAGCAATGATGAAGATCAACCCGGAAGCCTCCACCACGGTGCAGACGATGTTGGCCCACATGCTCTCCCGCAGGCCGCGATAAATGATGCAGCCGATGAGAAAGACCAGGGCGATGGCCACGAGTTTGATCGGCAGTTCCATGTTCAGCGCCTTGGCCAGATTTTCCGCGATGGCCTGGGAGCCTGTGGCCATGCTGGTGAGGCCGCTCATCATCACGGCGATGCCGACCACGTAGCTGAGCCACGGTTTGCGCAGCGAGCGCTGGGTCACATACGCCGCCCCGCCCGCCCGCGCATAGCGGCTGCCCACGCAGGCATAAGAAAGGCCGGTGAGCAGGGCGGCCAGCATGGCCATCAAAAACGCCAGCCACACCGCATTGCCCAGCGTCTCCGCCGCGCGACCGATCAGGGCATAGATGCCCGCACCGAGCATGGAGCCGAGGCCGTAAAAGAGAATCTGCCAGCCGCCGATGGTCTGTTTCAGCTCGGTGTGGTGCGATGAATCGGGGGTCTCTTCTGCCATACCCACCTGGGTAGCGGATTCCGGCCCAAGGGGGAAGGGGAAAAGCAGGCCCGGCGGCCAGTCGGCGGCGTCATTCAGCAAAAAGACCCCTTCAGCACACAAAAAGGATGAGGGGTGACGTTAAGCCCCTGGAAACCTGCCCTCTCATGGAAGCCGCCACCACCGCCTGGAAACACTGCTTCGACCAAGTCGCGCCGAAGCTGCTGCTCTACGCTGTCCAGCTCTGCCCTTCCCGGGCCGATGCGGAGGACGTGGTGCAGATGGCCTTTGTGCGCTGGTGGCGCCGGTTTCCGGAGGGTGATGCCGAGCACATCCCCCTGCTGTATGCCGCCGTGCGCACCATCGCCCTGGATCAGCGCCGCAGCGACACCCGCCGGGCGAAGCGCGAGTCCGCCTCCGAGGTGGCCCTGCCCATGGGCGATGCGCCCGTCTTTGACACCAGCCCGGAACAGCGCGAGACCGCCGCCATCGTCCAGGAGGCCCTGCAAACCCTGCCTGAAGACCAGCGCGAAGTCGTCTCCCTGAAGCTCTGGGGCGGCCTCACCTTTGCCGAGATCGCCCAGACCACAGGGGAATCCATCAACACCGTCTCCGGCCGCTACCGCTATGCCCTCCAGGCCCTGCAAAAACGCCTGGCCCCCCGGCGAGAAGAGCTGGTGATCCAGCCCGCCGCTCCTCAAATCTCCAATGTCTTCCCCTTTAACCCCACCCAGGAGGCCCTGACATGAACGAACATGACCTAGAATCCCTGCTCTCCGGCCTGCAGCCGCGCGGCCCCTCCGCCGCACTCACCCGCCAGGTGGAGCATGAACTGGAACTCGACCACCAATGGATGCACACGCCCCCGAAAACCCGGCGGCAGACGTGGTTTACCCCCGTCCTGTGGTCCTCGCTCGGCGCGGCCGCCGCCGTGCTGGTGATGAGCAGCCTGCCCGGTACCGGGGCCTCGCCCGCCCAGCCTTCTTACGCCGTCGTTTCATCCCCCACGGTGATGCCCGTGAGCACCATCCGCGAAGTCGTGGGCGCTGAAAATGAGGGCATCCAATACAACGCCGATTCCCTCCTGCCGGAGCAGCACGTGAAGCTCGTCTCCCTAGAGCGCCATGCCTGGATTGACCCCCGCGACGGCGCCCACATCACCGTGGAAAGGCCGCGCGAAGACAGCGTGGTGCTGCCCGTCTCCTTTCAATAATTCCCAAAAACTCAAAACCCACCCCCACCATGAAACCTACCTACGCCGCCCTCACCGCCATGGCCGGACTGCTGGCCCTGCTGAATGCGCCGCTGCATGCCCAGGCCCCGTCCTCCCCAGCACCGCCACCTGCGCCGGAATCCGCCCCTCCAGCCCCGAAAGCACCCGAGGAGGCTCCGCCCTCCCGCCGCCCCTCCCCGCCTGAGCCAGGACGCGGGCGGGGTGCCCCCATGGCGGAGGAGAAGCCCACCCCCTTCATCGGCGTTCTGACCGGCAATGTGCCGCGCGAGCTGCGCTCCCACTTCGGCCTGGCGGAGGGCTTCGGCCTACTCGTCGAAGAAGTGATGCCTGAAACCCCGGCCAAAACTGCAGGCCTGAAGGTGGATGACATCCTCATCCGCTTTGAGGATCAAAAGCTCGTCAACATGGAGCAATTACAGACCCTCGTGCGCAGCAAAAAGAAGGGCGATGCCGTGCCCCTCACTGTCATCTCCGGCGGTGTGGAAAAACAGGTCACCGTCACTGTGGACGAGCGCCTGATGCCCACCCGCCGCGATGAACCCCGGCGTGGAGACGGATTCTTCCCCTCCTTCGGCGGCAGCTTCTTTGGCGGCGAACGTGGCAGCCCGGAAATGATGAGCGAAATGCGCGAGTCCATGGAGCGTTACCAGAACCAGATGCGCGAATACCAGGAGCGCATGCGGGAATGGAGCCATGAAGGCGGCCAGGGAAATCGCCCTCAGCCACCGGCCTGGAACGGCCCCGGCCGCCGGGATTCGGATCGCCGCGATGGCGGCAACTCCTCACGGGATGGCGAACGCGGGACCCGTGGCCGCAGCGATGGCGACCGCCACACGGAGGTGCATGAACGCCGCGAAACCGCCAATGTGACCCGCAGCGATGACAGCGGCATCTACAGCCTGCGCCGCGACCGAGACCGCACCGTCTTCACCGCCAAGCCGAAGGACGGGCAGGAGCAGAGCTGGACCATCAGCAATGCGGAAGAGCGCCGCAGCATCCCGGAACCCCTCCAGGAAAAACTGCGTCTTCTGGAAGAAATCCAGGGCAACGATAAAGGTCCGGACGGCCCACGCGGCCCCGATTCCCGCAGCAGCACACCGCGCCCCGGAGGCGATGGACCTCGCCCCGACGGAGATATCTGAGCCCTTCAAATAAGCAAGGTCACTACTTTTGCATGGAGCCTAGACCACGGTCCCGGCTCCATGTGAATTTCTGTGCAAGACTGTTTGCTCCAATCAGCCCTTTGATGCGTAACTCTCACGCATCTCAAGCTGCCCTATGGATTCCTCAAGCCAGTCACATTGCTCCTTTCCCCTGCCGGACACCATGCCGGTCATGGTGCTGGGGGACTGTTACCTCTTCCCTGGCTGCCTCCTGCCGCTCTTTATTTTTGAGGAGAGATACCGCCTCATGTTGGCCCACGCGCTGAAGACAGATCGCATGTTTTGCATCGGCACCCGGGTGAAAAATGACAGCGGTGGTTACGATCTCCTGCCCGTCAGCACCGCCGGACTCATCCGTGCCTGCAAGAAGCAGGAGGACGGCACTTCCCATGTCATGCTCCAGGGGGTGCGCCGCATCCAGCTCAATAGTTGGCAGCAGGAAAAGCCCTTTGTCATTGCCAATGTCCAGCCTCTGGAAACCATCATCGAGACAGAATCCGCTTATATCAACGAGCTAAAGGATCGCTCCCTGGATCTCCTCCCCGATGCTGCCTCCTGCGCTGGCGACTCCATGCGCAACCTGCGCGCCGCCTTGCATAAAATCGAGTGCCCGGAACTCGTCTGCGACATCCTCTCCTACCACTTCGTCCGCCGCAGCACCACCCAGCGCAGCCTGCTGATGGAGCCCTGCCTGGAAAAACGCTACGACATCCTGCTCTCCGAGCTGGAGCGTGTGCAGGAAGATGCCTGAGCGGAAAGTATGCTGACATGGCGGCCAAGAAGTAGCCCGCACAGTCCCTGTGCGGAGAGCAGCCTCGAAGCCCAGCCAAGATTCCCTTTTTCAAGCACCCAAGATCGGGCAAGGCGGCATCCTCGACTTCACGGGTTCGATCATCTTCCCGCTATCGGCATTGATACCGCTGAGATGGATGACCCTGGTAGCCCGCACAGTCCCTGTGCGGAGAGCAACCTCGAAGCCCAGCCAAGATTCCCTTTTCCAAGCACCCAAGATCGGGCAAGGCTGCATCATCGCCTTCACGGGTTCGATCATCTTCCCGCTATCGGCATTGCTTTCCGCACAGGGGACTGTGCGGGCTACTTTGAGAGGGAAGACACTGAAGGGCTTTGGGGCCATATCATGCCTGAGCCAGATAGTTTGGCCAAGCTCGCGAGCTGACAAATGATACCGACCTGACGAGGTAAGAGGTCGAGTTCGACAGGCAAAAATCACCTCGATTCTTCACTCCAGCCCTTTCGCTTCGCATCTCAGAGAGAAAAGGGGAGACGTCTTTTGGTTTTCAATACAGCAGACCAACCGACGGTCCCTCTCCCTCAGGGAGAGGCTAGGTGAGGGGCGGGTGGTAGCGATTCCACCAAATTAAACTTCAGGTTGGAATGACACTTGCCCTCCAAGTCCATCCGGCCCGCGTTTCAGTAGCCATCGCTCGCTCGTTCGGGCTCAGGCGCGTCCTGTTACCGGCGTGCGGCGGCCATCATCACGGAAGAAGGATTCCATGCGTTGGCGCAAGTCGGCATAGAAGGTCGCGGCCATCTCTTCCAGCATCTCGGCCTTGCCTGCCACACCACCGGTGGCCATGCGTTCGCGCTCCAGGCGCACCTTTTCCTGAAACGCCTGCTCCAGGTCCATGAGGTGCTCCAGGAAAGCCTTCGCGGCCCGGCTACGGTCCACCCCTTCAATAAGAGCACGTTCCAGCGGGCGGTTTTGGGTGATGTGCAAAAACGGGCTCTCCACCAGTTGTTTCATGTAGCGGTCAAAGCTCTTCAGGAAGGCCATGCGCTCGCGGTCATACTTCACCTCGTCGCAGTCCACCAGAGAGTCATAAGGCCCTGCCTTGGAGAAAAACTTCACCACCAGGGGAATCGTGTCCACCAGCATGAACAGCGCGGAAAGGACCATGTAAGCGATGAAGGCAAAGCGCCCGCCTTCGGCCCCGTTTTCAAACAGGTTATGCAGCGCCAGCGTCTGCGTCAGGATGTCGCGACGCGGCTCGGCACGAATGCCGGCAATGCGGGCCTCCTCATCCTTGGCCAATTGGGCGATCTCCAGATGCAGGGCATTGAGCTGGCCTAACAAAGTATCAATCTGCGCCTTCAGCGTCTCGCGTATGGAGTTCTGCTGGCCCACAAAGGCATCCGCCTGCTGCTGCTGCACCTGCTGGCGCAGGCCGGCAATGCGGTTCTCCTCGGCCTTCAGCTTCGCGGCCTCTTCAGTCGCCTTGGCATCCAGCGCCGCATTCACGCCGTCTTCCGCCGCCTTGATCTCCGCCACCAGGGCCACGCGGTTTTTCGTCAGCGTGTCCAGCAGGCCGCTCAGTCGCGCGGACTCCGCCCGCCGCCAGGTGAGCTGGTCTTCCTGGATGCTCTTGGCGCGCGGTCCCAGGCCCACGATGCCGCTGCGCTGGCCATTGACCTCACGCTCGAAATCCGTCTGCCACTGGTTCAGCTCGGCGGCGATCTTTTGGTAGTCCGTGCTCAGCTTGGCCATCTCTGTGTCCAGAGCTTCCAGGCGCAGTTTGCCGGGGGCCACAGCCTCGGCGATTTTGGCATCACGTTCGGCCTTGGCCTTCTTCTCGTCGTCCGTCAGCGGCTTCTCCACTGGCTTGCCATTTTCATCGAGAAAGGCTGCCGTGAAGCTCGCATTCCAGGCCTCGCGCTGTTTGACGATCTGTTCTTCCAGCGGCTTCACACGTGCCTCGACGAGCGCCTTCTGATCGGCGGCCTGCTTGCGTGCCGCCTCGATCTCCTGCTGCCGTTCCTTTTCCACCACGGAGGTAATGGTGTCCCGAAAGAGCAGAAGCGTCAGTGGATGCGAAATGGTGATGCCCATGAGCGCCGCCACCACGATGCGCAGGCTGAACTGAGCCAGCTTGCGGAAGATGTTCTGATACGCGCGATAGGTGGCCAGCAGGGCGCGGTCAACCGTCAGGATGATGAACGCCCAGACCAGCGACACCGCCACGATGACGAACCAATTGTTTGTCAACGTGGACAGCGCATAGGCGCAGGCGATGGTGGCAAAGGTGCATGGCACCAGCACCGTGGCCCCAAATGCCACATACTTTCGTCGCTCCCAGGCCGGGCAGGTATCGAGGTGGTCGGAGGAGGCTCCAGAGAGCCAGAAGAAGACACGTTCCAGACGGTCAAGAAAAGACATGGGAAAAGGGGCGGTTGCCCAGACGAGAAAGTGCGGGCAAACCACCCGAAGTCAAATGCAGCTACAAGGCAGCCCAAAGCCCCCGTAGCCGCGTCCGCCAGGACGTGGGGTTTTGGAGTGTCGAAAGCGTGAGAATCCTCGCCCCAGACCACCCGCTGGCGCGGGCAGCTACGATGTAGCCGCGTCCGCAAGGACGTGGGGTTTGGGGGCGTCGATAGCGTGAGAACCCTCGCCCAGACCACCCGCTGGCGCGGGCAGCTACAATGTAGCCGCGTCCGCCAGGACGTGGGGTTTGGGGGTGTCGATAGCGGGAGAATCCTCGCCCAGACCACCCGCTGGCGCGGGCAGCTACAGTAGCTGCGTCCGCCAGGACGTGGGGGTTTGGGAATGTCGAAAGCGTGAAAGCCCTCGCCCAAACCACCCGCTGGCGCGGGCAGCTACGCGGTCGCTTTTTCCTCCGGCATCACGGTGACGATGTGGGCCTGGGTGCGGCCAAAGTAGGTCTTGGCCACGCGGCGGATGTCCTTGTCCGTGAGGGCAGCCACGCGGTCCGGCAACTGGCGGAAATGCTCGTAGCCCAGGCCGTTCAGCTCGCTCCAGCCATAGGCATCGGCCAGGCTGGCATTGCCTTGCTGGGCGCGCAGCCAGCCGGATCTCCAGGTCGTTTTGGAACGCTGGATTTCTTCCTGGGTCAGTCCGTTCTTGGTCAGATCGGCGATCTGCACCAGGATTTCCTGCTGGGCCAGCGCCGCTTTTTCCGGGCTGGTGCCCACATAGAAATAGAAGGCCCCTGCTCCTAGGGCGGAGAAGTGCTGGGCACCCACGTAGTAGGCCAGGCCCAATTCTTCGCGGATGCGGTTGAAAAGGCGGCTGCCCATATCGCTGCAGGCTTCGTCAATGAGTGACAGCGCCAGGCTGTCGGCATGGTGCAGACCCACGGTGCGGAAGCCGATGACGATGATCGCCTGCTCCTTGTCCATGCGCAGTTCATGCTGGCCGGGTTTGACCTTGGTCTCCGTGCTGTGCTCGCTTCGCGCCTCGTAATGGCGACTGCCTTTTTTCAGCTTGCCCAGTGTTTTCTCCACCAGCTTGCGCACGTCTGCCGCCTTCACATCGCCCTGGATGGAAACGACGCCATTGCCGCCGGTGAGGGAGCGGGAAAGCATGTCGCGGCAGGTCTCCACCGTCAGCGCCTTCACCGATTCTTCCGTCCCCAAGGCTGTGCGGGCAAAGGGGGTGCCGGCAAAGATCTCTTTGCGTGCATGGCGCATGGCCACCGTCAGCGGATCTTCCTTCTCTTCCTGGATGGAGGCGATCTGGCGCTTCTGCACTTCCTTGAGCTGGGCGGCGGGCAGGGTGGCGTTTTGGAGGAGATCCGCGATCAGGTTCAGGCCGCAGGCCTCATCCCCGCGCATGACATCCGCGCCGATGAGGTAGCGGTGGGCATCCGCTGTGCATTGCAGGGAGCCACCCAGATTTTCCAGTTCGGCGGCGATCTCAGCCACTTTCCGGGTCTTGGTTCCCTTCAGCAAAAGGGCGGCGGAAACTTGGGTCGCCCCGCCATTGGCGGCAGTCTCCGCTGGTACACCTGCGAGGAAGCTGGTGCGGATCGAGACGAGCGGCAGGCGCGGATTTTCCCCCACCAGCAGCGTCAGCCCATTGGGCAGCACGAAGCGCTGCAGGCCGCCTTTTTCAGAAGCCTGGCTGCTGCTGCTGGAAACAGCCTCCACATCCGGACCCACGATGGCCACGCTGGAAGAAACCGCCGTCAGGTATTGCCGGGCGATGTCGCGCACGGCAGCGGGGGTGAGGGCACGGATGCTGGCCAGGTAATGCTGCGCCTGGTCCAGGCTGCCTGTGGCCAGCCAACTGCCGGCGAGCGAGGCCGCCTGCCCCTTGGTGCTGGCCAACGTGCGCACTTGTCCGCCGATGGTCGCGCGGACGGCCTTGGCCAGTTCCGCTGCCGAAGGGCCCTTGGCTTGGAAGGTGGCGATGACTTCCAGCATGGCCTTCTGGCAGGCGTCGGCATCCTTGGGATCGCACTCAGCCTCGACATTGAACAGCCCGCACTCTTGGGCACCCCAGGCCCCGGCCCAGATCCAGTGGGCCACGCTGCGTTTCTCACGCAGTTCCTGGTAAAGGCGCGAGCTACGGCCAGAGCCGAGCAGAAAAGCCAGCACATCCAGCGCGGCCTTGTCCGGGTGGCTTTCGCCCGGGATCTGCCAGCCCAGGGCCACGCGAGTGAGCTCGGTGTCAAAGTTCTTCCGCCCTTCGCGGCGGCCACGTTGCGGGGCCTCCTGCGGCAGCAGTACGGGCTCATACGGGCGGCGTGCCCAGTCGCCTAACAAACGTTGCACAGCGGCAAAGGTCTCCTCAGCATTCACCGCGCCCGCGATGACGACGAAACAATTGTTAGGCACGTAATGACGGCTGACGAAGCCCGCCACATCGTCCCGGCTGACTTGGTCAAACACCGCGCGGTGGCCGATGATGGGGTGCTTCAGCGGATGCTGGCGGAAGGCCGTGCTCTGCACCAGGTGCTGCACCACGGAGCCCGCATCGTCATTGTCCATGGCCATCTCGCGGCGGATCACGTCCTGCTCCTTTTCCAGTTCGCCCGCATCGATCTTCGAATGGCGCACCATGTCCGCCAGGATTTCCAGGTAACCTTCCGTGTGCTCCGCCAGGCCATCGATCCAGTACACCGTGCGGTTGAAGGTGGTGTAGGCATTCACATAGCCGCCCAGTTCCTGGATGCCCTGAGAGATCTGGGAGGCGCTTCTTTTCCAGGTGCCTTTAAAGAGCATGTGCTCCACACAGTGGGCCAGGCCGGCACCCGTCCACTTTTCCTCATGCAGGCTGCCTGCCTTGACCCAGATCTGCACGCTGACCAGCGGGTGGTCGTGGTCTTCCCGCACGATCACGTCCAACCCGTTGTCCAGCGTCCGCACTTCGGCATTCAGGGCAGGGACGGTCAGCGCGGCTCCTCCACGGGCGGCCGGGGCAGGGGATTTGCGGACTGGGGCGGAGCGGGAACGGCGGGTAGGCATGGGTGGAAAGAGGCCATAGTGGCGCGGGCGGCCCCGCTGGCAAGGCGGCTTGTCAAAAGTGACTCTGGGGGGGAGCGGGCGTGTCCCCTGCGACCAGCTTTTTAGACCGCTGGTTCAACGAAAGGCTGGCAAGACCGTTCTCATCCTGATTCGCGATTTGAATCCTGAATTGCACTTTCAGCGGCAAACCGACCCATCTCTGCCGCCGCTACCACCCACCATGTCCCACCACCTAGCCACCATTCGCTGGACCCGCAGCGGTCCGGATTTTCTTGAGCGATGCTATTCGCGCGAACACATCTGGGCCTTCGATGGCGGTGCCGTCGTCCCGGCCTCCCCATCTCCCTGCCTTGTGCCCGCCCCCTGGTCCAATGCGGCCAGCGTGGATCCAGAGGAGGCCTTCGTCGCCTCCGTCTCCAGTTGTCACATGCTGTGGTTCCTGCATGCTGCGGTGGATGCCGGCTTCATCGCCGACAGTTATGAGGACGAGGCAGCGGGGGTGATGACCAAAAATGATGCTGGTATCCCCTGGGTCAGCCGCATCACCATTCGGCCTCGGGTGACCTGGAGCGGCGAAGTGCTGCCCACCCCTGCCCAGGTCCAGCACCTGCATCATGAGGCTCACCGCCGCTGCTTTATCGCCGCCTCCATCCGCAGCGAAGTCATCATTGAACCGCATCCCGTTTCATAACCTGGAAGATTTGCCCCCGGTATTTTCGTGGAAAAAGAATCTCTGGATCCTCTTTTTGTGAGAAGTGGATCTGAAAATAAAGGATTGATCAATCAGTCTTTTGCCCGCTTCGAGGCGTAAGCGAGGCATCTACTGGGCAGGGGTAAAGAATAGCCCAAAAAACAGCAATGAGATTCCTTTGTAGCTGGAGGTCGGCCAATTTGGAGGAATTCGCAGGATATGAAAAAATTGTGCTTGGAGACTGACATGACTTTGTGATTACATAGTCAATAATCTAAAAATCGGTGATTATCCTGCCCCCAACCTCCTTCTGCAGGTCTTCTTCACGCGTCATGCGTGTTGGAAATGCTGTTTATGGGGCCGAATCAAGTCTCGTTTGCCTGATTCAAGGTGCTGGATTTCAACGAATTACGAATTTTAAGCAAAGTTGTAACGAGTTTGACGGCTCGCACCTGTCTAACTTGGTTAGCAACTGAACTCTTTACCCGCCACTCATATGAAAAAATCCCATCCGCAGCTCAATGTGTCTGAGCAGATGATGCACACTCTGCGCCATCGGCTGCGCGTGCCAGTGACGGTATTGATGATTGCTTCCAATCTGGCCTTTTCGCTGCAGAGCAATGGCGAGGTTTTGGTGAAGACCAACAGTGGCTCCAACACCTATCTTTCACCGACCATCGTTCTCCCGGGTGCCCATTATGCGGACAATGCCGAGCCTACGGCTTCGGACATCCTGCTGTTTAAGAACGACATCACAGCGGCCTCCACCTTCCGTATTTCCAACGTCGCCAACAGCACCCTGGCCGTGCAAGGGCTGCGGGTGTGGAATCCCGGCGGCATCATCACCCTGCAAAACAACGCCAGCCAGAGTCAGACCCTGCGTATCGGTTCGGCAGGGATTGACCTATCCCGTGCCACTCAAAACCTGGTGATCAACAACAACACTGGCGGTACCATGACGCTGGCGCTCGACAATGCCGGTGCAGCCACCTGGAGCGTGGCCCAGGGCCGCACCCTGCAGGTCGTATCCAACATCACGGGCACGGGCACCGGCCTGACCATCAATCCTGGCATCAACGGCCTCGGCGGCACCGTCAACCTTGGCGGGGCCAATACCTTTACCGGAGCCACCACCGTCAACAACTCGGCACTGATCCTGGACTACACCTCGACCGCCAATCGCATTGACAGCGGCAGCAGCCTCAACCTCAACCGTGGCACGGTGACCGTCCAGGGTGGGTCCACTTTCACCCAGGTGGTCAATGGCCTCAATCTCGGCTCTGGCCTCAATCAGGTCCTGCGCGGTGGCACCACCGCCAGCATCAGTGTCGGTGCCATCAACCGGCCGAACCAAAACGCCCTCCTCAATGTCAACTCCGCTGGCTTTTTCACCACCTCCCAGGCCAATGTGAACGGCATGCTGGGTGGCTGGGCCGTGTTCAATAACGCTGACTGGCTCGTCGGAAACACGGGTACACCCGCCGCTGCTTTGACGGCTTACACGGATCGCACAGGGGCCTGGACGGTGCCAGCCGCCACCAACAACGTGCGTGTCACAGGCGCGGTCACAGGAACCGTGGCTGCAGGCACCATCAATTCCCTGAAATTGAGTGCTGGGTCAACTTTCACTTTTGCCCAGGCCACAGGTGCCACCCTGAACATCGCTTCTGGAGGACTCCTGAAAACGGACAATTTTGCGACCACCATCTCGGGTGGCAACCTGACCGCCGGTGGCACCGCGAATAGCATCGCTGACAGCCTCTACATCTGGCAGACCCAGAACGTACTCACCATCACCTCCAACATCGTGAACAACGGTACGGATGTGGTCAATGTCGTGAAGGCTGGTGCCTCCGAACTGGTGCTCAACGGCACTTCTTCCACCTATACAGGCACGACGACGGTGGCCAACGGACGCCTGACCATCGGCAATACCGGTGCCATCAACAAAGCGGGCAACATTGAAATCTACGGCAACTCTGGCGCAGACAACACGGGCAGCCTTCGCTGGAACACTACCACCACCGACACCATCACCGGCAACATCACGGGTGCTGCGGGCACGGACACCAACCGTCATACCTTGCAGAAGCAGAACACCGGGGTTTTGATCCTCAATCCCACGGGCGCCAACACCTATTTTGGCAGCACCTTGATTGATGCTGGCGTCCTTCGTGCTGGCAAGGCCAATGCCTTTTCCGCCAATTCACGCTTTCAGTTTGCCAACGTGTCCGGGGCCACTTTGGACCTCGCGGGCTTTAACAACACCATCCGCGGCCTGGCTGGCGGCGGGACCACAGGCGGCAACGTCACCCTGGGTGCTGGCACCCTGACCCTCCAAAACCTGGAAAACGATCTTCTCAGCTACTCAGGCATCATCTCAGGCACGGGCGGCCTGATCAAGGAAGGTGCTGGCACCCAGACCTTCACGGCCAACCAAACTTTCACCGGTCCCCTCAGCGTCAATGAAGGCGTTTTGATCACCTCCGCACTTGCCACCACCAACGTGACAGTCAATGCAGGCGGCACCTTGCAGGCGGGCAACCTCACTTCCGCCACCTCCCTGAATATCAATGGCAACGGCCTCCTGCAGATGAAGGCCGGTGGCAACCTCGCTGCCTCCCCTACCGTTTCCCTGAATGGTGATGGCTCCACCCTTCAGTTGGCGGCCGGTGTCACCCAGAGTTTTGGCACCCTCACCAGCGCCGCAGGCAGCCGCATCCTCATCGGTGCTGGCACTTCGGATTCCAATCTGACCTTCGCCGACGATGTCGTTGGCACCACCAATGTCATCCGTGGCGTCATCGCCATGAGCGGCACTGCGGGCGCTGGTAAAGGCAACATCATCAAAACAGGCCGCACCAATTGGGAACTGGCTGGCGGCAACGCTTACAATGGCTCCACCACCGTCAATGGCGGTACCCTTAGCATCTCACCCTCTGCCCTGGTTGAAGTCCTGCCAGATCTCACCGCCCTCACCCTGGCCAATGCCGCTGGCGTCGGTCTGGATCTCAATGGCAAATCGGAAACGATCGGTTCCCTCAGCGGTGGCGGTGCATCCGGTGGCAATGTCAGCCTGGACGCAGGCAGGCTCACGGTGGGTGGCAACGGTGCCACCACGACCTACGCGGGGATCATTTCCGGCTCCGGCAGCCTGGTCAAAGCTGGCAACGGCATCATGACCCTCAGCGGTGCCAACACCTTCACAGGCGGTCTTGAAATCCAGCGCGGTACCCTCGTTCTCGCCCGCGCAGGTGGCAATACTCTCGCCAACAATGTGCCGGTGACTGTGAATGGCATGAATGCCCGCCTGGAAGTCAATACTTCCCAGATCATGGGTGCGCTCAATGCAGGCCCCGGCACCACCGTTAGCATCGCTTCGGGTGCCACTCTCACCACGACGCAGACGGCTACCGGCAGCGTCGTCCATTCTGGGACTTTGGATGCGGAAACCCGTGTCATCGAACTCACCAACATCAATGCAGCGGCCAATCTCCGCCCTGGCATGTCTGTCACTATTCCCGGCCTTACGGGCGTTTACATCACCCAGGTGCTCGCGGGCAATCAGATCCTGGTGAACAAAACGATTGGCGGAGATTTTACGAATATCCCTCTCACCTTCGGCACCGTCGGGGAAATGTCTGGCACACTTGAGGGCGAGGGCAACTGGACCAAAACAGGTGCAGGTCGTACCGTCCTTTCAGGTAACAACACCCTCAGTGGCACCATGACCATCGCCGAAGGTTCCCTCCAGGTTGGCGGCGTCACTTCCGGCGGCCGCAACTGGACCCAGAACATCATTGATGACGAGGCTTCCTTGGTCTTCAGCGACACCCTCTCCACCACTCTCGACTTCACCAACAACGTGGCTTCGGCCCTGCTTTTCGAGCGTATCGGCTCCATCGGTGGCGGTGTCAGCAACCTGAACACCGATTTGCCTCACTCGACGATCAACCTTTCGGGTGAAACCACTCACATGCTCCTGGCCGTGGGTGGAAACGATGCCACCACCACCTACAAAGGCAGCATTTTGGGCGGTGCGACTTCTGTGTTTGTCAAAGAGGGCAACGGCACCCTCACTTGGCAAAGTGATCGCCCAGGGGTCATGCAAGGCACTGTGAGAGTGGAGTCGGGCGGCTTGTCCGTCACGGGGGCTCAAGGACTGAACTCCGGTACCCGTCTCGCCATCAGCAATAAGCCGGGTGCTTATCTGGAACTTGCGACCGATATTTCCCAATCGGTCGTCTCCCTCGTCGGCGGTGGCCGTGGTGCGGTCACTACTTATGCCAACGGCGTCTTGGGCGCTCTCGGTGGTGCCTACCTCAGCGGCACCGACGGTGAAGTCCGCTTGGTGGATCTCGTAACCAGTGATTCCAACCTTCCCACTCTCACGCTGAGCAGCACGGCTGTAAATACCGTCCTCCGTTACGGTGGTGCCATCAAGGGAGATGGGAACATTACCAAAGAAGGCCCCAACATCATCGAACTGCTGGGCGACAACACCTACACGGGCTCTACCAACATCGTGGCTGCCTCCGGTAACAATACCAACAGCGTCATGCGCCTGGGGGCTTATGGCACCAGCTCCGGCGTTGGCATCCTGGCCTCCAGCGGCTTCGGCAGCCTGCCTGAGACCACTCGGCTTCGGCTGACTGCTGGCAACGACGGCACCGCCCGCAACGTGGCCTTTGACCTCAATGGAGCCAGCCAGACCGTTTCTTCTCTTTCTTCAGCCTTTGAAGTGGGTTCCCGCACCGTGTTCCTCCGTGGTGGCAGCCTAACGCTCAACGCCTTCGGCACAGACATCTCCAGCACCTTCAACGGTACCTTCGATGGCCCCGGCGAAGTCAATGTCCTCTCTACCCTTGACCCAGTGGGCGAAACGGATGGGTGGAGACTCACCGGTGACAGCAACCTCACCCAAACGGGTTCCTTCAATGTCCTGGGTGGCAAAGTCACTCTGGATCGGGCCGCTGGCACCCTGGGCGACGCCGTCAATGTCAAAGTCAACAACACCGGTGTCCTGGTGGCTCAGGAGTCGGATGTCATCGGCTCCCTTTCTGGCAATGGCAACGTGACCATCAACCTCGATCGCACCCTCACCATCAGTGCCGCTCCCGCAGGTGGCGTGGCCAGCAATCCCTGGACGGGTAACATCACGGGATTCGGCGGCCTCACACTGGCTACCGGCGGCAGCATCCGGCTCACCACCGCCCAAAGCTATCTGGGCAACACGACTCTCAATACCGGGTCCTCTTTGTACCTGGATTATGGCAGCACAGCGCCCCAAATCATCGCAGGCCCGCTCGTCCTCAATGGCGGTAACATCTACCTCAGCGGGTCTGCCGGGCAGACCATCGCCAACACCAGCATCCGCACCGGTGTGACGACCATCTCCACGCAGATCGGCACTGGCCCCAATGCCATGCTGCAGCTCAACAATATCACCCGCGATACAACCACACTTCCTAGTGGGATCAATCCAGGATCCGGCGGTGGGGTTCTTCAGATCCGCGGTGCCTCTGTCTCCACCTCGGCTGCAAACGTCAACGGCATCTTGGGCGGTTACGCCACCTACCATGCTGTGGATGGCGACGGTAATCCGGTCGTTTCCTGGGCCAAATCCAATGGGGCGGGCGTCGCCGTCAACGGCTTTACCGCCTTCACCACCGACCTTGAACAGGCCTCGAACAACAATTTGGACATCGTTGGCTCTGGCGACCTGTTCCTTCCTGGAAATGCGGGCTCCATCCGCTTCAACAATCCAACGGCGGTGAATCTCCTTCTTGAAAACTCCACCCGCATTCAGTCGGGCGGTCTGCTGGTGACTCCGAACGTGGGTTCCAACAATCTCCGCATCAGCAGCTTTGAAGAAGGCTTCTCCATTACCGGCGGCGATTCTGGCAACCAGGTGCGGCGTGAATTGATCGTTCATCAGCACAATACCCGCGGCACCCTCACCATTGATGTGCCCATCGTGGACAATGGCCAGGCAACCCGCCTCACCAAGGTCGGTCAGGGCAAGCTGATTCTCACCAAGCTCAACGGCTACAATGGCCAGACCAGCATCCTCGGAGGTGTTCTTGAACTCGGCGACTCTCCTCCTGGCCCCTCCCAGAGCAGAGGCAGCCTGGGCAACCCTAGCGGCAGCTTCGCCATCCAAAACTTCGGTTACCTTTCATTCAACCGGGGTGGGGCAAACGATATTTATGAAGTCAACAATGACATCATCGGTTCGGGCGTCATCCGCAAGTTGAACGTTGGTTCCGTGACTCTGCGTGGTTCCAATAGCAGCTACACCGGGCCCACTCAGGTGCTTGCTGGCAGGCTCTCTGTCGGCACCGATCGCGGTCTCGGCTCCACGGCCGGTCTCACCAGTGTGGCAGCCGCAGGCATTCTCGAACTGCGCGGCGTCAATTCCCTCGAAAGCGTGGTTCTCAATGGTGGCACCCTGGCTGCCGCAGTGGGGGCTTCCACACTCTCCGGCCCGCTTACCGTGACCACCAGCAGCACTCTGGAGGCCCCGAGCACGGGGGTGGACCTCATCCTGGCTGGACCTGTGACCACTTATCCAAATGCGACGATCACCACGGCTGGCAACGGACTCAGCGGGGGGAGAATCATCCTGACCAATCCCAACAACCAGATTGGCGATATCACTCTCGGCAGCCGCACCTCCCTGCAAATTGGCAACAACACGAATGGCTCTGTGGGTCGCGGTGTCATCACGACCGGAAACAACACCTCGGTCATTACCAACACCAGCAATGCCCAGCTCGTCCTAGGGGCCAAAATTACCGGCTCCGGTAATTACATCCAGGCGCGCAACACCATCGTGATGACGAGGGACAATGACTACACCGGCACCACCACCATCGGTGGCCAAGGGGCCGTGGGCATTCAAAACCTCTTTGCCACCCTGCGGGTGGGTGCCGATACCTACACAGGCTCCATCGGCACAGGGGACGTCACCATTCAGGCTGGCAACGGTGGTGAAAGCTGGCTGCGCTACCAATTGCTCAAGAGCGTCACCCTGGCCAACAACATCACCCTCAATCCTTATTTGGAAGGGACCTCTTTGCGGAATGCGGGCCTGAACCGTTTCAGCCTGGGTTCCTTGCAGCTCACCGGGACGATTACCGCCGGCCAGCACGGCATTGCGGATCAGCGCTCAGTCCTCCAGACCGAAGGCGGCGGCAAGCTGGTGCTCAGCGGCTTAATCCAGAACGGTGAAAACAACAGCATCAACATCAACAACAATGGCAACATGGTGTTCGCCAACCTGAATGAAGAGCTCAACCAGGAACTCTGGGGAGCCCTCGGCGGTGGTGGTGTTTATACCTTCCGCAGCGCTGGCAGCATCACTCTGAAGGGCATCAACACCTTCAATAGCAGCAACTACATCAAGAAGGGCACGCTGATCGTGGACAACAGTGCCAGTCAGGGTCTCAACGACGACAACGACTTCTACCTGAGCCGGAGCGCTCAGATCCACTTCAACTATGATGAAACCACCGGTCTCATCTCCACCATGCGCGGATCTCTCATCCGTCTGAATAATGGTGCCACCCTCACGCTTGATGATGCGGTGACAGTGGGCAATTTTGGTGACATCACGGGTGAGGGGACTCTGAACATCAGCGCCAATGGCGGCACCGCCTGGGTGGGACTCTTCGGCACCAACGACCTCAATACCCCTGCCAATATCGGCAGCACCAACCAGGTCACGACCGTCCGTGTCAACAGCCTGCCGATGACCGGCATGGTGAGTTCCCTGGGCACCAACTACAACATCAACCTCGGCGTTCTCAACGGCACGGGTGATACTCGTCTTGAATACATGGGCCTGGGTGAAACCACGGACCGTGGCATCAACCTCACCGGCGGTGCAGGCACCGTGCGCATCGCCGGCAGCGGCAAAAGCGCCCTCATCCTGGATGGCCCCATCACCATTACCAACCCAGGAAACAAGACCTTGATCCTGCATGGCCAGACGATTGGCAACACCGTCAATGGCCAGATTGATGAGGCAGGCAGCGTGCTGTCACTCGTCATTAACCCGGCTGTTTTCTTGGGCTCAGGCACTGGGAACAACGATATGTATGGCCTCGGCCGCTGGATCCTGACCAATGGCACGAACAACTTCAGTGGCAATGTCACCGTGGACTTGGGTGTGCTGGAACTGGCTGGCAACTTAGGCAACGGCACTGGCACCAGCAGTGTGTTCGGCGACCTGACCGCCACTCGCGAGATCTCGCTCGGCACGGGGAATTTTGACGGTCGTAAATTCGATGTGTTCAGCGGCGGTGATAACCTGGGTGCCGCCTCGGGCCTTGGCTCTACGGGTACCATCGTCTTTAACGACCCTAATGCAGGCACGGCCACCTTTAGCAGCCTGATCACCTTTATCCAGCCTTACAACAGCACCAACAACCCGGGCAACGGCGAGTTGGTCAACAATGGCAACAAGGTCCTCGTCTTTAATGGCACTTTTAAAGCCGGTAATGATGGCGGCCGTAACTGGATTCTGGATGGCACCAACACCGGGGCCAACACCATCAACGGGGTCATTTCTGACACTCTCAGCACAGGCAATTCGGTAGGCATTCTCAAGGAAGGCCCTGGAACCTGGAGACTGACAGGTGCCAACACCTACGAAGGCACCACCACGGTGGCCCGTGGCACGCTCGAAATCAACGGTGGTCTCGCCATCTTCGACAACGGCCTCATCAACCTTTCCAACGCTGGGTCTGACAACTCCTCTGTCGGTGGCTCCACCCTGCGAGTGTATCAGTCGGAAACCATCGGTTCCCTCCAGGGCACCATCGGTACCACGGTGGACATCGCCAGCGGCCAGGCGCTCACCCTTCGTGCGGCCTCCAACACTTTCAACGGGATCGTCACGGGTGGCGGCGGCATCGTCCGCACCAACAATGACACCAATGCGCGTGACATGACCTTCACCAACCGGAACACCTACACGGGGCCGACCCGGGTGATGACGAACACCACCAACCCGGTCATCAACCGCATCAACGTTTTGCATCTGGCCAACGGTGGCCAGGCTAGCGGCATTGGCGCTTCCTCGAATGAGGCTTCGAATCTGATCCTGGATTCCGGCACGGGCGGCGGCGGCTTGCGCTGGCTGGGCGTCAGAGATTTGGACGGAACCACCGATCGCCTCTTCACGTTGGGCGCAGGGGCAGGCGCGGGCGGCATCTGGGCAGACGGACAGGTGTTTGGCGACTTTGCACCTGCGATGAACTTTACCAACACGGGGGCCATCGCCTTCCTCACCTCCAATACCAACCAGACATTGACTCTGCGCGGTGGTACCGTTTCTGAAAACACCTTTGCCCCGCTGATTTCCAACAATGGAACAGGCATCACCTCCCTGACCAAGGCGGATGGCGGCATGTGGGTTCTGAACAACGCCAATACTTACTCTGGTACCACCACCATCAGCGGCGGTACCCTGGCCATTTCCAATGCAGGCGCTCTTGGCACCGGTGCCATTTCCCTGGCTGGCGGCGCGGGCACAGGTCTCCAGCTTCGTGGCGGGTTGACGATGAATCAGACCCTGACCAATACCGTCAGTGACGGCACTTTGGTCGCATCCACCGGAGCCAATACCTGGGCCGGCGGCCTGGTCTTTGGCGGCTCCAATGCCAACTTCCGTCTGGGCGTCGATGAAGGTGCCTCCCTGAACATCACGGGCATCATCAGCGGCAGCGTCGGCACTTCCCGCCTCATCAAGTTTGACCGCGGCACCCTCACCCTCAGCGGCAGCAACACCTTCACCGGCATCACCAACGTGGCTGGTGGGAGCATCGTTTTGAACTATGACACCACCGCTGGTGGCACCAATACCAGCAAGCTGGCCGATGGTGCCGCTCTGGAACTGGGCTTCTCTGGCGCAGGTGCAGGCATCACCACGGGTCTTGGGGCTGACAACGACGTCGGCGGCCAGACTTACCAGCCTGCGTTTGCAGGCGGCACCGTGGTCCTTTCTGGCGGCAGCCACACGGAAATCGTCTCCGCGACCACCCTGAACAACGGGGCCAACCGAGTCATCCGCAATGGCGGCTCCTCGGTGCTGCAGATGGGCACGATCACCCGTGCTGTTGCTAACGGCGTCAATGAATATGGCACCATTGACTTCAGCGCGGCTGGCATCGCCACCACCAATACGGTCAATACCTCGGGCGGCATCCTGGCCAATACTGGCACCAACACCGCCAGCGGGGCCTATGCCACCATTGACCGCACCAACTGGGCTGTCTCGGCCGCTTCGGGGACAAACATCGCCATCAATGCGCTCAGCACCTACACCGCGAATTCCTTTGCGGCGAATGCCAATACCGACATCACCTCCGCTTCGGTGAATGCAGCGGCCAATGCGGTAACGCACACCGTGCGTTTCAATACCAACAACGGCGGCGTCACCACCCTGAACTTGGCGGGCATCCTCTCCCTCGAAACAGGCGGTATCTTGGTGACCAAAAACGTCACGGATGACATCGTCATCGCTGGCTCTGCTGGCACCCTACGCCGTTCGGCCAATACGGGGAACCTGGACACCATCATTCATCACCATGGTTCTGGCTCGCTGAGCATCAATGCTATCATCGCGAACAATACCAATGCCCAGGCCCTGACCAAAACCGGTGCAGGACTCCTGGTGCTGAATGCGGCCAATACTTACACGGGCCGACTGAACATCCAGGAAGGCGTGGTCCAGATTGGTGACGGCACCGCTGCCACCAGTGCCGCACGTCTGGGGAACGGAAGCAACCCCATCAGCATGGCCGACGGCACCACCCTGCGCCTGAACGTGGCCAACTCCAGTCTTGAGTTTGCTGCGGGTGCTCTCAATGGCGGTGGCCTCCTGCATCTGGCAGCTACCAACCAGTCCATCTTCACCCTGTCGGGAGACAGTGGCAACTGGGTGGGCGACATCCTGGTCCAGGGCGGTACCCTCCGCATCCGTGGCAACAACAACGCCCTCGGCAGCATCCGTGGTATCACCACCATTGAGGCAGGCGGTCGTCTGGACATCAATGGTTCCGGGCAGAACTTCGCAGACCGCATTGTTCTGAAGCAGGGTGCTCTTTTCACCGTCACCAACAACGGTGCCACCAATTCCAATGCCACCATCTCTGGGGTGATGACGCTGCAAAACACCACGACAGCGGGTGTGAACTTCAATGTGGGCACCACTCAGGCACTGACTATCAGCGCGCCTATCCGCACGACCAATGGCTTCACCAAGTCTGGCAACGGCATCCTGACTCTCAGCGCCAACCAGATGGTCGGATTCCTGGATGGGGCCGCCGCCGGTTCCACCACGCCGAATTCCAACCCACTTTTGATGGGTCAGATCATCGTCGCTGCGGGTGAGCTCCGCGTCGGCAACGCCCGCGCTTTGGGAGCCACAGGGCTGGGCAATGAAACCATCGTCCAGTCCGGTGCCACCATTGACCTTCGCGGCAACTCTCTCAATTACGCGGATGATCCTACCACCTCTCGCGAAGTCATCCGCGTCAGTGGTTCTGGCGTCAACAACGTGGGTGCCCTGAAAAATACCAGTGGCCTCGGGGTCGTCTCCAGCGTGGTTTTCGAGGGCAACACCACCTTGAGCGGTGGCGGTTTTGTCAACAGTTCCAGGCTCGTCGTGGCTCCGTTCGACATCAATCCCAATGTCGGCTCCAACCTGCCAGGTAACCTCACCCGGGTGGAAGCCGTGATCGAAGGCAACAATGCCAACCTGACCATCGTCGGCAGCTCCACTGCCAACGATGCCAACGGTGTCGGTGTCACCTTCCGCGATCCTAAATTCAACAGCCCGCTGAGCTCCATCGACATCCGTGAGAGCACCTTCCGCATCGAGGAAGAGGCAGGCTCCGATGCCACCTTCAATGGCCTTACCAACGCCAACATCACCAATGGCATCACCATTGGTTATGGCGGCGCCACTCTGGCCGACCATACCAACTCCACCCTCGGAGTCGGCCCAAACATCGGCGCACGTCTGAACTTTTATCGTAGCTGGAACACCAGCCACAGCGTCAACATCACCATGGACGGCGTGCGCGCTAAATCCAACCAGGGTGTAAACTACATTGACGTGGGCAACGATGCCACCATCCCGAACCCCCGCACCTACCTCACCGGCCAGATCAATCTCCTCGGCGATGCGGACCGCAACGTGTTCCACATTGATGGCAGCGCCATTCAGCAGACGCTGGGAGAGCAGGGCAACCTCACCGGCACCATCCAGTCCAAGCTGGTGGTCAATGGCCAGATCGTTGGCTCCGGCGGCTTCACCAAAACCGGGGCACGTGAACTGCGCCTCACGGGCAACAACACCTTCACCGGCAGTGTCAATGTCCTGCGTTTCATCACAGCGGCTGTGGCCTGGCAGGACAATCTGACCAACATCAACGGGGTGGACTACCAGACCCTGGGGGATGCTGAAGCCTGGGCTGAGTGGGGTGTCACGCTCTCCGGTTCCAATGGCCGTCTTTCCGGCACGAACAGCATCAACCTTCAGCGTCGTGGTCTGATCACGCTCGACAACACCAACCGCCTGGATGCCAGCAGCGGCGCAGGTGTGGTGGGCGGCAACAACAATGACCGCATCAATGACGCCGCCAGCATCAACTTCGATCATGGCTGGCTGAAGATCATCGGTGGTACCACCAACAATAGTGAGTCCCTGGCCACGACGGGCGGCGCACGCATCAATGTCAACTCGGGCACCAACATCCTCGACATCATGCCCACGGATGGTGCCAATACGGCCATCTCGCTGACCATTGGCGAAATCAGCCGCAGTGCCGGTTCCGTTCTTCAGTTCAACAACCTTGATTCCACCTCGAAGTTCGGCACCACCAGCACTCCTGAAAGCGTCCGCATCACGTTGAATAACATTGGCGGCCTCACCCAGGTGGGCAACGGTGTCGGCACCACGGACAAGAGTGTCATCATCGGCCTGCTGGGCGGCATCATGCCGCATGAATACCTCAGCGACATCCGTCTCCTGAGCTTCAACAACGGCGGTGCTTCGGATTACCTCAACCAGGGCCGCAACCAGCAGTTCATCACCGCATCCCACTTCATGACCTATGACGCGGCCACGAAAATTCTGCGTCCGCTCGATGACTCCGAATACTACGTGCCTGCCAATGGGCTGATTGACAATGTCGCAGGCGGTGCTGCTGGCAAAAACGTCAACCTTTCCGATGCGTTCACCATCGTGCGTGACAACACGGCCATCAATGCCCTGCGTTTCGGTGCCCTGGCTGATAACAATGGCGATGGAGCCACCGCCCCCATCAACGACCGCACCACCCTCACCAGCTACGTGGATGGCAACCCCATCCAGATGTATGTGGATGGCACGCTGACCATCAATTCTGGCATGATCAGCAGCGCTTCCTTCACCACAGGAAACAGCAGCAACCTGGCGACCATTATCGCCGGTGGCACGCTGAATTTTGGCAATCGTGAAGCGATCATCAACAACCAGAACGCCATGATCCGCACCTCGGACGGTATCGTGGCCACGGCCAACTTCGAAATCCGCTCCACCATCGCGGGCACAGGCGGTCTCCTGAAGACGGGCATCGCCCAGGTCGTGCTGGATGGCAGCAATACTTACTCAGGTGTCACCACCATCAACAACGGCACCCTCTTCCTCCGCAGTGGCCGTCAGGGCCTCGGCGCAGGTGGCGCGGGGAACGGTGTGGTCATCGAAGGAAACGGCTCCCTGAACACGGGCGGCGGTCTCCAGGTGGGCACCCCCACAGCTTATGAGAACATCCTGGTCAAGGCTCTTCAGGCCAACCAGTACGTCATGCGTGTCGATAACGACCTGACCAACTGGTACACTAATCTGGTCATTGATAACGTGGACGCCGCAGGCCAGGTCCTCTTCGCCCCGCTGGTGCGCACCGACGGCTCGGCCACCGCCATCATCAATGGCAACATCTATGGTGGCTCCACCGCTGTCACCAGTGACGTCTCCGCGATTGACCCCCGTCTTGTCCAGTTTGAGATGGGCGGCAGCAACACCATGATCTTCCGTGGCCAGTTTGGTGACCGTGGAGATGTCAATGGCAATGCGGTGCCTATCGCCGACCGCATTTCCACCCTGCCGACCGTGGCGGGCGTGCGCACCAATGAAAACGAAGTGCTTCGCGTGCAACTCGCCGGGACGACGGAAGGGAATTTCGTCTATGATAAGCAGTACAACGCCGCTGGTCGTCTGACGGTGATCCAGGGCAACATGATCGTGAATTACGATCCGAACGATCCGGCCCGCGACGGCAGTGGTTTCTGGACAGACACCGCCATCTCCAAGATCCCGAATGCGGACTCCACCACCACTTCCTTTGCGACCAACGGCAGCACCAGCCAGCAGGGCTTTATTCTGGGCAACGCCAACAATTCTCAGAGCTCCCTCTTGATGACCAAGCCAGGCCAGATTTTCAACATGGCCTCCTGGAGCACGGCGGGTTCAGGGATCAAATGGATCGGTGGCACAAACGAGTCGGGTGAGGTTCGTTTCGGCAGTTCCACCGCCACTGGCACCCTCTCCATTGGCGGCACGGCTGTGCGCCTCTATGCCAATGCAGGTGGCACGGTGGTCTTTGACCAACGTCTGATAAACAACCCTGGAACCTTCCCAGACAACCTAGGCTTCATGAAAGTGGGCCGTGGCACCGTCATTCTGCAGAGTTCCACCAATGCAACGGCCTCGGATGCCAGCTTTGAAATCGCCGGTGGCAGGCTGGTGCTGGATCACAGCGGTCAGAACGTCGCCCGAGTGGGTGCAGATAACGCACGCTTCAGCGGCGGTGTTGTGCATGCCCTGGCGAATCTGGCGGCCAACAGCACCGTCAATTATGCCGTCACCAGCAATACCAACCGCGTGCTTCAGCTTCGCGCAGGCACCACGGAACTTATTGCCGAAGGCCGCAGCACCCGCAGCATGACGGTGAACGTGGGTAACGCGAATGCGAACAACAACCGCTCCAACCTCACCCGCGACATAGGTTCGACTGTGAACTTTGTGGAGGCCATCACTGGCAATGGCAACGGCATCATTTCCCTGAATTTCAACAACTTCACGAATGCCGCCGTCAAGAACCGCATTATCTCCTGGGCCACCTACGGCAACACGGCCCGCGAGGCCCTCGACTTCGCCATGGCCGATGCTGGTGCCTCCAACCGTGTCAAGGCCATCAGCCGCGTGGCTGGGGAGTATCTGAATGACGTCAGCGCCTGGAATACAGGCATGGATGTTTCTGAAAACGGCGGTGTCGGCTTCTATGGCAGCCTCACGGGTAGCAAGATCCTCAACACGGTCCGTTTTGATACGATGGCAGACAGCCTCGTCACTATCGGCAGTGGGCAGACCCTGACGCTCTCGGGCGACGGCGTAGCCGGCGGCATCCTCGTTAGCAGCAACACCGGAGCTGCGAACAAGACCATCAATGGCGGCTCCATCGCCGCCTTCAGCACCAGCTACACGGGCGGCACCACGGTGAACAGCAACGTCATCACCAACGTTTCCTCCACAGCAAACCTGGTGGTGGGCATGCCTGTCACAGGCAATGGGATTCCTGCTGGAGCCTTCATCACCGCCATCAATGGCAACTCAATCACGATCTCCGCCAATGCCACCGTGACGAGCGCCTCCGTGCCCATCGTCACCAGCACGCCTGAAATCATCGTTCATCAGTATGGCAAAGGCACGCTGACCATCGGCTCCACCATCACGGGCAACAGCAGCCTGACGGTCGCGGGTCCAGCCACCACTTCTCCAGATCAGTTCGGCACCACCGGAGTTGTAAAGCTCACGGGCAACAACACCTACACGGGCAAGACCTTCGTAACCGGTGCGGTGCTGGAAATTTCCGATACCCTCGCCCTCGGTCAAAATCCGACCAACTTTGCCAACAGCCAGCTCACCCTGAATGGCGGCACCCTCCGCTGGACGGGTGGCACGGGCAGCCTCGACAACCGTGGCGTCGCCCTTCATGGCGGCGGTGGAGTCATTGATGTGGTCAATTCCACGGGCAATCTCGTCATCGGCAATGCCCTGAACAGCGCCCAATCCTCTCTGGTTTCCCAAGAAATCTTCCGGGGCGATCTTATCAAAATGGGCGCTGGCTCCCTCACCCTGCTGGGCAACAACAGCAACTTCCAGGGGCTGATGGATGTGCGCCAGGGCAGCCTGATCCTGATGTCTGACGCAGGCAACAACAACGCTGGCACCACCTCCGTGCTGGGCTCCAACCGTTCCTGGGCCGATGGCACCATCCTTCGTTCGGGCACCAACATCCAGCTCTTCCTGGGCAATGGCAACAACGGTGGCGACTGGACGATGGACGAGTTCTTCACCTTTGAAGGCGGAAACACTTTCACCTACGGCGGCCTCATCGACATCAATGGCATTTTTGCAAATACCCTCAATGGCCAGCAGTTCAATCTCGGCAACCGCCGTCCGCTGAACCTCAACGGCATCCTTGATATCAAGGGCACTACCACCTTCGATGTCGTCCCCAATGCCGTCCTGCGTCTGAACAACGGCGCTGGCTACCTCACGGGCTCGGGCGACATTGTCAAAGACGGCCAGGGCCGCATGGAGTTCCGCGCCAACGTTCCTGATTGGACGGGCAACCTGGTGATCAAACAGGGCCTCGTTTACGCCGCCAACCAGGCCGACGTGCTTGGCTCCGGTTACGCTTCCGGCAAGACCATCACCCTCGGCAGTGACGACCGCCAGGGCACTGCCGAACTCCTCATCCTCAGCCCGGACACAAACAACCAGGGCTTTGAGTTCGATATCAACCACGACATCAACGTGGTTTACAACCCAGCGCAGACCAAACGCCTCGGCATTGATGGCATCGCCAATGGAAACAAGGTCAGCTACAACGGTGACATCACCCTCAATGACAGCCTCATCCTGCTGATCCGCGATACCAACGTCGCCGTCGGCGGTGAGCAGTCCTACGTGAACTTCAATGGCAGCTTCCGCGATGGCACCACCACCAGCGGTAATCTTGTGGTGCAGACGGATGATGCTGACGGCACCCTCAACAACAACAATCCGCCTCCTAATGGTCGCAGCGTCGGTTACGTCGTGCTCAATGGCGACAACAGCGAATGGACGGGCGATATCACTATCGGCACCAATCAGGTTTACAATCATGACACCACGGCTGTCCTCCGCCTGGGCAACGCGAAGGCTCTGACAGCGGCCAATGACGTGACGATGAATTTCAACTCCATCCTCCAGGCGGGTGGGCAGAATGTCACCATCGGCAGCCTCACCACCCAGGGGGGCAACGGGGCCTTCTATGGCGAAGCAGGCACGATTTCCTCCACGAACGTCGGCAGCTCCGAAATCATCGAAAACGCCGCCTCCACGGCCGCCACGCTGACCATCGCCCAGTCCACCCCGGTCACCTATGAGGCTTCTTGGGATGCTTTCTTCCGCGATGGCACGCTCAACAGCCAGTTCTTTGCCCCAGGTGCAAACACAGAGCAGAAGAGCGCCTCACTCAGCCTGACTAAGGCTGGCAACGGCTGGGCTACGCTGACTCTGGACAATGACTACTCCGGTGCCACGGAAGTTCTGGGCGGCATTCTCCAGGTTGGCCGCAATGGCATCGGTGATACGGGTGTCAGCCCAAATGGAACCAACACTCTGCTGAAGACCACCGTGATGAGTGGTGCCACCATCGCAGGCACAGGCATCGTTCAGGGCGGGCTTACCCTGAACTCGGGTGCCACCCTCAGCCCAGGTGACAATGGCGGCAAGGCCATCGGCACCCTCTCCGTCAGCGGCAATGCTATCTTCAGCGGTGGGTCCAATACGCTGCTCCAGTTGCGCAATGCCTCCTACAACAATCCGAACGCCCTCACGGTCTCGGATGACAATTATGGCTTCTGGAAGAACACTGTCACCAGCGACGAATTCTCCTCGGCCTTGGATAACCTCGTTACCACTTCCCAGCATGACATGCTGGTGGCCACCGGCCAAATCAACTGGGGTGCGGGCTCGACCATCACACTTCAGAATGATGGTTACACCCCGAAGGCAGGGGACATCTTCCGCCTGATCAAAGGCGCCAGCTACGCTGGAATTATCAATGTCGGTTCAGAAACCCGCAAAGGTGGGGAAACCGGCGCAGATCTCGCGGGTCTGGATCTCATCCTGTTCGCTCTTGGCGGCAACTTGCTCTGGGATGTCAGCCTCTTTAATGAGCATGGCATCTTGATGGTGGTGGAAGCCGATGTGGACATCCAGTCAATCAACCGCCCAGTGTTTGTGGAAGAACCCACATCCAATCACAACCAGGCCAACAAACTGGCTCCAGGCACTTCGGTGACCTTGTCGGGCAAGGCGGATTCCGATGGTGACCCAGCAAAGCTGAAATATCAGTGGAACCGCAACGGGGCAGCCGTCGAAGGAGCCACCTCACGGATCTACACCTTCTCAGCAAGCTTCAGCACGCAAGGTGTTTACACGCTGACGGCGGCCAACGAAGGCGGTTCCATTACGGCGGTCACAAGCATCAATGTCCTGGTGGAGTCTCTCCCTGACATTAGAAACATCGCAGCCGTGAATCCTGTCGCTCCTGGTGGCAGTCGCTCATTCACGGTCAGTGTGGATGGTGAAGCCATCAAACCCGATGGTTCGGCGGGTTTCCTTTACCAGTGGTACAAAGATGATGTCGCCATCGAAGGCGCCACCAACGTGAATCTGATTCTGTCAAACATCACCGAGGCGGATGAAGGCTTCTACTACATCGTGGTGACCAACATCGCGGGTAGTGACACCAGCAACGAAGTCTTCGTGGATGTCGTGGATCCAGTCACCAACGTGATCGCCACCGTCAATCCGACCGACACCTACACAGGCCAGACCATCACCTTCAGCTCCAGCTTCGAAGGCGAAGGCAGCATCAGCTACCAGTGGAGAAGGAACAACACGCCGATCACGGGGGCCACGGCTGCCACCTATACCCTGCCGAATGTCCAGGCGATCTCTGCGGGCGACTACTCCGTTGTCGTCACCTCCCGGGTGGATAACTCGGTGGCCAGCACTGCGACCAGCAACACCATCAGCCTGAATCTCAAGAACCCTCTGCCACAGATCAACAGCCTGCCTCTGTCCCAGACCGTTCTGGCGGGTCAGCCGATCGATCTGAAAGTCACGGCTCAGGGACTTCCGATGCTGCGCTACACCTGGAGGCGTAACAACGTTGTGGTGGCCAGCGCCACCACCGCGAGTGTGCTGATCTCCCCGCTGGATACCAACACCACCGTGGCCCAGGGCGGCACCTACATCGTCGAAGTGGCGAACACCGCCGGCAAAGTCAGCAACACTGCCACCCCAGCCGAGGTGGTCGTGGTGGACAGCAGCACGCTTGACCTCCCCGTGGCCGTCGGAGCCGCCGCTACCTTCACCGCCCGCGTGGGTGCAGGACCCAAGACCCCGCTCACCTACAAGTGGATGCGCTTTGCCACCCGCCCAGTCGTCATCGGCCCAGGTCCTGATGAAATGGAAGGCACTGAGGACGATGAAATGGGCACCGAGGAATACGAAGTGCCGATTGATGCCTCCCGCGTTACCGGCATCACCAGCCGCATCATGAAGATCACCAAAACCTCCCTCGACGGCGTGACCGGTGATGACAATGGCATCTACCGCTGTGAGATCAAAGGCCCGGTGGGAGATCCAGTGATCGGCAGCGGTTATGACCTCCGAGTCTTCAATGCCGCTCCTCAGTTCACCGATGCATTCACCTTCCCAGATGGTCTCATCGGCCGTGATTACCTCTTCACTGTGCCCTTCAATACCGCAGACCGCGCCAGGTCTCCGGACAAGATCACCGCTGCCGGCCTGCCTCCTGGCCTGAAGATCGATCCGATCTCCGGCAGGATCACCGGCAAGCCTACCGCCACCAAGGTGGGTGGCTACAAGGTGACGATCACGCTGGCCAACAAGTTTGGCAAGGTGACCTCCGCCCCAGGCACGCTCATCGTCAATGACCTGACCCAGACCATCCCTGGAGCCTGGGTGGGCATTGTGGACCGCAACCCAGATCTCGGTGGCAACCTAGGCGGTCGTGTGGACCTCACCGTCACCACGAAGTCCACCTTCACTGGCAAGCTGATCCTGGGAGCCACCACCTACAGCTTTGCTGGCCCTCTGAATGTGAATGGCACGGCTCCTACCGGCACCGTCTTCATCAAGCGCACGGGCAATCCGCTGCCTGATCCGCTTCGTCTGGACTTTGAGCTGGATCCCGGCAACAACACCATCACCTCCGGCACCATTACCGACGGCTACACCACGGTGAACTTTGATGGCTGGCGCCAGTCCTTCAGCAAGACGGTTACAGCCTCCACATATACGGGGTATTACACCATGGCGGTGGGTCTCAGCGATGACAGCCCGTTGATCGTGAATGGTGGCACGCCGAATGTGCCCCAGGGTGCAGGTTACGCGGCCTTCACCGTCGCGTTGGATGGCAAGCTGAGCATGGCCGGCAAGCTGGCGGATGGCGAAACCTTCACCAATGCTACCTTCGTGGGGCCGAATGGTGAACTCGCCGTCTTCCAATACCTCTACAGGGCTGTGAAGCCCGGCGGTTCCATTCTGGGTCAGTTCGAAATCGATGACAAACAAGATGTCGACTCGCTGAACTCGAACAACACCGTGTCAGGCTCCGCCACTTGGGTGCGCCCGGCTGGTAAGCTGACCGACCGCACCTTCCGCGCAGGCTTCGGCATCGTGGGTGCGCCGATCAGCACCCCGGTGGTCGTTGTGGCCAGCGGCGGTCGCTACAATGCACCTGTGGGAACCTTGGTCTTGGACATCCCAGAGCCTCTGGTCCCTGAGTACAATACCACGGTGGACTTCTTCAATGGGGGGGACCTGGGCTTCGCTTACAATGCTTCCGAAACGGATCTTGTGTCCATGGACCCAGACCGGGACTTTGCCCTCATCAAGGGCAGCAAGTTCACCATCTTTAAGGGAGATGTGGCTGACAATGACACCAAAACGGCCGTCAGTGCCGTGGCGAAGACGGGCCTGGTCTCTGGTTCCTTCACCACACGCGACTTCAATCCGCGCTTCCCGATGAAGCCTGATTTTGTGGTTCGTTCAGTGAAGTTCCAGGGCATCATCATCCGCGAAGAAGGCCAGTTGATCGGCGTGGGGTATTTCCTCCTGCCACAGCTTCCAAACGCGGCTGCCGGCACCACGGACAAGACCTCGCCGATTTTCTCCGGCCGGTTCATCCTGGAAGAACTGCGTTAAACTAGAACCTTTTGGGAAAGGCCGTCTGTGAAAGCAGACGGCCTTTTTCATGTCGTTTTCCCCGCATTCGTGCGAGGGTAAGAGGGAACTCCCTAGTTGACCGACGTGACCTCATTTCGGGTTGCGGGCCCCTATTTTCCTTGAGCGTGAGGCGGTGCAGGCAACCCACGCTTGCACCGGGCATCATTCTTGCTCCCTTCGAGACTGCTAAACCACAAACACACTCCTAAATGCCCGTCGCCACCCCTGCCCAATACCGTGCCATGCTCGATGCCGCCCAGAAAGGCGGTTACGCCTACCCGGCCATCAATGTCACCTCCCTGCCCACCATCAACGGTGCGCTGAAGGCCTTTGCCGAATCGAAGTCGGACGGCATTATCCAGGTTTCCACCGGCGGCGGTGAGTTTGCCTCCGGCACTGCCGTGAAAGACATGGCCCTGGGTGCCATCGTGCTGGCGGAAGCCGTGCACATCCTGGCTGAGAAATACGATGTCCTCATCGCTCTCCATACCGACCATTGCCATCCGAAGAACGTCGAGAAGTTCCTGAAGCCCCTTTTGGCTGCCACCAAGGCCCGTCGCGATGCAGGCAAAGGCAACCTCTTCAACAGCCACATGTTCGATGGTTCCGAGCTGCCCCTCGAAGAGAACATGCGCATCTCCAAGGAGCTGCTGCAGCAGTGTGCAGAGCTGGACATCATCCTCGAGATCGAAGCCGGTGTGGTCGGTGGTGAGGAAGACGGCCATGACACCTCGGGTGTGGCCAATGACAAGCTCTACACCACCCCCGAAGACATGCTGACCGTCTATGAGACGCTCAATGGCGTGGGGCGTTTCATGTTCGCCGCCACCTTTGGCAACGTCCATGGCGCTTACAAGCCAGGTGCCGTGAAGCTGAAGCCGACCATCCTCAAGGATGGCCAGGCCGCCGTCATCGGCAAGTATGGTGAGAAGGCAGAGATGGACCTCGTGTTCCACGGCGGCAGCGGCACCCCGCTGGAAGAGATCCGCGAAACTCTCGGTTACGGCGTCATCAAGATGAACATTGATACGGACACCCAGTATGCCTTCACCCGCCCCATCGTAGGCCACATCATGAAGAACTATGATGGCGTGCTGAAGATCGACGGCGAAGTGGGCGACAAAAAAGCCTACGACCCACGCGGTTACCTCAAGAAGGGCGAACAGGGCCTCTGCGAACGCATGAAGGAAGCCTGCGACGACCTCCTGAGCACGGGTAACACCATCTTCGGCAAGGTTTAAACCTTCCTGAATTGCTCAAAAGCCGGGTGGAGATCTCTCCACCCGGCTTTTTTTGCTATTGGGTCTGGCGGAGGAGCGCTCACTCCTCCTGCTGGTGCTCAGCCAGATCAATGGCTCGCCATCAGGTCCTCGATTTCGTCGGCCTCGATGGGGATGCTGGCCATGAGGTCGGTGTTGCGGTCGCTGCCGATGAGGAGGTTGTTTTCCAGGCGGATGCCCAGGCCCTCTTCGCGGATGTAGATGCCGGGCTCCACAGTGAAGACCATGCCCGCCTGGATGGGTTTCCAGGTTTGGCCCACATCGTGCACATCAATGCCCAGATGATGGCTGGTGCCGTGGGGGAAGTACTTCTTGTAGAGAGGCCGGTCGGGATCCTGCTTCTCCACATCGTCCCGATCCAGCAGCCCCAGGCCGATGAGCTCGGAGGTCATCACCTTGCCCACTTCCTCCTGGAATTCACGGATGAGCACCCCGGGGCGGAGCATCTGCGAAGCCTCCCGAAACACCTTCAGCACCGCCGCATACACCTGGCACTGACGCGCGGTAAAACGACCATTCACCGGGATGGTGCGGGTGAGGTCGGCATTGTAGTTCGCATAGTTGGCAGCTACATCCAGCAGCAGCATCTCCCCGTCCTTGCACTGGCAGTGATTGGTGATGTAGTGCAGCACGCAGGCATTGGCCCCGCTGGCGATGATGGGCGTGTAGGCAAAACCACGGGCGCGCTGGCGGATGAACTCGTGAGAAAGCTCCGCCTCGATTTCAAACTCATGCACGCCCGGTTTAACAAACTTTAACAAACGGTGAAAGCCCGCCTCCGTGATACGGATGGCCTCCTGCAGCGCCTCGATTTCTGCCGCCTGCTTCACGCTGCGAAGGTCGTGCATCAGTGGCGCCAACCGTCGGTAATCATGGAGCGGGTATTCACGCAGGCAGCGATGGGTAAAGCGTGTCTCCCGCGTCTCCGTCGGGATGGTGGCACGCGGATGCTCGTTCGAGTTCAGATACACCTGCTGTGCCTGGCACATGACTTGGCGGAAGGGTGTTTCAAACTCGTGAAGCCAATGCACCCGGGCAATGCCGGAGCGGCTGGTGGCAGCCTCCTTGGTCAGCTTCTCACCTTCCCAGAGGGCGATGTGTTCATTGGTCTCCCTAACAAAAAGCATCTCGCGCATTTTCTCATCAGGTGCATCCGGGAATAGCACCAGGATGCTCTCCTCCTGGTCAATGCCGCTGAGGTAGTAGAGATCGCTGTTTTGGACAAAGCCCAGAGTGCCGTCGGCATTGGTGGGCAGCACATCGTTCGAGTGCAGGATCACCACGGAGCCTGGGGGCAATTGTTTGTAAAGACGCTGGCGATTGCTGACAAAGAGGTCGGCGGGAAGAGGTGTGTAGCGCATGAATTTCGGAGATATTCTGGCACGTCATGACCGCTGCGCCAAGCAAACTAGCCAGATCTCAACGAGACAGGAAGTGGTGTGGAGGGTGTCTTTCTTAAGCCAGCAGGCCGTGCAGGATCTCGCCATGCACATCCGTGAGTCGAAAGTCGCGCCCCTGGAACTTGAAGGTCAGCTTCTCATGGTCCAGCCCTAGCAAGTGTAGTAGGGTGGCATGGATGTCATGCACGTGGGCCTTCTGCTCCACGCCATCAAAGCCGAGTTCATCCGTCTTGCCGTAGGTCTGCCCCGGTTTGATGCCGCCGCCGGCGAACCACATGGTGAAGGCATCAATGTGATGATTCCGTCCCGTTTTATCGCGGTTTTCTCCCATGGGGGTGCGGCCAAATTCACCCCCCCAGACCACTAGGGTTTCCTCCAGCATGCCGCGAGATTTGAGGTCATGGATCAGCGCAGCGCAGCCCTGATCCACCTGGTGCACCACCTTTGGGAAGTCATCTTCCAGCGTCTCGCCCTTGCCGCCATGGCTATCCCAGTTCGTGTGGTAAAGCTGCACAAAGCGAACGCCGCGCTCCACCAGGCGACGGGCTAACAAACAGTTGCGTGCGAAAGACGGCTGCGAGGGGTCCACTCCGTAGAGATCCAGCGTGGCCTTGGATTCACCCTGGATGTCGATCAGCTCCGGAGCGCTGGATTGCATGCGATAGGCCATTTCATAGGCATTGATGCGAGTCTGGATCTCGTCGTCACCCGTGGCCACCAGCCGTTTCATGTTCATGTCCCGCACGGCATCGATGACGCGGCGCTGGCTGCGCGCGTCCACACTTGCAGGGGTGGTCAGATTGAGGATTGGCTCCCCCTGACTGCGCAGTGGCACGCCTTGATAGGTAGTAGGCAAAAAGCCGCTGCCCCAGTTCACCGCACCGCCACGTGGCCCACGCGGCCCGCTTTGCAGGACGACGAATCCGGGTAGATCGCTGGAGTCGCTGCCGATGCCGTAGGTCACCCAGGAGCCCATGCTGGGCCGCCCAAACTGGCCGCTGCCCGTATTCATGAACAGCTTCGCTGGGGCGTGGTTAAAAAGCGTGGTCTGGCAGGTGGTCACCACGCTGATGTCATCCACGATGCCCGCCGTATAGGGCAGCATATCGCTCACCCAGGTGCCGCTTTGCCCGTGTTGTTTGAATTCCTTGCGTGTGCCCAGCAGTTTCACCCCATGGCTGCTGCCCATGAAGGCGAAGCGTTTCCCCTCGATGTAACTGGGCGGAATGGGCTGGCCGTTGAGCTTTTGCAGCACGGGCTTGTAGTCGAACAGTTCGAGCTGTGACGGCCCGCCGGCCATGAACAGGAAGATGACGTTTTTCGCCTTCGCCGGGTGGTTGCCGCGCACGGGGACTCCGGGCCCAGCCTGGGCTGCGGCGGCACTGGCCGCGCTGAGTCCCCGCTCTGCCATCAGCGAAGCCAGCGCCACGCTGCCGATTCCCATGCCACATTGGCTGAAAAAATGGCGGCGGGTGGCCTGGAGCAGGGCATCGGGGGCAGGGGGCATAGGACTTCCCATTTACGTTGGAAGGTGGGGCGTTGTTTCCTGCGGGCTGTCTTTTGCTCTCGCCAGACGCAAAACAGCCCGTGAAAAATCACGGGCTGTCAAGACGGTCACATCCAGCAAAAACCGGATGAGAAAGGGGCCTTATTTAGGCATCAGCACGGTGTCGATCACGTGGATCACGCCATTGCTTGCGGCAATGTCGGTCTTCACCACGTTGGCCTTGTCAATCGTGACCTTGCCGTCAGCGACCTTGAGGGTGGCTTCCTTGCCATTCACAGTTTTGACGTCTCCAGATTTGACATCGGCTGCCATGACTTTGCCCGCCACGACGTGGTAGGTGAGGATGGCAGTGAGTTTTTCCTTGTTCTCAGGCTTCAATAGATCTTCGAGAGCGCCCGCAGGCAGTTTGGCGAAGGCTTCGTCCGTTGGGGCAAAGACTGTGAATGGGCCTTCACCGCTGAGGGTTTCCACCAGGCCCGCAGCCTTCACGGCAGCGACGAGGGTATTGAACTGGCCTGCACCTGCGGCCACGCCGACGATGGTCTTGTCATCGGCGGCACGGGCCTGGGTGGTGATGCCAGTGACGGCCATGGCAAGGATGGTGGCGAATAGGGATAATGTTTTCATGAATGAGTTTGGATGGTTTGTAAATCAGAGGTGCTATACAGCTCCCTCCGCCATCAAAAACGCAGCTCACCTTCTTTTGGCGCTGGTGTTTAATTTTTTATATTCACTGCCCTTCGGCATCCGCAAACTTCGACAGTGCGTTCACGCGAACGAGTGCCAATGCATTTGGAATAACAAAAAGGGTGAAATGTTTGTCGCGCTTTCAACCTTGGCGTGTGAGGAGGATTTTGGGGGATGAGGTGGCGCTGGTCCAAGCTGCCAAAAAAATCCTCACCTCGGGCTGCACCTTGCACTAGGCCGGGGGCCGCGCTACACGCCTGCATGCGTCTTTCATTCGCTCTTTTTTTGTTTGTGGCACCCGCCTTGGCCGAGACGGTGGTGCAGGTGAGTCCAGGTGGTCCCATCGCCTCACCTCAGGCTGCGATTGAGCAAGTGCGTGGGCTTCGTCAGGGAGGCGAGAAAGGGGCGGTGGCCGTGGAGTTTGCCACCGGAGATTACTTCATTGAGCAGGCGCTGAAAATGACAGCGGCTGACAGTGGTACGAGCACTGGACCTACGGTTTACCGCACGGCGAAAGATGCCCAGGTGACTTTCACCGGCGGGCAAAAGGTGACGGGGTGGAAGCAGGTGGAAGAGGGGCTGTGGCAGGCCGAGGTGAAGGGGAAGTTTGAGCAGCTCTGGATCAATGGTCGCCGCGCGGTGCGGGCACGCACGCCAAATGCGCTGGGGAATCGGCCGGGGGCGGTGGGTGGTTATTTCAATGCGAAATCGCAAGCGGCTGCCGACATGTTTAAAGGGCTGGGCAAGCCGAGTTTTGAAGCCTTTGTGGCACGCCCAGCGGACTACGAAGTGCTGAAAGGCATCCGGAAAGATGAGCGCAGCGAGGTGCTGCTGACGGTGATGCAGACCTGGACGGTGGGTCAGTGCCGGATCAAAGAGCTCAATGACGAAGCGCGGGCCATTCGCATCGTCGGTGCTTCCCGCTACCCCTTTGTCGAGTTCGAGCCGGATCAGCGCTGGTATGCGGAGAACTTCCGCGCAGCCTTGGATGCTCCTGGTGAGTGGTTCCTTTCCAAGGCGGGACAGTTGCTTTACAAACCGCTGCCCGGTGAGGACATGAACACCGTGGAGGCTATCGTGCCGGTGACGGAAAAACTGCTGCTGCTGGATGGTGTGCAGCATGTCCGTTTTGAAGGGCTGACCCTTGCGCATGCCCAGCATCTGTATGGCCCCGCTGGGCATCACGATGGACAGGCGGCGGCAGGGGTGGGCGCGGTGGTGGAGCTGGATCGCAGCCAGCACATCAGTTTCCACGACTGTGAAATTAAACACACCGGTGGTTATGCCATCTGGTTCCGCACCGCTTGTGCCCACAGTGAATTGAGCCACTGCTACCTGCATGATCTCGGCGGCGGTGGCGTGCGTCTGGGAGATATCAAGATGCCGAATGAAGACACCCTCACGCATCATATCGTGGTGGATGACTGCATCATTCACAGCGGGGGTCGTCTTTTTCCTAGCGCGTGTGGTGTCTTCCTGGCTCATGCGGCGGACTGTGAGGTTACGCATTGTGACATTGGCGATCTTTATTACACGGGCATCAGCGCAGGCTGGGTGTGGGGTTACAAACACAGCCCATCGAAGCGGAATCGGCTCGACTTCAATCACATCCACCATCTCGGCTGGGGTGTGCTGAGTGACATGGGCGGCTTTTACGGCCTGGGCCGCAGCGAGGGCACCACAGTGAGCCATAACCATGTGCACGATGTGGGCAGCTATCGCTACGGTGGCTGGGGCCTCTACACGGATGAAGGCAGCACTGGGGTGACGCTGACTCACAATGTGGTGCATGACACCAGCGAGTCCACCTTTCACCAGCACTACGGCAAATGGAACCAGGTGAGCCACAATGTTTTTGCCTATGGTCGCAAGGCGCAGATCCAGCGCACGCGGCCGGAAAAGCACGCCTCCTTCGCCTATGAAAACAATGTGGTGATCTATGACACGGAAAAGCTCCTGGATGGTAGCGACTATAACTGGGGCACCGGCACCTATGAGATGCGCAACAACGTCTATTGGAACAGCGCCGGATTGCCGGTGAAGTTCCATGAGGCAGACCTGGCCGAGTGGCAGGCGAAGACGGGGCATGATGAAGGCAGCATCGTCGCCGATCCTTTGTTCGTGGATGCCGCGAAGCGTGACTTTCGCCTGAAAAAGGAGAGTCCGGCGCTGAAGATGGGGTTCATCCCAGGCGATGTCAGCGAAGCAGGCGTGCGTGGGGAAGGGGAGTGGAAAAAACAGGCCACCTCCCTGAGCTTTCCAGATTTCTGGGAGCAATCGAAACCGTGGCCCATGCCACCTTATGAGGTGAAGGAAGACTTTGAAAACATGGGCCTCAGCTTCCCGGTTCTGCCTCGCCAGGAAATACGCTGGCAGAACAAAGGCGATAGCATCTACGTGGTGGAAGACCAGGCCGCCAGTGGCAAGCGCAGCCTCAAGATCACTGATGCTCCTGGCCTGGACCCCACCTGGGATCCTCATCTGGTCCTGAAGCCCGGATTTAAAGCGGGCAAGGTCACTGTCGCCTTTCAGGTGCGGATGGAAAAAGGGGCTAAGTTCTTCATGGACTGTCGTGATTCCGGCCAGAAGTATCTGACGGGGCCGAGCCTGGCCTTTGAGGGGGAAAGCATCATCGAGCGCCGCAGCAAAAAGAAGGTCGCTTTTCCGGCGGAGACCTGGGCGCGGGTGGAAATGACGGCCACGCTTGGGGAAAAAGCCCCCGGCAAGTGGTCGCTCAAGATCACCCCGGCAGGCCAGCCGACCCAGGAGTTCCTGGATCTGCCCTGCGATGCCGACTGGAATGAACTCGCCTGGTTGGGCTTTGTCAGCACGGCCACGGAGAAGGTCGCCTTTTGGCTGGATGATCTGACGGTGGTGGTGACCGAGTAAGACCTGGCTTCTTTCCGCCTTCGTTGATCTTTTCCTCGCGACTTTTGCGCATGGGATGGCAATCTCCGCGGACTTCTACTCATGCCTTCCCCGACTGCTCCCGATCCCGACTCTCTCGATAAAATGAAAAGCCTGCCCAAGCGGGCCTGGGTATCCGTGGCTTTGGTGCTGGGGGCGACCCTGCTGAATGCCTTCAATGACAACCTGCTGAAGATGATGCTGGTGGGGCTGGCCCCGAAGGTGACCACAGGGGTTCTTGGCGAAAACATTGGGGTGTGGCTGGGCGGCATGATTCTGCTGCCTTTCATCCTGTTCGGGCCGTTGTCCGGGTATTTTGCGGACCGTTATTCCAAGCGTGCAGTCATCCTGGCGATGCTGGTGGCACAGTCAGCCATCTTGCTGATGGCGGGTTTGTGCTTCCACCTGGCGCTGGGGGAGCTGAGTGTGATCCTGGCCCTGGGTGCGTTTTTCCTGCTGGCCATGCAGTCCACTTTTTACAGTCCGGCAAAGATGGGGATTCTGAAGGAAGTGGTGGGTTCCCGCCGCTTGGGGCTGACTGTGGGCTGGCTGCAAATGGTGACGATGATCGGCATTCTGGCCGGTCTCGGGGTGGGCGGTGCGTGGTTTGATTCCCTTTATGAGCAGCATGGCAATGCCTGGCTAGCCGCTGCGGAGCCCATCTGGTGGCTGTTTGGCGTGGCGGTCGTGGCCATGATCGTAGGTTTTTACATCCAGAAGACTCCTGCCCATCCAGGGGTGAAGTATCATCACGGGCTGTGGTGGGAGCATTTTGGCCATCTGAAGGAGAGTCTGTCCTACGCCCCGATGCGAAGGGCCTTTTTTGGCAACTCGACCTACTGGTTTGTCGCCAGCATGGCGGCGGCGATGTTTGTGGACATCGGCCTCGCACTGTATCCAGACCAAGCCGTGGGCGGTGCGGCGACGGCCTCTTCCAAAATGACGCTCATGGTGGGCGTGGGCACAGTGGTGGGCAGCCTGTTTATCTCCTGGGTCAACCGTCGGTCTCTGCAATTGGGCATGATCCCCCTGGGGGCGCTGGGGCTGGCCGGGGCGCTTTTTTATGCAGGGCTCACCCCCGTGGGCACGCCGAAGTTTGACTGGGCACTGGCGCTGGTGGGCTTCATGGGCGGCTGCTACATGGTGCCGATCCAGACCTTTATTCAGGACACCGCCTCGGCGGAAAAACGCGGGCGGGTTCTGGCCTCCATGAACCTGCTGGACAGTGTGGCCGGGGTGCTGGGCGTGGCGGTGCTGGTGGGGCTGAAGGCGATGGGACTGGGCTTCCAGGCGCAGTTCTGGCTGCTGGGCGTGCTGATGCTGGTGGCCACCGTGTACATCGTGCAGTTGCTTCCGCATTACCTGCTGCGTTTTGTGGCCCTGGCCATCGTGAAGACGATCTACAAGGTGAAGTCGGTTCACCATGAGCGCATCCCGAAGGATGGTGGCACCATGCTGCTGCCGAACCACGTCAGCTACGTGGATGCCTTCATCATGGGGGCCTCCTGCACCCGTCAGGTGCGCTTTGTGATGTGGGATGCGCTTTACAATATTCCGGCGATGACCTGGTTTGTGAAGCTTTGCGGCACGGTGCCCATCTCGCCCACCCGTGCTAAGGATGCGGTACGCACTGTGGCTGCCGCTTTGAAGGAAGGCCGCATCGTCTGCCTTTTCCCAGAGGGTCAGATCACCCGCCACGGCATCGTCAATGACCTGCGCAAAGGCTACGAACTCATGGCCCGCCAGGGAGACGCCCAGGTGGTGCCGGCCTACATGGATGGCCTCTATGGCAGCATCTTTTCCTTTGAAGGTGGGTTGTTTTTCAAGAAATGGCCGAAGAATCTGCGTTACCCAGTGACGGTCTATTTTGGCCACCCGATCCCGGCCAAGGAAGCTACGGCTGAGGCCGTGCGTGCGCAAATTTTGGCCCTCAGTGCCGAGGCCATTTTGAGCCGTCGCGACTTCCAAAGCACCGATCATGCGGACAAGCAGCAGATCATCGGCAATGCCCTCCGCCTGATGGAATGTGAATGGGTGCGCCAGGGGGAGACCCTGCTGTGCCTCGCCCCCGTGGGCAGCGTCATCCATCAGACCCTCGTGGCCTTTGCTGAAATGAAAGGCCGCGTTCGTGTGGTGACCGAGGCTGCCAGCATCACCGGATGCGCGGAAAACAGTGTGGTGGCCGTGGGCGATGCCTCGCTGAGACAAAAGCTGGAAGGCGTGTCGGAATGGCCCCGCCTGGGTAAATACGCCATGCTTTGGGCGGATGCCCAAGTGGCCGTCTCTGAGGACGTGACGATCTACCGTGGACTGCTGCATCAGGAAACGGGGGCCCTCATCGCCACCTGTGTGCCAGACCCCGAAATGCCCGAAGACGAACGCGGTCTGCAACTGGGCATCATCCCCCATACCTATGGCCGCCTGCTGCCCGGATACGCGGTAAAGACCAGCGCAGAAGGGCTGGAGATTTCCATGCTGACACCGAAGAATCCCGGCCCGGTGATTCTCCGGAGCATTCAGATGGATGAGCGTGGCTTCTTGATGCCAGTGCTCTAAAGCTGTGAGTGGCAGGTGTTTATTTCACCTGCCACTTTCGCGGAATCTTAAGCCACGCGGCTGATGAAGTTGGTGTGGGTGTCACTGAAGGCTGCTTCCTCGCCGCCATCGCCCAGGGGCTGGGTTTCACCGCCATCTTCAGGGACGGGATTCAGCAGGGAATCCAGCAGCAACTGGCTGTCCTCCAGGAAAGTCTCCGCCGCACGCTTGAGGAAGTCGCCTTCCTCCGCCCGTGTGTGCAGGATCACCAGCGTGCATTCGCCGCGGAAGCAGACCAAGGTATGGCAGACATCGTAGCCAAACCAGAAGGTCTCCGCATTGCGGTCACCGCCACTGGAGAAATGGTCGCGCCCATCATGCACGGTCTGTAGCAGACGCTCTGCACGGAATTCCTCATAAGGCAGGAGGTTTAACAGGATTTGTCTCCGCCAGCCGAGCAGCAGCCCATTGACCGCACCAGCATGTTTGAGGCGCTCCAGAGCAGAGCGGAGGGAAGGGGTGATGTTCGCAGCCATGGTTTATGCATCCTGGGTGGTGAGACGGGTGAGGGAATCGAAAAGCAGGGTTTTTTTGCCGACAAGGGAACCTGCTCCGGGATCATTGGGGCTGGTGCCTTCGCCAAAGTAGGCATAGCTCACCGTCAGGTCTTCTTCCTGGAGGGTGCCTGTCCAGGCATGGCCCAGGTTCAGGGTCTCGCCGATTTTGGAGCCGAAATGCCGAAGTCCTTGAAAGTCGGCGGCAAAGGCATCCACCAGTTCCTGGTCAGCAGAGCTTTCTACGAGACCGTCTTTGAGGGTGAAGAGAGTCAGGGGCGGGGGTTGGGCTGCGCTCATACCTCTTCTTCGTGTCAAAAAGCCGTTTCGATGGCAAGCCTAGACCGCTGAGGCGCAAATATTTTCTGAGCTGGTCTGTTGCATGATGCATGGTTCCTTTCTGCTAGAGGGATGGTTTTTTTGTCCGCATCATTGGTTAGCCGGGGCGAGGGGAGGCTAAAAACAGAGAGGTGCAGCGGATGCCCCCGCTTGATGAGACAGGTTCTTCCTTGAGCCTGGGGCAGTCTCCGCTATATCATGGGTATGGTCGCTGTCGCCACCCCCACCCTGGTTTCTGAAATCCTCCGCCTCAAGAAAGAGCGGAATGCTGTCATTCTGGCTCACAACTATCAGTCCAAAGAGATTCAGGAGATCGCCGATTTTGTCGGGGACTCCCTCGGGCTGGCCTACCACGCGAAGGAGACGGATGCGGATGTGATTGCCTTTTGCGGGGTGCATTTCATGGCCGAGACGGCGAAGATCGTCAACCCGACGAAGACCGTGATCCTGCCGGATGCCGATGCCGGCTGCTCGCTGGAGCAAAGCTGCCCTGGGCCGCAGTTGGAGGCTTTTTTGAAAGCCAACGCGGAGAAGAACTACTACGTCATCGCTTACATCAATTGCAGCGCGCATGTGAAGGCGCTAAGCGACTGCATCTGCACCAGCGGCAATGCGGTGAAGATCGTCAATGCTGCGCCGCTGGATCGCCCGATCTTGTTCGTGCCGGACCAAAACCTGGGAAGCTGGGTGATGGAGCAGACAGGCCGTAAGATGGACCTCTGGAAAGGCGCCTGCTATGTGCATGTGGAGTTTACCCGCGACAGCATCCAGGCGATTAAGGACGAGTATCCAGACGCAGCCGTGGTGGCGCACCCGGAGTGTACGTATGCGGTGCGCGTGCTGGCGGATGTGGTCTGCTCGACCGAGAAGATGGTGCACTACTGCCAGGCCAGCGAGGCCAGCACCTTCATCATCGTGACGGAAAGCGGCATGCTGCATCGCCTGGAGCGCGAGGTGCCGGGCAAACGTTTCATCCCGGGGCCTACCGGCCACTGCGCCTGTGCGGACTGCCGCTACATGAAGATGAATACCCTGCAAAAGCTGCATGATTCCCTGCGCGACCTCACCCCCCAGGTGAACATGCCTGAAGACATCCGTGCGCGGGCGGAGAAGCCGATCCTGCGCATGCTGGAGCTCAGCCGGTGATTTTTTGCCGGTAGCCTGAGGTTAGGGGCACGTGGTTAGGCGGGTGGTTGCGATTATTCCTCGCGACCTACGTGCTGTAGCCGCGTATTCTCCCCTCATGAATCCCGATCATCGCCGGAATCTCTGCGTCATTCTCAATCGTGAATCTGGCACCCTTTGCACTCTGGGGCCTGATGTGGTGGAGGCAGGGCTGAAGGAGGTCTTTGAGGAACTGGGCTGCACGGTAGAGATCCAGCAAGTGCCAGGGAAAGAAGTGCGCAAGGCCCTGGAAAAAGCCCGCGATGGCGGGGCAGATGCCGTGATCGTGGGCGGTGGCGATGGCACGGTGGCCACAGCAGCGACCGTCTTTGCAGGGCATGACAAGCCCCTGGGCATCCTGCCCCTGGGCACCTTCAATCTGGCTGCGCGGGATGTGGGCATGCCACTGGACTGGAAGGAGGCTGCCCGTGCTCTGGTGACCGCTCCAGAGGGCAAGATGGACCTGCTGGATGTGGCGGGAAATCTCTACATGTGCGTGGTGGTGCTAGGCTTTTACCCGGCCCTGGTCATGGGGCGGCCAGAGTATCATGGGAGCTGGATTGTAAAGTCGCTCCGAACCATGTGGGATGCCCTGCGCAGTGCGGCCACGTATCCGCCATTGCATCTTTGCCTTCAGGAAGGTGACCGCATCGAGCGTCACCGCACCCGCATCGCCCTGCTGGCGAATAACGACTACGAGGACATCTTCGGTATCATCCCCAAACGCCGCAGTCTGGATGCCGGTTACTTCACCGTTTACATCTCGAAGCATCAGACCCGTTTTGGCCTTCTGCGTTCCTTCATTGCCTGGGTCATGGGCCGCTGGAAAGAGGACCGCGAAATCGTGGTGATGCATGCCACAGATCTCGAGATCCGAGTGACGCGGAAACGCCGCATCCCGGTGATGATGGATGGCGAGCTGGAGAAACTGCCTGTGCCCCTGCGGGTGAAATTGGTGCCGAAAGCGTTGCTGGTCATCGCCCCACGTTTGGCTGAAGAGGTGGAATCTGAACCCGCCTCCTAATCATGCGTCTGGTCCACATTTCGGATCTCCACTTCGGGGCCGTGAGTCCTGATCTACCGGCCTTTCTCCGTGAAGCCATTTTAAAGGCAAACCCGGAACTGCTCATCGTCAGCGGCGACCTCACTCAGCGCGGACGCGCTCGCGAGTTCGAGGAAGCACGGGTTTTCCTGGACTCCATTGCCATCCCGCAACTCGTGGTGCCAGGGAACCACGACGTGCCACGCTGGTGGGTGGTGTGGGAGCGCTTTCGCCGTCCGTGGCGGCACTTCCGCCGCTTGGTACAGGAAGACCTGGAGCCTGTGTGGAGCCGCCCTGGGCTGTTTGTCATGGGCACCAATTCAGCGCGCACGGCGGGCTGGCACTTGGACTGGTCGCGCGGGCGGCTCTCGCATCATCAGATGGCGCGCATGGTGAAGCTGGGGCAGGCGGTGGATGAAGATTCCCTGCGCGTGCTGGTGGTGCATCATCCCCCCGCAGCGCCGCCTCAGGGCACGCGCAGACATCTCATCGGGCGGCAGCGGGAATTTTCCCAGTCCGTGAACCTCGCCGGGGTGGACCTTGTGCTGGCGGGACATTTCCACATCAGCTATGCGCAGACACTGCGCCTCAGCGGTGGCAGTGCCGCACGGAACTGTGTGCTGTCGGCAGTGTCCACCGCCATCTCTCATCGCTTGAAAGGCGAGCCTAACGGATTCCACGTCATCGAGGGCGATTCCCGCCAGCTCAGCATCCAGGCCTGGACCTGGGACGGGGTGGAATACAAACCTGGCAGGCTGTGGCGTTTCCAGCGTGGGGAAGGGAAGCGTGATTGGCAGGAAGCGTGACACGTTTCCCCGGGTAGCCCGCACAGTCCCTGTGCGGATAGCGTTATCGAGGATCGAAGGGCTACCTTCCGCGACGCAGGCCTTCCACGAGTTTTTCTCCGGCAGCCCGCAGCGTCTCCTCTTTTTTGGCGAAGTGGAAGCGGATGAAACGATGCTCAGGCTCGCGGTAAAAGCTGGACCCCGGCACCCCGGTCACGCCGACTTCTTGGGTCATCCAGGCGGCTGCTTCCGTATCGGTGGCAAAGCCCAGGGGGCTGATGTCCAGGAGCGTGTAGTAGGCCCCTTGGGGCTCAGAAAAGGACAGCCCGGTCTGGCGCATGTAGCCCAGGAAGACATCCCGCTTCGCATCGTAGTCGCGTTGCAGTTCCTCGTAGTAACTCGCGGGGAAATCCAGAGCCGTCACCGCCGCCTCTTGCAGGGGCGCAGCGGCCCCCACCGTGAGGAAGTCATGCACTTTTTTCGCCCGTGAAATCAGATTTTCCGGTGCAATCACATGGCCCAGCCGCCAGCCCGTGATGGAGTAGGTTTTCGACAAGGAACCACAGCTCAGCGTGCGCTCCCACATTCCCGGCAGCGTGGCAAAGTAGGTGTGCTGGTGCGGGGCATACACGATGTGTTCATACACCTCATCCATCAGCACAAAGGCATCGAACTCTTCGGCTAAGCCCGCGATGAACAGCAGTTCCTCACGTGTGAAAACCTTGCCGCAGGGGTTGGAGGGATTGCAGATGACGATGGCCTTGGCCCCATCGGCAAACGCCTGACGCAGCTCCGTGCGGTCGAATTCAAAGTTAGGCGCATGCAGTGTGATGTGCACTGGGATGGCTCCGGAGAGGATGGCATCGGCAGCGTAGTTCTCGTAGAAGGGGGAGAAGACGATCACCTTGTCGCCCGGATCGCAGGCCGTCATCATGGCCACCATCATCGCCTCCGTGCTGCCACAGGTCACCACCAGGTGCCGGTCCGCATCCAGATCCAGCCCGGTATATTGCGAATGCTTGCGAGCCAGCGCTTGGCGGAAACGCGGCGCACCCCAGGTGACCGCATATTGATGATGCGGCCCGCGAATGGCCACGGCCAGCGCTTCAATCAATTCCGCCGGCGGATCAAAGTCCGGAAACCCCTGGGCCAGATTGATGGACCCATGACGGTTTGAAAGACGCGTCATCTCCCGGATGACGGATTCAGTGAAGACTTCGAGGCGGCGTGCTGGCTGAGGCATGAGCCCGCGATGCTAGAGGGGCCGGGCGGGCGGTCAATGCCACGATTTACAGCGGTCCATCCTGGAGCGCATTTGAGAAAACGAGTTGGCGGATGAGGTGACAGCGATTATTATTTTATTCATGAAACTGGAAGAACTCAGTGCTGAAGCAGACAAGCTGCCGGAGGATGAAAGGGCTTCTTTGGCGGCTCGCCTTCTGCACGGGCTTCAGAAGCCCCATTACACGGTTTCCGATGAGGAAGTCATGAGCCGGGTGCGTGAAGCCGACGAAAATCCAGAGGTCATGATTACTTTTGACCAACTTGTTTCCGGCCTTCGCTACCGTGCGAGTTAGGTTTCATAAACAGGTCCAAAAAGACCTGGATCAAATCCTGGAAAAATACTCGGAGGTTTCCGAAGAACTTGCTGAAGATTTCTTTGGCGAATTCCAAATGGGGCTTTTCAAGATTGCTGAAAATCCACGTTTTTTCCATTTCGATGCCTGCGGGCTGAGGCGCTGCAACTTTGACCGTTTCCCTTATCATTTGATCTACGATGTACGGGAGGATTACGTCCGGGTATGGGTGGTGAGGCATAATCGCCGCAATCCAAACTGGGGTTTAAAGCGCTTTTAAAAGTCCCTAGTGCTGCCTATCTAACCACCCAATGCCCCGCCCGCCGACCTCCGCCATTTTGAGTGCGGTCATGGCCTTTGGGCTGTGGGGGATCATCCCGGTTTATTGGAAATGGGTGGGGCACATCGGGTCAGACATTGCGGTGGCGCAGCGGGTGGTGTGGACGCTGGCGCTGACGGTGCCTCTGCTGCTGCTGTTCGGTGAAGCCCGGGCTTGGCTGAGGGATCTCCGGCGCGGGGACATCCTGCGCACGCACGCGTTGGCGGCGGTGCTGCTGGGGATCAACTGGGGCACGTTTGTCTGGGCGGCGCAGCATGGGCATCTGGTGGAATGCAGTTTGGGTTACTTTCTGAATCCGCTGCTGAATGTGCTGATCGGTTGTGTGCTCTTGGGGGAGACGCTTTCGCGTCGGCAAAAGATCAGCATCGGCCTGGCCGCAGGCGGGGTGTTGCTGCAAATGATCGCAGTGGGCAGGCCGCCGTGGATTGCCCTGGTGCTGGCCTTCAGCTTTGGTTTTTACGGGCTGGTGCGGCGGAAGTCTGCTCAGGGGGCCTTGGCCGGTCTGGCCACGGAATCTCTGGTGGCCTTGCCGGTGGCGGGTGGTTTTTTGCTCTGGGCTTCGGCTCAGGGCCGGGCGATTTTTGGCAGTGGCAGCGGGTTGGATCTGGCGCTGGTGATGGGCCTTGGGGTGGTCACCACCGTGCCGTTGCTTGGCTTTGCCCATGCAGCTAGAAAATTGCCGTTTAGTTTGTTAGGTCTGCTGCAATTCCTGGCTCCCACCGGTCAATTTCTTTTGGGCGTGCTGGCCTATGGTGAGCCGCTGAGCCCGCTGTCTCTGGTGGCTTTTGCGCTCATCTGGAGCGCGGTTGCCGTCTTTTGTGTGGACCAGCTTTCCAAAAAACAGGAGCCGACTTAAACCGCCCCCGGCTTCAGCCAGTAGAGCACGCTCATGCGCACGGCGATGCCGTTTTCCACCTGCTGGTTGATGAGGCTCTTCTCGTAGTTCATGCCTCTGTCCGTGATCTCTACGCCGCGATTGACGGGGCCGGGATGCATGAGCCAGAGGCCGCGCTCTTTGAGGATCTCCACTCGGGCATCGGTGAGGCCGTAGTTCTTGTGATACTCGGCAGCGCTGGGGAAAAAGGGCTCGTCCATGCGCTCGCTCTGCACGCGCAGAAGGTAAACAACGTCCGGTTTCCAATCCAGGGCATCGGTCCAGTTGCCAAAGAGTTTCACGTCCTCAGGCGTCTCACGAGGCATGATGGAACCGGGCGCGAGGTAGGCGACGTTCATGCCCAGCCGGCGGAAGATGAGGCTGGTGCTGCGGGCCACGCGGCTGTGCTGGATGTCCCCGACAATGAGGGCACGGGCACCGCGCAGGTCCTTGAACTTTTCACGCAGGGTGAAGGCATCTAGCAGGGCCTGGGTGGGGTGGGCATGCCAGCCATCGCCGGCATTGATGACGCTGGCGCGGGTGTTTTTGGCGATGAGGCTGGGGATGCCGGACTGCTTATGCCGCACCACGATGTAGTCCACGCGCATGGATTCCAAAGTCTCCACGGTATCCAGGACGGACTCGCCCTTGACCACGCTGGAGGACTCGATGTCAAAGTGGGTGACGTCGGCAGAAAGGCGGTTGGCCGCGACTTCAAAGGATGAGCGGGTGCGGGTGCTGGGCTCATAAAAGAGCGTGAGCACCGTCTGGCCCTTCAGTGTGGGTACCTTCTTGACACTGCGTTTGAAGAGGTCTTTGAACGGCACCGCATTGGCGAGCACGAACTCGATTTCCTCATTCGTGAGGGAGGCGATGTCGAGGAGGTCTTTGCGCGGGGTGAGGCTCATGCGTTTGTCTTTTGCCAAGGTCTAACAAATACTTCGTCCCAGCCGTCGCCATCAGCGAAGCGCACGCTCACGCGCTCTTCAGCGGGCAGGTCCACGCGGATGCCGACGTAGTCGGCCTGGAGGGGGAGTTCGCGCCCAGCGCGGTCCACCAGCACGGCGAACTGCACGCAGCGAGGGCGGCCAAAATCCAGCAACTCCTCCAAAGCGGCGCGGGAAGTGCGGGCGGTGTAAATGACTTCGTCGCAAAGGATGACGACGGCATCGTCCAGATCGAAACCGAGATCGGAACCTTCCAGCTTTGGCACCACCTTCATGGTCTGCAGGTCATCCCGATACTGCGTGATATCAATCTTGCCAAAGTCCACCTCACGGCCACGGGCGCGCAGGCGTTCGGCCAGGGCGCGGGCAAAGGGCACCCCCCGGCGATAGACGCCCACCAGGGCAATGCGGGCTTCGTTTTTCCAACGGGCATCAATGGCGGCCGCGATCTCATCCAGGCAACGCGCCACTCCGGCGGCGTCGAGGAGTTGGCGGAGTTTGTCAGGCGGTTGGGTCACGGTTTGAGATGAATGCAGAGTGGCGGGAGCGTCAACGAAATTCCCGAATTTGCCACTGCCTGAGGCCAGAGATCATTCGTGTGTCAGCAGCACCGCCGCATTGTGGCCACCCATGCCGGAGGCGATCTTGAGCACGCTCTGGGGCTGGGCAGGGAGGTCTAAACACAGGCCGTCAGGGCAGGTGAGGCCGGAAAGGTTCCCTGGCATGGCACGACGGCGCAGGGCCTCGGAAATCAGGGCGATGTCCAACAGACCACTGGCCCCGAGGGTGTGGCCGGTGAAAGGTTTCAGCAGCAGCAGGGGCGGCACCTCGGCATAGGTGCTGCGCAGGGCATTCATTTCCGCCTGGGCGTGATTGGCCGTGCCAGTGGCGTGCGGGCAGAGGAGATCGGGTTTTTCAAAACCCGTGAGCAACTCGGCCAGTGGCGCTCCATCTTCGGGGATGACGAGGGAGTCGTAGGCATCACTATTGGCGGCATAGCGCTTCACCACGGGGCCTTGACCGCCGAGTTCTAGCGTCAGGGCCACGCCGGCCTCACCGGGATGAAAACCGGAGGTGTGGGGAGACAGGGGATCATTGCGGCTGCTGTTGGAAAGCAGGCGTGTATCCAGGAAATCACGCAGCAGTTCCGGGTAAAGCGGCAGGTCCACCGCGACGACGAGCGCCCTTTGAGTGAGCCCTGTTTGCAAGGCCATCCACGCGAAACCGAGGGCATCCAGCCCAGCGGAGCAGCCATTGGAAATCATTTGCCAGGGGCCACGGATGCCGAGCTCAATGCTAATGGCGGCAGCGATTTCACTGTGCAGGGTGTTGCTGGCGCTGAAGCGGCGGGAAGGGCGGCGCCAGGCGTGGGAACCGAGAAGCTCTCCGGCATTGCCCCGACTGCTGGCGGCAAAGAGCCAGGCGCTGCGGGTCTCTGCCTCGCCCCAGCCAGCACGGGCCACGGCCCGGCGCGCCACCTGCACGCCCAGATTGCTGGCCGCCCCATAACGGCGGCCTTTGAGCAGGCTGCGATCGGCGATGCGCCCGGCCAAAAGCCCCTCTTGCTGGCTTAGGCCGCTGCGCCCCGCCTGCCAGGTGGCAAGGCTGGCATCCAGAGTGTTACCGAGGGCACAGGCCGTCTCAGCGGCGGTGATGACGATGCGGCTCACAGATCAAAAATCTTCCCTGGATTCAGCAGGCACTGGGGATCGAGTGCGCGTTTGATGCTCTTCATCAGCTCGTAGCTGCCATCGCCAAGCTGGCGGCGTACAAAGGCTTTTTTAGCGAGGCCGACGCCATGCTCACCCGTTACGGTACCGCCCAGTCGTAGGGTTTCATTGACGATTTCCTCCAGCGCGGCCTCCACGCGATGCATCTCCTCGTGGTCTCGCTCATTGGTCAGGAAAGTGGGGTGCAGGTTGCCATCGCCGAGGTGGCCGAAGGTGCCCACCTTGAGGTTATGCCGGATGGCGCATTCGCGGATGAAGCCGACCATGTGCGCTAGCTCCGTGCGCGGCACGGTGACGTCTTCCAGGATGGTGGTGGGCATCACGCGGGCCAGGGCGGAGAAGGCATTGCGGCGGGCGGAGGCCAGCTTGGCCCCTTCGGCTTCATCGGCAGCGGCACGGACCTCGCGGGCCCCGTGCTGGCGGGCCAGTTGCATCATTTGTTCGGCCTCTTCCTGCACCACCACAGGGTGACCATCGGTTTCCATCAGCACCAGGGCCTCCACATCGGTAGGTAGGCCGATCTTGGCGTAATCTTCCACGCATTGCACGGTGGTGCGGTCCAGGAACTCCAGCGTGCAGGGGATGATCTTGGCCGCGATGATGGCGCTGATCGTTTCTGCGGCGGACTCCATGCGGTCATAGAGTGCCAGCATGGTCTTGCGGGCGACGGGGCGGGGCAGCAGCTTGATGAGCACCTCAGTGATGATGCCCAGAGTGCCTTCGCTGCCGATGAAAAGATCCTTCATGGAGTAGCCGGCCACATCCTTCACGCACTTGTTGCCCAGCCAAGTCAGTGTGCCATCCGGCAGGACCACCTGGATGCCCATGACATAATCGCGCGTGACGCCATACTTCAGCCCGCGCAGGCCGCCGCTGTTCTCGGCCACATTGCCGCCGATGGTGCTGATTTTCATGCTGCCGGGGTCAGGCGGATAAAAGAGACCCACCTTGGCTGCGGCATCATCGATCTCCTTGGTGATGACCCCACATTGGGCGCGCATCGTCAGGTTCTTTTCATCGACTTCTAAAATCTGGTCCATCTGCACCAGACAAACAACGAGGCAGCCAGGGGAGGGCACACTGCCGCCACTGAGACCCGTGCCGGAACCCCGGGTGACCACGGCGATGTGGGCCTCCCGGGCCAGCTTGACGCAGGCGGCCACTTCTTCGGAAGTGCGGGGAAAAACTACCGCCCCTGGACGGACCTTGAGCGCAGCGGTGCCATCGAAACTGTAAGGCAAAATGTCCTCATCGGCCGTCAAGACACGATCAGGAGAAAGCAGGGCGCGGAGGCTGGCCGCGTGGGCTGGGGTGACGGAATTCACCCTTTCAGTGTGGCGTATCCCATGGACATGGCAACTCGCCAACAACGGGTTTATGACAGCAGTCTAGGCGATCACCAAGCCGTCAAAGCAGAGGATTTTCTGCACGACTTTCATCTTCGCGACGCACAGTAGGATGGCGAGAATGGGTGAGTCTGGCAATAAACAGGTAATTGAATTGCAAGTTTGATGGCAATCAATCACGCGGACGCCAGCGACTCCGAGGCTTGGATCGCCGGAGATTAAAAATGAACGCAGCCAGAGTGGCCGCGCCAATGAGTGAGACGACGAGGATGCCCATAATTAAGCGTTGTAAATCAACACGTGTTATTGCAAAAAGTCCAAATATCTTTGCAAAAGGTTCGTAACGAACCATGGTTTACATTGCCTACCTAGATACTAACGGTTAATTCTTTATGAGCGAACTCTTACAGAGATTGGCGTAGATTCCGTTCTGCGAAACTAGGTTATCGTGGGTTCCTTTTTCTAGGATTTTACCTTGATTTAAAACGTAGATGCAATCGGCGTGGCGGACGGTGCTCAGTCGATGAGCAATCACAAAGCTGGTGCGGTTCTCCATCAGTCGATCCAGCGCTGTTTGGATCTGTCTTTCCGTCTCGGTGTCCACACTGGCTGTGGCTTCGTCTAGCAGCAGGATGGGTGGATTTCGCAGCAGGGCGCGGGCGATGGAGATACGCTGTTTTTCCCCTACGCTCAGTTTCACGCCGCGCTCTCCCACCTTGGTATCCAGGCCCTTTTCCAGCCGCCCGACAAACCCGTCGGCGTTGGCACTGGCCAGGGCTTCCCACAGCTCCTCATCGGTCGCGTTTCGTTTTCCGATGACTAGATTCTCCCGGACGGTGCCATTGAAGAGGAAGCTTTCCTGGGTCACGTAGCCGATGCTGCTGCGCAGCCAAGCTTTGTTCAATTCATGCACGGGGGCTCCGTCAATTGTGATGACGCCTTCGTCATATTCATAAAAGCGGGTCAGCAGATTGATGAGGGTGGACTTTCCCGCCCCTGTAGAGCCCACGAGGGCGATAGTCTGGCCGGGCTGGGCCTCAAGGTTGATGCCGTGGACGGTGGGGATTTTTCCGCCGTAGCTGAAACCGACGTTTTCATAGCGCACATGACCGGTGATGGCGGGCAGGGTACGTCCCTCCACGGTGTCCGTTTCGGGTTCGGTATCCAGGATTTCAAAGACGCGTTCGCCGGCTGCGCGTCCTCCTTGTATGATCTGATTGAGCTGGTGCAGTTGCTCGATGGGGTCGTAAAAAAACTTCAGCAGGAGGAGAAAGGCTGCCAGATCCCCCTTTTCGATTCGCCCTTCCATCAGTCCCCGGGCACCCATCCACAGTACCAGCACCATGCCCACGCTGGTAAGAAAGTGCATGCCGGGCCGATAGATGGCCCAGATGCGCATCACATGCAGGGAGGCTGCCTTTAAAGCCGCACTGGCGGCGTTGAAGCGTGAGTGCTCCTCGGCCTCCATGGCGTAGGCTTTGATCTGGCGCATGCCGGCCACATTGTCATGCAGCAGGCTATTCATGCCGCTGCTGGCCCGGCGCACGGCTCGGTGGCGGTCCTTCGAGGAGCGGGTATATCCCAGCGCCCCTGCGGCCAGGAAGGGGATGGGCACCAATGCCCAAAGCGCCAGGGTGACATCTGCCTGGAACATGAAGACGCCAACTACGGCGATTTGGATGATGGCCACGAGTCCTTGCTCAATGCCATCGATCAGCACACGTTCCACGTTCGGGATGTCTTCCCCCACGGTGGTCATGATGTCCCCGGTAGGCCGATTGTCGAACCACCGCAGCGGCAGCGTCTGCAGGCGCTGGTAGAGGTCGCTGCGCAGGTCATAGATCACCTTTTGCTCAAAGGTATTGTTCAGCATGATGCGCAGGCTGTTGAACAGGTGCTGGGCAAAGTAGGCCCCCAGGGCCGTCAGGATCAGGGGACCCAGCCGGTCCCACTGGGCCTTGGGCACCACCACATCCAGCACCTCCCGGGTGACGGCGGGGAAGACCACCACCATAAGAGTACCAGTGATGGCGCAGAAAAGCTGGGCGGCGGCCATCAGCGGGTAACGGCGCAGGTAGGAAAAGACGCGAAGAGTGGTTTTCAAGGGCGGAGGCAGGGGAAGGGTGAAACTACGCCTGTGAATGGAGAATGGAAGGGACGAATGAGCCGCCTTCAGAAAGTAGCCAGCCAAGTTCTCTGATCAGAAAGCGACCACGACGGGCTGGGGACCTGCGAGCTTGAAGCTTCCGCCCGATGGCAGCGGCATCACTCCGCAAAGCTGACGCAATCGGCTTTTGGAACTGCGGACTGTGCGTGCTGCTTTCGATCAGTCACCCAGGTAGGCTTCGCGCACCTGCGGATTCAGCCTCAGGGCTTTGGCCTCATCTTCCAGCAGGACTTTTCCTGTCTCCAGCACATAGCCGTAATGGGAGATGCCGAGAGCGAGGTTGGCATTTTGTTCCACCAGCAGGATGGTGATGCCACGCTCCTTGTTGATGGCGACGATCTGTTTGAAAATAGCGCGGACCAGGATGGGCGCGATGCCCAGAGAAGGCTCGTCCAGCATCAGGCAGCGGGGGCGGCTCATCAGGGCCCGGGCGATGGCGAGCATCTGCTGCTCCCCGCCGGATAGCGTCCCCGCGTGCTGGCTGATGCGCTCTTTCAGGCGTGGGAAGACATTGAACGAATACTCGATGTCCTCGGCAATGCCTGCCCGGTCATGGCGCAGATAGGCCCCCATCTTCAGGTTTTCCAGGACGGTCAGATTGGCAAACACCATGCGCCCCTCCGGCACGTGGCAGAGGTGGCGGCCCACGATTTGATGCGGAGGCAGGTTGGTGATGTCCGCGCCGTCATAGATCACCTTGCCCGCGCGTGCTTTGACCAAACCGGAAATGGTACGCAGGGTGGTGGACTTGCCCGCCCCGTTGCCGCCGATGAGCGTGACGATGGACTTCTCCGGCACCTTCATCGAGATGCCATGCAGGGCCTTGATGGAGCCATAGGAGACTTCGAGGTTTTGGATCTCAAGCATAAGCAGGCTGATGGTTGAGAGTTGAGGGTTGATAGACGGAGTCACTAAACGCAGTCTTCCCAAAAGCATCCTGGGTCTGAATGTTCATCATACGGCATGAGTTCATGACCTGCGGGAGAATTCTCTGGTTGGCTAAGAGGCTCATAGGGTCGCAAGGGTCATCAGGCTTCTTCAAGCAAAGACCGGCGGAGTCCGCTGAGCATCTTGCCCTGCTGCTCGGTGGAATGATAGAGGATTTCGAATTGCTCTGAGGAGAGGAATCCTTGATTCCGGCCAATAAAACACTGGGAGACCACTTCAAAGACAGAGCCACAGGCGATCTCGATGAATCGAGCAAAATCTTTCTTGGAGAACCGTGAAGAACCTTCGGCAATGTTTGAAGAAATGGAAACGGAGGCGCGGCGCATTTGGTTGGTTAGCCCAAACCGTTCGTCGGCGGGGAAGTCTCGCGTCTGGCTGTAAACCAGATCAGCGAACTCAATCGCCTTTTGCCAGACTTCCAGTTTCTCAAAGTTAAACATAAGTTTCGCGAGTTTCAGCCCATCAACCATCAACTCCCGACCATCAACTTTCGGCACCTTCATCTTCAGTGCCCAGGTAGGCGGCGATCACCTTTGGGTCTTTTTGAATCTGTTCAGGTGTGCCTTCGGCGATCTTTTTGCCGTACTCCAGCACGGCGATCTTTTGGCAGATGCCCATCACCACTTTCATGTCGTGTTCGACCAACAGGATGGCGATTTGAAATTTGTCTTTGATGAACTGGATGAGGTACATCAGCTCCTCTTTCTCCGTGGGGTTCATCCCGGCGGCTGGTTCATCCAGCAGCAGCAGCTTGGGCCGGGTGGCCAGCGCCCTCACGATCTCCAGCCGGCGCTGGTCGCCGTAGGGCAGGCTCTTGGCATCTTCATCACGCAGGCGCCGCAGGTCAAAAATGTCCAGAAGCTCCAGCACCTCTTTTTCCACTTCGCTTTCGCTGTGAAGGAATCCCTTGCCGCGCCACAGGGCATTGATGATGCCGTGACTGCGGTGCAACTGGGTGGCGGCCCGCACATTGTCAAAAACGCTCAGGGAACCGAACAGGCGGATGTTTTGAAAGGTGCGCGCGATACCCAGATTCGTGAGCTGATGAGTCTTCAGTCCGCACACGCGCTTTCCATTGAAATGGATCTGCCCGTCAGTGGGCTTATACACACCGCTAATGAGGTTGAAGGCCGTGGTTTTGCCCGCGCCATTGGGGCCGATGAGGCCCACGAGTTCATGGGGGCCGATGCTCAGGCTCAACTCAGAGACGGCCGTCAGGCCGCCAAAGCGGATGGTGGCCTTGTCCATTTGGAGGAGAGGGCTGCTCATGTTGCCGCTCCTTTCCGTTTGCCAAAGGTGAACAGGCCCTGCGGACGGGCAATCATCAGTCCGATGATCAGCAGGGCGTAAATGATCATGCGATAGTCCGCAAACTGCCGGAGCACCTCAGGTAGAAGAGTCAGCAGGATGGCTGCAATGATCACCCCCACCGTGCGGCCCATGCCGCCGAGGATGACCATGACCACGATGTCGATGGACTTCAAAAAGTCGAAACCTGTCGGCGAAAGGAACTGCTTGTGATGCGCATAAAGCCCCCCGGCGATGCCGGCAAAAAAGGCACCGATGACAAAGGCGGTCACCTTGTAGCGCACGGGATTGATGCCCATGGAGCCAGCGGCCACTTCATCATCATTCACCGCGATGAAGCCGCGGCCATAGGTGGAATTGACCAATGCAGCGACGACGTAAATGGTGATGGCGGCGAGGGCAAAGGTCCAGCCCAGCGTCGTTTCCTTGGGGATGCCTTTCAGCCCGCTGGCAGCGCCCACGCTCTCCATGTTCTGCACCACCACACGGATGATTTCGCCAAAGCCGAGTGTCACGATGGCCAGGTAGTCACCTCGCAGCCGCAGGGAGGGCACACCCACCGCCACGCCAGCCAGGGCCGCCAGCAGGCCACCCAGGATCAGCGCCACCAGGAACAGCAGCGGCTGCAGGCTTTCCGGAACCATCGGGGCCACCACCAGCGTGAACTTGGCCGCTGAATAGCCGCCCACTGCCATGAAACCGGCATGGCCAAGGCTGAACTGGCCTGTGTGGCCGTTGATCAGGTTCAGGCTCACGGCCAGAATGATGTTGATACCGATGTCAACGAGGATGCCCAGGTAGTAGCGGTTGAACTGCCCCGAGAACTGGGACACGACCACGGCCAGGATGATGCCAGCCAGCAGCCAGCGTTTTGCGCCATTCATGGAGGTCATACTTTTTCCACCGTGGCTTTGCCGAGCAGGCCGGCAGGTTTGAACAAAAGGATGAGGATCAGGATGGCAAAGGCGATGCCGTCCCGGTAATTCGAAAGTCCGGGGGTGCCCCCGGCAAAGGTTTCCAGCAGCCCCAGCAACAGTCCACCGAGTGCCGCGCCTGGCAGATTGCCAATGCCGCCCAAGACTGCCGCCACAAAGGCCCGAAGCCCTGGCTGGACACCCATCAGGGGATCAATCCCCGGAGCTTTGATTGCATACAAAATCCCGGCGATGGCGGCGAGCGCAGAGCCCAGCCCGAAGGTGAAGGAGATGATGCGGTTGATGTTGATGCCCATCAGCGCCGCCGCCTGCTGATTGAAGGAAACCGCCCGCATGGCGGTGCCGATCTTTGTGCGCTGGACGATGAACCACAGGCCCGCCAGCAGCAGTACCGTCACCCCCAGGACCAGCAGGTCGTTGCTGCCGATGACCAAGCCGCCGAGGTGGAGGTCGCTTTCTCCCAGCAGCCGAGGGAACGGCTTGGTGTCTGCGCCAAACACGGCCTTGTGCTGGCAGGTGTACTCAATGAACAGGGACACCCCGATGGCAGTGATCAGCACCGTCAGCTTTGGCCGGGATCGCAGCGGGCGGTAGGCGAGAAACTCGATCAGCATGCCGATCCCTGCGCAGATGATGGCCGAAAGCAGCACCACGATCACCGCCCCGGTGACGGAGGGCAGGGGAGCCACCTTTTCCACCGCAGGAGCCAGAAAGTAGGCCGAGTAGGCCCCCAGCATCAGCACATCACTGTGCGCGAAGTTGATGAACCGCAGCACGCCATAGACCATCGTGTAACCTAGCGCGATGAGTGCATAGATCGCACCCAGAGCGAGGCCGTTGATGAGTTGCTGAAGAAACCAGTCCAGAGGAAGTTGAAGGTTGAGCGTTGATTGCTGGGGGCCTTAAAAGGGCAGACGGGCTGGTGGGATGCGCATGCCGGGATTCATGAAGAACGGGCGGATTTGCTGGTTCAGCCCCTTCACCATCGATTCCCGGCTATCAGCACTTAGGGGTTCACGGTTTCCACAAACGTAAATTTGCCACCTTTGACCTGCAGGATCACGGCTGATTTCACCGCATCGCGCTGTGCATTGATGGCCATTTTGCCCGTCACACCTTCAAATTCTTTCGTGGCTGCGAGGGCTTCCCGGATCTTGCCAGGCTCCGTGGAGTTGGCGCGCTTGATGGCATCCGCAAGGAACATGGCAGAGTCGTAACCCAGGGCGGCCATGGCGTCAGGCACCTTGCCTTGATATTCCTTTTTGTAGGAGTCCACAAAGTTCTGTACATTGGGCGTGCCGGCATCCGCAGAATAGTGGGTGGAGAAGTAGTGCCCCTCGACGGCATCTTTGCCAATTTCGATAAGGGTAGGGCTTTCCCAGCCGTCACCGCCCAGGAAGGGGATGCTGATGCCCAGTTGCTTGGCCTGGATGCAGATCAGAGCCACATCTGTATAATAGGCGGGAATGAAAACAGCGTCCGGTCCGGCGGTCTTGATGGCTGTGAGTTGAGCCTTAAAGTCCTTGTCGCCACCGTTGAAATCCAGTTCGGCCACCACCTGGCCACCTGCTTTGGCAATGCCTTCCTTGAAGAATTTGGCGAGACCCTTGCTGTAATCGCTCTTCACATCGGTGAAGACAGCCACTTTCTTGGCGTTCAGGGTTTTGGTGGCAAAGTTCGCCATCACCGTCCCCTGGAAGGGATCGATGAAACAGACCCGGAAAATATGGTCGCCAGTTTCGGTCACTTTGGGATTGGTGGAAGCCGGGGAGATCATCGGCACTCCGTTCTGCTGGCAGATGGGTGCTGCTTCCAGGGATCGGCTGGAGGCCACCTCGCCCAGGATGGCCACCACGCCGTCTTTCGAGATCAGCTTGTTCACCACGTTGGCCGGCTCGCCCGCCTTGGACTGGTCGTCCTCCGTTTTCAGTTCCAGTTGCTTGCCCAGCACACCGCCTGCGGCGTTGATCTCCTTGACCGCCAAAATCGTGCCTTCGTGGGAAGAAATCCCAAAGGTGGCCTCCTTGCCGGTCAAGGATGCAAACTCCCCGATCAGGATCGTGTCCCCGCCGCTTTTGTTGCAGCCGGTCAGGCCGGAAACAAGAAGTCCGATGGCCCCTAAAACAAAAAATTGGCGCTTTTGCATCTGCATGGAGCTTTTCTAGCAGCCTGCATACCATGGGCAAGGGGAATTCGAGAGGCTCCTTGGTGCGGCTGCGCTTCGAGAACTGCACAAGGATGCACTTGTTTTTCTGGCTTCTACCCCGCAGGGCGGCTAAAAGGGCATTCTATGGATTTTGCCAAATTTGCCGCCGACTTTGCCGGATTCGTCTGGGGACTGCCGCTCATCATTCTTTTGTTTGGTACTCATCTGTTTCTGACTTTCCGCACGGGCTTCATTCAAAAGCACCTGCTCCGGGGCATCAAACTTTCTGTGACCAAGGACGAAGGGGCCTCGGGCGATGTGTCGCAATTTGGAGCGCTCATGACGGCTCTTGCGGCTACGATCGGCACAGGAAATATCATCGGTGTCGCCAGCGCGGTGGCGGCGGGCGGGCCTGGGGCGGTGCTGTGGATGTGGCTCACCGGCGTCTTTGGCATCGCCACTAAGTACGGTGAGGCTCTGCTGGCCGTGAAATACCGTGTGCAGATGCCAGATGGCAGCTTTGCCGGCGGCCCCATGTATGTGCTGGAGCGCGGCATGAACATGCGCTGGCTGGGCATTGTCTTTGCTGTGTTCACTTGCGTGGCTGGTTTCGGTATTGGCTGCATGTCCCAGGCCAATTCGGTGGTGGGCCATGTGCAAAACTTGCTGCCCGCGTATGACAAAAATGTCATTGCCTGGTCGGTCGGCGGTCTCATGACCGTGGTGGCTGGTGCCGTGATCCTGGGCGGGGTGAAGAGCATCGCCCGCTTTTGCAGCGTGCTGGTTCCCTTCATGGCCATCGGCTACGTCATCGGCTGCGCCTGCATCCTCATCAAAAACTACGCGGTCATCCCAGAGACCCTCTCGCTGATCTTTAATTCCGCCTTCACCGGACAGGCGGCCATTGGCGGCTTCATCGGCGCAGGGATGAAGGAGGCCATGCGCTACGGCATTGCCCGCGGCCTGTTTTCCAATGAATCCGGCCTGGGCAGCGCACCCATCGTGGCGGCGGCCGCCCAGACCAAGAATCCCGTGCGTCAGGCCCTGGTTTCTTCCACGGGCACGTTTTGGGACACCGTGGTCGTCTGCGCCATGACGGGTCTGGTCATCGTCAGCAGCGGTCATTGGAAGGAGGGTCTGGGCAAGGTGCAACTGACCCAGGCCGCCTTTGCTGACCTGCATGTCTATGGTCCCTACATCCTGATTTTTGGCCTCGTGACCTTCGTTTTCTCCACCATTTTGGGCTGGAGTTACTACGGGGAAAAGGCCGCCGAGTACCTCTTTGGCAGCCGGGCGGTCAAGCCCTATCGCCTTCTCTGGGTGGCGGCTGTCTTGGCTGGGTCTGTGCTGCCGCTCGGTGTTGTCTGGGATTTGTCTGATGCTTTCAACGGCCTCATGGCCATTCCCAACCTGATTTCCCTCATCGCCCTCAGTGGCGTGATCGTGGCCGAAACTCGCGCCCACAAGTCCGACCTGTGCGGCAAGGACGAGTGATCTCCGGCGCGATGCTGGAAAAGACGTGAAAAATCTGACGGTGCCTGTTGCACAGCGTCAGAGGGAGGTCTATTCTGACGGCCCTCACCGCATTACCCCGTGGTGTAATGGTAACACAGGAGATTTTGGATCTCTCGTTCATGGTTCGAATCCATGCGGGGTAGCCAGGGCCAGAAAGCTGGCCTTCCAAAAAGGGTTTTCTAGCCTGTAAAAGACTCGGGCAATCTCATTTCTACCCTGGGTAAACGTTGGCAAAAGACCTATCAGTAGGAATGAATGCAGGTGTGCGGAGAAAAATAAGCTGGTAAAAAACCTGTTTTATTGTAAAATCCATAACGAGTCAAATGATGGCTCGTTTGGAATCCTAAGAAGACACGCCGCCAACGGCCTCTCGTTCTCCCGTCAATCACGGAGGTCTTCTGATGTAGCACGGTGCTGCGGGAGGCTCCTCCATCGGTTCCTCTGGGTCATGCTGCCCTCAGGTTCATCTCTCAAAAGCCTCCTGCTCTCCTGCTGCACTGCGTCCACGCCCCAGCCTAACCAAAAGAAATATCAAAATGAATTCGCTCCCCTATTTAAAGATCTCCCTGATGACCGCCGCCTGCATCCTCCTCGCGGCCAGATCGCCGTTGCATGCGGGATCCGTTTCGCTCGGCGCTGCCGAGAGCTTCTCTGTTCTGGCGGCCACCACCGTGACCAACACGGGGCCCACCAGTTTATCGGGCGATCTGGGGGTGAGTCCAGGCACGGCGATCTCTGGCTTTCCGCCAGGGACCTTTTCTGGCACCATCCATCTGAATGATGCCCTGGCCATCCAGGCGCAGGCGGATGCCCTGAACGCCTACAACATCCTGGTGCTGATGCCGGAGACGCAGATTTTGACCGGGCAGGACCTGGGTGGCCTCACACTGACTCCGGGCGTCTATCAGTTTGACTCCTCCGCCCAGCTCACTGGCACCCTAACCCTGGACGGCCTCGGCCTGGACAATCCGCTGTTTGTCTTCCAGATCGGCAGCACCCTGACCACGGCATCCTTATCCATCATCGATACGATCAATGGGGCTACCTCTGACAACGTGTACTTCCAAGTCGGCAGTTCCGCGACGTTGGGCACCGGGACCGACTTTGAGGGAAACATCCTCGCCTTTGTCAGCGATACGCTGACCACGGGAGCCACAGTGGAAGGACGCGTAATCGCGCTGACGGGGGCGGTGACCCTTGACTCAAATCTCATTGCCGTACCCGAGCCCGGCGCGCTGCTCCTGGTCCTATGCGGCCTCACCACCTTCTTCTTCCGCCGTGGTCGGGCCCAGTCTTGAATACCGCCTGCCAGCAGAAATGAGGACCAACGCCTGCTGCACTTGGCCATCCGCAGCAGAGTCGTGTTTCCTGACTTGGAAGTGAGGAATGCAAGATCAGGTGCTGATCCGTCGCCGATTCTATGTCTCCTCTTCCTCAGCCGCCAGCTTCGCAGCCTCGCGTTTCAGAATGCGACCCACGCGATGCTTCGCCAGATAGACCTGGGCGGCATTGACCCCCAATTCCTTTTTGACTCGTTCCGGGTCCCAGCCTTTGAGCACGTAGCAGGAGAAAATCTGGTACTGACGCGGTGAGACCAGGGCCTTCACCCGGCGGAGGGCGATGTCCATGATCTTGTCCTGCCATTCTTTGTCCCAGAGCTTTTCCAGGGCCATGCCATTGGGGTCGGCACAGCGGTCGATCGGGGCGGTGCGACGGTCATCGGTTTCATCCGCATACAGGTTCGCCTCGCGGCTCTGCTGTTTTTTACGGCGGCGAAACTGGTCCAAGATGCGCCAGCGGGCCTGATTGAGCAGGAAGGATTTGAAGGAACCCAGGCTGGTGTCGAATTTTTTCTTTTGCAGGTTCTTGGCCACGCCGATGAAGGTCTCCTGCACCACGTCGCTGGCCTCGTCATCACTCAGGCCAGATTTGCGCGCCACGTGAAAGACGAAACCGGAGTAGGTCCGGTAGAATTCATCCCAGCTCGACCAGTCGCTCCAGTTGTCCAGTCGCTCGATCAAGGTCTTGCGTGTCGGCGGGGAGCCGGACACTTCCTTGATCATTTCTTCGGTGATTTCTTTTGGGAGCGGTTCCTCCATGATGGAAAGTGTAGGGGTGAGGCAGGTGTGGCAACGGCTATTTGAAACACCGGCAGGCCGTTCTGGATGCGGCAAATCTCTGGAATGAACGTTATTCGGTGCTGAATACAGGTTTGGCTGCGGGCCTGATGAAGAATCGGCAGGGGGCGGATGACATTGTGCGAACGCGGATTATTTAACCTGCCCTGATAGAGACGGGCTTTGGGGGGCGTAGTATTCATCCCCCAACCCTGTCAGTCTGCTCGCCTAACCCTTTTTTGAGCAGATCGCTTTCTTGTTATGCTGTCATCCATGCCTTCCAGCCGCCTGTACCGTTCGCTGCACTCCGTTGCCGCGCTGAGCGTGTGTCTGATGTCAGGCTGTTCGCAGGGCTTCTTTAAAAAATGGGCGGACCGGGAAGTGTTCGGCATCATCGGGCAAAAATCCCAAATCGTCCCAGGAGCTGAAGATGACACGCTGCTGAGCGTGACCCCGCCGCAGCCAGCCAACCTGGCGGTGCTCATCAAAAATTCCGAAACGTCTGATTTCCTCGGCGACCGTGCCTACATCGAAAAAGGCGCACGGGTGATCACCCTGGCGGATGCGCTGGACTTTGCCGTGCATCGCAACCGCACCTACCTGAACCGGAAGGAAATCGTTTATCTTTCGGCGCTGACTCTCACCGGGACTCGGCAGCTCTACAGCCCGATCCTGGGCGCGGACGGCAGCGGCACCTACACGGAATCCCAGGTGAAAACCGGAGTGAACAACCTCGTACGGAGCAAAACCCTCACGGCCGATGGCGGTGTGGGCGTGGACTACCTCATGAGGACCGGGGCCCGGCTGGCGCTGGACCTGACGACCGACTTCACCCGCTTTTTCACCGGTGGTGTGCGCAATCTCAGCGATTCCCGTGCGACGGTGAACCTGTCCCAGCCTTTGCTGCGCGGGGCCGGGGTGCTGGCTGCATCGGAGCCGCTCCGTCAGGATGAGCGCGATGTGCTTTACGCCATCCGCGATTTCACCCAATACCGCAAGGAGTTCACCGTCAGCATCACCACTCAGTATCTGCGCACCCTCCAGGCCCGCGAGGCCGCCCGCAACCGCTACGTGGCGAACCGTGCTGCGGCGACCTCCATCGAGCGTGAAGGCGCACTCGCTGCGGCCAATCTGCGCACCCAGTCCAGCTTGAAACAGATCCAGCAAGGCCAGCTCACCTATGAGCGTAACTGGATCACCGCCGTCCGCAATTACGAGGAGCAGCTCGATGACCTCAAGGTGGCCCTGGGCCTGCCAGTGACGGAGCGCATCATTCTGAGCAATGATGAACTGAAGCGGCTGGAGGTGGTGGAGCCCCGGGATGACCTGGAAACCGTCCTGGATACCGCCCTCATCACCCGCCTGGACCTCTACAACCAGCGCGACCGCCTGGCCGATACCCATCGCCGGGTGAAGATCGCCCATCAGCAGACCCTTCCCACCCTGAATGCCCTGGTGGGCTACCAAGTCGGCACTCCCAGCAACAACGAGGGCCTGGAACTGAACCCCAAGGTCCGCCGTTTCGCCAGCGGCGTGGATGTGGACCTGAACCTGAACACAAAACCTGAGCGTAACCAGCTCCGCGCCAGCCAGTTGGATGAGCAGCTTGCCCAGCGTCAGCTCGACCTTGCGGAGGAGCAGCTCCGCAACACCATCCGCAGCGATTGGCGCGGCCTCGCCGTCGCCCGCAAGCAGTATGACCTGGCTCAGAGGGGCCTGGAATTGGCGCAAAAGCGTCTCGAAATCGAGACCGCCCTCATGGAGGAAGGGCAGGGGACCGCCCGTGACATCGTGGAGTCCCAGGACCGCCTCATCACCGCACGCGACCTTGTTGTTTCCACCCTGATTGATCACGTCATCGCCCGTCTCCAGCTCTGGAGCGACATGGGAGTGCTCTACATTCAGAAAGACGGGTCGTGGGTAGACGTATTGAATAACGAGAAACCGAAGGGAGAGTCATGAAGAAGGCGAAGTCTAAAATCTGGATCTATGGAGGAGTCGCTGTGGCAGGGATTGCTGCAGTGAGTTTCCTCATGTCCGGCTCAGACCGGCAGGCCGAGGATGTGCCTACTTTCTCCGTCCAAAAGGGACGGCTACAGATCAACGTGCTCCAGGGCGGGGAAATCCGTGCCTTGCAGAACTTTGAACTGAAGTCGGAAATCGAAACGCCGACCAAAATCCTCAGCCTGATTCCGGAAGGCTATCTGGTGACGGAAGAGGATGTGAAGGAAGGGAAAGTCCTGGTTGAGCTCGACAACTCCGACCTGAAAACCCGCATTCAGGACCACGAGATCCAATTTCAGACCACCGTCGCCTCTTACATTGATGCCGACGAGGGCCGCGAGATCCAGCGCAGCGAGAACCAGAGCCTCGTGCGTGACATGAAGGAGACTGCCATCTTCGCCCTGATGGACTTTGAAAAGTACCTGGGTCGGGAACTGAGCATGAAGATTTTGGCTGCTGCCGGGCTGCCTAAAGATGCGGCTGAATTTGATAAGTTCGCGGATCAGCTCGAGTCCCAGGCCAATGCCCAGCTCGAAGCTGGCACCAATGTTTCCGCCGTGGTGGAAGCGAAAAAAGACCCCATCCGCCCGCTGAAAAACGCCATCGGTTCTGCCGAGTCCGAACGCATTGATTTTTCGCCTTTCCTGGAAGGTCAAAACAGCGGTGATGGCGAAGCTCAGCAAAAGCTCCGTCAGTTGGAAGACGAACTTCTGCTACGCAAATCCGAGCTGGCCGTGGCCAAGCAAAAAGTCGAGGCCTCGCAGCGTCTCGCCTCACGTGATTTCATTTCCAAAACGCAGTTGGAGAATGACCAAGTCAACTTTGAAAAAGTGTCTCTCGCCGGCAAGACCGCGAGTACGGAACTGGCCCTGTTTAAAAAATACGCCTTCTCCAAGATGTGTGCCCAGTTGGTCTCGGGTTATCGCGAGAGCCTGACCAAGCTGCAGCGCACCGTACGGGCGAACCGTTCCAAAATGGCCCAGGCCGAGACACGTTTCCAGACGGCCAAGCGCCGCTATGAAATGGAGCTGGCCAAAAAGGAGGACCTCGATCGTCAGCTCAAGGCCTGCATGATGCGGGCGGTGCAGCCGGGCCTTGTCGCCTATGGCGATCTGAATGCCAGTGCTTCGGCCCGGTACAGCGAGTCCATTGAGGAAGGCAGCAATGTCCGTTTCCGCCAGACCGTCCTCACCATTCCGAACATGTCCCAGATGGGCGTGCATGTGAACGTCCACGAATCCCAGGTAAAGAAGGTGCGCATCGGCCAGCCTGCCCTCATCAAGGTGGATGCCGAGCCAGGCATCGTCCTGGAAGGTCGAGTGGCGGAACTCGCCGTTCTTCCAGACTCCAGCAGCAGTCGTTACACGCCTAACCTGAAGGTGTACCCCGCCTCCATCCACATCCTGGGCACTCACCCCTGGATGAAGCCCGGCATGAATGCCAAGGTGGAAATCCTGGTTGATCAGCTTGCCGATGTCATGTTCGTCCCCGTGCAGAGCATCGAGGTCGAAAACGACCACCACTACTGCTACGTGAATGAGAGCGGCAACCTCGCCCGCCGCTCCGTTGAGACCGGCCTGTTCAACGATGAATTCATCGAGGTGCGCACTGGCCTTCAGTTGGGCGAGCTCGTCGCCCTGTCTCTGCCGAAGAAACTGGTGCCAGAAAACAAGGCGGACGGCCCGACGGCCCCCGGCCTGCCTGAAAATCCTGTCACACCCGCCAAACCCAAAGGGCAGGGCAAAGCCAAGCCCAAGGATGTGGCCACCGTAAAGTGACGCATGTCTGAACCGATCATCAGTCTGCGGGACATTCGCAAGTCTTACCAGATGGGCGATGTCCTGAGCCAAGTGCTCCAGGGGGTGTCCTTTGACATCCATCCAGGCGAGTACGTCTGCATCATGGGGCCCTCCGGCTGTGGTAAATCCACGCTGCTGAATGTTCTTGGGTGCCTGGATCAGCCGACCAGCGGTGACTACTTCCTCGGCGGCGAAAACGTGGCGACGCTGAACGATGATGACCTCTCGGCGGCGCGCAATCGCAACCTGGGTTTCATCTTCCAGAGTTACAACCTCATCCAGCAGCTCACCGTCCTGGAGAACATCTCCGTGCCCATGTACTATGGCGGGGCTGATGATGCGCAGATGCGCGAGGTGGCGGAAAAGCTGGCCAACCAGGTGGGCCTGGGGCATCGGCTCTTTCACAAGCCTAACGAACTTTCCGGTGGGCAGCAGCAGCGTGTGGCCATCGCCCGTGCCCTGTCCAACAGCCCTCTCATGATTTTGGCGGATGAGGCCACCGGGAACCTCGATTCGAAATCCGGCCAGGAGATCCTGGCCCTTTTTGACGAGCTCAACGAACAGGGGAAGACCCTCGTCTTCGTCACCCATGACGAACGCATGGTGGAACGCTGCACCCGGATCATCCGCCTACGCGACGGTGTGGTGGAAACGGATGAGCGCGGAGCCAAGGCAAGGCGTTGATCCATGCCCCTGCGGCCAGCGAGAGTGCGAGTCATGGATCTCAGATAGCTTTGGGATTGCGTCTTTGTCTATAAATACTATAATCAGGACTGCGCATGCTTGCCCGTCTTCTCCTTTGGTCCATCCTCCTCGGCCTTACCCTGGCTGGCGGACTGATGGCCCATAAAAATGGCAAGCTGGCCGCTTGGGACCTTTGGTTCAAGGAGTGGATGAGCGGTGAGGACCAGGCGTACTCAGGTGTGCGCTTTGAGGTGGATTTGGTGGACCGGATCAATTTCGTCCGCATGGGGGCCCGGCAGCCGTTGCTGAAGATGGACATCGAACTCGAGACCTGGCTGGAATCAGAGTTCCCGACGATGGCATTGGATGATGTGAACGCCCTCACCCGGATCGTGCAGGACAAAATGCCGCGCTATTTGCAGGTGTCCGTCTGCACGGCCAGTGGTCCGTCTTTGCGGGCCTTGCTGGACCAGTTTCACGATTTTTCGCAGAAGACCGCGCCTGAGATGACGCATCTGGCCTGTGCGCTCCGCCGATCTGCTGGCGGACTGGTGACCCACGCTCTTTTGATCGTGGGCCAGCGCCTGGAAGACTTCAGTCCGGAGGCCATCACGGCCAGTGATCAGGAGGCTTTTTTCAGCACCTGCCCGCACTGCCAGCATCCCCACATTGTCAGGGTTTCTCGTGCCCAGAACAGTCTGGGACTTGAGTGCCCGCAATGCCGGCGCACCTATGCTGTCGTGGCTGCGGATGAGGCCGGGCGGTATCGTTTTGTGAATGAGTTCCTGACCGGGTATGCCCCCCCGGCCATTTTTGCTAAAGATGACTCCCGGGTGCATGAGCTTTTCACCATCTGGGCGGCTGTGCATGCCAACTGCGTTTATACCAAAGACCCTGGCTCCAAAAAGGAATCGACCGATGCCTGGCAAACAAGCCTGGACACGCAGCGGAAAGGCCGCGGAGACTGTGAGGACTCCGCGATCTTTTTGTGTGACTGGCTGCTCTCGCGCGGGTTTCAGGCGCGCGTGGCCCTGGGCCGTTACGGTGACATGGGAGGGCATGCCTGGGTGGTGGTGAAGGTGGATGACAAAGAATACTTGCTGGAGTCCACCGAAGGCCGCCCAGATCCCTCCAATCCGCCCCTGGTCTCGCGGGTCGGCAGTCGTTACGTGCCGGAAATCATGTTCGACCGCTTTGCCCTCTACGTTCATTCGACTCCTGGCCAGGGCTGGAAGGGGGACTATTGGTCGGGCAAAGTCTGGACCCGGCTGGAACCTCGCAGCCTGCTTTCGCGGATCCAGTCCCACGTGGCCAAAGACCAGGAAGGGAAGACCTCCTCAGCCGCCTCACACGAGGTCCGGCCTGCCCGTCGGGAACCAGGGCTGGCACCTTTTGTGGAGCTGGAAGGAATCCCCCAGGATGCGGCTGTTTGGCAGATGCCTTTACCCCAGGGTCAGGAAAAGCTTGGGGGAAAACCTCGCCACTGATGCGAAGATGGGGAAGTTGGCTCAGGAAACGCTCTTGGAGCGTATTTTGCCTTGAGCGTTTGCACGCTTGCAGCTAACTCGCACAAAGACACGGGAGATCCATCCCGTATGTTGACCTCTTTCCAATCGCAAACCCCCATACCATTAAAAACAGCCATGGCAGTCGTCTCCAAAGGTCTCGAAGGAATCGTCGCAGCAGAAACCCGTCTCGGGGAAGTGAAGGGTGCTGAAGGCATCCTTTTTTATTGCGGATACGACATCAATGAACTCGCCGGCAAAGTCAGCTACGAAGAGGTCGTCTATTTGCTGTTTTACCAGAAGCTGCCCAACCGTGCGGAACTGGAGAAACTGACCACCGCACTGCGTGCTGAGCGTGAGCTGCCGCAGGGCGTGATTGATTATCTGCTGGCCGCCCCTAAAAAGGCCAAGCCGATTGACATCATGCGCACAGCGGTCTCCATGCTGGGCAGCTATGAGCTGAATCGTCACGATGTGGACGTGAGCGAGAACCTCGCCACGGCCATCCGTCTCGTGTCGCAGATCGGTGTGATTGCCGCTTACTTCCACCGCGCCCGCACCGGCAAGGAACTGCCGCCGATCCGCAAGGACCTCAGCGAAGCCGCCCACTTCCTCTACCTGATGACTGGCGAAGTGCCGAGCAAGGAAGCTGAGAAGACTCTGGATGTGGCCTACGTGCTGCACGCCGAGCATGGCTTCAATGCCTCTACCTTCACCGCCCGTGTCGTGGCCTCCACGCTCAGCGACATGTATTCCGCCATCAGCGCGGCGATCGGCGCACTCAAAGGCCCTCTTCACGGCGGTGCCAATGAAGGCGTGATCCACATGCTGGAAGAAATCGGCAGTCCTGACAAGGTGGATGCCTGGGTGGAAGACGCCCTGGCTCAGAAGAAGAAGATCATGGGCATCGGCCACCGCGTTTACAAGGTCCTCGACCCACGCGCACCGCACCTGCGCGAGATGGCCATCCAGCTCACCGCCCAGCTTGGCGAAGCGAAGTGGATCCAGATGTCTGAGCGCATCGCTGAGATCATGCGGGAACGCAAAGGCCTGAATGCGAACGTGGACTTCTACAGCGCCACCGTTTATTACAGCCTCGATATCCCGACAGATCTCTTCACGCCGATCTTCGCCATCGCCCGCATGAGCGGCTGGACTGCCCACGTGCTGGAACAGTGGAGCGAAAACCGCCTGTTCCGCCCCTTGAGCGAATACGTCGGTCGCCCCTACGGCCAGAAGGTCGTGCCAATCGACGAGCGTTAATCAGTCGCCGTTTCATTTCAAGGCTGCCCGGTTTTGCCGGGCAGCCTTTTTTATGGTTAGTGGTTATTTGTGTGGAAATTCCACTTGGGGGATTGGGTCAATCGCTTAGATTGAATGCGGTATTATGATCCCTCCAGCGCCCTGCCATCACGTGTTCATTGATTTCGAGAATGTGCATGAGCTGGACCTGTCTCTGGTGGGACGCCGGGGATTCCAATTTACTTTGATGATGGGGGCTCAGCAGACCAAGCTGGGGGTGGAAGTGGTGGAAAAGCTTTTGCAGCATTCTGATGCTGTCCAAATCATCCGCCTGCAATCCACCGGAAAAAATGCACTCGATTTTGCTCTCTCTTATTATGTCGGCCAAGCGGTGCTGAGCTACCCTGGAGGCCAGTACCACATTGTGTCTAAAGACACCGGGTATGATCCGCTGGTTCAGCATTTGCGCAGTCGGCAGGTGGCGGTTTCACGGCATGAGGACTTTCGGGATCTCATCGAACCTCGCCCAAAGCCGGCGATTGTGAAGCCTGAGGTCATCAAAACCATCGTGGTCAAAAAGGTCCCCTCTTCCAAATTAAACGTGGAGGAATTGGGCTCCGCTGTTCATGTAGTGAAGAAGACTGCCGACGCCAAACCTGCAGGGACGGAGTTGGAACGTGTGGTGGCTTTTCTGAAGAAATCAGGAAATCGGCCGAAACGCGAGAAGACTCTGCTGACCTGTTTGGCCGCCTTTTTGCAGAAGGATGCGGCCAACCCAGATATACCTCAACTCATTCAGCGCCTTATCCAAAGCGGGCGGGTAAAGGTGGACACGCAAAAGGCTCTGACCTATCACTTTTAGATCAAGCTGAACAGGCAGAGGCAAATGTTGGTTGACGAATGTAAGTAATCACTTACATGATGTGCCATGCCTCCAGCCACTCCCAACTCGCGTCTGCCCAGCGATGAGCGGCGTGGGGGCATTTTGGATGCCGCCTTGGGAGTGTTTGCCGAGCGTGGCTTCCATGGAGCGACCACAAAGGAACTGGCGAAGGCGGCGGGCGTTTCTGAGGCGCTGATGTTCCGCCATTTTCCGACCAAGGAGGATCTCTACATCGCCCTACAAGCCCATTGCTGCCAAGCCAAGGCGGGGGAGAAGGCGGAAATGCTGGGGCAGTTGGAGGATTCCACGGCTTCGCTGGTAACGCTGGTGCATTACATGATGGCCAAGATGCTGCGCCCCGTGTCTGCGGTGCCGGAGGCGGAGCAGGCCCTGCATCGCCTGCTGGCAAACAGCATCATCGAAGATGGGAACTTTGCCCGGGGTTTCATGCAGCGCGTGGGGCGCGAGTTTATCCAAAAGATGGAGTCTTGCCTCGCTGTGGCCATGGCTGCAGGCGATGCCGAAGCTTCACCTTTGCAGGGAAAGGTCGGCGCATGGTTTGTGCAGCACTTTGCGGCGATGCTAATGCTGAATGAAATGCCTGGCCGCCCCGTGGTGGAGCTGGAAGTGGATCGCGCAGCTCAGGTGGAACAGGCGGTCTGGTTTGCCTTGCAGGGCCTGGGGCTGAATGCCGAGGCCATTCGTCGAAATTATCACCCGCAGGCGTTTGCTCTGCTGATGAGCTGATATTTTTTTTGATTTTGTGTAGAAGTAAGCACTCACTCCGAAATGACAATATCCGTATCCGTCTATGACCACTGATTCATCCTCCGTCCCCAAAGCACGTTCTCGTGGCCTGCCTTGGTTTCCCATCGCCACGATCCTTCTGGGCATGGCTGCCGTTTTCTACATACGTTCGCTGCCTGAGTTTGAGCGAAATCTCAAAAGCTGGCTCACGGCGGCCATCCCGCTGCTGGTGGTGATCCTGAACTGTTTGTGGTTTGTCTTCACTCCACGCTTCTCCTGGCGTTTCCGGCTGACGGGGCTGGCGGTGTTGCTGGTCCTGGGAGGCGTGGCGAAATGGGCGACACGAGTGGATGGGACCCTGGATGGTACCGGACTGCCGAACATCGTGTGGAAGTGGTCGAAATCCGAAGGTCCCTCCCTGGCCAAGATGAAAACGGCGGAAGCTGCCGAGGGCTGGTCGCCGAATGCAGCTATGCTGGCCCAGTCGGCCGATGTGGCGCAGTTCTTTGGCCCGAATCGAGACGGCACAGTCACGGGCGCTAAGCTGGCGGCCGATTGGAAGGCGGTGACTCCGAAGGAGCTGTGGCGTCAGCCGATTGGCTTGGGGTGGTCCGCCTATGCGATAGTCCAGGGGCGAGCCTACACGCAGGAGCAGCGAGGCGAAGAGGAGATGGTGACGTGCTACGATCTCTTCACGGGCAAGCTGCTGTGGTCCTATGCGGACCCGGTGCGCTTTTCCCAATGGCAGAGTGGGGATGGCCCCCATGCAACGCCGACGGTGCATGAGGGGCGGGTTTATGCGTATGGGGCGACGGGGCTGTTGAACTGCCTCAACGCCACCACCGGCAAGCCCATCTGGCAGCGCTCCGTCCTGGGGGAGAACAAGCTGGAAAACATCGAGTGGGGCGTGAGTTGCTCACCCTTGATCGTGGATGATAAGGTAGTGGTGACGGGCGGTCAGACGAAGGGGCCCGTGCTGTTTGCCTATCGGCTGGACACTGGGGAGTTGGCCTGGAAAGCGGGAGATGACCAAGCCTGCTATTCCTCGCCGATGCTCGCCACCTTGGTGGGAAAACGGGTGATCCTGAGTAACAATGTGCGCTCTTTGACCGCCTATGATCCTGCCAGTGGTGCGGTGCTGCTGGAGCATGAATGGGGTGGTGCGAACTGGCCCAAGGCTTCGCAACCCTTGGTGTTAGGCCAGGACCGGGTGTTTCTTTCCGCCGGTTACGGCATGGGCTGTCAAATGCTGGAAATCAAGGCGGCAGCGGATGGTTCTCTGGCGGCTACACAACTGTGGGCGGGCATGAAGATGAAGACGCAGTTCAACAGCCCGGCGGCGCGGGGAGGCCATGCGTACGGCCTGGACGATGGGCGGCTGGCCTGCGTGGATTTGGCCACTGGGGAGCGCTTGTGGAAAGAGGGGCGTTTTGCCTCCGGTCAGAGCTTGCTGGTGGATGACTTGGTGATCATCCAGAGCGAAAGCGGCCCAGTTCATCTCGCGGCAGCGAAGCCCGAAGGATTTCAGGAACTGGGCAAGATCGGTGCCCTGAGCAGCAAGACCTGGAACCATCCCACGCTGGCGGGCCGTTACCTGCTGGTGCGCAATGATCGTGAGGCCGTGTGCTACGAGCTGCCTTTGGCAAAGTGAGGGCGGGAGGGGTTTCGTGCATTTTCGCCGCCTGTCCGGCATCCCCCTAAAGTGGGGTGTCGGCGGCAGTGAAATGTCTCGTCAGGGAGCGTTGGTTTCATCACACTGAGACTCACCTGGACATGACACGCGCCCTTCCATTCCTTTTCCTTCCTGGCCTGCTGCTAGCGGCCGATCCTGCGGACGACGCGAAAAACGCCGCCCAGAACGACTCGACGCCTGTGCCAAAAGTGAGCCCGCTGGTGAAGTGGACCTTTGAAGGCAAAGAGCCCGGCGAACTGAAAGGCAAGGCAACGATCGAGCCCACCGGTCCGCAGAAACCGATTTATCCCGTCTTTGAAAAAGGCAACAAAGCGGCTGTCTTCACCGGCAAGGATAGCTTTATCCAGGTCAAGGAAACCGACCTGCCTGAAACAAATCTGCGGTTCGTCCAGGGAGACACCATCAGCATCGAAGCCTGGGTGAATGCCGAAGATCTGGCTAACGGGAAGTATGTTTACCTGATCGGCAAGGGGCGGAACAAGTCTGACAAATTCAGCTCCGAAAATCAGAACTGGGCGCTGCGCCTGAAGGGCGAGGGTGGTGAGGCGCGGCCTTGCTTCCTTTTCCGTAGCCGCAACAAGGCTGGAGCAGAAAACTATCACCGCTGGGTTTCCAAAGAAGGTTTCAATCCGGGGTCCGGCTGGCATCACGTGGCGGTGACCTACACCTTCGGCAAGCCGGAGACGATGAAGGCCTATGTGGACGGCAAGAAAACCAGCGGCGGTGTCTGGGATATCGCGGGCAAAACCACCGAGCCACCCGTGAGCGATGCGGATGATGTCATGATCGGCACTGGTTATGGTGGCGGCGCAGGCAATACCCTGGCGGGTGCCCTGGATGAGATCGCCGTGTATCGCGAGGTGCTCCCGGAAGTGCTGCTGGCGCAGCGTTATCAGTTCCAGCCACCACCGCCGCCGATTGATGCCAAGAAGCTGCCCAAGGGCCGCGTGCTGGTGCAGATCTGCGAGGAGGGGGTGCCGCCAAAGAACTCCTGGCCTGCGCTGCCACCTTCCCCGACGGAGACTTACACGCTGGATGTCTTTGGCCTGTCTGAAGTGCCTCAGAAGTATGTGGAAACAGGAGTGCGTGGAGATCGCCCCATTCCCTATCTGTTACGTGCTGCCTCGGTGGTGAATCTGCCAGCAGGCAAGCATCGTCTCCTGGTCCGTGGTCGCAGTGCGACTCGTCTCGTCATTGATGGCAAGCCTTTCCTGGACCTCCCTTTCGCCAAATCTGACACGGGTGGCCATGGCCGTGTGTCCGAGCAGGACAATTATCTGAACCTGGGCCCCGACTTCCGCTTTGCACCTCCGGGAACGCAGGAACTGTGGGCAGAATTTGAAACCAAGGGCGGCGAGCATTTATTCGTCATCGAGAGCATGGTGGGCGGTGTGGTGGGCTCCTCCAAAAAACGTCCGGAAACGGGTGAGACGGTGGTGGCCATCTCTTATGAAGGCCGCGAGACCTGGGAACTAGTGGGCCATGACAAGGTGGCCTACAATGACGCTGGCTGGGCTGCTTATGAGAAGAAGCAGAATGCTTGGCTGGTGGAAGAGAATGCCGAGCGCCGCGCCAAAGTGCGTGCGAAGCATGATGCGTACTGGGCCAAGCGCCGCGATGCCGCCGCCAAGTGGCTGGCCAGTGCCCCGGCGGTGAAAGTGCCAGCCCCGGTGAAGAGCTATCCGGCTAACAATGAGGTGGACCATTTCCTCAATGCCAAGATCAATGCCGTCGCGGCCCAGTATTCGGCAGCGAAGAAGGACGGGGTGAACTTCTACAAGGAAGTCATGCCGATCCTGGAAGCCAACTGCTTTAGCTGCCATCAGGGCAGCAAGACCAAAGGCGATCTGAAGCTCGACTCCCTAGCTGAAGCCCTGAAAGGTGGCGAATCCGACGGCCCCGCGATCGTTCCGGGAAAGCCGGAAAAGAGCTCCCTCATCGCCCGCATCAGCACCACGGATGAAGACTACATCATGCCGCCCAAAGGCCACCCGCTGAAGGCCGAGCAGATCGCCGTGATCCAGCGCTGGATCAGCGAAGGTGCCGTCTGGCCTGAGATGAATGTGGACCGCATCGAGATCACGGATCTCAGCGATGACCTCGCCTTCCTCCGTCGCGTGACGCTGGATACCGTGGGCGTGGTGCCAACTCTGGAAGAGATCGCCAGTTTCACGGCGGACAAGAGCCCCAACAAACGTGCTAAGACCATTGACCGCCTGCTGGCCGACAAACGCTGGGCAGACAAGTGGATGGGCTACTGGCAGGATGCCTTGGCCGAAAACCCGAACATCCTCAATCCCACGCTGAACAACACCGGGCCTTTCCGCTGGTATCTGCATGAGGCGCTAGAAGATGACCGCCCGATGGACCTCGTCGTCACGGAACTGCTGCGCATGCAGGGTAGCGAGCGTTTCGGCGGCCCGGCTGGGTTTGGCACAGCCTCAGGCAATGATGTGCCCATGGCCGCGAAAGGTACCATCATCAGCACCGCCTTCCTCGGTGTAGAAATGAAGTGCGCCCGGTGTCATGATGCCCCGGCTCACAAGAGTCTGCAGCAGGACCTTTTCGAATTGGCCGCCATGCTGGAAAAGAAGGCTGTGGACGTGCCCAAGACCAGCAGTGTGCCCATGGACAAATTGCATGAAGGTGGCCGCAAGCCCCTCATCCAGGTGACCCTGCAACCCGGCACCAAGGTGGAGCCCGCGTGGCCCTTCGATGAATTTGCCCCTGAGAATCTGGCGGATACGCTGGCGGAAAATCCCAAGGATTCCCGCGACCGTCTGGCTTCCCTCATTACAGCCCCGCAGAATGAGCGTTTTGCCCAGGTCATCGCCAACCGTCTGTGGCAGCAATACATGGGCCGTGGCATCGTGGAGCCTGCGGAGGACTGGGAGCGCGGTAAACCTTCACACCCTGAACTCATTCGCTGGTTAGGCCGTGAGTTTGTGCGTGGCGGTTACAGCTTGAAGAACCTTTCCCGCATCATCTTGAATTCCCACGCCTATCAGCGTGCTACGGATACTCAGCTAACGGCAACGAGCCCACTGTTTGCCTCGCCTGCGCCTCGCCGCCTGGCGGCGGAGCAGATTGTGGACTCGCTGTTTGCCGCGACGGGCAAGCCTTTCAAGACCGAGGAAGTCAGCCTCGACATTGATGGCAGGCGCGACATGAAGAGTTCCATCACCCTGGGCAATCCAACGCATGCCTGGATGCTGGCCAGCACCAGCAACGAGCGTGACCGCCCCAGCCTGAGCCTGCCGCGCATTCAGGCGGTTTGCGACGTGCTGGAAGCTTTCGGTTGGCGGGGCGCCCGCCAGGACCCGGTGAGCAGTCGCAATGATGATCCCAGCGCCCTTCAGCCTGCCATCTTGGGCAACGGCACCGTGGGCATCTGGCTCACCCGCCTGAGCGATGACCATGGCATCACCGCCCTGGCCTTGCAAGACATGCCGTTAGACCAGTTTGTGGATACGCTCTACCTGCGCCTGCTCACCCGCAAGCCGACGGCTGCTGAGCGTGAGCAATACATCGCCTACCTGAGCGAAGGCTATGACTCGCGTCTGCAACCCGTCTCACCGGTGAAAGCGGGGCCGCGTTACCCGCAGAAGTATGTCTCGTGGACGAATCACTTGGATGCAGCCGCCAATGCCTTGCGCATCGAAGAAGAGGCCGCCGCCCGCCGGGGTGACGCGCCGACGGAGCGCCTGAGCAAAGACTGGCGCAACCGCCTGGAGGACGTCCTCTGGGCCCTGCTGAACGCCCCTGAATGGGTCTTTGCTCCTTGAGCCATCGGTTGAAATCTAGTATAGAATTCCTTGCCATGACTGCCTCTGCTGAATCCATTTTGAGCAATCTGCTGACTTTGCCAGAAGAAGATCGACTCGAGATTGCTGCCCGTTTGCAAGACAGTGTCTATGCTACGTCTTCGGATGAAGAACTCAGTCGCGATCTGAAAGTCATCCTGGATCGTCGTTGGCAAGAAATCGAAAGCGGCACGGTGCAGTGCCGTGACGCACTCGAAGTCGTGCAAGAATTGAGAGCGAAATACAATGTATAAGTTACGTACGCATCCAGAGGCTGACCTGGAGCTGGAGGAATCCATTCGATATCTTTCTGAACAGACTCTTTGGCAAGCCTCCCGATTTATTGACGCCTACGCAGCCGCTCTGCTGAAGATCCGCCAACATCCTGAATGCGCCCACTTTGCCTGGAATCCATACCGCCGATTTAATCTCACCCCCTTTTCATACGCCCTGATTTATCGTCATGAAGGCGACACGGTTTTTATCATCGCTGTGGCCCACACCAAACGCCATCCCGACTACTGGAAGACCCGCATTTAAGAAGACCAACCCCTGATATTCGTAAGACCATGAAACGTCGCCATTTTCTTCAGACAGCCGCCTTGGCCCCTTTTGCCTCCATGGGAGTGCGGGCCGCTACCTCCGCGCCGATCCCGATGGGGAAGGCGGAACATTGCATCTTCATCTGGCTGGGTGGGGGCATGTGCCAGACGGATACCTTTGATCCCAAAGCGCTGGGCGATCCCAAGGCGAATCCCAAAAAGGCAGGTTCAGCCTACCCTTCCATCGAGACTTCGGTGCCAGGCGTTCGTGTGTGTAAGCACCTGCCTAAAACGGCCCGCCAAATGGAGCATGTGACGGCTGTGCGCACGGTGTTTCACAACGTGATCAACGAGCACGCCATCGCCACGAACTTCGTCCACACGGGGCGTCCTGTCAGTGGCAATACTTCCTATCCCTCCATTGGCTCGATTGTCGCTCATCAACGGGGTTCGGCCAATCCCAAGGTGCCGGCCTACATGCTCATCGGTTATCCTAACCCCAGCCGTGGGCCGGGTTTCCTTGGGGCCAAGTATGGGAATATTTATCTGTCCGACACGAAGGCTGGCCCTGCGGGATTTACCCGGCCAGACTATGTGACTTCTCAGAGGGTGAGTGCGCGCGAAAAGTTGCTGAAGCCTTTGCAAGAGCGTGTGGCCAAAGAGGCTGCCTTAGCTGACTACGAAGCCGCTCAACGTGAGGCTCTGCGTCTCGCCGGGCCAGAGTTCATGCGGAACTTCAATCTGGACGAGGAATCTGCGGATCTGCGCAATGCCTACGGGAGCGAATTCGGACAGCGTTGCCTCCTGGCCCGCCGTCTCATTCAGGACGGGGTACGTTTTATCGAGGTTTCGCATAACCTTGGCTTCGTCAATGGAACGGGCTGGGACACCCACAATGACGGCCAGGAAAACCAGCATTTGCTGATCAAGGATCTGGATGATTCATTGGCGACTCTCATCGCGGATCTGAAGACCCACGGCATGCTGGATAAGACACTCATCGCCATTGGCACGGAGTTCGGCCGTCCGCCGGAATTCGATGGCGGCGGCGGGCGAGGTCACCAGTGCAGCACCTTCAGCATGATTTTGGCCGGTGGCGGCCTGAAACATTGCGGGGCCTATGGGGTCACGGATCACTTGTCGAAGGAGATCGTGGAAAACCCTGTCTCCACACCGGATTTCCACGCCACGATCCATGCGGCCCTGGGCATCAATCCCTCGCATGAGCTGGTGGATGCCTCTCGTCCGGTGCCGATCACCGATGGTGGCAAGCCGATCGCGGCCCTGTTCGGCTGAGGTCAAAAATCCGCCCATTCAGGGCGAACAATCCTGAATGGGCATTCGACAAAGAATGAATCCTGAGGCATCCCGAAGCGTTTAAACTGTTGTTCATGCGCTTCCTCCTCAGAGCTGTCCGTTTTGTCCTGCCCTTCGTTGTGCTGGGGGCCTGTGTCTTGGTGACGTGGTATCTTTTAAAGAACCCTCCTGCGCAGGAGAAAAAGGAGATGCCACCCACCTTCGTGCGGGTGGAGGGGACGGTGCTTAACAAGACGGAGTATGAACTGCGGGTTCGCTCTCAGGGGACCGTGCAGCCGCGAACGCGCAGCACTTTGCTGCCGGAGGTGAGCGGGAAGATCATCGAGATCAGCCCGTCTTTCCGCCCAGGTGGGTTCTTTGGCCAGGGAGATGTGCTCATGCGCCTGGATCCGCTGGATTATGAAACGGCCATCATCATTGCCAAAGGTGCTCTGGCCCAGGCGGAGGTGATGCTGGCGGAGGAAAAAGCGCGGGCGGATCAGGCCGTGGAAAACTGGCGCGCGATGGGCCGTACCGGAACTCCATCTGCCCTGGTGACACGAGCCCCTCAGGTGGCCAAAGCAGAAGCGGACGTAGCCTCGGCCAAGGCGCAAATCGTGAAGGCGGAGCGGGACCTGGAGCGCACCACCATCCGCGCTCCGTATGCCTGCCAGGTGCTGGAGCAGGCCGTGGATGTGGGGCAGTTTGTCAGCCAGGGCACTATTTTGGGGCGCATCTTTGCCGTGGATTATGTAGAAATCCGCCTGCCTTTGCCGGAGCGTGAAAGTCAGTTTTTGAAGTTGCCGCAATCCTTCCGCGATCAGAGCACGGCCACCGAAGATGGGGCGAAGGTTTTCTTGAAATCCATCGTCGCGGGCAAGCCTGTGGCGTGGGAGGGCAAGATCGTCCGTGTGGAGGGCTCCCTGGATGCTGAGACTCGTCAGGCCACGGCCGTGGCGCAGGTGACAGATCCGTACGCCCGGCGTGCCGATGGCGCACCTCCGCTCACCATCGGGGCCTTTGTGGAGGCTGAGATTTCCGGCGAGCCGCTGCGCGATGTGTACATTATTCCTCGCAATGCCGTGCGCGCGGGCAATGAGATCATCCTGATCGACCGCCCTCAGAACACTCTGCGCCGTTTGACGGTGGACCCGCTGGTGAGCAATGAGAAACACATCGTCGTTTCGGCCAATGCAGCCAAGGCGCCAAAGCCTGGCGACGTGCTCTGCATCACACCTATTCCTTTCCCTGCCGATGGTGCCCGCGTACTGCCTTCCATTGATGGGCAGATGGATGCAGGCACGGCGAAGGAAGGAAAGCCAGCAGGCAAGGAAGCCCCGCCCATGGCCAAACCAGCCACGACGTAGGGCTGGCAGCTTGGACCCACTCCATGTCAAATCCGGCTGGCCGGAGAGAATTGTCGTTGTTCGTCCGTTTGGGCGGGTAGCACCTCTTCGGCATGACGCGGCCTTTTTACCTCCTTTCCTTTTTCACGGCTCTCACCTGCACGCAGGCGGCGGAGGTGCAGTTCAATCGCGACATCCGCCCCATCCTTTCGGACAAGTGCTTTCATTGCCACGGCTTTGATGAAAAGGAGCGTAAGGGTGATCTGCGGTTGGACCTCCGTGACCAAGCCCTGAAGCCGGCGGAATCTGGAGCCGTGGCCATTGTGCCGGGCAAACCCGAACTCAGTGAAATCATCGCCCGAGTGACGACGGACAATGCGGACGATCTGATGCCCCCGGCCAAGATGCATAAACCGGTGTCCAAAGCGGAAGCGGCACTGCTGAAACAATGGATCGCCGAAGGGGCAAAATATCAGGGGCACTGGGCCTTTGAGCCCGTCACCCGGCCCCAGACGAATGCCCCTGTCTCCACCGCCATTGACTCATTTCTGGCCACTCGCCTGGCCAAAGAGAAGCTGGCTTTTTCACCCGAAGCCGATGCTGCCACCCTGATCAGGCGGGTGACCTTGGACCTCATCGGGCTGCCACCTACGCCGGAAGAAGTGGCCGCATTTGTCCAAGCCGCCCAGGGACCCGCGGGGCTTTCAAAAGCCTACAGCAGCGTAGTGGACCGTCTTTTGCAGAGTCCGCATTATGGGGAGCACATGGCCCGTGAATGGCTGGACTTTGCGCGTTATGCGGACAGTCACGGTTTCCAGACCGACAGCAGCCGCAGCATGTGGCCCTGGCGGGACTGGGTCATCGGGGCCTTCAACCGGAACCTGCCGTTTGATCAGTTCACCCTTCAGCAAATCGCCGGTGATCTGCTGCCGAATGCCACCCAGGATCAGGTGATCGCCACCGGGTTTAACCGCAATCACCGCATCAATGGCGAAGGTGGCATCATTGCCGAAGAGTGGCGCATTGAGAACATCATTGATCGGGTGGAGACGACCAGCTTCACCTGGCTGGGCCTAACCATGAATTGCGCTCGCTGTCATGATCATAAGTATGACCCCATCACCCAGCGTGACTTTTATTCGATGTTCGCGTTTTTTAATAACATCGAGGAAAGCGGCACCATCCAAGGAGCATCGAATCGCAGTGGAGGAAACTCCGTGCCAATCATGAATGTCACCACACCCGAGCAGCAGCAGCGGCTGGGGGTGCTGAAGGCAGCGGTGGAGTCGGCTGAAAAAACTCTGGCCGAAGAACGAAAAAAACTGCCGATGTTGCTGGCCGCTTGGGAGAAAGAAGCGGCCGCTAAACTGGCGGCCCAGAAGCCGACCTGGGCTTTCCTCGAGCCATCTCAAGTGGTCTCCAAATTGAATGAGCAGGGGGCTAAACTCACCCGCCAGCCTGACGGCAGCTATCTGGCCAGCGGCCTGAATCCCCTCCGCGATATTTATCTCTACGATGCCCCCGTGCCTCGCGAGGGGGTATCGGCCCTGCTTCTGGAATGCCTGCCGGATGCCTCTCTGCCTGGGGGAAGTCTGGGGCGGAATTCCAACGGTAACTTCGTCCTCAGCGACTTTGATGTGTATGTGCAGAAGCCAGGTGGGAAACCTGAGAAGATCACCGTGGCCAAGGCCGAGGCCGACTACAGCCAGAAGGGCTATGAGATCGCCAACGTGCTGAACAAAAAGCGCGGCAAGGGCTGGGCGATCGATGGTAACACGCGCAAGGATGCCCGGCGGGCCATGTTCCTGCTGGAGCGTCCCATTGCGCCTGCCGAGGGGAGCATGTTGCTCCTTCGACTGCGGCACGAGGCCATCGGTGGACATAACATTGGCCGTTTCCGCCTCAGTTCTACGGCGCTGCCTGCCAACTTGGTGAAGCTGGATGGCCAGGCGGATCTGACAAAGATCAAAGCTATCTTGGCCATCGCTCCAGCTCAGCGCACGGCTGCCCAGACCCAGGAATTGCAGAACTACTATCTGGCTAGCGAAGACAGTCCTGTGCGTCGTGAGATGGATGCCGTGGCTGATCGAAAGAAGGCGATGACAGATTTTGAGAACGCCCTGCCTACCACCATGGTGATGCGGGAGGCCAAGGAGGTGAGGGATGCCTTTATCCTGCATCGTGGGGAGTATGATAAACCGGGGGAGAAGGTGACGATGGCCGTGCCTGCCTGGCTGAATCCGATGCCGAAGGACGCGCCGAACAATCGCCTGGGCCTCGCCCGTTGGCTGGTGAGTTCTGAGAATCCACTGACCGCACGGGTCTGGGTGAATCGGCAGTGGGAGCGGCTCTTTGGAACCGGCCTCTGCAAGACGACGGAGAACCTCGGCATCCAGGCGGAGTATCCCGTGCATCCGGAATTGCTCGACTGGCTGGCGGCGGAGTTTATGAGCAGCGGTTGGGACATGAAGCACCTGCTGAAGCTCATGGTCACCAGCCAGGCCTACCGCCAGACTTCGAAGATCACACCAGAGCTTTTGGAGCGAGATCCTGAGAACCGTTGGTTAGGCCGTGGGCCGCGTTTCCGCCTCAGTGGTGAAACGGTGAGAGATCAGGCGCTGGCCATCGGCGGACTTTTGGTGCCCACGGTGGGTGGCCCCAGCGTGCGGCCCTACATGCCTGAAGGCGTGTGGGATGAAACGAGCAAGTATGGGGACCTGCGAGGCTATAAAGCCGATACGGGAGAGGCCCTTTACCGCCGCAGTCTCTACACCATCTGGAAACGCACGGCTGCCCCGCCGACGATGCTGCTCTTCGATGCGCCCACGCGCGAGATTTGCACGGTGAAGCGCAGCCGCACGAACACGCCTTTGCAGGCCCTGGCGATGCTGAATGAGGTCACCTTCGTCGAGGCCGCACGCGGTCTGGCCCAGCTCATGATGAAGCAGGGCAAAACACCAGAGGAAGCCATCCGCTACGGCTTTCGAAGAGCGACTGCACGTGAGATTGAGCCTGAGGCCCTGGCCCTTCTGCTTCGCGGCTGGCAAGATCGTCGCGCTTGGTATGAAACCCACCCTGAGGAGGCCACCAAGGCCATCACTCAAGGGGCCTCCCCTGCCGATGCCAGCCTGAACCCCAGGGACCTCGCCGCCTACACCGCAACGGCGGGCGTGTTGCTAAATCTCGACCGTGTGGTGACCCGCGATTGATCTGCCATGAATCCTTTCCAAATCCAAGACACGCTCAATCGTCGGCTCTTCCTGCGCAACAGTGCGGCAGCCCTCAGCTCGACCGCGCTCGGCTCCCTGATGGCAGAGACATCATCCGCCAATCTGCATCACGCGCCGAAGGCGAAACGGGTGATCTACCTGTTCCAGTCCGGGGCGCCTTCGCAGATGGATCTCTTCGATCCGAAACCGCAGATGGCGGCGCAACGGGGCAAAGACCTGCCAGAATCCATTCGCAAAGGCCAGCGGCTGACCACGATGACCTCGGGGCAGAAGTCCTTTCCGGTGGCCCCTTCGATGTTCAAATTTGCCCGGCATGGCCAGGGCGGGACCTGGCTGAGCGAGCTGTGGAAGCACCTGCCATCTGTGGCGGACGAGTTGTGCGTGGTGCGCTCCATGTACACCGAGGCAATCAATCATGACCCGGCCATCACCTTTTGCCAGACGGGCAGTCAGCTCGCCGGGCGGCCCAGCATCGGCTCCTGGCTGAGTTATGGGCTGGGCAGTGTGAACCGTGACCTGCCTGCCTATGTCGTGCTGACATCCTTTGGCACGGGGCGGCCGGATGACCAGCCGCTGTATGATCGCCTGTGGAGCAGCGGCTTTCTGCCCACCCAGCATCAGGGCGTGAAATTCCGCAACAAAGGGGACCCGGTGCTTTATCTCACCAATCCCTCCGGCGTGCCGCGTGAAGTGCGAAGAGGCATGCTGGATGAACTGGCGACGCTGAACCAGCGGGACCATGCCGCCTTTGGCGACCCTGAAACCGCCACCCGCATCTCCCAATATGAAATGGCCTTCCGCATGCAGACCAGTGTGCCGGACCTGGTGGACATTTCCAAGGAGCCCAAGAGTGTGCTGGATCTCTACGGCCCCGATGTGATGAAACCCGGTACCTATGCGGCGAACTGCCTGCTGGCCCGGCGGCTGGCAGAGCGGGATGTACGCTGCATCCAGCTTTTTCACATGGGGTGGGATCACCATGGCGGTCTGCCGAAGGCCATCCAGGGCCAGATCAATGACACGGACCAGGCCACCACCGGACTCATCAAGGACCTGAAGCAGCGAGGGCTGCTGGAGGATACCCTGATTGTCTGGGGCGGTGAATTTGGCCGCACCATCTACTCCCAGGGCGCGCTGACGGAGACCAACTATGGCCGCGACCACCACCCGCGCTGCTTCAGCATCTTCATGGCCGGGGCCGGTGTGAAAAAAGGCATGACGCTGGGTGCCACGGATGATTATTGCTACAACATCACCGAGGACCCGGTGCATGTGCATGATCTGAATGCCACCATCATGCACCTGCTGGGCGTGGATCATGAGCGGCTAACGTATCGCTTCCAGGGCCGTGACTACCGGCTCACCGACATCCACGGGCATGCCGTGAAGAAGGTGCTGGCCTAACCACCGATGGCGATCATACGCCGGTTGGGCTGGTAGTTGTCGCGGAAGTCGTGCTCTTTCGGCTTCCGTTCCACCACGCCCAGGATGAAACGTGCCAGTTCCTCGTCCGTGCAGCCGCTTCTCAGCACGTTGCGGAGGTCAAACTCCAGCCAGCTACCCAGGCAGGGGCGCAGTTTACCATCACTGGTTAGGCGCAGCTTGTTGCAGGTCTCGCAAAAGTGCAGGTTGGTCATCGCGCCGATAAAGCCGATCTTTTGCTCCGTGCCGGGCACGGCGTAGTAGGTGGCGGGGCCGTTGGTCTTAAAGTCGGGCAGCGGAGTCAGCGGGCCGGTGTGCTGCTCGATGAGCTGTTTGGCCGTGCCGGTGGCCAGGAAGTTATCTTCGCTGAGGACTTCTTGCGTGCTCACAGGCATGAGTTCGATGAAGCGCAGCAGCAGTCCTTTCTCCCAGGCGTAATTCATCAGGGGGACAAACTCGCGCTCGGTCTGGTTTTTCATCAGCACGCAGTTCAAGCGGATGCTGCGGAAACCGGCGGCGATGGCGGCATCGATGCCTTCCATCACCTTCGGTAGCAGGTCGCGGCTGGTGCTGCGCTGGTAGGCGGCACGGTCCAGGGAATCGAGCGAGACATTGGCGCTGCGCACGCCCGCTTTGACCAGCCGTTCGGCCATGGTGACACCGTTTTCCAGCTTGGAAAGCAGGGTGCCATTGGTGGAGATGCCGATTTCTTCAATGCCGGGAATGGCAGAGATCTGCGCGCAAAAGTCCGCTACTCCAGGGCGGGTCAGAGGCTCGCCACCCGTCACGCGCACTTTGCGGATGCCGAGGCCAGCGCCCACCCGCAGCACGCGCAGCATCTCGTCATAGGTCAGTACTTCGTCCTTGGGGAACCAGGCCTGCTCCTCCTCCGGCATGCAGTAACGGCAGCGTTCGTTGCAGCGGTCCGTGATGGAAACGCGCAGGTAGGAAATGCGATGGCCGAAGGCGTCTTCCACAGGGGTTTACTCCAGCACGGGGCCTTTGACGGACCAGCGCTTCGCGACGAAGCCCGTGGCCGATTTTTCCTTCCAGACGGCAAAGTGCGGGGTGAGGTAGTGGGCATCCATGGCCTCTTTGTCCACATAGCTTTCGCTGAGGGCAAAGAGGTTGGGTTGGTCAAACTGGCGGCTCACCTCGAAGCGCAGGCAGCCGGGCTCCTTCACGGATTCGGCGGCGTTGTACGTGATGACTTCCAGGAATTCATCCACGCGGGCTGGATCGATCTCGAGAATGACAATGACATTGACCATAAGAAGACTCAGAGACGATTTTACGCTAACATGCAACCTCGCGATGCCGTATAAACGGGCTATGTTCATTCACGCCATGAAGCTGACCACCCCCCTGTTTCTTCTCCTGGCCCTTTCTCCCGTCCACTCCCAGGAGGTCAAACCCGCCTCTCCGCCCCCAGCCAAGCCTGCGGAAGTGGCTAAACCCTCCGCCGAAACTGCCCCTGCGAAACCTGCGCCCACTCCACTGGCTGCCAAACCGGAGGCTAAGCCTGCAACTCCGACAGCTCCAGCGACGTCCCCGGCAGCTGCGCCAAAGCCAGTGACTCCTGCGGTTCCTGCACCAGCGCCCAAACCCGAGACAAAGCCAGTTCCAGCGCCCGCTCCGAAACCGGAGGCAAAACCTGCCCCTGCGGCGGCTCCTAAGCCTGCCCCGGCCCAAGCAGCCAAACCGGAGACAAAACCTGCGCCCGCCACTCCACCAGCGACCACTCCCGCGAAACCGACACCACCCCCGGCGCCGCCAAAGCCCGTTTCTGTTTTCAAAGATAAAGCCCTCGAATCAGCCGTACGGAAGCAGGTCTTTGCCAAACGGGACAATCAGGAGCCGCTGACGGCGGAAGATGTGGCCTCCGTTTCCATCATCGAGGGCAAGGCCCTGGGCATAACCGACCTGACCGGGCTGGAAAAATGCACCGCCCTGGCTTCCCTGACCCTGCCCGAAAACAAGATCACTAATTTGGGGCCGATCCGGGGCCTGGAGCGGCTTCAGTTCCTGGATGTGGGGAATAATGAGATCTCTGATCTAGCTCCGCTGGCAAGCTGCAAGGCTCTTCAGTATGTGGAGCTGACGAATAACAAGGTTGTCGATGTTTCTCCCTTCGGAGGCATCGTTTCCCTGACTTCCCTTTATCTTGCTGGAAACCTGATCCAGGATGCTAAGCCACTGTTTAAGCTGCCCAAGGTATGGACCCTCTATCTCGAGGGAAATCAAATCACTGATCTGACGGGGATCGGTTCTTTGAAATGGTTGTCCATGCTATCTCTGAAAGGAAATAAAGTGGTGGATATCACTCCTCTGGAACCGCTGACGGATCTGCAGTTTTTATTCCTGGAGAACAATCAAATCGCGGACTTTTCCCCACTGCATCGAATGTGGAAAAAGGACAACGACGGCAGCCGCGAGTGGGCTCCCTACTGCCAGATCTTCGTCGAGGGCAATCCCGTCAATGATGCCTCCAAAAAGCTCCTTGAAGAGCTAAAGGCCGCCGGTGCGCGCATCACGCCCTGATGCCCACTGGAAGCTTAAACGGGGTCCGTCAGTGATGACGGGCCTACCTCCTGGAAAGATCGCGGATAAACAAACGACGGCCATCTCCAGGCAATAAAAAAGCCTGCCAAGACCGCATCGACGGCTTTTGGCAGGCTTTTTAATGAATGATGATCAGGGCACCTCTTCGCCGGAACCTGTGTAGATCCATTTTTCGACCTTGCCGTTTTTGATCTGGGCCTGGGCCTCGGTGTCAAATTTGCCGAACATGGTCTGGGTTTCGTATTTCACGATCACGGTCCACACGCCATCGGTCATCTGGGGTTCACCCCACTCCTTGATGGTTTCAGGTTTGATCTCGGTCACCTGTCCGGACTTCATGCTGGCCAGCAGCAGGGGATAGGTACCATCGGCATCGCGGGCGGGTTTATCGTTGCCTGCACTGGCGGTGGCTCCTTTGGTCGGAGGAGGCGCGTTTTTCGCACGCTCAGCAGCAGCCAGTTTGAAGTCATGGGCACGGCGCAGGGTCTCAGTGCGGGCGACTTTCCAGCGCTCATAGATGTCAGTCAGCACTTCCTTGAGGTCGGTGTCATCCAGACCCACCTTGCCGCGCATGGGCGAGGTTTCGGTGGGGGAGACCAGGATATCCGTGCCTTCCTGGCCTACGGCCACAATGGTGCCACCGGCTTTCACCTGGGTGGCGGCACTGGAATTTCCGATCTTCATCTGCAGATTCAGATCTTTCTTCAACTTCACCGGACGGGGAAAGGCACTTTTGGGGATGGCGGCCCAGTTTTGTGTGGCGACATCAATCGGGTCAAAGTTCGGCGCGACAAACTCGCCTTCCTTCGGCTTCACGGGTTCCGGCTTCGGAGCTTCAGGCATAGGAGCGGGTTTTGGGGGCTCCATGACGGGTTTCGGTGCTTCCACCACAGGTTTAGGTGGGGCGATAACGATGACTTCCTTCTTCGGTTCTGGTTTGGGGGCCACCACCACCTCCTTGGGCTTATGTTTCTCAAACTTCAGCGCATCGGCAATCTGCGGATACACATATTGATAGGCAGCATAACCGACGGCTGCGGCGAGGATGAGGACGAGGATGCCTTTCATGGGGTGAGGAAGGATAGTGGCCTTGGCTGACGAAAATTCAATGGCGAGACTTCTGCATTCTTAACGAACAAATGCAGGTCTTTCTTGGGGTGGATGTGCGGGTGCTGTCAGATAACCATTGGCAGTGAATCTCGAATACCGAGCCCTAAATCCATTGGGAATTGTTTTTGATAGAATTCGTCTTGAAAAGGGAGGTGCAAGCAGGGTTTAATCAAATTCCTATGGTGGCCCGATTTTTCATCCCTGGCTTGATTTGGTCCTGCGTTCTTATCTGGGGAGGAGTTGGCGGCACTGCGACAGCTACTGCGGAGGAACTTAGGGTGTTCACGGACAAGTCAGGACGAACCTTGAAGGCTGAGTTTGTGTCTTTTAAGGACAATCAGGTAACGATGAAACGGGAGGATGGGCAGGTCTTTATTCTGTCGGCAGATACTTTTTCGGCTGAAGACAATCTGTATTTCCGGCAAAAAGTAAACGCGCAAACTGGCTCTGAAGTGAAAGCCTCTGGACGGCCTGAGGCTCCTCCAAACTCAGTGGTGATCGAGGCTTTGATCGATGGTCCCTCCGAGTTGCGAGTAAAAAAGGACGGCATTTATTGGATCAATGGTGGCAATGCCAAACCGGGGCGACATCAGGGCCAGGAGGAGCCGACTTATGTGGACGGCAAGCCGTGGAGGCCAAATTGGAAAAACTCACGCGCCAATAATGGTGTGGACCGTACCGCCACCAAAAGCGTTGATGGGATCGATCCAAAGGAAATCGGATTCCAACTGCTCAGTGTCTCGATCAGTCGTGAGGCAGTGGGGATCGAGCAGCGGGACAAGATTCAAGTGAATTCGATTGGGGAAGAACTCTCCATCTTGATCCCAGACTCTCAAGGAGGTTCTCGCTGGTACCGTTTTGCGTTGGTGAAAAAGCCGTAACAGATTAAGGGCGCTGTAATTTCGGCTCGATACTGAGGCTGCGCCACTTCTTACCTTGCACCCAGCCACCGTCCCGCTGAACCACGCCGTTGAGCTCTTGGGGCACTGTTTTGCCAAGAAAGACGTCGGCACGGGTCAGGTGGAGAATGAAACCGCCCTCCGGCAGGAGTTCCAAACGCTGAGGTTCATCGCTATTGATCCAGCCATCGTCCGTGAAGAAGGTTACTTTTTCATCGGCTCCCACAGGTCGCGCTCCAGGACCAGGGGTGAGGGTGAGTGTCACTTTCAGGCCTTCTTCGGTTGCCTTTGCCGTCCAGGCCTCGCTGGGGCGTGGGTAGGCGGCGCGTTCTTTTTCAAACAAGGGCTGCCACTTGGGGTCGGGGCTGCTTTCCACTGCCACGGGCATTCTGAGTTCGATACCCATGTGGCCGGGGTGGCAGGTATTGCCACAGCACATCCAGGTGGCTTTGCCTTTGAGGGGGATGGTTTGCCCGGGTTTCAGGTCTGCTGGAGGGGTGATCTGAGTCTGTAGCAGCACATCACGCTCATAACCCTGCGCCTTGATGCGGAACATGAGCACGCTTTCGGGCTCGGGGTATTCCAGCTCTCCCGCTGTAAAACCTGCGGGCAATTCCCAGGCGATGCTGGTGGGCACACCGACGATCCCCGGTTGCCGCCAATAGGTGTGCCAGCCGGGCTGGTGCTGGATGAACAAACCGACCCGGAAGGGCTGGCCAGGGACGATGGCGGTGGTCTCCGGCACCAGTTGCAGGGTGAGCCCCGTCTGCGCACTTGCAGAAAGCGTCATGACCCAGAGGCATGCACCGAACACAAGCAACCCTGCGTTCAGCCTCAAGCGACTGAACACGGAACCCTGCACACTGAAAACTTTTTCCCGAACGGTCATGAAGATCACAGACTAGTACGCCGCATGACCCGGGGTGCGTGCAAAGGGAATGACATCCCGGATATTGCTCACACCTGTGACGAACATGAGCAGGCGCTCGAAACCCAGCCCGAAGCCTGCGTGCGGCACGCTGCCGTAGCGGCGTAGGTCCACATACCACTGGTAGTCTTCTTCGCTGAGGTTGTGCTGCTGCATGGCCGCGCGAAGCACGTCCAGGCGCTCTTCACGCTGGCTGCCGCCGATGATTTCACCAATGCCGGGAACGAGCAGGTCCATGGCGGCCACGGTTTTGCCATCCTCATTCTGGCGCATGTAGAAGGGCTTGATGTCCTTTGGGTAATTGTAGATCGTCACCGGGCCGCGCACGTGCTGTTCCGCGATGTAGCGCTCGTGCTCCGTTTGCAGTCCCTCGCCCCAGACGACGGGATGCTCAAAGGTCTTGCCTGACTTGAGCAGGATATCCACCGCCTCTGTGTAGCTGATACGCTCGAAAGGTTTTTCGAGGGTCTGTTGGAGGCGGTTAACCAAATTTTTGTCCACAAACTTATTGAAAAACTCTAGTTCCTCCGGGCACTCAGTCAGCATGGCATCCACTAGGTATTTCACATGCTCCTCGGCCAGCGTCATGTCGGCAAAGAGATCGTAAAAGGCCATCTCGGGCTCGATCATCCAGAACTCGGCGGCGTGGCGGGCCGTGTTGCTATTTTCTGCGCGGAAGGTGGGGCCGAAGGTATAAATGTTTCCCAGTGCACAGGCGAAGGTTTCCCCCTGGAGCTGACCGCTGACGGTGAGGTAGGTGGGCTGACCAAAGAAGTCGTCCTCGGGTTTCGCAGGGGCACCTTGTTTCAGGGTGGTGACGCGGAAAAGCTCACCCGCACCTTCGCAGTCACTGGAGGTGATGATAGGCGTGTGAACGTAGAAAAAGCCGCGCTCCTGGAAGAAGCGATGCACCGCAAAGGCCATGCGGCTGCGCACACGGAAGACATTGCTGAAGAGATTGGTGCGCGGGCGCAGGTGAGCAATGGTGCGCAGGAACTCAGGCGTGTGGCCTTTCTTTTGCAGCGGGTAGGTGGCATCGGCCTCGCCCAAAAGGCGGAGTTCCGTGGCCTGGAGTTCCCACTTTTGACCTGCGGCCGGGGAGGCAATGAGATCTCCCACGACCTCTACCGAGGCTCCGGTGAGGATGGAAGGAAGCAGGCTGGCGGAGGGTAGGGCGGCATCCACCACGATCTGGAGCCCGCGAAAGCAAGAGCCGTCGGTGATTTCCAAAAAGGCGCAGGATTTTGACTCCCGCTTGGTGCGTACCCATCCACGCACGGTGATGGAAGACTGGGGAGATTCAGAGGCAAGAATGTGGCGCAGCGTGTCTGGCATGGGCGCATCTATGGATGCGGGAAATGCAGCGGGCAAATGAGATGACACGGAGAAGATACGACAGCACCCCTTCCGCCGCGTGGAGTTATCACGAATCCCCAAAAGTCGCAGACGCGCGTTTTTTCGGGATTCGCGAATCCATTCCACGGTTCGCCTATGCGCTGGGCTTTTGGCGGGGGCTTGATAAGCTAACGACACCTATGATCGAACACACTGTCACTTTTCGTCTGAAGCACGAAAGAGGATCCGCCGCAGAGCAGGATTTTCTCAAAGCTGCCGCTGTGCTGGCCTACCTTCCTGGAGTGCAGGAATTTGCCATTCGCCGCCAGACAAGCGTTAAAAATACGCATCACTTTGGCATCACCATGAGGTTTGAGACGCAGATCGCGTATGCCGCTTATACGCATCATCCTGACCACGTGGCTTTTGTGCAAGATCGTTGGTTAGAAGAGGTGGTGGATTTTACAGAGGCTGATTTTGAGGAACTGCAGGAAGCATCCTCTGATCAGCGGGCGAATTAACCTGTGATGAGTTTGTTATTGGCGTGGCCTTCGTTCTGGTCGATGCGCTCAGGACGGCCTTTGTGAGGGTAGATGAGCTGGGTGTGATCCACGCCCAGCAGGTGCAGGATGGTGGAGTGCAGATCATGCACGTGCATCTTGTCCTGGATGGCGTAGAGGCCTAACTCATCCGTAGCGCCGATGGTCTGGCCGCCTTTGACACCACCGCCTGCCATCCACATGGTGAAGCCGCCGGGGTTGTGGTCGCGGCCACCGCCCTGCTCGCTCATCGGAGTGCGACCGAATTCACCGCCCCAGATGACGAGAGTTTCATCCAGCAGTCCGCGCTGCTTGAGGTCCGTGAGCAGGCCCGCGATAGGGCGGTCCACGGAGCGGCAAAGACGGCTGTGGTTCTCTTCCAGCTTGCTGTGGGAATCCCACTTGCTACCGGCACCAGAGTAGAGCTGCACAAAACGCACGCCGTTTTCGACGAGGCGACGGGCTAACAAACAGTTGCGCCCATAAACGGCGGTCTCTGGCTTGTCCATACCGTAGAGGGCTTTGATGGAAGCGCTTTCTTTGCTGAGATCCACGGCTTCGGGAGCTTCGGCCTGCATTTTGTAGGCGAGCTCATAGGATCGGATGCGGGCATCCAGTTCCGTGTTGTCCGTGCGGGTGCGGTTATACTCTTGGTTAAACTTGGCCAGCAGGTCCAGCTTCTCGCGCTGCTGGGCGGAACTGTAGCCTTTGGGGTTGTCCAAATACTTGATCGGAACGCCGTCAGAGCTGAACTCCACGCCCTGATAAACGGCAGGCATGAAGCCGCTGCCCCAGTTGCGCACGCCATTCACCACGGTGCCTTCGCTGTCTTTGATGACGACAAAGGCGGGCAGGTTGCCGTTCTCGCTGCCGAGCCCGTAATTTACCCAAGCCCCAAGCGAAGGGCGCCCACCGAAGATGCTGCCGGTATTCATCTGGCAGACGCCGCCGGCGTGATTGATGCCATCGGACACGCAGGAATTGATGACGGCGAGGTCATCAGCATGTTCGGCCACATTTTCAAACCAGTCGGAGATCAGCAGGCCGCTCTGGCCGTATTTTTTCCAGGTGCGTTTGGACTCCAGCAATGGAGCGCCGCTTTCACCCATGGCGAGCACGGGTTCCTTGAAGCTGGGCGGCAGCTTTTGACCGTTGAGTTTTTGAAGCAGGGGTTTGTGATCGAAAGTATCCAGATGGCTGGGGCCACCTTCCATGAAGCAGAAGATCACGTTCTTTGCCTGGCCGATGCGCTGGGGCAATTGCTTCAGCACGGGATTGGCCGCACTCGGCGCACCGAGCACAGGCTCGCGCATCATGGCGGCGAGCGCCACCGAACCGAAACCACAGCCCGCCCGGCGGAGAAAGGCACGGCGGGAAGTGGGGATGTCGTAGTTATGGCAGGGCATGGTAGGAAGGGGGCTAAAACTTAATGCAGGTAGAAGAACTCGTTGGCGTTCAGCAGCACGTGGCAGAGGTCGGCCAGGGCGCGTTGGTGGGGATCCACCATGCCGGGGCTGGAGGCTTCGGCGCTGGACCAAGCAAGGGTGTCTGGCAGGGGCTCGCGCACATCCCAGGTGACCAGGGCAGGGGCTTTCCACTGAGCGGCATCGGCCGAGAGATCTTCGTCTGGAATGATGCCACGAACGACACGGGCGGCCTCAATGCTGCCATCCCATTGGTGAGAGGCTGCACGCTTATGCACGCCACCGATGACCAGAGAAGACGAGCCGCTGCTGAGGCCGCTGCGCACGGTGTGGGGCACCACCGAGATGAGCTGGGCAGCATTCGGCTTATCCACCTGCTTCATCCGGAAGGTGACGGTGTGAGCGCTGCAGGAGACCTTGACAGCGATATGATACTCAATGCCGAGTTCCAGTCGTAGATCCGAAGCCACGGGTTCATAGGTGATGTTGTGGTTCTCGTCTTCCGCCACCAGTTGGATGATGAGGTTGCGAGGTTTGAAGCGGGATTTTTCACCGGTCACGCCTAAGCTCCAGCCGAAGGCTTCGACGTTGTCTTTCCCATTGTTCCAGCGAGAGGCGATGGTGCGGACGGAGGCATTGGCATCCACGCTGTCCAGTTTGACGACAGCCTCGAGGGTGAATTCATCGCCTTCTTTTTCAGCGGTGCGGGCGATCAGGCGTTCCTGCGGGGTGTTCTCCTTGAACTGGCTGGCGGTGGCGAGTTCAGCACTGGTCATGGCCGTGGGGCGTTCTTCGATCGCTGGCGTGGCGGTCCTCTGGGCAATGAATTTCTCAGCCAGATCGAGTTCCTTTTTCGTGGGTGCACGGCCGACGGTGTATTGCCAGATGTCTTCGATTTTGGAGATACGTGCTGCCAGCTTTTGGGCGCGGGTCAGTGTCCAGTCGCCATTCAGCAAAAGCAGCGCCTGGGTCGGGGTGGTGGTGCTTTGACGCTCGGAGGTGCTGGAGAAACCGGCGGGGGCATCCAGGCTGCGGAGGAGTTCATTCTGACTATTACGTTTCTTGATGGTGTAGATGGAGCGGCGGGTGCCGTTGCCATCGGTGGAGGGGCCCCCGGTGTTTGCATCCAGCTCACCGCTGGCGGCCAGCATGGCATCGCGAATTTGCTCAGCATCCAGACGGCGTGGATTGAAGCGCCACAGGAATTTGTTGGAGGGGTCAATCTTCGCCGCGATGGCGGGCACTTCACGATGGGCTGTCTGACGGTAGGTGGCTGAAAGCAGGATCTCGCGATGCAGTTTTTTCAGGCTCCAGCCGCCTGCGAGGAAACGCTGCGTGAGGTAGTCCAGCAGTTCGGGGTGCGTTGGTACGTCGCCCAGTTTGCCAAAGTCGTTCGGTGTCTCGACGATGCCTTTGCCGAACAAATAATGCCAAACGCGATTGGTGATGACGCGGGTGGAGAGTTGGTTCTCTGGACGGGTGATCCATGCTGCCAAGGCACTGCGGCGACCGGTGGATTTTTCCAGGGGGTTGATCGCGGGCTCTTTGGGTTCTAGCAGAGTGAGGAAGGCGGGCTGCACATCCAGTTCCCCCTTGCGGGTTTTGAGGGGGTTGCGTGGACCTTTGGAGGTGGCATCGGTGGCGACGAAAGCTTTCACCAGGGGCTCGGGCTTGAGATGGTCGAACTTCTTCAACTCCTCTGTCAGTTCCTGGTAGCGGGCCTTGACCTTGGGATCCTTGATGGACTTCAGGGCATCGAAACGTTCGCGCTCATACTCCATCTGTCGTTCGCAGAAGTAGGAGGCTTGCCAGTCTTCGGGAGCGCGCTCTTCAGGCTTCTTGTCCACCATGGCGCGGATGTCGGCCTGGAAGCGCTCATAGGCCTTCTGAACGTTGCGTTCGATCATGGGGCCGATGATGCTATCAATCTCTGCCTGGATGTGGGCCGTGGCCGCCTTGTAAGGAGACTCTTTTTTGGCAAACTCTGCCTGTTGTTCATCGGTGGCCAGGATCAAGTCATCGCGCCAGCGTAAAGGGGTGAAGAAGGCGCGCAGAGCGTAGTAGTCCTTTTGCAGGATGGGATCGAATTTGTGGTCATGACATTTGGCGCAGCCGAAGCTGAGGCCCAGGAAAAGCTCCCCTGCATTGTCTGTCATGTCCGTCAGAACTACCTCATACTGACTGCGGGCATCGCGCTGGTTGTACTCGTAAATGGGATTGCGCAGGTAGGAGGTGGCCACCAGCACATTCGGGTCTTTGGGGGCAATCTCATCCCCGGCCAGTTGCTCGCGCACAAACTGGTCGTAAGGCTTGTCGTCATTCAGGCTCTTGATGACGTAGTCGCGATAAGGCCAGGCAGCAGGACGAAAGGCATCCTGGTTGTAGCCATCACTCTCCGCGTAGCGGGTGAGGTCTAACCAATGTTGCGCCCAGCGTTCACCATAACGGGGGCTGGCGAGCAGCTCATCCACCAGCTTTTCATAAGCTTTAGGATCGGTGCTTTTCACGAAAGCCTCTGTTTGCTCCTGAGTGGGTGGTAGGCCATGGAGATTGAAATAGAGACGACGCACCAGCTCATGGCGGTCGGCCTCGGCAGCGGGTGTCAGGCCTAACTCTTGATGCTTTTTGGCAATGAAGCGGTCCACATCATTGCGGATCCAGGGGCTCTGGATGTCCGGTGGTGTGGGCTTGGTCAGCGGCTGAAAGGCCCAGTATTGACGGTCTTCATCGGTGAAGCCGTTTTCATCCACACTGACACGCGCGGCTTCTGCTTCTGGCCAGGGCGCGCCCATCTTCACCCACTTTTCCAAGATGGCGATTTCCTTGGCAGGAAGCTTTTCCTTCGGTGGCATCTCAAATTCCGGCTCCTGATAACGCACGGCTTCGATGAGAAGGGATTTGTCTGGATCTCCCGCTACCAGAGCCGGGCCGGAATCACCGCCTGCCTTGATGAAGCCGATGTTATCCAGCCGCAGGCTGCCCTTCTGCTTTTTCTCACCGTGGCATTCGTAGCAGCGGTTCACCAGCACGGGGCGCACCTCTTTCTCAAAGAACTGCATGGCGGCGCGTTGGGCGTCGTCGGCAGCGGAGGCGAGCGTCGTCGTGAGACAGGCGATCAGGATGATGGTTGGCTTCGTCATGGTCGGGGAAATTTATTTGAGGCGCAGCAGCGGGGCGCGGGCAGTGGGGTGCTCTTTGGCGGCGAAGGCATGGGCGAGGCCAGAAGGATCGGTTTCGCCTGTCTCACGGACGATGACAAAACTAACAAATCCGTTGGTATCTTCGCGAATGAATTTTGCGAGTTCATCGCCACGCACAGTGAGTGGCCCGCCGGAGCCGCCACGGGGGATCCAAAACTCAGACAGCTTGCGCAGCTTGTCAGCATCGGGTCCGGCATCGTTGCAGCCCGGCATGGAAGCCCAGGTCATCTGCTTTTCATCCCAGGCATCCAGTTTTTCATCGGTCACTCCATAGACGGAGAATCGGGATTCATCCGGCACCAGGGCGGAGAAGCCGAAGCCGCTAGGCTCCGGATCCAGCACGATCTGGGCTTCCTCGATCCGGTCTGTTGGGATCTGGGAAAGGTCGAAGGTGAGGATGGCGCGACGTTCATTTTTCATGCCGGGTGCCAGGTCCGTGTGTTTGACGATGATGAGCGGATGAGTGCCCATCGGTGCGCCATTGTCCCCCCGGCGGGCATAACCATCTTTGCCGCGACCAAACGAGGTTGGGATGGCCGTCCAACCACCCGCTTCTTGGACGGCTTCACCTCGGGTAGGTTCCTGGCCTAACAAAGTGTTGCCCGAGCCGACATGCAGACCTTTGCCTTCAGTCAGGCGCTTGATCTTGCCATCTTTAAGACCGCCGATTTCGACTTCTCCCTCAAAGACGCGCACTTGGGAATTGCCTGCCGAACCTGCGGTCACTCCAAACTTAGTGCCCAGATCCACCACCTGAATGTCGGGGGTATCAATGGTGAAACCGTGGGCGGGTTCCGGAACCTCGGCTGTGAGGGTGCCTTCGATAAGGCGGCAATGCATGGCGGTGAGAATTTCCAATGTGGTTGGAGCCTCCATCGTCACCGTCGCACCGCTCTTGAACTTCAGCGTGGCGATGCCTTCGACGAGGGCGAGCTTACCGGTGCCCAGTTGGGAATCCACGGCGGTGGGGAGATCCGAACCTGCCCAGCGGCAGTTCTCCGCTTGAATCAAGGTGGCGACCAGGGGAAGGGCTGGGGAGCTTTTGCCCGGCATGAGAACACTGGCTGCCAAGGTCACACAAGCCGCTGCGGCTGCGGACCAGAGCGCGATCGGCCAGCGGCGCAGAGGTTTCGTCGCAGCCTGAGTAGGCGCATTGTCTTCTGGGATGTCTAGCAGGCCCACGAGGGACTCGCTCTGCGCCCGCAGGGTGGAGTGTAGCCATACCTGCTCCACATAAAGGGCACGCAGATTCGCATCGCGGATCACATCGGCCTTCAGCGCCTCATGCTCCTCTGGGGGGAGGAGGCCTTCCAGCGCACGCTGGATACGGTCCAGAGATGAGTCGGAGGTATTCATGGGGTGGGGGCGATCTGGCGGTTCACGCATTCGCTCAGTGCCTGGCGGATGCGGCTCAGCAAGCGGTACACAGCTTCCACCGTGCGCTCACTTTTGATGGCGATTTCTTCGATCCCGCAGTCTTCATAGTAGCGCCAGACGACGATCTTCCGATGCGCCTCGGGCAGCTTGCGAAGGCAGAGGTTCAGGGCTTCCGCCTTGAGGTCCAGGGCATCGGCACGTTGATCAATCTCTGCCGCCACTGCCTCGATGAAGGCTTCATCGAGAGAGGATGAAACCGAGCGTTTTTTCTCGGATCGGCGGTAGTTGAGAATCTGGTTGGTGGCGATCTTTCGGGCCCAGGCCCGAAAGTTGGAATCAGGCTCAAATTTGGCGAACTGCTTCCACAGGGTCACCTTCACTTCCTGGAGGATGTCATCCGCATCCGCCGCACTGGCCACCAAGCTGTAAACATACGCCGCCAGCCAGCGGTCGTGCTGGGTCAGCAGCCGGAGATAGGTCTCCGTCTGGTCGGCTGGATCTGGGGGTAAGGTGGCCATGCAACAGTGGAAGGTCAGGGTTGAACACGAATTGGACACCTATTTGAAAAAATATCTGTCGGGGCTGCTCTCCCCAGAGAGATCTCGGGTAAAACCTCAAGATTTAGGCAGCGCGGCCAGGATTGCCTCGGCGATGGCCTTCATGCCTTTGTCCCCAGGGTGGTTTGCCACGCCAGAGTGTTTGTAGGGGCGCTCGGCCCGACCGTAGTTGGCCTCTTCCTTGCCGAGGGTGCTGATGTTGACAAAGATGCCGCCCACCGCCTCACAGCATTCCTGGAGGATCTGGTCCTTTATCGTATTCGCCCAGAAGCAACTGCGAACGAGAATCGTGGGCTTGTGTTCACCTTGGAGCTTTTGCAGCAGCTTCATGGTCTCTGCTTTGAAGGCCGCCTTGGCTTCATCGGTCTTCAGCGCCGGCACGTTTTCGCCGATGGCGAGGATGATGAGGTCGGCCTTGAAGGCGAAGGCTTCCGCGAGTTTGCCGTCCAGATCGTAACCGACGTGGGCTCTCTCGAAGTCGGCGATGTTTTTCACCAGCATGGCGGGAGCGGTTCTCTGTCTGGCCGTCAGTCCTGACATAACCTGGTGTACATAGTCATTGGCCTCCGAGGTAGCGGCCATGCCCCAGTTGCCTGTCCAATCGATATCGGCCTTGGGACCATGCTTGGTGATGCTGTTGCCCAGGAATAGGACCTTGGTATAGCTGCTGCCAACTTTGCTCTCTTGAGCTTTCAGGGAGGGTGGCGAATTGAGGTTCAGTCCGGCAAGAAGGCCAAAGAAAGGAAGGAGGAGTCGGGTGCGGAAAGTCATAAGGCGGGAGTCATACGGGTCCGTCACACCGCTTTGATCATGCGCCACCCAGTGGAGAGAAACGAGGCTGTCCAGTCACAGCAGATTTTGAGATCCAAAAATCAGTTCCGTCGTCTCTACGCGGACAATCCTGGAGGATTTGTTTGCCACTTCCTTAGAGTAAGGAGGTGGCTCAGGACGGAATCGAACCGCCGACACGGGGATTTTCAATCCCCTGCTCTACCGACTGAGCTACTGAGCCATTCCCGCTGATTTGGCGGGCCGCGATAGTGGCAAAGGCTGGGAGGGGATGCAACGGGTTTTTGTCATTTGGGTGAAGATTTTGGCGCGCTGGATATTAAAACACCTGAGCAAAGAAATCCTGTCTCAAGCCCATGATGTAAAAAAGGCGGGCCTTGGCAGGCCCGCCTTTGAGTTTGAAGGTTTGGAATCGGTGAACTTATGCGTTGGTTTCGGCCACGGCAGGTTCCTCGCGAACGGGGGACTCGGCAGCGAACTTGAGGCGCTTGTTTTCGGCATCGAAGCTGACCTTGACCGTATCGCCTTCGTGGACGGTGCCACCCAGGACGTGCTCGGCCAGAGGATCTTCGATGTGTTTCTCCACGGCCCGGCGCATGGGGCGCGCCCCATACTGCGGATCGTAGCCTTCCTTCATCAGGAATTCGACGGCGCTTTCGTCCAGCGTGATGTGGATGTTCCTGCTCTTCAGACGGTTGACCACCTTGTTGATTTCGAGGTCCACGATCTTCGCCAGCTCGGCCTTCTCAAGCATGCGGAAGACGATGAGGTCATCCAGACGGTTGAGGAATTCGGGCTTGAAGAATTTCTTGGCCATCTCGGACAGCTTGCCCTTGATGCTGGCATTGTCGGCCTCGCCCTGCGCCATGGCTGCAAAGCCCAGGCTGGACTGCTTTTTAATGGTCTCAGCGCCGACGTTGGAGGTCAGGATGACGATGGTGTTCCGGAAATCGATCTTGCGGCCGAAGTTGTCGGTCACCTGACCTTCTTCCAGGATCTGGAGAAGGAGGTTCATGACATCCGGGTGAGCTTTTTCGATCTCGTCGAACAGCACCACACTGTAGGGGCGGCGGCGCACGGCTTCGGAAAGCTGGCCACCTTCTTCATACCCGACATATCCAGGAGGTGCGCCGATGAGGCGACTGGCGGTGTGCTTCTCCATGTACTCGGACATGTCGAGCTGGATCAGCGCATCAGAACTGCCGAACATGAATTCGGCGAGGTTCTTGGCCAGGAAGGTTTTGCCCACGCCTGTGGGGCCCAGGAAGAGGAAGGAACCAATTGGGCGACGTGGATCCTTGAGGTCCGCGCGGGAACGGCGCAGCGCCTTGCTGATGGCGATGACGGCTTCGTCCTGGCCGATGACCTTGCCCTTCAGTTCCTGCTCCATCTTGAGCAGTTTCTGGGCTTCGGCTGTTTCCATGCGCTGGAGCGGCACACCAGTCCATTTGGAAACCACGGACATGATGTCGTCTTCGGACACATCCACGATGCGTTCGCTGTTGTTCTGGCGCCAGGATTCCAGGATGTCGTCGTAACGCTTCTTGGTGTTCTTCTCACTGTCGCGCAGGCGGGCGGCCTTCTCGAAGTCCTGGTCCTTGATGGCCGTTTCCTTCTCGATGCGGATCGTTTCGATCTCAGCTTCGATGGTTTTCAGCTCGGGCGGGCGGGTCATGGCCGCGATGCGGGCCTTGGAACCGGCTTCGTCCATGATGTCGATGGCCTTGTCCGGCAGGAAGCGGGCGGTCAGGTAGCGGGAACTCAGCTTCACTGCGGAGGTGATGGCTTCGTTGGCATACTTGGCCTTATGGTGCATCTCATACTTGCCCTTCAGGCCCATGAGGATCTGGATGGCGTCTTCGACGGAAGGCTCTTCCACCTTCACCTGCTGGAAGCGGCGTTCCAGGGCGGAGTCTTTTTCGATGTATTTGCGGAACTCGTTCAGAGTCGTCGCACCGATGACCTGGAGCTCGCCACGGCTGAGGGCGGGCTTGATGATGTTGCTGGCATCCATCGTGCCTTCGGCAGAGCCGGCACCGACGATGGTGTGCATCTCATCAATGAAAAGGATGACGTTCTTGGCGCGGCGGATCTCGTCCATCACGGCCTTGATGCGCTCCTCAAACTGACCGCGATACTTCGTGCCTGCGACCATGAGGGCGAGGTCGAGGGTGATCACTTTTTTGTCGCGCAGGATTTCAGGGACATTACCAGCGGCAATTTCCTGGGCCAGCCCTTCGACAATGGCGGTCTTGCCCACACCGGCTTCACCGATGAGGACCGGATTGTTCTTGGTACGGCGGCAAAGGATCTGGATGACGCGAGCGATCTCTTCCGTGCGTCCGATGACGGGGTCCATCTCGCCTTTCTGGGCGGTTTCCGTCAGGTCACGGCCAAAGGCGCGCAGGGCAGGGGTCTTCTCGTTCTTTTTCTTCTTCTTGTCGTCCTCAGTGTTGCCACTGGGAGCCACAGGCTCGGAGTCCTCTTCTTCCTCTTCGTTGCTGCCGGAGAAGTTAGGGTCCAGTTCCTTGAGGATCTCGTTGCGGGCTTTGTCGAGATTGATGTCCAGGTTGCGCAGCACCTGGGCGGCCACGCCTTCACCTTCGCGCAGCAGGCCCAGCAAGATGTGCTCGGTGCCCACATAGCTGTGGTTCAGAGCTTTCGCTTCCTTGCTGGCCAGTGCCAGGACTTTTTTCACCCTTGGGGTGTAGGGGATGTTGCCCACCATCTTGGTTTCTGGACCGGAGCCGACCTGCTGCTCCACCTGGAGGCGCACGGTTTCCAGGTCGAGACCCAGTTTGGTGAGAACGTTGACCGCCACCCCTTGGCCGAGCTTGATCAAGCCCAGCAGAAGGTGCTCGGTACCAACGTAGTTGTGGTTGAATCGGTCGGCTTCCTTGCGGGCAAGGGCCAGGACCTGTTGGGCGCGTGGAGTAAAGTTATTCATCATTGGAACCAGAGGGTTTTTCCTCTGAGGTTGAGTTGCTTGTAGAAACGTTAGAAGGGCCGGTCAGCATTTGCAACCGCGCCCGGGTAATTTCCGCGCGGCGGGCGTCCCTCTCTTCGGGCGAGAGTTCGCGCTCAGCACTGAGCTGGAGGTGGGCGGGTTGGATTTCGAGCAGAAGCATGTCGAGCAGACTCCGGTCGCAGTTGGGGATCAGATCCATATCTGCTCCCAGGCGCAGGAGGGAAAGCAGGTTCAGGGCCTCTTTTGAGGTCAAAATGTGGGCGTAGCGTAGAATGGCGAAGGCGCGGCCCACTTGGTCATGCAGCATGGTGGGGTTGTCCTCCAGCAGCTTCTGGCGAGCATTCATTTCGGAACTGACGACTCGCTCGATGACTTTTTCGATCTGGGCGATGATTTCCCCCTCCTTTTCCCCCAGTGTGTGCTGGTTGGAGATCTGGAAAAGATTGCCCAAAGCCTCGGTACCTTCGCCATAAAGGCCGCGCACGGCCAGGCCGATCTTGCCCACAGCCTTGATGACGGGGTTGATCTGGTCTGAGAGCACGAGCGCTGGCAAGTGCAGCATCACGGAGGCCCGCATGCCTGTACCCAGGTTGGTGGGGCAGGCGGTGAGGTAGCCCAGACGGTCGTCGTAGGCGTAAGGAAGCATGGATTCCAGGGCTGTATCGGCCTTGTCCACCAGGGCGTAGGCGCTGCGCAGATTCAGCCCGGCGCGGATGCCCTGAATGCGGAAGTGATCCTCCTCATTGATCATGATGGAGAGGCTCTGCTTGCGGTCCACAACGACGGCACAGCCAGCGGCGCGGGCGGCGTGCTCACGGCTCACCAAATGGCGTTCCACCAGCACCTGTTTGCGGATTTTGGTCAGCCCGGTGTATTCCTCGCTGTAGCCATCGGTCATTTCAGGTAGGGACTCGACACAAGGACGGGCCAGTTCAAGCAACTCCACGCGCTGCCGTTCGGCGGAGTAGCCGGGAAAGCTGAAGCCCCGCAGGTTGCGTGCGAGTCTCACCCGGGAGGTCATGACCACGTCTGAATGCGGCCCGCTGCCTTTCATCCAGTCAGCGGGGTGTTTGATGAGGGTGGTGAATCGCATCGGGGGGATGATTCTTTAGATGGATAACGTTGCGCTTTGTTCGATCAGATGCACAACGATGAAGCGTCAGGCATGACTGGGCAGCTTGGCCTGGAGAAGGTCAATTTCAGATTTCAGGCGGGCAGCGTCTTCATAGCGCTCGTCGCGTACGGCACTGGCCAGTTCCTCCCGCAAGTGGCCCAGGTTACCCACGAGGGCGTTTTGGGTCACGATCTGGTGCGGCACCTTGCCCACATGGCGGGTGCCTTTGTGCATGGACTTCAGCAGCCCATCCAGGCCTTCACGAAAGGTGCCGTAACATTCCGGGCAGCCCATGCGACCGATTTTTTTCAATTGCGCCGCAGTGAACCCGCAGGCCGGGCAAGCCGTCTCCGCACTGATGGCGGGCTGGGGTTGGCTGAGGAAGGCCTCCGCCAGACCAAACCCGGTCTCGTCCGTGACGCCCTTGGCCTTGGAGCAGGCATCGCAGAGATTCACCGTGGTCATCTGCCCATTGATGATCTGGGTCAGAAACACGGTGGCTTCACTGTCGCAAACGTCACATTTCATAGGGGTAGGGATTCCTGGCTGATCGGCCTCTGCATACTGATACGCATGTCACGTGCCAGAGGTACAGCTAGGGCAGGGAGATTCTCGCGTCAACAGGGGGGTGTCCCGCGGCTAGGCCGTGCTGGGCCGCCCATGCATTCAACTCTGCCTCTAGGAGGGCATGTGCGCTGGGGTGGTAGAGGTGGGTTTGAAAACCGAGCCGCCGGGCGGTGGTGATGTTGGCCTCCAGATCGTCAATGTAGAAGGTCTGGGCGGGGTCGAGCCCCAGTTCCCGGATGGTCACTTGGAAGATCTCCTCGCCGGGTTTGCTGCACTTGGCGGAGTACGAATAAACACCGCCGCTGAAGGGGCGGAAGATATCATAGGTGCGCAGGAGGTAGTCCTTGTGCAGGCCGCTGGTATTGGAAAGGAGCTTCATGGGCACCTTCCCTGCCAGGGGAGCCAGGGTGCGTTTCATGGCCTCGTTCTCGGTGAAAATATCGCACCAGATGGCCTCAAAATCCGCAGGGGTGCCTTCAAATTGCAGGGCCTGGATGGCGGCGCGGACAAAGGTATTATCGTCCATGTCGCCATTTTCAAAAGGGCCTTTGATGTCGTCCAGCCTCTCTGAAAGGGCCTCGGGCGGGAAGGGGCAGCGCTCTGACACGCGCTGGGCGGCGACGCTGAAGTCAAAGAAGGTCAGGACGTTGCCAATATCGGAAAGGAGGACGGGGCCGGGCATGGCGGCTTTATGGCGGGGATCGGCTAGCGATGCAAGGCCGGGACGGAGGTAATGAGCCGGGGCCAGATTTTGGGCGACCAAGGTCGTTTGGCTGCCTCCTTTCCTCTTGCCTCCCGGCTTCGTCCTCATTAACGCTGAGGCTTCATGGAATCAGCAGCCCAACCTTTCCGCATCGGTGTCGCCGGTGTGGGTGCCATCGGTAAAAATCATGCCCGCATCATGGCGGAAATCGCCGCCCGCAGCGAAGGGGGCGTCGTCTTTGCCGCCGTCTATGATGCCGACCCGGCACGCGCGGCCGACTTTGCCGCCCAATACAATACCCTGGCAGCCAGTGACTTGGGAGATTTTGCCAGCCGGGTGGATGCCGCCACGGTGGCCGTGCCGACGATCTACCACCGTCGTGTGGCCGAACCCCTGATGGAAAAGGGCGTGCATGTGATGGTGGAAAAGCCCATCAGCGAATCCTATGCCGAGGCCCAGGCCATGATTGAGCTGGCCCAGGCGAAAAATGTGATTCTCCAGGTGGGGCACATTGAGCGGTTTAACCCCGTGCTCCGCCAGCTCGAAGAGCGCATGGACCAGCCGCGTTTCATCGAGGTGCATCGCCTTTCGCCGTTCCCGAATCGCAGCATGGACATCGGTGTGGTGTTGGATGTGATGATCCACGACATCGAGATCGTTCTCCATCTCGTAAAGTCCCCCCTCATTCAGATTGATGCCGTGGGCATCCCCGTGCTGACCAAGCGCGAGGACATCGCCAATGCACGCCTCAAGTTTGCCAACGGCTGCATCGCCAACATCACTGCCAGTCGCATCAGCCCCGAGAAGATGCGCAAAATCCGCGTCTTCCAGCAGGACAGCTACCTCTCGCTCGATTACCAGGAACAGAGCGGTTGGATCTACCGCAAAGACGGCATGCAGATCGTCCGCGAAGCCGTGGAAGTGGAGAAGGACGAGCCCCTGAAGCTGGAAATCGCCGCCTTTGTGGAATGCTCCCGCCATGGCAAACGCCCGGTGGTGACTGGCCAGGAAGGTGCCGAAGCCGTGCGCATCGCGCTGGAGATCACGGATCAGATTGAAAAGAACGCAGCTTTGGCGGGCTGAAGGATGAACTGAAGTCTGTTGTGGTTTTAAAATCCACGGCAAACCCCTGCATATAACGGATCAGCGACAGCAACCCATGCCCCACCTCTACATCATCGCCGGTGAAGTCAGCGGAGACACGCATGGATCGGGCTTGATCAAGGAACTCCTCGCCCTGGATCCCGCGCTGAAGATCAGCGGTCTCGGCGGGCCCCGAATGGTCGAGGCGGCGGGGAAGGGTATTGATGACTGGGTGGAAACGGCCGGCGTGGTGGGCCTGTGGGAAGTGCTGAAAATGTACGGCTACTTCAAGAAGCGCTTCAATGCCACTGTGGCCGCCGTGATGCAGCAGCGCCCTGATGCCGTGGTGCTGGTGGATTATCCGGGCTTTAACCTGCGCGTGGCCAAGGAGCTGCGTGCGCAAGGTTACACGGGCAAGATTATCTATTACATCAGCCCTCAGGTCTGGGCCTGGAAAAAGGGTCGCGTGAAGACGATGGCGAAGGTGCTGGACCTCATGATCTGCATCTTTCCCTTCGAGAAGGAGTTTTATGAAAAGAGCGGCTTGCCCACCGAATTCAGCGGGCACCCCATGGTAGACCGGGTGGAAACCCTGCGCCGCAACTGGGAGCGCGAGCCCGGCCTGGTGGGCTGGTTCCCGGGTAGCCGGAAGAATGAGGTGAAGCGTCTCTTCCCCATTATGCTACAGGCCTCTCAAGCCATCCGCATGGTGCAGCCAAACGTCCGTTTTGCTGTGTCCGCTGCCAATGAAAATCTAGCGGGCCTGATGCGCGAGATGGCAGATGCTGCGGCTTTTCCTGAAGCCAAGCGCTGGATCGAAGTGGGCACGGTGTATGACCTCATGCAACGTGCCCAGGTGGGCGCTGTGGCCAGTGGCACGGCGACGTTGGAGGCGGCTTGTTTCGGTCTGCCGTACGCTTTGGTGTATCAGGTCAATGGCCTAACGTATGCGGTGGCCAAGACCGTGGTGCGCATCAAGAACATCGGCATCATCAATGTGCTGGCTCAGCGGGATGTGGTGAAGGAACTTGTCCAGGGCGGCTTAACTTCAGATACGCTGGCGGCTGAAATGGTGGAACTGCTGACGAATGAGGTCACGCGCCGGAATCTCCAGGAAGATCTGGCTGAAGTGGTGGCCACCCTGGGGCAGGGCGGGGCCTATCGCCGTGCGGCAGAGACGGTAATGGCCGTTTTGTAATTCACGCTGCTGAAAACAAAGAACCCTGTGCCCTTGGGGAGAACACAGGGTTTTTGGTTAGGTGGCAATCAGCCCAGGTCAAAGAGCAGCGCTTCCGTCTCGGCACCCGCCGAAGTGATCGTCAGCGTGCCCGCATCCTCGGTGCTCAGCGCATCGCCAGGTTTCAGGGCTTGGCCATTGATGGTGGCTTCACCTTTGATGAGCTGGAACCAGACGCCGCGCCCGGCCTTCACTTCATGGGCCACGCTGTCGCTGGCACCCAGGCGCAATCGATAGACATCGGCGTCCTGATGGATGGTGGCAGAGTCTTCGCGGCCATCGTGGGAGATGACGAGGACCTTGGGCTCCTTCTCCTTGGCGGGATCGGGGTGCCACTCGGTGTAGCTGGGCACCAGGGCTCGCGCCTCAGGCTGAATCCAGATCTGCAGGAAGTGGGCTGTCTCGGACTTGGAGGGGTTAAACTCACTGTGCAGCACACCTTTGCCTGCACTCATGAGCTGCACTTGGCCGGGTTTCAGTTCACGTCCGTTCCCCAGGCTGTCCTTGTGGGCCAGGGTGCCTTCCAGCACGTAGCTGAAGATTTCCATGTCCCGGTGTGGGTGGGTGGGGAAACCGCCGCCAGGGGCGACTCGGTCCTGATTGATCACCCGCAGGCTGCGAAAGCCCATGTGGGCAGGATCATAGTAGTCCGCGAAGCTGAAGGTGTGCTGGCTATTGAGCCAACCGTGGTCGGCGTGGCCGCGTTCATGGGATTTACGAAGTGTGGTTTTCATGGCGAGAGGATACTGCGATATAACGTCTTCATTCGCCAATGCGGCTCTGTTTGCCTGAGACTGCGGATGGCGTATGCTTCATCCCAACATGGAACTCCGTCCCCTGCGCTCCTTCATTGCCGCTGCCGAAGATGGCAACATCAGCCGCGCTGCCGCCCGCCTGCACCTCACGCAGCCGGCGCTCAGCCGCCAGATCAAGGGCCTGGAGGATGAGCTGGGCGTCATCTTGCTGGAACGTGGAGCTCACTCCTTTTCCCTCACGCCAGCAGGGGAGCTGCTGCTGCGAGATGGGCGCCATCTGCTGGAGCGTGCCGATGCCCTGGAGCAGCGCGTGCGGGCCACGGCCAAGGCGCAGACCATCCGCGTGGGCTACTCACCCTCGCTCAGCGCGGGCATCCTTTCTCCGGCCATCGAGGCCTTCACGCAAGTGCACCCGAGGGCCCGTGTGGATCTGGCAGACCTCACCAATAACGAAATGGTGGATGGCCTGCAAAAAGGCACGCTCGACATCATTGTGACGGTGCCGACCATCAAGGACATCCCCGATATCACCTGGACCACCGTTCAAAAACAGGCCTGGCGCGTGGCCGTCTCCCGCCAGCATCCATTGCTGGCGAAAAAGACCCTGACCCCTCAGGATCTCAATGAGCAGCGACTGGTCGTTTACAGCCAGAAAGAGTACCCGGACTACTGGGCCTTCATCGGCGGTTGGTTCAAGCAGCAGGGCATCAATGCGCGCATCGCCAGTGAATGCGACGGTGTCACCAGCCTCATTTCAGCGGTGGATGCGGGCCTGGGCATCGCCCTGGTGGTGGAGCGCATCGCCTGCCTCATCCCAGAGCGCGTGGTTCTCAAGACGCTGCAACCTCAGCCCGAGCCGTTGCAGATCTCGGTGGGCATGCTGGACCGTCACAAGAATGACAAGATGCTGGCCGTGTTTGTGGAAGAGCTGAAGCGCGCTGGCGAAGTGGATCATGCTTCCCGTTAAGCCTTGTTTCAGCCCAAAAGAGCTTCCAAGCGCTTCACGCTCACCGGTTGCGCCGTGCCCAGCTCCTGGGCAAAGATGGACACCCGATACTCTTCAAAGAGCCAGCGGAAAGCTTCGCGATTGGTATCGCTTACTTCTTGCTGCCAAGTGTTGAAATCAGCCACCGCTGCTGCCTTGTCGATGTCCTTGGCGGGATTGTTCGCCGCGCGTTCTGCGCGCAAAAGGATGGCCTTCAGATAACGGGGCAAATGCTGAAGCTGGGCGTGCGGGGTGACGGATAAAACGTTAGGTGGCAGCAGGCGGGCAATGTCCTGCTCCAGTCCGGCGTAACGTTTGGGATAGGCCAGAATCTTTTGTTTCAGGTCTTCGCATTGCTTCAGCAGATCCCGAACTCGATGCGTTAATCCAGGCAGGTCCCGGCGGGTGCGTTCGCACATTTCGAGGAAGCGTTTTTGCGTCAGCGGCAGCAGCGGCTCCAGACGCAGGGCATGGGCCAGGATGTGGTCGCAGGCTGTGGCGGCTTTGTTCTCCGCAGGCGCAGCTTGAGACGGGGCAGAACCCAGGGCGGCGAGACCGCTTTGAAAATTCAGCGTCTTTTGGGGGGCTGCTTTGACCTCCAGTACACGCAGTTCTTTGTGCAGCCAGGCGATGTCCTTGCCCAGCAGATTCTCCGCCAGCTTGCGTACGGCTGCCGGTGTGTGTTTGCGGGCTTCTTCCGGGGTTTTGAAAAGACGGAGGTCCACCTCATCGTCTCGCAGCATGAGGCCTGGGTGGCCGAGTACAGGCACGCCGTTGATCGTTTCCACGAGCACGGTTTCCGGCACATCGCCAAAGGACCATGAGGACAAGGCATAATCCTCAAAACGTTTGGCCGTCAGATCCCAGGCATCGGACTTGCGTTCCTGCTTGCGCATGGTTTCGCGGATGTTGTCCACATCCCGGCTGGCCATCACGGTTTTGTTACCCTGGCCCATCACCTCGACTCGAGGCTGCAGGTAGGCCGGGAGCGTCTGCGAATTCCAGTCGGTGGCCTTGACATCCAGGCGATAACGCTGGCGGAGGAAGGTGGCTAGGGCTTCATGGAAATCCAGGCGACCCGGGTCAAAGTCTTTGGCGATCTCACGCGCTTTGGCCTCCAGCGGCATGAGGTCACGGCGCACCGTTTTGGGCAGCGCCCGCAGCAGCGTGGTGATCTGCTCTTCCCGCAGTCCGGGGACCATCCACAGCACCTGTCCGCTGGTGAGATGTTCCGCCATGGGCAGGGGCACCTGCACGGTCACGCCATCATCTTCCTGGCCGGGTTTGTAGGCGTAGCTGATCGGCAGCACGCTGTTCCCCATGGAGGCGGCATCGGGGAACATTTCCAAATCGCAGGAGAGGTCATCCCCGCCGGTGAGATCCTCTTCGCGGGCACACAGGAAACCGGGCTCCTCGCGGATGCGTGCATTCACCAGCTTGTTCAGGTCATGCACGGATGAAATGGCCGCCAGCCGCGCCCGGTAGAACTCAAAAAGATGTTCTTCAATGGCATACACACGGCTGCTACGCACACGGGTGAGGGTAGCCTCCAGGCGGTCACGCAACTTTTGGTTATGCTGGAAGAAGCGGTGCGGCAGATTGGTGGTGCCTTCCAGCAGCGCTCCACGGATGAAAAGCTGCGTGGCCGCCACGGGATCAATCTTGCCAAAGTCAATCGGCTGGCGTTTCACCTCCAGGCCATGGAGAAGCAGGCGCTCGGTCACGAGAACGCGCCCCGCCTTGGCGCTCCAGTGGGGTTCGCTGTAGCGCCGCTCCAGCAGATGCCCGCCCAGCTCGGCGGCCCATTGGGGATCAATGCGGGCGATGGAGCGGGCGAAAAGTTGCGAGGTCTGTACGATCTCTCCCGCGACAATCCAGAGTGGCTGGCGCGTTTTTTCCTGGCCTGGTTTGCCCTGTTTCTCCCGTCGCTCATAAAGGTTTGAGCCAGGGAAGACCATCACCTCACGATTGCCCGCAGCCTTGTATTGGTTGCGCTCCAGACGGGTGGCGATGTGACCGAGGTGCCCAGCCAAAATGCAGCGGTGGATGGCGTGATCGCGAAGAGTCGCTGCATCCTGTTTGGCCGCTTGGCCTTCGGCCTTGTCCCACGGGGAAGCGGCGCTGGTTTGGGCTTTTGCCGGATCCGCGACAGGGGGCAACGTGGCCTTTTTCCGATCTTCCCGAAACGTGTCCCGCAACTGCTGCCAGACATCCCGCCACTCGGTCATGCGGGTGAAGCTGAGGAAGTAGGATTTGCAGTATTTGCGCAGGGCGTTCTTGCCCGAGTTATCGGGATCTGGGGCATGGCTCCAGATCTTCAGCAGGCTGAGAAAATCCGATTCGGGGGAGGCAAAAGTCTTGTGCGCAGCCTGGGCTTGCTCACGTTTGTCTTCCGGGCGCTCGCGGGGATCTGGAATGCTTAGGCCGGCGGCAATGATGAGCATGTCCTCCAGGCAGCCTTCTTCACGGGCCTGCAGCAGCATCCGGCCCAGGGTAGGGTCCAGGGGGAGGTTGGCCAATTCCCGCCCAGTGGCCGTCATCTCATGGGTTTCACCCAGGGCACCCAGTTCATGCAGCAAGTCATACCCGGCACGGATGGAGGCGCTGACAGGCGGATTGATGAAAGGGAAGGTTTCGATTTCGCCTAACCGAAAGGCTTTCATCCGCAGGATGACTTCGGCGAGGTTGGAGCGCTGAATCTCCGGCTGCGTGAAGCGGGAGCGCTTGTTAAAGTCCTCTTCCTCATAGAGGCGGACGCATACGCCATCCTGCACACGCCCGGCACGGCCTGCACGCTGGTTGGCACTGCTCTGGCTGATGGCTTCCACCGGCAGCCGCTTGGTGCGTGTGCGTGGATTGTAACGGCTCATGCGGGCCAGTCCTGTATCCACGACATAGCGGATGCGGGGCAGGGTAATGGAGGTCTCCGCCACGTTGGTAGCAACAATGACACGGCGCTTCGACCCAGGCGAAAAGACGCGCTGCTGCTCATTCGAGGCCATGCGGCCAAACAGGGCCAGCACCTCAATGCCTTTGCCAAGGCGGCCATCCAGAGCATCCCGCGTATCGCGGATGTCGCGTTCGGTCGGCATGAAAACGAGGACATCGCCAGTGTCCGTTTCGATGAGCACTTCTTCAACGGCGGCAATGGCGGCATCGAGATGGCTGGGATCATCATCGTTGTCTCCCACGGGCTTGTACCGGATGTCCACCGGATAAAGACGTCCCGAGACCTCAATGATGGGCGCACTACCAAAGTGGGCGCTAAAAGCCTCTGTATCAATCGTGGCGGAGGTGACCACCAGCTTCAGGTCGGGCCTCTTTTCCAGGAGCGACTTCAAATAGCCTAACAAAAAGTCAATGTTCAGGGAGCGCTCATGCGCTTCATCCAGAATGAGGATGGAGTAAGCACGCAGCAAGGGATCACTCTGGATTTCCGCCAGCAGAATCCCGTCCGTCATGAACTTGATGCGTGTGTCCCGCGTGGTGTCGTCGCTGAAGCGCATCTTGCAACCCACCTCGCGGCCCCAGTGAACATCGAGTTCTTCGGCAACACGTTTGGAGACGCTCATGGCCGCCACACGTCGCGGCTGCGTACAGCCGATCACACCACGCGCTTCCCCCAGCACCTCCAAGCACATTTTGGGCAACTGCGTGGTTTTGCCAGATCCGGTCTCCCCGGCCAGGATGACGACCTGGCTGGAGCGGATGGCCGCGAGGATGTCCTCACGACGGGCAGTGATGGGAAGGTCGGCTGGGTAACGAATCAAGGCGGGGGGCAGGCTGAATCTGGGGAGTCACAGCCTTTCACAGCCCGGCCCATATCGCAAATGATCCGTGGCTGTGGTTACAGCGCTTATTTTACAGCGCTTATTTCTTGGCGGGCTCGGCCTTTTTCTTGGCGTCATCCAACCGATTTTGCAGTTCCTCGGTCTTCTTTTGTAACTGCTGCACCTGGTCCCAGAGGTTCTTGAGCTCAGCACTTCCTGGTTGTTCGGCCTGCAGGGTTTGCACGGATTTCGCCGCAGCTTCCCGCACCGGGTCGGCATACGGGCCCGCTTCGGGCAGCATGGCCTGGAGAACTGAGATGGCCTTGGGATCTTTCAGAGTGCCAAGGGCTTTGGCGGCTCCGCTGCGCAGCTCTTCTTTCGGGTGCGAAAGGTGCGTCACCAAAAAGCTGCGCACGGCATCCCGGTTCTCCTGCTTGCGGGCGAGGAAAGCGACGGCATCTAACGCATTGCGATAGTCCCAGGTGCGGAACTCTAGGGGGTCATCTTGAAGCTTGGCGAGAATGGCCGTGGCTGCACTGGCTTCATCCTGGGCACGATAGGCACTGATGGCGGCAGCGGAGAGGGTGTTTTGGTAGGTCTTGGAATTCAGGTGTTTCGCCAGGAGGGGGGCAATGGCGGCATCGCCTGGACGGGTGCCCCAGCTTTTGATGATGGTCGTCAAAATGGCTGGATTCTTTTCTGTCTCGGCATGGGCCATCAGCGCCTTTTGCGCCTCTGGATGGGGGATGGCGGTCAGCGCCTCGACCACGGCGGCACGGCTGCGGGCATCCGTCTGGCCAGCCAGTCCGGCAATGAGGGCGCTGCGGGCTGCCGGAGTGGCGATTTTGGCGAGGGATCTGGCGGCCTCGCTGCGCACGGCATGAAACGCATCCTCTTTGAGCAGGCGGGCCAGTTTGTCCACACTGCCCTGATCTTTGCGCGATCCTAGGATCTGCGCGGCCAATAGGCGTCCGATGACATCGCTAACCAACTGTTTGTCCAGCATGTCACCGGTTGGCAAGAAGTCCACCTTCGCCAGCACGGTGTAGTCCGGGTCCACTCGCATCAGTTCCGGTTGGGCAGGCAGGGCAAAGTAAAAGGCTTCCTCTGCCTGGGTGATCTTGGCGGTGAATTTGATTGGATCTTTCTGGCCTTTGAGGGTGAAAGCCACGGGCAGGGGGAACTGGAACAGGCGCACTTGATCCGTCACTTTCTGTGTCTGTCGCACCGTCACCTTGGCCTGTTTGCTGGCTGCATCCCAGGCGTAGTCCACCTTCAGTTCAGGGAAGCCACCGTGATAAACCCATTGATCAAAGAACGCATCGAAAGACAGGCCGCTGATTTCTTCCACCACCTCATGCAGATCATCCGTGCTGACGATGCCATTGCGATGCCGCTCCAGGTAGGTGCGGATGGCGAGGCGGTAAAGATCAGGCCCAAGCTGGCTGCGCAGCATGTGCACGATCCACGCCCCCTTCGGATACACCCGCGTGTCAAACTGCTGCATCGGGTCGCCATAGTCTCTCCACACGGTGGGGCGGGTGTCCTTGGCTTCCAGGACTTCTTCGGCCTCTAGCCAGAGTGAGTATTTCATGGCGTCATCGCCACTTTTTTCCTGCTCATAAAGCACCGTGTAATAGCTGGCGAATCCTTCATTCAACCACAGGTGCGACCAGTCCCGACAGGTCACCAGATCTCCAAACCACTGATGCGCTGTTTCGTGGGCATCCAGCCGATGCAGGCTGCGCAAGGTCTCGGTATCTGAATTGAACAGCATGCTGCTAGCCTCAAAGGTGCAGCTCGTATTTTCCATGCCGCCAGCGATGAAGTCGTGGCAGTAAACTTGGTAATACTTGTCCCAGGGGAAGGGGATACCAATCTCCTTTTGGAAGAACTCGATGATCTTGCGGGTGTCCGCAAAGGCATTGGCCGCCTGCGCTTTATTGGATGGCGGCAACAGCATCGCCAGGGGCAGATCGCCTGCTTTGTCCTCGATCTTGTGAAAGTGGCCTGCCGCCAGCGCGATGAGGTAATTGACGTGCGGCTTGTCCTGAAGCCAGTGCCAGGAGGTCAGCTCTCCTGTTTCCTTTTTATCCACCAGCTTGCCATTGGATACCACCTCCATGCCCTTGGGCGCATGGCAGATCACCTCGCTGGTGAAGCGCTCGTTCGGATAGTCGTAGCAGGGAAACCAGAAGCGATGCAGGTCCGCTTCCCCTTGGCTCCAGACTTGGCTGTCACCTGGCTTGTAGCCCATTTCAGGCGTGCGAAAATACAGGCCGCGAGTGGGCTCGGCACTGTATCGGATGCTCACGCTCACCTCTGCTCCTGGGGCGATGGCGGTGGCAAACACGAGCGTCAGCTTTTCCTCGGCGACGATCTTGTCCGCCAGTTTGGCTCCGGTGACCTGCACATCGGCAATGGCTAAGTCAACGGCATCCAGTTCCAGTTTGTCCAAAGGCAGCGCGATGGGCTTGAAGGTCATCGTCATCGTGCCGGCCACGCTGCGTTTGGTAAAATCCGGCGTGACGTCTAACTTCAAGTGCTGAATGTCCACCCGGCGGTCTCGGGCATATTTGCGGCCCGGTGTCAGCTTGGTCACGGCGGGCAGCAGGTGCTTAGCGCAGTGCTCGCAGGTGTGGAGCGAGTCCGCCAGGGTGGTGGACGAAATGAGGAGCGAAAGAAGAATGGGCCACCGCATAGACCTCCACCATGGAGGAAACGGCCCCCGGCTGGCAATCCTGGACTTTGTAGACAGCCCGTTTTCGACCACTTTTCTTCTCTCACCCCTTCTTGACTCATCGCTGCTTTCCTGGCCTCTTGCCATCCCCCATGCCCGCCCCTGCTGCCCTGCCTATTTTTGAGATCCGCGATGCCGTCGTTTCATGCCTGCATGATCCGAAGGTGCCGAACATGCTGATCAAGGCTCCCACAGGTTCGGGCAAGTCCACGCAGGTGCCGCAGTTTGTCCTCGATGCGGGCATTCTGAAGGAAGGCCAGCGTTGCATCGTGCTGCAGCCTCGTCGTATTGCGGCCCGCATGCTGGCCCAGCGTGTGGCCAAGGAACGCGGTGCGCGCCTGGGAGGCGAGGTGGGGTACCAGGTGCGGTTTGACAACGTCACCTCCCGGGATACTCGCCTCATTTACGTGACGGAAGGGGTGATGCTGCGACTGCTGATGGAAGACCCCGAACTGGCCAAGGTGGGCTGCATCGTCATTGATGAATTTCACGAACGCCATCTCGATGGTGACCTCGTACTCGCCTGGGCCATCGCGCTTCAGCGAGTCCGGAGGCCCGATTTAAAGATCATCGTCATGTCGGCCACCTTGACGCCCGGCCCGTTGTCGGAGTTCATGCAGCCTGTCGAACTGCTGGAGTCTCAGGGCCGAACTTTCCCGGTGCAGGTGCGTTATCAAACACCCAACAAAAACGCCCGCACGAATGAAATTGAACCTGTGTGGGAACAGGCCGCACGTGCCTGTGAAGCGCTGGCGGGCGAACTCGGTAGCAGCGGCGACATCCTCGTTTTCATGCCGGGGGCCTTTGAGATCCGCAAGACGATGATGACCCTCCAGGGGCGCAGCTTTGCCAAAGGTCGCCGCATCGTCGCCCTGCATGGGGAACTTTCCCCTCAGGACCAGGATGCCGCCGTGACGCCCGGCGAGCAGCCGAAGATCATCGTCAGTACGAACGTCGCTGAAACGTCCCTCACCATCGAGGGGGTGCGCGCCGTGGTGGATGCTGGGCTGGCCCGCATCGCCAGCTACGATCCGCGTCGTGGCATCAATACCCTCACGATCCAAAAGATCAGCCGGGCCAGTGCCGAGCAGCGAGCAGGGCGTGCGGGACGTCTGGGGCCGGGCATTGCCCTGCGGCTGTGGGCCGAGCGCGAGCACATCCACCGTGCGGAAAGTGAAGCCCCTGAGATTCAACGCTTAGAGTTAGGCGAGGCCCTGCTGGCCCTGCATGTGGCATCGGACAAGGCCAAGCTGAACATTCAGTGGTTCGAAAGACCTGCCGAAGCTGCCTTGGCTCGTGCTGAAGGGTTGTTGCAGGATCTGGGGGCCATTGCCCATGGCAAACTGACTTCCATTGGGATGAAGATGTCCGCCTTCCCCACTCACCCCCGTTTTGCCCGCATGCTCATGGCGGCTTCCGAAAATGGTTGTGTGCGTGAGGCCGCTCTCTGCGCGGCCATGGCCCAAGGCCGAGACATCCTCATGGTGGGGAAAAACAATGCTTCTCACAAGAATGAGGATTTCTGGGAGCCAGGAGATCTCACGGAGTTCCAGGCGCTCATTCGCGCCTTCATTCGGGCGGAGGCGATGAACTTCGATCCCCAGGCCTGCATCCCGCTCAATGTCCACGCCATGGCCTGCCGGGAGGCCGCGCGCAGTTACGATCAATTCCTCCGCCTCTCTCAGCGTGCGGGACTGGTCATCAATGACGAAGTGGCTTCCGCTGAATCTTTGGCGAAAACTTTGTTAGCCGCATTTAGCGATCATTTGGGCGTGGAGACCAGCGGAGGCAGCCGCATCTATCGCGTGGCCGGTGGTTACAGTGGAAATTTGGCCAAGGATGCCCACATCAAGCCACCGCGTCTGCTCGTCGCCTCAGAGATCACCGAGGTGCAGGGCAAGGCGCTGACCGTGCAGCTCAATCTCGTCACCAAGGTAGAGGAAGAGTGGCTGCGCGAACTCTTCCCAGATGACTTCAATGTGGGCAAGCGTGCCCAGTATGACGCGGTGAACCGCCGTGTCATGAACCTGGAGGAGGTGCGTTTTCGCAGCCTCGTCCTCAGCAGCCGTGAAAAGGGCGAGCCTGATCACAACACCGCCGCCACCCTACTGGCCGATGAAGTCATCGCAGGTCGTCTCACGCTTACCCTTTGGAACGAGCGAGTGGAGCAGTGGATCACCCGGGTGAATTGCCTGGCCAAATGGATGCCCGACCTGGAAATCCCACCCATCACGGAGGAGGACCGCCGCATCATCATCGAGCAAGTCTGCCATGGGGCGACTGCCTACCGCCAGCTCAAGGATAAGGATGTTTTTCCCGCGCTGCACCAGTGGCTCAGCCATGCGCAGCGCGATCTTTTGGAACGCTACGCGCCGGAGCGCCTCAACCTCAAAAACGGCAAATCAGCCCGCATCGTCTATGATGAAAAACAGCCGCCCAGTGTCAGCGTCGTGCTCCAGCAGATGTACGATGTGAATGAAAATCCGAAGGTCGCCAGTGGTCGTGTCACCGTCACCGTGCATCTCCTCTCACCCGCCCAGCGCCCCATCCAGACCACGGGCGACATTGGCCGCTTCTGGAAGGAAAGTTACCCCGCTGTCCGAACCCAGCTTCGCGGTCGCTATCCGCGGCATGAGTGGCGGTGAGAGGGCCCTCACCCCACCATCTCCAGGAAGATTTCTTCCAGCCGCAGCCCCTGTTTTTCATGGGCGGCACGCAGCTCTTGCAGGGTGCCGACGAATAGCAGCTTGCCCCGGTTGATGATGCCGATGCGGTCCGCCACCTCTTCAGCGATGTTGAGGAGGTGCGTGCTCATCAGCACCGTGGCTCCGGCCTGGGTCTGGCGTTTGAGTTCCTCCTTCACCACCCGGGCGTGGATGGGGTCCAGGCCCACCATGGGTTCATCAATGACAAAGACCTTTGGGTCATGCAGCAAGGCGCTGGCGATGGCCAGTCTCTGTCGTGTGCCGTGGCTCAGGTTTTCGATCCGTTGCCCGCAGTGCTCATGCAGGCCAAACTGTGTGAAAAGCTCGTCCGTGCGCGCTGCTGCCCTCCGCACGTCCATCTCGAAAAGCTCGGCGATGAACTGCATGAATTCGGGGGCGCTCAGCTTCTCATAAAACACCGCAACATCCGGCACATAGCCCAGCATGGACTTGGCCTTGAGCGGCTCTTTTTGGATATCAATGCCACAGATGCGCACCTGGCCACTCATCGGTTTCATCAGGCCTGTCAGCAGCTTGATTGCCGTGGTTTTACCTGCGCCATTGGGACCTAAAAAGGCAAACAGCTCCCCAGGGCGGATCTCCAGCGACAGGCTGTCCAGCGCCTTCAGGTCGCCGTAGTGCATGGTGAGGTTATCAATCTGGATCATGAGTGCTTAAACAGTTTTTCAGGGCACGGCGTTCAGTATTCAGATTTCGCTCCCTTTGAATACTGAATACTTTCTTTCTGGCCAAGCCCGCCCGCCCGCCCATCATGCAGGCCACTTTATGAAAATCGTCCTGCTCGATGCCTACACCGCCAATCCCGGAGACGTCTCCTGGGCACCTCTGCAAGTCATCGCTGAATGCGAGATTCACGACCGCACGCCTGTGGCAGAAACCGTCGCGCGTTGTGCCGGGGCCGAGGTCATCATCACGAACAAGGCTCCCGTCACCCGTGAAATCATCGCGGCTTTGCCCGATCTGAAATACATCGGCGTCACCGCCACGGGTTACAACATTGTGGATGTCGCTGCGGCAAAGGAGCGCGGCATCGTCGTCACCAATGTGCCAGGTTACAGTTCGCCTGCCGTGGCCCAGCTTGTTTTTGCCCTCTTGCTGGAGCTGACCAACCATGTGGGCCATCACGCCCAGACCGTCGCCGAAGGCCGCTGGCAGGCTTGCCCAGACTTCTGCTACTGGGATTATCCCATCATCGAACTCAGCGGACGCACGCTCGGCATCATTGGTTATGGCGACATTGGTGCCGCCGTTGGTCGCATTGCCGTGGCTTTCGGAATGAAGGTCCTTGCCAGCAAGCGTGACTGGAAAACGTCGCCTCCAGATGGTGTCACCCCAGCCAGCATTGACGAAGTCTTTGCGCAGAGTGACGCCATCAGTCTGCACTGTCCGCTGACCGATGCCACCAAGCACCTCGTCAATGGCCGCACCCTTGGCCTCATGAAGGAGTCCGCCTTCATCATCAATACGGGCCGTGGTCCTCTGGTGGATGAGGCTGCCCTGGCTGCCGCGCTAAACAGTGGCCGCATTGCCGGTGCCGGGTTGGACGTCCTTTCGGTGGAGCCGCCCAAGGATGGCAATCCGTTGATCGGAGCCAAAAACTGCCTCATCACCCCCCACATCGGCTGGGCCAGCCGTGAGGCCCGCATCCGCCTGATTGCGGCGACGGCTTCCAATTTGCAGGCCTTCCTCGACGGAAAACCCGTCAACGTCGTGGGCTGATCCGTCAGGCATCGGCACCAAAACACAAATAACGTGGAGGAGACCGCAACCGCGTTTCTCCTCCACGCTCTCAATGGTTAGCCTCAGATCTTCGGCACGTTCAGCCACTTGCGCTCGGCCCAGCTCTGCAGGCCCAGCTCTGCCAGTTGCACGCCCTTGGCACCTTCACGCAAGGTCCAGCGGAAGGGCGTATCCAGCGCGACGTGTTTGATGAACATCTCCCACTGAATTTTGAAGGCGTTGTCATACTCCGCCGTGTCCGGCACTTCCTGCCAGTGGTTGTAATGATTGATCGGGCTGTCAATGTCTGGGTTCCACACCGGTTTGGGTGTGCCCGCCATGGACTGGAACCAGCACTTGCGCAGCCCCACCATGGCCGAGCCGTGGGTGCCATCCACCTGCAACGTTAAGAGGTCATCGCGGCGCACACGCACGTTCCAGGAGCTGTTGAACTGGCAGACCACATTGTCGGCCGTTTCAAAGGTGGCGTAGCAACTGTCATCGGTGTCGCAGTTGTACGTCTCGCCTTTCTCGTCCACTCGCTGCGGGATGTGGGTGGCCCCAAGGCAGGAAACCGCCGTCACTTCGCCGAACAAATTATCAATCACGTAGCGCCAGTGGCACAGCATGTCCACGATGATTCCGCCGCCGTCGGCCTTGCGGTAGTTCCAGGAAGGGCGCTGCGCAGGCTGGCCCTCATGCTCACCGGTGAAGACCCAGTAACCAAACTCACCGCGCACGCTCAGGATGCGGCCAAAGAATCCCTGCGACTTCAGCAGCGCCAGCTTGCGCAGGCCCGGCAGCCACAGCTTGTCCTGCACCACGCCGTTTTTGATGCCCGCCTTCTCGCACACTTCGGCCAAGCGCAGGGCCTCCGCAGTCTCCACCGCCGTTGGCTTTTCACAATAGACTGCTTTGCCCGCTGCCGCCGCCATCTCCACAAACCGGGCGCGGTGCAGCGTGCCGGAAGCATCAAAGAAAATCGGGTAAGCCGGGTCGGCCAGCACCGCCGCGAGATCCGTGCTGGTCTTCAGCGGCCCCGTTTTTTCACAGCTATGTTTCGCCGCCAGTTCTTGCAGCTTGCTCGCACTGCGCCCGGTGAGGATCGGGTCTGGCATCAGCGTCAGTTCATCGGAAACCTTGATGCCGCCCTGGCGGATGATAGCCAGGATAGAGCGCACGAGGTGCTGATTGGTGCCCATGCGTCCGGTGACGCCGTTGAGGATGATGCCGATGCGTTGGATGCTCATGATGAAGAAAGGTTGGTCCACGGCAATCCATGGGATTGCGTGTTGCTTTTTAAATCATATATGATATATGGCAAGCGAGTTTTCAATCCCGCTTCCAGATTCGTCCATGCCCAAATCTCTCCCCAAGCCCGCCGCTGACACGAATCCGGTCGCCATCCCCACCAAGCAGCGCGCCGTGTACGATGCCTTACGTGCCGAGATCATGGGCGGCCGCCTGCAGCCAGGGGAGGTCCTTGTCATCGATGCCTTGGCCAAACGATTCCAGGTCAGCATCATCCCCGTGCGTGAGGCCCTGCGTCAGCTTCAGTCGGAGCGCCTCGTCGAAATCCGCGCCCACACCGGCGTCCGTGTCACCCCGGTGGATGTTTCGGCCCTCGTTGAAATCTTTGCCCTGCTGGGGGCCCTTGAGACCGCTTCCGCCATCCACGCCCTGCCGCGAATGACCGAGGTCGATCTGGCCGAACTGGACGCCATCCTCCACACCCTGGAAACCACCGCCATCAGTGGCGACACCGCGGGGTTCGAGCAGGCCAATCGCCAATTTCATCTGTTGCCCTGCCGCATCGCAGGTTTCACGCGGGCCGAGCAGGGGCTGCAATCCATCCTGGCCGAATGGGAACGCCTCCATCGCCTCGCCTTCCAAGGCACCCAGCCCCCCAGCCCGGAACAGGCCAACAAAGACCATCGCGCCATTGTCCGCGCCTTTCGTCAAGGCGATGTGGAAAAGCTCACACAGGTCATCCAGCGGCACAATGCCACCGCCCTCTCGCATTATCAAAAACTCATGAAATGAGCCGGGCAGGGGGCGAGTCCCCCCTGAATAAGGTGTAAAACCGCAGCCATGCAAAGCCGCCTTCCTCGGTTGACTCTCCCGTCGCTTGCCCTTTCTTGACGGCCCCAAAACCATGATCCGCGTCCGCTTCGCTCCCTCCCCCACCGGTGACCTCCACGTCGGTGGTGCCCGCACAGCTTTGTTCAACTGGCTCTTCGCCCGCAAAAACGGCGGCACCTTCATCCTGCGCATTGAGGACACCGACGGCGCACGCAACACCGAAGAAGCCTCCGCAGGTATCCTCAAGGGCCTCAAATGGCTCGGCCTCGACTGGGACGAAGGCCCCGAAAAGGGCGGCGACTACGGCCCCTATTACCAGAGCCAGCGCAAGGATATCTACGACCGTTACCTCGCTAGGCTCACCGCCGATGGCCGCACCTACGTGGAAGAAAATGGTGCCGTCCGTTTCAAATTCAGCCGCACCGCCATCACCGTGCACGACCTCGTCTGCGGCGATGTCACTTTCGCCCCGACCGAGGAGCCGGACATGACCCTCCGCCGTCCCGATGGCAGCTACATCTTCCATTTCGTCAATGTCGTGGACGACATCGAAATGAAGATGACCCACGTCTTCCGTGGCGAGGACCACCTCTCCAATACCTGGAAGCACATCGATCTCTTCAATGCCTTCGGGGCCACCCCGCCCACCTACGCCCACATCCCCCTCATCCTGAACAGCGACAGCTCCAAGATGAGCAAGCGTGATGCCGGCAGCGCTATCGAGAGCAGCTACATGAATGGCGGCTTCCTCCCGGATGCCGTGTTCAATTACCTCTGCTTGCTCGGCTGGACCCCCCGCACCGAGGCCGAAGTCCTCGACCGCACCACCCTCACCAGCCTCTTTGAGCCCGCAGAAATCCACAGCTCGAATGCCCGCTTTGACATGCAGAAATGCAGTTGGTTCAATGCGCAGTACCTCCGCGCCCTCAGCCCGGAAAACCTCTTCGCCGCCGCCCGTCCCTTCCTCGACAAAGCCGGTCTCGTCATCACCGATGAAGCCGTGGCCGCCGCCGCAGTTTACAGCGTGAAAGAAAAGGTCAGCCTGCTGACGGAGATACCCGATTGGGTGCACTACTTCTTCCGCGAAGACTATCCCTTCGAGGCCGATGTCGTGACCAAGCTCAAGGCCAAGCCGGAGAACCCCGCGCTCCTTCAGGCTGCCGCCGCCGCCTTCGCAGCTCTCACCGAATGGACTGAAGCCAGCGTGCACACCGCCATCGAAGACGCCGCCAAAGGCGCCAGTGTCAAGCCAGGGGCTCTCATGCCGCTGCTGCGTTTTGCCCTCAGCGGCCAGTCACGTGGGCCTGGGGTCAGCACCATCGCCCACCTCATTGGCCAGGCCAGCACGCTGGGCCGGATCCAGCGCACCCTCGCGCTTTGATTCGCCCTACTTCCCCCCGTCCGCTCAGGGCGGGCGGGTCGTGACGGCCGTTTTCAGCATTTGCCAGGATCTTCCCAGTTCCTTGGAGATGTGCTCCCAGTCCTCCGGTTTCATGCCTCCGTTGCGGCGCTGGTCGCGGTAGTCCATCATCTCCGCCCTCAGCAGGCATGCTTCGCGCACCCTTTCTATCGGCACCTGGTAGGTCATCGCCGTCAGTTGGCTGATGGTCTCGCCATACTGCGGCCACGTCGCCTTCTCCCGTCGCATCACCCACCATTCCAGCTCCAGCGGGGCCATCTCCTCCGGCTTCCAGGGAGATCCCGTCGCCTTCTGGATCACCTCATAATATTTCACCAGCGGCGGGATTCCCACCGCAAAGGCCTGTGCGCGGGGTTGGCTCGGCTGCGTCAGCCGTGCCGCCTTCGCCGCATGCCAGGCCATGCGCACACTGTCCCAGGGCGAAAATCCGTATTGCCCATGCGAGGCCAGAAACAGATCCGCCCCCAGCCTCACATAGCTTTTCTCATAGTAGTGCCGCCACATGTCAGACTCCAGCCGCCCCATCTCCGCAGGGTCAAATTGCTCCATGTCCGCCTGGCGCGGCGCGAAGAACCACAGGGCAAACAACAGCCCGCCCGCCAGCAACACCCGCAGGCGTTTGATCAAACGAAACATCATCCGCCCATGCTACACAAAGCCTGCCCGCACTGTCACGGCAGAAGCTTATACGATTTAGCCGCACTGGTTGGTGAAACCAAGCTTCATGTCTCCTTGGCCTGATACGCATCCCGATGCCTCTTTCCCCAGCCGCAGAGCGGCGTCCGTATCTTAGCCGCGCCTTTCAAGGCGCGGTTGTGGCGCGCACACCGCTTTCACTCATCGCGTCGCAGCGCGACGCCCGAACTGCCGCGATTAAACCCATCCATCACGCTAAACCGTATTACACCGGATCACAGATCACAGCCTCGATGGGGTACCCATCCGGATCAAAGACGAAGGCTGCAAAGTAATGGGCACCATACTCAGGGCACAGCTCCGGCACCCCGTTGTCCCGCCCCCCCATGTCGCAGCGCCTCGGCGTGGAAGTTCACCACCGCCTCCCGGGATGCCGCGACAAAGGCCACATGAAAGCCCGATTTCGGCACCGTCACCGGGCCTGGCCTCAGCTTGATGGCAAACTGGTCCTCCCCACCCACTACCCCATAACCCACCGCCGTATCATCTGCCCACACCTGCACATAGCCCAGCGCCCCTAGCACAGCATCATAAAAGGCGGACGAGCGCGCCAGATCGCTGACGCAGAAAGACAGGTGGTGCAGCATGGCTACCGTGAAAGTCGCCAGGGCAGGGGAGTCGTCGAGTTCCTTTTCACGCCATCCATTCGCCTAGCCATGCACAGGCCAGCTCCTCCCTTCATGAAAGGAAGACGCCCTCGCTGCGCAACTCATCCCCACTCCCAGGGTTTACCTCACCGATCTCTGCACCTTCCCGTTCAGAGGTTGCGCACCCCTCCGATCCGATGAAAATTGACGCGATGACACGATTCCTGGCACTCCCTGGCCTCCTGCTGGCCCTGGCAACGGTCGCCCGCGCAGAGCCTCCCCCGCCGCCCAAAGGCGAACGTGGTGACAAACCCCCTGCCCACTACGGCCCTCCGAAAGGTGACCGGGGAGACCGTGGCGATCGTGATCGCAGCGACAGGCGTGGCGGCATGCCCGGTTTCGGTGGCAGGCCCCCCATGCGTCATGACGGTTTTGACAAGCTGCCCGAGGACGAGAAAAAGCGTGTCCGCGAGGCCCTGGACAAGGTCTGGAGCCGTCCGGAAGTCATCGAGGCCAAGGACAAAGCCATGCGTGCCAATGAAGAAATGCGCGACACCATCCGCGAATCCCTCATCAAGATAGACCCCGAAGCCGCCGCCATCCTCGCCAAGATCGAGCCCAAAGACCATTTCGATCCCCGCGAGCTGCCCAAGCTCCCCGCCACCGACTCCAGCGAGTTCCCCAAAATCATGGTCCAGCGCATGGGCATGGAGCTTCTCAGCTTTTCCCGTCCGGAACGGCGCGAAGAAACCCGCAAGCTTCACGAACGCGTCGTCGCCTACCCGCTCGTTCGCGAGGCCATCACTCGCGTGGAATCCACCGCCGGTGAAGAGCGTGTACAAGCCGTCCAAAAGCTCCGCGAACGTTACCGCGAAGCCGTCGGCAAGGAATTCCAGGCCGCCCGCGAACGCCGTGCCAAAGAGGCCGGCCCCCAGGACTCCCCACCTCCCAAGCCAGCCGACTGATCCGGGTTCCGCCCACCTGGGTGCCCAGAAAACAGCCCACAGTCAAAGGCAGTCAAAGGCAGTCAAAGGCAGTCAAAGGCAGTCAAAGGCAGTCAAAGGCAGTCAAAGGCAGTCAAAGGCTTTTCGCCTAACAAATAATGCGCTTGCAGATGCATGCCGCATTGCCACAGGAAATCCCCGCTGCCGCGAAGCGTCCTGGACTGCGCCAGTCCCCTGGCGCTTTCGAAAGCTCACCCGGCCCCGTCCGCCCCAGCTTCATAGGACCTATGCGACGCATAGGTCCCATCGCTCGTCGTCCGCCCCCGTCCGATCACGTCATCCCCGAGCTTCCCCACACCCCCAAGGAGCGGGGCTTGCCAAGCCCCGTTCTTTGAACCTTCGCTCACCCCTCGCCCCTCCCCCCTCGCACTGAGCACTGAGCTCCTCCCTCACACCCCTTCGTCACCCAACCGCTTGTCCCCCACCAGGTAGCCCTGCACATAATCGCGCACCGCTTCATTCAGCGTGAAAAGATCCTGCGTGTAGCCGGACTCCCGCAGCTTGGTGATGTCCGCACAGGTGTAATACTGGTACTTGGACTGAAGGTGTTCCGGCATGTCCACAAACTCAATGTTAGGCTCCTTGCCCAGGGCTGCAAAGATGGCCTGGGCGAGTTGCACCCACGTGTGCGCCTGCCCGGATCCCAGATTGAAAAGCCCGTTCGCCGTGGTCTGCTCCGCCAGGTGCAGAGTCATCCGGATGGCGTCCTTCACATACAAAAAGTCGCGCATCTGCTCGCCGTCCTTGTAGTCGGGCCGGTGGGACTTGAAGAGCTGCACCTTCCCGGTGTTCAGGATCTGGCCATAGGCCTTGTGCACCACGCTTCGCATGTCCGCCTTGTGATCTTCGTTCGGGCCATAGACATTGAAGTACTTCATGCCCACCACTTGGTTCAGCATCCGTGTGCGTTTCGCGTGCAGGTCAAAGAGGTGCTTCGAGTAGCCGTACATGTTCAGCGGCCGCAGTTGATGCAGATTTTCCAGTTGGTCATCCATCCCATGCGCACCGTCACCGTAGGTCGCTGCGGAGGAGGCATAGACAAACCGCGTGCCCCTGGACAGCGCCCATTCGCACAGGATCTTCGTCAGCTCGTAATTGTTCCGCATCAGGTAGTCGGCATCCTTTTCGGTCGTGGCAGAGCACGCACCCAGGTGCAGGATCACATCGAACTGTCCCAGGCTCTCCGGTGAGCTGCGCAGATGCTTTTCCAGGTCCCCTCCGTCCACGTAGTCGTGGAACTTCAGCGGCACCAGGTTCTTCCACTTCTCGTCCGTGCACAGGCGGTCAGAGACGATGATGTTTTCACAGCCGCGGCGATTCAGTTCCCAGACGAGGGCGCTACCGATAAATCCGGCGCCACCGGTGACGAGAATGCGGCTTTCAGGGGTGATGGGCATCCTCAGGCGATAGCGAGGAGAAATCAGGTTGGCAACCCCCACTTGGCCTTCGGTCAGGGCTTTGGGCGTGTTTTAGAAAGACTCTTTCCACACCGCCGGATGCAAAAATGACGCCTGCACCCCAGACTCGGATTCACTGCCGGCTAGCGTTTCCATCACCATACCATCGGTGTACAGCAGGGCCGGATAGAGGAAGACTTCATTTGCGATCTGCAGCCGGGGGATCAGGGCCGCCCCGTGGTGATCCACCTCCCAGTTCAGCAGCAGCGGCTCTTCATCCGTAAAGCTGCTCATGGGCCGTTCGATCCACCCCACCAGCCCGCTGTCGTTCAGCAGATCCCAAATTTCCCCGGTTTCGAGATCCACCCGCACCGCAAACCCATGGGTCCGGCCCGTCGATTCCCCCGCTTCGCGAGGTTTCGAAACCAGGCCAATCACGATCTGACGACAAGCATTCTGCGAGGGTACGATGTCCACCTGAAAGCCAAACCTCAAAGGATGGTCAGGCACCAAAATCTCTCCAAAACTGAGCAGGTCAAAAGTAACAAAAGCCATTTCCGAACTGGTGAGTGGGGCGGCGGTGTGCATGGCAAATTTCAAGATAACGTCAGAAATTTGTCATGGTTTGTATCAAATATCAAATAATTATAGAAAACTTTAAAAATATCGAAATATCAAGATTTGTGTAATAAAGCGGGGGTTTTTACCCGATTTTCAGCGCAAAGCGTGCGCTTTAAAAATTCGCAATATCCTTAGCATCAACGACTTGTGTCGCAGGATCTAGGCCGGATTGCACAGCCAATGGACCACTGGCACATCAGCCGGGGCAAGGTCTGGGCGCTCGAGATTTTTTTGAAAAACCCAAATCAGTTCCGTGTGCTCATGCGGGTGTGGTTCAGCGCTTCCGGGGCTCAGCACACACACAAAGGGAAACAGGCGTATCCAGCCCCAGTCATACTCATGCAGCACGGGTGGCCCGGCTTGCAACACCTCCACCTCGCAGCCCAGCTCCTCCATCAGCTCGCGATGCAGCGCCTCCTCCGGGGCCTCTCCGGCATCCACCTTCCCGCCGGGGAACTCCCACAGCCCGGCCAGCCGTTTCCCCGGTGGCCGCTGCGCCAGCAGGATTTGCTCCCCGCGCCGGATCACGGCACAGACGACATCCACAGGCATGGCAGGAGACGCATTCATTTTTTCACTGACGGCAGCAGGCAGCCGCGCATAATCCAGGGATGCGCCCAGAGAAAGTCAAATTCATGCTCCTGGCGGCAGACATGCGCCGCGCCGTCCGATTTTACACTGCCGTCCTCGGCTTTCAGCAGATCTTTGTCAGCGATTTCTGGTCTGAGGTTTCCTGTGGCGATGCCATCCTCGCCCTCCATGGCGGCCATGACGGCAGCGTCAATCCCACCGGCCTCAGCCTTCAGTTTGAGGATGTGTTGGAGGTCGCCGTCGCCATCGAGCGCGCAGGCGGCCGCATTCTCGAAGTTCCCACTCAGCGGGAGGGGGAACCCATCCTCCTCGGCCGCTATCGCGATCCGGAAGGCAATGAGGGCTTCATCACCCAATACGTCGGTTGAGAAGCCCCCTCCTTCACTCAGTTCTTTATTCTTTCGGCCTGTGCGGCACCAGCACATCAGGGGCCTGGTTACGCTGGCGGATGCGTTTGGCCGCCTCCTTGGCAAAGATTTCCTGGGATCGCAGGGCCTTGGCGGCGTTCGCGGCAGGCGGTGCCCATGTGCCGTCCTGCTTCAGCACCCGGCCACGGGAAGTGTCCGCAAAGTGGGTCTCAAGGATGTGCGTCAGCCGCTTCTTCGCCTCCTTGTCCTCCACCGGCACCAGCAGCTCCACCCGCTTGGAAAGATTGCGGTTCATGAAGTCCGCGCTTGAGATGAAAATCACTGGCCGTCCGCCCTGGCGGAAGTGGTAGATGCGCGCGTGCTCCAGGTAGCGGTCGATGATGCTCACGACTCGAATGTTTTCGCTCAGCCCCTTCACTCCTGGGCGCAGGCAGCAGATGCCACGCACATTCAGCCGCACGGTCACGCCCGCTTGCGAGGCCTCATACAGTGCGGTGATCATCTTCCGATCCTCCAGCGCATTCATCTTCAGCATGATCTCCGCCTCCTCCCCCTGGCGCGCACGTTCCGTCTCGCTGTGGATCATCGAAAGCAGCCGCTCCCGCAACCCAAAGGGGGCCATCGAGATGCGCTCGAAGTGCACGAAGCGCGAGCGCCCCGTCACCGTATTGAAAAAGGCACTGGCGTCGCTGCCGTAGTTCTGTCGACAGGTCAGGTAGCTGATGTCCGTGTACAGCTTGGAGGTCGCCTCATTGTAGTTGCCCGTGCCAAAGTGCATGTACCTCACCAGATGCCCCGCCTCCCGCCGCATCACCAGGCAGACCTTCGCGTGAGTTTTGAGCCCCCTCACGCCGTAGATGATCTGGGCACCTGCATTGAGCAGTTCTTCTGCACGCTCCAGGTTGCGGGCTTCATCAAACCGCGCCTTCAGCTCCACCAGCACCGTCACGTGCTTGCCCGCCTGGGCCGCGCGGATCAGCGCGCTGATGATGCGGCTGTTTTTGGCCGTGCGATACAGGATCTGCTTGATGGCAATCACGTCCGGATCCGCCGCCGCTTCCTCGATCATCTGCATCACCGGGTCAAACGACTCATACGGGTGGTGCAGCAGGATGTCCCCGCGCTTGATCGCGTCAAACATGCTCTCTCCAGGTTCGATCTGCGGCGAGGCCTGGCTGTCCCAAGGCTCCACCTTCAGGTCCTCAAAGCCCGACAGACCCGAGATCACAAAATACGCCCGCAGGTCCAGCTCACCCGGCACGGTGTAAACCTGTGCCGTCTTCGCTCCGCAAAGGTCACGGATGGATTTCACCAGATCGCGCGGCGCTCCGTCCTCGATCTCGATACGGATCGCCGGGCTCTGCAGTCGTGCTTCCAGGATGTCCTCCATCTCGCTCGCCAGGTCAAAGGAGCTCTCATCATCCACCGCAATGTCGGAGTTCCGGCTGATGCGGAACCGCGCGCTGGCCGTCACTTTTTCAGACGGGAAATACAGGTGTAGAAAGACGGAAAGCAGGTCCTCTAGATTCAGGTAGGCATGCAGCCCGCTCTCCACCTCCGGCACCAGCACATGCCGGGGCAGGTTGGACGGCAGCGTGAACAGCACCAGCCTCTGCGTCATCTTTCCTTCCGCCACGGACTGCACCTTGCAGAGCAGCGCGATTTGCAGCGCCGGAACAGAAACACGCGGTTTGTCATCATCCAGGGCGATAGGAGAAAGCACCGGGAAGATGTGCTCGCTGAAGTAGGCTTCCAGGTGAGTGCGCTGCGCAGGGGTCAGCTCGCTCGGGTTCAGGCGGCGGATGCCCTTCTCCCGCAGCAGCGGCAGCAGCTCATCATTCAGAATCTCATACTGCCGCTCCACAAAAGCCGTCGCCCGTTGCTGGATCTGCTCCCACTGCTGGGTCGGTGTCAGCCCCGAAGGATCCTTCACTCGCCGTCCTTGCTCCCGCAGAAACTGCAGCGCACCGACGCGCACCATGAAGAACTCGTCCAGGTTCGAGGCCGTGATTGCCAGAAACTTCACGCGTTCCAGCACGGGTAGCTCAGCGCGTGCCGCTTCGGCCAGCACCCGCTCATTGAAGGCCAGCCAGCTCAGTTCACGGTTGAGGAAATGTTCTTCGCTGATGGCCATCGCTTTGCTTGGAGACTTCGTGTCAGGGCTTGGAGAGGAGGATGTCATAGCCGTAAATTTCGCGGAAAAGGTCACACTTGGAGTTGATGGCAATCTGTTCCACCGTCGTGTCGTCCACGCCCGGTGTCAGGATGTATAGGCGGCTGCCTTCAGGCCGCAGTTGGATGGTCTTGATGCGCTGCGCATGTGTGCGGTCCAGGGCATCGGCGATGCGCAGCAGGGCCGCGAGCTTGAATACAATCATGCGTTCCTCGCGGCTCAGGTCAGAAAAGGTCGGGTGGTTTGGCTCCGGATTGTACCGGCGGTGATAGCGCGCCAGCAGCGCCACCATCTCCCCGTCCGAGCTGCTAAGACCAAAGATCTCCGTCTGTAGCAGGATGTACAGGCTGTGCTTGTGATGCTCACGGGGGCTGATGAACATACCCACCTCATGCAGCACCGCCGCCACCCGCAGCACCAGTTCATACTTGGGCTCCAGGGCGTGCAGATGCTGCAGCTCGCGGAAAAGCTGCTGGGCAAAACCGGCCACATGGTCTGCATGCTTGCGGTCCGTCTTGTAGCGCACGCCGATCTCACACGCCGCCTGCACCACCTCATCCTGGAAGTTGGCCGAATGTGGGCTGGCCGTCATCAGGTCCAGCATCAGCTCCCGCTGGAAATCTCCTTCCGGGATCCACAGGGCCTCATCGCCAAACCGTCGCGCCAGTGCCAGGTTCGTCTGTAGGGCCGGCACGATGCCCTCGCCCCCCGTGTAGTGCACGTGCAGCTTCCGCACCAGTTCATCCGGGTTCAGCACCGCCAGCTTTTCCGTGAACCTTTCCAGCTCATCCTCCGTGATCCGGAAGGCTCCCTGCTTCGCTGCTGTCAGCTCCGCCGCCACGCTCTGGATCTCCGCCCCGATCGCCACATGATTGTCAATCGGATACCCGGAGTAGTCCTGCGCCAGATGGTCCACCACGCCGCGGATGTGCTCCTCCAGATGCGTCAGATGCTGGGCAGATTCGCCATCAGCCCCGGCTACCGCCTCGCGGGCGCGGTAAATGCCTAACCGATAGTTGCTATACGCCGCCAGCCGCCCGTTTTTGAAATACAGGGCGCGCGTATTGCCCGGCCCGATGTGGGTCACGAACGTGTGGCCCTCCCTCAGCTCGGGATTCTTTTTCAGCATCCGCAGACCGATCTGATAGACCAGACGTGTCATGTCCCCGTCGTCAATCAGCCGGGCGATCAGTCCCGTGCTCACTTGCAGACGGTTCAGGAAAATCTCATGGTTGGCCGCTTCCGAAAGGATGTTGGTGTTGTACAGCCGCACATTCGCCAGCGGCAGCCCATACTCCCGCACGGTCAGCAGATAGTCCTTCAGGATGCCCGCCGCCTGCTCCACCGTCGCTCGGGTGATCGTGCCCGTCCGGAAGATGTCCCGTGCCATCGGCAGCGGCTTGTCCAGATGCTCCAGCAGGCTGAAAGTGCCAGACTCATTCCGGGTCCCAATGATGAGGGACAGGGAGGCCGCGCCCACATAGATGATGGCGTGCTCGGCAGACGGGGGGGCAGACGGTTCAGACATGACAGAACTGACAAAGGGTTGGTTAGGGGATTGGGTCGGGCGCTTGTTCAGGAACGTACTCACGGCTTCTGCTCTCTCAGCCAAGCCACACTGCCGATGGCCACCGCATTGCCGCCCAGCTTGGCCAGTGAATACCGGATGCCCCGGCTCAGTCCCGGCAGCGCGTAGCGGTTCACCTCTTCCTTCAGCAGCGTCAGGTACACCTGCGGGATTTCCTCCACCAGCCCGCCTCCCAGCGTGATGTGGTCCGGCGCCAGCAGGTTCACCACCGCCGCGATGCCCATGCCCAGATAGGCCACGCTGCTGCGGATCATCGCCACCGCCGCCGGTTCCCCTGAGTTATAGGCTGCGGAGAGCGCCTTGCTGCGGATGTCCCGCAGGTTGCCACGCGTCTTCTTATCCAGCTCCGGCAACTGCCCGCGATAGCAGGCCACCCCCGCCTGCGAGGCCACCGCCAGACGGCTGGTCAAATCCTCGATCATCACCGCCCCAGGCAGCGCGCTGCCCAGATGGGTGCCTGGCACATAAATCATGCCCAGCTCCATGGCAGACACATTCCGCCCCATGATCAGCTTGCCATCATAGACAAAGCCCGATCCCACCCCCGTTCCGGGAAAGATCCCCAGCAGTGAACGCGCCCCTTTGCCGGCTCCCAGCTTGTATTCGCCAAAGGTCCCCGCATCCACATCATTCAGCACCGCCACCGGCTTCTTGAAGGCCGTCCTTAAAATGCCCGTCAGCCCCATGTTCTTCCAGCCCAGATTCGGCGCATTGATCAGGATGCCCTTCTCTGGATTCACCAGCCCCGGGCACCCGATGCCAATCCCCTGCAGCCCTTTCGGGTCCACTCCCGCCGCTGCAATCGCCTCCTGAATCGCGGTCACGATCTTCTTGCGTCCCTTGATCTGCCCGTCGGATCCGTTGGTGGACTTCCGCGCAGTTCCCAGCACGTTGTAATCAGCGTCCAGCACACAGGCCAGCATCTTCGTGCCACCCAGGTCAAATCCCACCCAGAACGGCACGGCCTTCAGCGCAGGCAAGACCTTCTCCTTGATCTTCTTGCCGGGCTTCTTCTTCAGTTTGATTTTGAGGGCGGCTTTGGCGGGCATGGCCAAATAGAGCATCGGCTTTGCCTTCGCAGCAAGCAACATTCCCGCATCCCCGCCCATCCCCGTCCTTCGGCAGTCCACTGCTACGTACGTAAAAAGGACGCCGCTTTCCCCTCCCTCGTTGGCTGCCTCCGCTAAATCCAAATCATCATATCATCTGTCCATTATCCTAATGGGAAATGGCACGCATGATGCTCAGCACATTAGTATCGCTGACCGCCTGACAAGGATTCGTTTGAGACCGGATTTCCCTGCCAGGCGGATTAGCGAATCAACACTAACGCGAATCAATACGATGAAATTAAAGTGCTCGTTGCATGCGATGCTCAATAAATGCCTCCTGGCCACCTCGGTCCTTTCCCTGACCTCCGGTGCCCTCCTTGCTGGAACTCCCCCCGCCCCGCCGGTGGAGACCCCGCCTGGGCCACCCCTCGTCACAGGCACTCTCTCCTTGCTCATGGATTCGCATTTCGTCTCCTACGGTCAGGACATCTGGCGCGCCGGGCAGTCCTGGGAGGATCCTCTCTTTCACCCCTCCCTCGCCGTTAATTTTAATCTCACCAGCAACTTCACCTTCTTCGTCGGGACCTGGATGGACATCAACGACAACCTTGAGTCCAACTCCACCCTCGGGAACCGCGTCCAGGAAATCGATGTCTGGGCTGGCATGTCCTACACCATGGACAAGTTCAAGTTCACCCTGATTAACCAATATTGGAACTACGGCGGCAACACGGAAAAAATCATCGACTTCCGCGTGGATTACAGCGGCATGCTGAATCCCTACCTCCTCCTCCACGGCCGTTTTGATCGCGGTGCCGCAGAGGCCTTCGGTGAAGGCGTCGTCGTTCAGGTGGGTATCAATCCCACCACCAAGTGTGGTCCCGTCACCCTCGCCGCCCCCATCGCGCTGAGCTATGACACCCACAACTACCACGGCGGCCAGGCCGGCTTCGGCTTCGCTTCCGCTGGCCTCAATGCCACGCTGCCTGTCTCCAAGCACGTCGCCCTCACCGCCTCCGTAGATTACTTCTACACCAATGACAATGTCATCGTCACCAACCCGGATGAAGGCTTCATCCGTGGCCGTGCCGGCGTGGTGATCACCTTCTAAGGTCCCCTCCCATCCAGGTGCATCGGGCGTCCATGCCAGGTGCACCTTTCTTAAACCATGCCCACACGCGGCACCCCTCTCTTCTCACGGATTCCATCCTTTTCTGACTCATGAAATTTTCTCTCAAACTGTCCCGCCTTGCCATCGCGGCGGCCCTCGCCTCGCTTACCCCCGTCATCCACTCTCAGGAGACCGTCAAAGTCGGCGTTCTCCACTCCCTCAGCGGCACCATGGCTATCTCGGAGACCTCCCTCCGCGATGTCCTCCTCTTCACCTTTGACGAGATCAACGCCAAGGGCGGTGTCCTCGGCAAAAAGATCGAACCCGTCGTCGTCGATGGCGCTTCCAACTGGCCCCTCTTCGCCGAAAAGGCCAAGCAACTCCTTGAGCAGGACAAGGTTTCCGTCACCTTCGGCTGCTGGACCTCCGTCAGCCGCAAGTCCGTCCTCCCGGTCTTCGAGTCCAACAAAGGCCTCCTCTTCTACCCTGTCCAGTATGAGGGCGAGGAAATGTCTCCCAACATCATGTACACCGCCGAGGCCGTGAACCAGCAGGCCACCCCCGCTGTGGATTACATGCTCGAAAAAGGCTTCAAAAAATTCTACCTTCTCGGCAGCGACTACGTCTATCCCCAGACCACCAACCTCGTGCTTCTGGAGTACCTCCTCAGCAAAGGCGTGCCTCTGGAAAACATCGGCGGCGGTTTCAAAAAGGACGAGTCCGGCAAGATCATCTCCGCAGGCAAATACACCCCCTTCGGCCACACCGACTACCAGCAGATCGTCTCTGAGATCAAGCAGTACGCCGCCGGTGGCGACACCTGCGTCATCAGCACCCTGAATGGCGATACCAATGTCCCCTTCTTCAAGGAATACGCCGCCGCTGGCCTCACGGCTGAAACCTGCCCCGTCGTCAGCTTCTCCATCTCGGAAGATGAATTCCGCGGCCTCCCTGCCAAACAATTGGTTGGGCAGCTTGGCTGCTGGACCTACTTCCAGTCCATCAAGTCTGACGCCAATGAAAAGTTCATCGCCGACTTCGATGCCTGGCTGGCGAAGAGCGACGTTCCCGGGATCGTCAAGGATGGTCGCGTCACCTGCTCCCCCATGGTCCTCAGTTACGTCGGTGTTTATCTCTGGAAAGCCGCTGTGGAAAAGGCTGGCACCTTCGAGGTGGAAAAGGTCATCGCTGAACTTGAAAAAGGCATCAGCTTCGAAGGCCCTGCCGGCACCGTCACCAGCCAGAAAAATCACCACGTCACCAAAAACGTCTTCATCGGTGAAACCAAGGCCAACGGCCAGTTCAAGATCCTCAAGTCCTACGACAACGTCTACGGCGAGCCCTTCCTGAAAGGCACCTTCAAGACCAAGTAATCTCCCACCCTGCACCACCCGCCCTCTCACAGGAGGTGGGTGGATCATATCCTGGGGCGGCCCGTTTGGTCGTGGGCCGCCCCTTTCTCTCACCTTGCACATATCCCGGATTCAATGTCCGCCCGTGGCATCAAAGCTGCACTCCTGCCCATCGGTTCACTGACTTGCCTGCCATGAAAAAAGCCTGGTTATTCTGCCTCCTGGCCACTCTTCTCTCGAGTTCCCTTTCCTCGGCCCAAGAGGCCAAAAGCGCCCGCGCCATCATCGCGGAAGCCGTCGTCCTCACCGAAGACAGCGACGCCCAGGTCAAGCTCATCAACTCCCTCACCGGCATGAGCGACCCCGATCTTGAGCCTCTGCTCGATGCCTGGAAAGGCGGCTCCATCTACCTCGTCGAAGGGGCCGATGACAAATACATCGCCGTCACCCTCGCGGGCGATCCCGATGCCACCAAAAAAGAAACCGCCCTCCGCCTGGATACCAAAGAGCCTCTCAAAGATGCTCAAGGCGCCGTCATCCGCGTCTCACCCGCCCGCGCAGAAATTGCCGAGACCGACAGCAGCATCCGCCGCGCCATGAAGTCCCTCCTGGACCTCTCCAAACTCACCGCTCCCGAGGCCAAGGATCGAATGCTCGCCATCACCCAGATGGGCATGGAGCGCGACGTCGCCAAGCTCCCCATTCTCGAACAACGCCTCCAGGTCGAAACCGACTCTTCGGTCAAACGCGCCGTGCAGGAGGCCATCGCCCTCACCCAGTTGCGCAGCCCGGATAAAGCCGTCCGCCTCGCAGGCTGCACCGCCCTCGCAGACATCCATCCGCTCAGTGCCAAAGACTCTCTCGAAAGCGTCGTCAAGGAGGCCGAAAAAGCCGGTGACAAAGAACTCCTCGCGGCTGCGAAAAAAGCCCTGGCGGCTGTCGAGTCTCACCGCACCACCGTCAATTTCTTCGGCACCCTCTTCCGTGGCCTCTCCCTCGGTTCCGTGCTCCTGGTCGTCGCCATCGGCCTGGCCATTACCTTCGGTTTGATGGGCGTCATCAACATGGCCCATGGCGAGCTCATCGCCGTCGGTGCCTACACCACCTACGTCGTCCAGTGCCTCTTTGCAGAGGGGCTCGCCCTCTCCCCCTTCGGCATGAAGGTCAGCCTCCCCGGCATGCATTCCACCGGCTGGTTGTATGAGATGTACTTTGTCATCGCCCTGCCCATGGCCTTCATCATGGCCGCCCTCGTCGGCCTCGCTTTGGAGCGCGGCGTGATTCGTTTTCTCTATCGCCGTCCTTTGGAAAGTCTCCTCGCCACCTGGGGCGTCTCGCTCGTCCTCCAGCAGCTTTTCCGTCTCGTCTTCGGGTCGAACAATGTGCAGGTCAACAGCCCCTCCTGGCTCAGTGACAACTGGACTGTCAACGATATCGTCTTCGGCTGGAACCGCGTCTTCGTCATCGGTTTCGCCGTCCTTATTATCTTCGGCACCTGGGCACTCCTCAGCAAGACTCCCCTCGGCCTCCTCATCCGTGCCGTCATGCAAAACCGCAACATGGCTGCCTGCCTCGGCGTCCGCACGGAGCGGGTGAACATGATGACCTTCGGTTTCGGTAGTGGCCTCGCAGGTCTCGCCGGGGCCTTCCTCTCCCAGATTGGCAATGTCGGTCCCAGCCTCGGGCAAAACTACATTGTGGATGCCTTCATGACCGTTGTGGTCGGCGGCGTCGGCAGCCTCGTCGGCACCGTCGCCAGTGCCATCGGCATCGGTGTGGTGGACCAGTCGCTCCAGCAGATTCTGGGGAATCCCGTCCTGGGCAAGATCCTCGTCCTCGGGGCCATCATCCTCTTCCTTCAGTGGCGGCCTGCCGGGCTCTTTGTCACCAAGACCCGCAGCCTGGAATCCTGATCAACCTCACGCCCCCCGCCTGTCATCATGACGCATTCCTTGTTAGTCCGACCTATTGCCAAAAGAGAATGGACCATCACCGCCGTGGTGGCCTTCTTCTTCATCGTTGTACTTCCCCTGCTGAATCTCGGCGGCCTGGTCAGCGACTTCACCATCAATCTTTGGGGCAAGTACCTCTGCTACGCCCTGCTCGCCATCAGCGTGGATCTTCTCTGGGGTTACACCGGCCTGCTCAGCCTCGGCCAGGCCCTCTTTTTCTCCCTCGGCGGTTACATGATGGGCATGTACCTCATGCGCATGATCGGCACCCTCGGCCAGTATAAAAAGGACATGCCGGATTTTCTCGTCTTCCTCGGTTGGGAGCGACTCCCCACCTTCTGGACTCCCTTCAGCAGCTTTTCCTTTGCCATGATCATGATGCTCGTCATCCCCGGCGTGGTGGCCTACATCTTCGGCTGGCTGGCCTTCCGCTCGCGGGTGAAGGGCGTTTACTTTTCCATCCTCACCCAGGCGCTCACCTATGGCGCTTCGCTCATGTTCTTCCGCAATGACATGCTCATGGGCGGCAACAACGGCTTCACCGACTTCCGCTTCATCCTCGGGTTTGACATCCGCAGCCCAGGGACAAAGCGCGGCCTCTTCATCGTCACCGCCGTTGTCCTCACCGCCGTTTATGTCGGCCTCCGCTGCCTCACCCGTAGCCGCTTCGGTCTCGTCCAGCAGGCCGTGCGCGATAGTGAAAATCGCGTCCTCTTCAGCGGCTACTCCTCGCCTAACTTCAAGCTCTTCATCTTTGTCCTCAGTGCCCTCATTGGTTCCATTGGCGGGGCCCTCTACGTCCCCCAGGTCGGCATCATTAACCCCAGCGAGATGACCACCGAAAAATCCCTCGAAGCCGTCGTCTGGACCGCTGTCGGCGGGCGTGGCACCCTCATCGGGCCCATAGTCGGGGCCATCAGTGTCAATGCGCTGAAGAGCTGGGCCACCCGTGCATATCCAGATCTCTGGCTCATCATCCTCGGCGGCATGTTCATCATCGTCGTTCTCTTCCTGCCGAAAGGCATCGTCGGCGTCCCCGGCATGATCCGCGACTGGCTGAAAAAGCGCGGCCGCCAGACCGAGCCCGATTTGCCCCCTCTCCAGAAACCTGAGGAAGAAGCCGCCTAATTTTCCCCGCTCATGGACAATCCTCTCATCCTGAATGCCGAAGGCGTGAACAAATCCTTCGCTGGTTTCAAAGCCATCACCGATCTCAATTTCTACCTCACTGAGGGGGAGTTGCGCACGGTCATCGGCCCGAATGGCGCGGGCAAGACCACCTTCCTCGACCTCATCACGGGTCGCACCAAGCCCGACACGGGTACCATCACCTTTGGGGCCTTGACCGAGCTCGTGCCTTTGAGTGAGCACGAGATCGTCCGCCTCGGTGTGGGACGCAAGTTCCAGACCCCCACCGTTTACACCGAGCACACCGTTTTCGAAAACCTCCTTCTCTCCCTGGAAGGGGTGCGCGGTGTCTGGAAGACTCTCTTCAGCAAGACCACCAGCACCGATGTGGACCGCATCGATGAGATCCTCAAAACGATCAATCTCGGCAGCCGCCGCACCGATCTCGCTGGCTCCCTCTCCCACGGTCAGAAACAGTGGCTGGAGATCGGCATGCTCCTCGCACAGAACTCAAAGCTCCTCCTCATCGACGAGCCTGCCGCCGGCATGAGCGATGACGAAACCGCCCTTACCGGAGAGCTTCTTCTCAAGCTCGCAGGCAAGCACAGCATCATCGTCATCGAGCATGACATGGTCTTTGTGAAACAGATTGCCACCGGCCGCAAGGTCACCGTCCTCCATCAGGGCAGCGTCCTCTGTGAAGGCAGCGTGGATGCCGTGCAGAACGACCCCCGCGTGATCGAAGTGTACCTCGGACGCAAAAAAGCCGCCTAACAACATGCTTAATCTGACTTCCATTCATGCTTCCATTGGCGGTAGCCGCATTCTTCGCGGCGTGGACCTCACGGTCCCTGCGGGCCAGCTCTGCTGCCTCATGGGCCGCAACGGCGTCGGCAAGACCAGCACCCTCCGCACCATCGTCGGCCTGTTCAAGCCCAGCTCAGGGACGGTCGTCCTCGATGGCACCGACATCACCCGCCTCGCTCCCGAGGATCGTGCCCGTCTGGGCCTAGCTTATGTGCCCCAGGGCCGTGACATCTTCCCCTTCCTAACCGTGGAGGAAAATCTCATGCTCGGTGCCACGGCGCGCGGCTTGAAAAACAAGGAGAAGCTCGACCGCATCTTCACCCTCTTCCCCATCATCAAAGAGTTCCTGCCTCGCAAAGGCGGCATGCTCAGCGGCGGTCAGCAGCAGCAGCTCGCCATCGCCCGCGCCCTGCTCACCGAGCCTAAGGTGCTCATCCTCGATGAACCCACCGAAGGCATTCAGCCCAATGTCATTGACCAGATCGGCGATGCGCTCAAGATCCTCCGTTCGGAGGACGGCATGAGCATCCTGCTGGTGGAACAATACCTCGATTTCTGCCGTGAACTCGCAGATGTCTTTTACATCATGGATCGTGGCACGGTCGTTGCTCAGGGAGCTAACAAGGATCTCACGGATGAAGTGGTGAAAGAACATCTCACTGTCTAACCCCGGGATCTCCTTCAACCATGCCTCGCCTGTCTCTGTCCCACCCCAGTTCCTTGCTGCGCCGCCTCCCTGCGCTCGCAGTTCTCTCCTTCCTGCTGCTGGCTTCGGCCCCGCTTCATGCCCACCACCTGCCTCCCGGCATGGAGGATGTGGATGAGTTTGACGTCGGTGCCGCTTTCCTGGCCGGGGCCAGGCATCCACTCCTCGGCATGGAACATTGGTTTTTTGCCATCACCGCCGGGGCCTTACTCGCCGCAGCCTCCCGAAAGCGCGCGGGAGGCGCTGCTTCCGTCCTGCTGGCAGGGCTGGCCGTCGGCGCTTTGGCTGGTCTGCAAGGTGTAGTTTTTCCAGGTGCTTCTGCGGCTGCTTGGCTGGCCTTTGCCGGGCCTCTCTTATGGCTCGCTGCGGGCCATCGTTACCACCATGTCTGCTTGCTCGCCTGGCTGGGCTTGGCTGCACTCTTGCAGGGCAATGGCCACGGCTTGGCCTGGCCCCTGGAGGCCGTGGGTCTGCCCTACATGGCCGGGGTGTTGCTCACCACTGCCACACTCGCCTTCGCAGGCTGGTCTGTGGCTCTCCTGGCCCACTCGTTCCGTCGCCCTTCCACCGTTGCCTCTCACTGATCATCCGCTATGCATCTGTCCCCTCGTGAACAGGAAAAGCTGTTGATCGTTGTCGCTGCGGATGTGGCACGCCGCCGCCGCGACCGTGGCGTGAAGCTCAACTATCCTGAAACCATCGCCCTCATCTCTGCTGAGATCATGGAAGGCGCGCGCGATGGCCGCAGCGTGTCAGACCTCATGAGCTACGGCACCACCATCGTGAAGCGTGACGAAGTCATGGAAGGCATCCCCGAAATGATCCACGAAGTCCAAGTGGAAGCCACTTTTCCCGATGGCACCAAGCTGGTCACCGTCCACAACCCCGTGCGCTGACATGATCCCCGGAGAAATCATCCATCCTCAAGGCGCAGGCGATCTCGATGCCAATGTCGGTTTGGCCACTCGGAAGCTAGTCGTCGCCAACACCGGCGACCGCCCCGTTCAGGTCGGCAGCCACTTTCATTTCTATGAGGTAAATACCTCTCTCGATTTTGACCGTGCCGCCTCCCTTGGCTTTCGCCTCAACATTCCCGCAGGCACCGCCGTTCGTTTTGAACCCGGCGACACCCGCGAAGTCGAGGTCGTCGCCTTCGCTGGAAAACGCGAGGTCTATGGCCTCAACAACCTCGTCAATGGACCTCTGCCCGCATGAAGATCACGCGCAAACAGCACAGCAGCATGTTCGGGCCCACCGTGGGGGATCAGGTGCGCTTGGCAGACACTGAACTTTTTATCGAGGTCGAGCGCGACCTCATCGCGGAGAAGGGTGGCTACGGCAATGAAGTGAAATTCGGCGGCGGCAAAGTCATTCGCGATGGCATGGCCCAGTCCTGCCTCGCCCTGGATGCCGACTGCCTGGATCTCGTCATCACCAACGCCACCATCCTTGACGCCGTGCAGGGCGTCATCAAGGCGGACATCGGCATCAAATACGGCCGCATCGTCGGCATCGGCCATGCGGGCAATCCCATGCTTCAGGATGGCATCGACATGGTCATCGGCGCAGGCACGGAAGTCATCGCGGGTGAGGGCTGCATCATCACCGCCGGGGGCATTGACACCCACATCCATTTCATCTGCCCTCAGCAGATTGATCACGCCCTCGCTAGCGGCGTTACCACCATGATCGGCGGCGGCACTGGTCCCGCCCACGGCACCTACGCCACCACTTGCACCCCCGGCATCTGGAACATGCACCGCATGCTGGAGGCGGCGGATGAATACCCCATGAACCTCGGTTTTCTTGGCAAGGGCAACTGCTCCACTCCCGGCCCACTGCGCGAGCAGGTCCTCGCCGGAGCCATCGGCCTGAAGCTGCATGAAGACTGGGGCACCACCCCCGCCGCCATTGATACCTGTCTCGGTGTGGCGGATGAGCTTGATGTCCAGGTGGCCATCCATACCGATACCCTGAACGAGGCCGGTTTTGTCGAAAGCACCCTCGCCGCTTTTAAGGGCCGCACCATTCACACCTATCACTCGGAAGGCGCAGGGGGCGGCCATGCACCCGACATCATCCGTGTCTGTGGCGAGGCCAATGTACTGCCCTCCTCCACCAACCCCACCCGCCCCTTCACGGTCAACACGATTGATGAGCATCTCGATATGCTCATGGTCTGCCATCACCTCGACTCGAAGATCCCCGAAGACGTTGCCTTTGCCGAATCTCGCATTCGCCCGGAGACCATTGCCGCCGAAGACCTGCTCCATGATCTCGGGGCCATTTCCATGATGTCCAGCGACAGCCAGGCCATGGGCCGCCTTGGCGAGGTCATCACCCGTACCTGGCAGACGGCGCACAAGATGAAGGTGCAGTTCGGCAAACTGGATGGCCCGGAACACCAGGCCGCCGATAACTACCGCGCCCTTCGTTACGTGGCCAAGTACACGATCAATCCCGCCATCACCCACGGCATCTCCCATGAAGTCGGCAGCATCGAGGTGGGCAAACTGGCCGATCTCGTCGTCTGGAAGCCTGCCTTTTTTGGCGTCAAACCCGAGGTCATCCTCAAAGGCGGCCTCATTGCCATGGCGAACATGGGCGATCCCAATGCCAGCATTCCCACACCGCAGCCCATGATGTATCGCCATCAGTTTGCGGCTCATGGCCGCGCCAAGTTCAGCACCAGCCTCACCTTCGTCAGCCAGGCCGCCCTGCAAAGTGGTGTCGTCAAGGCCCTCGGGGTTTGCAAGACTCTCAGCGCGGTCAAAACCTGCCGCACCGTCAGCAAGCATGACATGCTCTGGAACAACTACCTGCCGAAGATCGAAGTGGACCCGGACACCTACACCGTGAAAGCTGATGGCCGCGAACTGCGCTGCGAACCAGCCAGTGTCCTCCCCATGGCCCAACGTTACTTTTTGTTCTGATGATCTTGATCCAACGGATGCTCTCAGACACGCCCCTGCGGCCTGTCGAGGAGCAGGTCGAGTTGCTCGTTGAGCGGCGGCTTTTTCTCAAGCGCCGTTGGCGGGGTGTCGCGGCCGATGGCACGGAGTTCGGCTTTGACCTGGAATCCCGGCTCAGGCATGGCGGTGTCATCCATCAGACGGAGTCGACGGAATACATCGTGCGCCAGCAACCGGAACTTGTTTATCAGCTCCGCCCAGGCTCGCTAGAGGAGGCTGCCCTCATGGGCTGGAAGATCGGTAATCTTCATCTGGGAGTTCAGGTTGTGGACACCCTCATCCGCATCACCCATGATGTGGCCGTGCTGCAGCTTTTCGAACGAGAAGGCTGGGCCTATGAGGAGATCGAGGTCGTCTTTAACCCCCTACGTGTCACAGCCCATGCTTCCTGAATGGCTGCCCTGGCTTTTGCAGGTGAACGACTCCCAGTTCCCTTCGGGAGCTTATGCACATTCCATGGGGCTGGAAGAACTGGTGCAGCGGGGCGCGGTGAAAAATCCCGACCAGTTGGAAACTTTCCTTCAGCAGCAGATCATCCCCGGTCTGCTGGCCTTTGAGCTTCCCTTTTTGGTGAAAGCCCACAAGGTTGCGGCATGCGGTGATCACGCAAATCTCCGCCTTCTGGATGAGGAATTGGATGCTTGGAAACTCGCAGTGGAATTGCGCCAAGCCAGCCGCCAGCTCGGTTCACGCCGTCTGTCGCTGGTGCAGAAGCTCGATCCCGATCCATCTCTCGCAGCTTATGGGCAAAGCGGGGCTCCCTGCCATCATCTCATCGCCTGTGCCTTGGAACTTCGCCACCTGCCTGTCGCTGCCGCTCTTTGCGCTTTCTCCCTTCAAAGCATCAGCGGTTATGCCATCAGTTCCATGAAGCTGATGCGTCTGGGGCAGGAGCGCTGTCAGCTCATCATCCGTGCTGCCATGGTCTCCTTGGCTCCTCATCTGGAAGGCCTCATCGCCGCCCCTGCCGAGCGCATCGGCTGGTTCAATCCGCTTCTCGAAATCGCCTCCATGCGCCATGCGCGCGCCAACGAACGACTTTTCATCTCATGAGCAACCCACGTCCTCTCCGTATCGGCATCGGCGGCCCTGTTGGCTCCGGCAAAACCATGTGCGTCTTGCGCCTTTGCGAATGGCTGAAGGAGGAATACTCCCTGGCCGTCATCACCAACGACATCTATACCCGCGAGGATGCCGAGTTTCTCCTCCGCCAGAACATCCTGCCTGCCGACCGTGTCATGGGCGTCGAAACCGGCGGTTGTCCCCACACCGCCATCCGTGATGACATCAGCATGAACATGGCCGCCGTCATCGAGCTGGAGAAACGCCATCCCGACCTGCAACTGCTGCTCATCGAAAGCGGCGGTGACAATCTCTCCGCCACCTACTCCCCGGAGCTTGCTGATGTTTTCATTTTCGTCATTGATGTCGCCGAAGGAGACAAGATCCCCCGCAAAGGCGGCCCGGCCATCCGCAATAGCGACCTCCTCCTCATCAACAAGATTGATCTCGCCCCCTACGTTGGTGCTGACCTCGATGTCATGGCCCGCGATTCCAAGCTCATGCGCGGTGACAAACCCTTCATCTTTGCCGACATGAAATCCGAAAAGGGAAAAGACGAACTCATCGGCTGGCTCAAACGCGACTACCTCTTCGTCTGAGTCCCTCCCCATGCGCGGTCATCTCCACCTCACGGCCTCCTGTTATCCGGCAGGACAAACCTACCTGCGTGAGCAATCCTTCCGGGCCCCGCTTCATCTGAGCAAGCCCCATGAAGATGCCGGAGCCTTGGTGGTGAACATTGTCAATCCCACCGCCGGAATCTTCGATGGTGATGCCATTGAGCTGAATGTTGTGGCCGAGACGGGGGCCTCCATCGTCCTCACCACCCCCAGCGCCAGCCGCGTTTATAAATCACGCAGCGGGGGGCCTGCAAAGGTGCAGCAAACTTTCACGGTCCAGGCAGGGGCATTCTTGGAATTTTACCCCGAGCCCTTCATTCCCCAGGCCGGGGCCCGTTATCACCAGAAAACCGAACTGCGCGTGGCCTCAGAGGGGCAGTTGCTCTATTTCGACTGGCTTTCTCCCGGCCGTGTCGCCAGTGGCGAGGTTTTCCGGTACGGCGAACTCCTCTGGGACCTGGACGTCTGGACCGGCGAAAAACTCGCTGCCAGGGAACGCTATCGTCTATCTCCCGACGATCACAGCCTGGACTCCCTGCGCCTCCTGCATGCCCAAACACATTATTTGAGCTGCTTTGTCATCGGGACTGAGTCACTGCCCATGGCCGAACTGGAGGCTCTGAACAGCCCTGAGGTCTATTTGGGGCACAGCCCCCTCTCCGCAGGTGGCTTCACGGTCAAAGTCCTCTGCCAGGACAGCCTCAGCGCCCGGCGGACCCTGCGGCAGCTCCGGGATATCTTATATCATTCCATGTCTAGGCAGGTTCCCAACCTAGGACGATACATGTGAACAGCACTTCGTCGTGCACTGAGCAAGACCTTGACCAAAATCCCCTTGCGCCCCCGGCCCATCCACCGGAAGTCTGCCACTCCCTTTCCCCGACCATGCAAAGCCTTTGGAACGATACAGAAGCCGCCACCTTTGGAACCGACCTGCTGGGCCAGCGCGTCTACACCAGCCGCCTGCTCGGGCGCAATCCTGCCCTGGTGCTCCATGGCGGTGGCAACACCTCCGTCAAAGTCACGGAGAAAGACTTCTTCGGTGACGATGTGGAGCTTTGCTACGTCAAGGGCAGCGGCTGGGACCTCGGCACCATTGAGCGCGAAGGATTCTCCCCGGTGCGCCAGGATGCCCTCATCAAGATGTCCAAGCTCGCGACCATGAGTGACGCGGACATGGTCCTCCAGCAGCGCGCTGCGATGACCAACCCGAACGCCCCTGCGGCCAGCATCGAGGCCATCCTGCATGCCATCCTGCCTTTCCGTTTTGTGGATCACAGCCATGCCAACGCTATTTCGGCCCTGACCTGCAATGCCGAGGGCGAAGCCCGCGTGAAGGAAGTCTTCGGCAACCGTGTTATTGTGGTCCCTTATGTGATGCCAGGTTTCATCCTGGCCAAGACGGTGGCCGATCTCATCGCCGGGCGCGACCTGCGCGCCGAAGGCATCCAGGGCATGGTGCTGCTGAAGCACGGCCTCTTCACCTTTGATGACGATGCCCGAAAGAGCTACGAACTGCACATCGAAATGGTCACGCAGGCCGAAGAGTTTCTGGCTAAGAAGACTTCGGCCCCTCTGGCCACCGGTGAAGCGGCAACAGATCTCAAGGCCTTGGCCAAGCTGCGCCAGGTCGTTTCCCAGAAGCGCGGTGTTCCCCAGATCGCCCGTCTCAATGCCAGCGCTGAAGCTGTGGGCTACGCCAATTTGCCCGCCGTGGCGGACTTTGGCACACGCGGTCCTCTGACACCGGATCACAGCATCCGCACCAAGGGTGCCCCCGCTTTCATCGGCGAAGACATCGAGGCTTCCGTGCAGAAGTTTGCCGAGGACTACAAAGCCTACTTTGACCGCAACGCCAGTGGCCACACCATGCTGGATGCCGCGCCACGTTTTGCCATCTGGCCTAACCAAGGAGTGGTGAGCTTTGGCGATACCGTCAAAGACGCCAAGATTGTGGCTGATATCTCCGAGTCCACCTTGGCCACCGTGCAACTGGGTGAGGCGGTGGGTGGCTGGGAGCCTCTGCCGGAGAAGGACATCTTCGACATCGAATATTGGGAGCTGGAGCAGGCCAAGCTGCGCAAAGGCCCGGCCCGCAAGGTGCATCAGGGCAAGGTGGCTCTCGTCACGGGTTGTGCGGCAGGTATCGGCTTCGCCATCGCGGAAAGCCTCGCTGAACAAGGTGCCCAGGTCATCGGTCTGGACATCGACAAGGAGATCCCTGAGATCATGAAGAAGATCGGCGGCATCGGCATCGTAGTGAACCTCACCGAGGACCAGCCTGTGCAGGACGCCATCGAGTTCGTGGTGCGTGAGTTCGGCGGCATTGACATCGTGGTCAGCAATGCGGGGATCTTCCCGAAGAACGAGCATCTCGATGTCATGGCCCAGAACGACTGGGACCGCACCATCTCGATCAACCTCACCAGCCACCAGAAGCTGATGAACAAGGTGATCCCGTATGTGAAGCTGGGCCTGGATGCCAGCATCATCTTTGTGGGCAGCCGTAACTTCAAGGCCCCTGGCCCTGGTGCCTCGGCCTACTCCTGCAGCAAGGCAGCACTCACGCAGCTCTGCCGTGTGGCCTCCCTGGAACTGGCTCCTTACCGCATCCGGGTGAACATCGTTCATCCAGATGCCGTGTTCGACACCAAGCTCTGGACTCCAGAAGCTTTGCAGCGGAGTGCTGAGCGCTACGGCATGACGGTGGATGAGTACAAGACCAAGAACCTCATGAAGGTGGAGATCAAGAGCAAGGACATCGGTAACATGGTCTCTGCCATGGCCTCGCCTCTGTTCTCGAAGGTCACCGGTGCCCAGATCCCTGTGGATGGTGGCAATGACCGGGTGATTTAAAGGATGGGAAAGAGCTGTCCGGCCTCATCATGGGTGAGGCTGGGTTCCTCTGGCTAAAGGGTGCTGACGAAGGCTGCATAGGCCTCGCGCAATCCTTCTTCGAGAGGAACGCGGGGTTTCCAGCCGAGGTTCTGGATCAGATGGGAGTCGAGCAACTTGCGCGGGGTGCCGTCGGGTTTGGTGGTGTCGAAACGGAGTTCGCCTTCGTAGCCCACGACACGCTTAACGGTCAGGGCCAGTTCACCAATGCTGCATTCCTGGCCACTGCCCACGTTGACCCAGTCGGGCGGGTTGTCGAGTTCAAGGAGATGCAGGCAGGCTTCAGCGAGGTCATCCACGTGGAGGAATTCGCGCAAAGGCGTGCCGGTGCCCCAGACGGTGACAGCCTCGGCCTGATTCACCTTGGCTTCATGAAAGCGGCGCAGCAGGCCGGGGATGACGTGGGAGTTGTCCGGGTGATAGTTGTCGCCTGGGCCATAGAGGTTGGTAGGCATGGCGGAGTGGAACGTCACGCCATACTGGTTGCGGTAGTGCTGGCAGAGTTTCAGCCCGGCGATCTTGGCGAGGGCGTAGGCTTCGTTGGTGCCTTCGAGTGGGCCGGTGAGCAGGCAGTCTTCCGGCATGGGCTGCGGGGCTAGGCGGGGATAGATGCAGGAGCTGCCGAGAAAGAGCAGACGCTTCACCCCAGAGGAATAGGCCGCATGGATGACATTGGCGGCCATCATGAGGTTGTCATAGATGAAGTCTGCCGGGTAGGTGCTGTTGGCGTGGATGCCGCCCACTTTGGCGGCGGCCAGGATGACGGTGTCGGGCTTGTTCTGGCCTAACCAACTTTCAACATCGGCCTGGCGGCGCAGGTCCAGCTCGGCATGGGTGGCGGTGAGGACATTCTTTCCTCCGCGTTCATGAATGGCCCTGACTAGGGCACTGCCCACCATGCCACGATGACCGGCGACGTAGATGCGGGAATCGAGGAAAGACATGGGAGGAGGCTATGCGGGTTCAGGCGGCGAGGAGCTTTTCTTTTTTGGCGAGGTCCCAGTCGGCTTTGGCCATGATCTGGACGAGTTCGACGAAGGTGACCTTGGGCTCCCAGCCCAGTTCACGGCGGGCTTTTTCAGGATTGCCGATGAGGAGTTCGACCTCCGCAGGGCGGTAATAGCTGGGGTTCACCTTGACGCGCACGATGCCTTTTTCATCGCGGCCGACTTCGTTTTCGCCTTCACCTTCAAAGGTCAGCGGCATGTCCACGGCGGCAAAGGTATGCTCGCAGAATTCGCGGACGGTGTGGGTCTCCTGGGTGGCGCAGACGTAGTCGCCGGGCTGCTCTTGCTGAAGCATGCGCCACATCATCTCGGTGTATTCCGGGGCATAACCCCAGTCGCGTTGAGCCCCCAAGTTGCCGAGGGCGACATCCTGCTGCATGCCTTCGCGGATGCGGCCGGCGGCGCGGGTGATCTTGCGGGTGACGAAGGTTTCACCACGGCGCGGGGACTCGTGATTGAAGAGGATGCCGTTGCTGGCGTGGATGCCGTAGGATTCGCGGTAGTTAACCACGATCCAGTAGCCGTAGAGCTTGGCTACGCCGTAGGGAGAGCGGGGGTAGAAGGGGGTCTTTTCGGTCTGGGGAACTTCCTGAACGAGACCGAAGAGCTCGCTGGTGGAGGCCTGGTAAAAGCGGGCGCGTTTTTCCAGGCCGACTTCCTTGATGGAATCGAGAAACCGCAGGGTGCCCAGGCCGTCCACCTCGGCGGTGTATTCGGGGACTTCGAAGGAGACTTTGACGTGGCTCTGGGCGGCGAGGTTGTAGATTTCGTTAGGCCCGATTTTTTCCAGCAGGCGGTTCAGGTTGCTGGAGTCGGTGAGGTCGCCGTGATGCAGAAAGAGACGCTGGTTATAGATCTCGGGATCATTGAACAGGTGCTCAATGCGCTGGGTGTTGAAGTTTGAGGCGCGGCGGATCATGCCATGCACCGTGTAGCCCTTGGCGAGAAGCTGCTCGGCGAGGTAGGAACCATCCTGGCCTGTGATTCCGGTGATGAGGGCGATGGGCATGGGTGGAGAAGTAGAAATTAAGAAAGAGGAAAGCTGAAGCTGAGAGTAGGTAGGTGTCTATCTGTTCAGCTTTTGCCGAGGGGTTTGCCGATACTGTAAACTTTAAAGCCGATCTGCTCGAGCTTCGGGCGGTCGAGGACGTTTCTGCCGTCGAAGATCCAGGCAGGCTTGAGCATGTTTTCGTAGATGGCCTCGAAGTCCGCGTTTTTAAAGGCATCCCACTCGGTGAGGACGAGGAGGGCATGGGCTCCCTTGGCGGCTTCTTCTGCGGAGGCGGCGAAGGCGACCCGCTCGTCTTCCGGGGAGAGCACGAGGTCCTTGCGGATCTGCTCGGGCTTGACCTTGGGATCGTGAATGGCGAGGTGGGCGCGCTCTTCGAGCAGGTCTTTGCAGACGTAGATGGCGGCGGATTCGCGGGTGTCGTTGGTGTCCTTTTTGAAGGCAAAACCAAGGACCGCAATGCGCTTGCCAGTGACGGTGTTGAAAAGGGTGCGGATGACCCGTTCGGAGAAGCGGCGCTTTTGCCAGTCGTTCATCCGGATGACGTGATCCCAGTAGGCGGCGACTTCAGGCAGGCCGAAGTGGCCGCAGAGATAGACGAGATTCAGCACGTCCTTTTGGAAGCAGGAGCCGCCAAAACCGACGGAGGCCTTGAGGAACTTGGGCCCGATGCGTGAATCGGTGCCGATGGCACGGGCGACTTCATCCACATCGGCGCCTGTGGTTTCACAGAGGGCGGAGATGCTGTTGATGGAGGAGATGCGCTGGGCGAGGAAGGCATTGGCGACGAGCTTGGACAGCTCGGACGACCAGAGGTTGGTGGTGAGGATGCGCTCGCGTGGCACCCAGTGAGCGTAGACGCTGACGAGGGTCTCGATCGCGGACTGGCCTTCAGGGGTGGTTTCACCGCCGATGAGGATGCGGTCTGGATTGCTGAGGTCAGCGACGGCGGTGCCTTCTGCGAGGAATTCGGGATTGGACAGTACCTGGTGTTTCAGCCCTTTGCCGTTGGAGGCGAGGATGGTGTGGATGGCCTCGGCGGTCTTGACGGGGATAGTGCTTTTTTCGACGATGATTTTGGGTTCATCGACGACTTCGGCAATCGTGCGAGCGACGGCTTCGACATAACGAAGGTCGGCGGCTTTGTCGGCCCCGATACCAAAGGTCTTGGTGGGGGTGTTGACGCTGACGAAGATGATGTCGGCCGCGCGAATGGCATCTTCGACACCGGTGGTGAAGAACAAGTTTCTTCCCCGAGCGGAAGCCACGATGGCATCCAAGCCAGGCTCATATACCGGCAGCTCATCCGAGTTCCAGGCCTCGATGCGCGCCTGATTGAGATCCACCACTTCCACCCGGATGTCCGGGCACTTGGCGGCGATCATGGCCATGGTGGGACCACCGACGTAACCAGCACCGATGCAGCAGATGTTCATGAGGGGAAAAGCAGAAATAGGGATGCCGATTCAGAGGCCGCTCAATCAAGCGGCAACAATGGTTTTGAAGTAAGCGATGGTGCGGTCCAGACCCTCTTCTAGCGGCACTTTGGGTTCCCAGCCGAGGTGGCTTTTGGCGAGGGTGATGTCGGGGCGGCGCTGTTTTGGGTCGTCGGAGGGCAGGGGATGGAAGGTGATCTTCGAGGGGCCGCCGATCTTTTTCAGCACGAGCTCGGCGAGCTGAAGCATGGTGAATTCGCCGGGGTTACCGATGTTGATGGGGCCGGTGTGGCCGGTGGTTTCCATGAGGCGGACGAAGCCTTCGATGAGGTCATCCACGTAGCAGAAGCTGCGGGTCTGGCTGCCATCGCCATAGATGGTGATGTTCTGGCCGCGAAGGGCCTGGACGATGAAGTTGGAGACGACGCGACCGTCGTCGGGCAGCATGCGGGGGCCGTAGGTGTTGAAGATGCGGACGACGCGGATGTCCACGCCATTTTGGCGGTGGTAGTCGAAGAAGAGGGTCTCGGCGACGCGCTTGCCCTCATCGTAGCAGGAACGGATGCCGATGGGGTTGACATGGCCCCAATAGGATTCGGGCTGGGGATGGATTTCGGGGTCGCCATAGACCTCGGAAGTGGAGGCCTGGAAGACGCGGGCGCGAGTGCGCTTGGCCAGACCCAAAACATTGATCGCACCCATGACGGAGGTCTTGATGGTCTTGATGGCGTTGTACTGATAATGCGGGGGCGACGCGGGGCAGGCGAGGTTGTAGATGCGGTCCACCTCGGCCTTGAAGGGGTCGATGACGTCGTGGCGGAAGAGCTCGAAATTCGGGTTGCTGAGGAGGTGCGCAATGTTGGCTTTGCGACCGGTGAAGAAGTTATCCATGCACAGGATGTCGTGTCCTTCGTTCAGGAGCCGTTCGCAGAGATGGGAGCCGAGGAAACCGGCACCGCCGGTGATGAGGATACGCATGTGGCTGGGTTAGATGGGAGCAGGGGGCTCGTCAAGCTTTGGGGCTCATCGGGTCCGTAAGTGTTTGGGTGGCCTAAGGCTGGGGTGGAAGAGGTGGGGTGTAGATGACGAGGGGGAATTTGAGCGAAGTGCGGTGAACCGGGGGCGGAGGATGGGGGCTGGGGTGGGGGTGGTGTGGGGAGGTCCTTTTTCCCCATTTGGGGAAGGGATGGAGGTAAAGAGTTGAGGATTAACAGGTTGTTGCTGAGGGGCGGTCTCCCCATCTGGGGAAGTGGAGTCCCTGGAGCGGGTTGTGGCTGACTGGACGGCTGCGGGGGCGTTCTCGGTCGATTGCTGAAGAATGGAGCTGTTGAGGAGGGCGAGATCTGCCATGGCGGCGGTGTAGGTGACGAGGCTTTCGGAGGCGGTGGGGCGGGTGGCGAGGTCGTTGGCCGCGGTGTGGCGGCTGAAGGTGGCGAGGATGTGGCGCTCTTCGTCGCTGAGGGGGGCTGCCTCGGGCTGTGGCTGGGCGAGGAGATTTTTGGCGAGGTGCCAGCCGCGCAGGCGGCAGAAGAGGGTGGCGGCGCGAAGCTGGATGGGGAGGACGGTGCGTGCCCCGCTGATGACCTGCCAGAGCCAGGCGAGCATTTGCTCCTGGGTCTCTGGCATGAGGAGGAGGGAGGGGGCGTGGTGGTTTCTGAGCTCGGTGATGTGGGGGAGGCAGGTTTTGAGGTGGGCAGTGCGGGCGCGGATGCTGGGCGCGGTGGCGAGATCTTTGGCGCGGGTGCGGGCGTTGTTGGGACTGAAGCCGGCGAGCAGGTAGGCGGCTGAGGCGGAGTGACCGGAGGCGAGGTGGAAGGCGAAGGCTTCGTGACGGGGATCGCGCAGGGTCAGAGGAGGCGTGGAAAGAGCGGACATGGGGAGGGCGGGGTGAAAATGGGGAAGCAGAAAGTCGAAGGCAGAAATGGAGCAGGAGAGAGTGGCGAGAGTTTTATGTGATGTTTTTGGATGTTAATCGATGTGTTAAAAAGCGTGCGGATAGGTTTGTGATGGGGGTAATTTCGGGGGTGGTGGGAGGTGTGCAAGGGGGGAGTGGGGTGGTTTGGGCTAAGTCGGGAAAAAAGTTGGGGGGATGGGGACGGGGAGCGAGGCGTTGGGTGCGGGCTGTGGGGTAGGAGGGGGTTTTTTAGACAGGATTGACAGGATTTTAGGATTTCAGGATGGGGGAAGGAGGGGAAGGAGGGCTGGGATAGTTGGGAGCGGGGCTGTTTCCCTGGGGAGTGGGTTTGGGGGCTGCGGGATGTGAGAACGGTTTCCCGCGAGGACGCAGGAAACGGCAGGCGGGACGCCCGCGCTCCATGGCGGACGGGGGCGGGTGAGATTTCGAAAGCGCCAGAGGACTGGCGCAGTCCAGGACGCTTCGCGGGGGTGGCTGGGGCAAACGAGGGCGTGAGGATGTGCGGAGGTGCAGAGGCCGGGACTTGGCAAGTCCCGCTCCTTGGGGGGGCTGGGAAGCTCGGGGATGAGCTGGGATGAAGGAAGTGGGACGCTGGGCGTCCGATGGGTTTTAGGATGCGGACAGGTGCGAAGCTGTGAAGAGAATGTTCAGGCTCCTGTAGGGATCTGCGTGGCTTTGAGGCGAATGCCTAGCCTTTTTCTCGGGGAGAGGTGTGCGGGTGGCAGGATGAGGGCCTGGGGGCTGTCTTGGCCGAGGGAGTGACGGTGCTCTCCCTGAAGGCTATTGCAGGTTGACGAGGGCTTCAGGGCAGTGGGGGCGGAGAATGTGGATGGCCTGAGTTGCTGTGATGCAGAAGGTGAATCCTTTGGAATTGGAGAGGTGGTCGTAACCGAAGGTGAGGATGCCGATGACCTGGCCTTTGTTGTTGACCAAGGGCCCGCCGCTGTTGCCTGGGTTGGCCTCGGCCCCAGAGAGCTGAAATACTTCACCGTATTCTTGGTCGTTTCGTTTGGCGGAGATGCGGCCGAACGTGGTGGTGATGGTGAGATAGTCGAGAAGGGGATAACCGAAAAGGGTAATTTCTTCGCCTGTGCGGACCTCACGGGAGTCTCCAATCTCCATGACGCTGCGGGAGAGCCGATCGGCATTTTCGACTTTGATGAGGGAGAGATCGGATTTTTTGGAAACGGCGATGACGGTGCCCTTGAGAACCTGGGATGAGAAGTCATTGCTGACCTCGACGATGTCATGGCCATCGGTGACATGCTTGTTGGTGAGGATGTGGTCTGGTGAGACAAAGAAGCCGGTGCCATGGCCCTTTGAAGGGATCTTGATACGGACGACGGCATGTTGGAGTTTTTCGATGTCGTCTGGGGTCAGGGAACCGGAGCTGCCGACGACGGTGCTGAAGGTGTGGAAGCCGCGGAGTGGGGCGACCACTTTGCTGAGCTGCTGATCTGCGGGCATGGAATAGGCTGGGGGCAGGCCCTGGAGGGCATCGGTCCAGCCTTGTTTTAGCAGTTTGTAGTCCTCCGTCTTGAGGGCGGTGACCTCGACGCTGAGGGAGGCGAGCAACTGGGAGAGTAGTGGAAGCTGAGCCTCTGGGCTGATCTGAAAAGTTTTGTAAACGGGGCGGGTTTCCAGGGCGAGTTCGCGACCGACGAGATACCACTCTGCCTGGGGATGCGCCGGGGCGGTGGCTTTTTCCTGAGCTGGGGCACTGAGGCTGAGGAGGAGCACCAGGAAGACGATGCCCAGACGGCAACCAAGGGAGAGGGTTTTCATAGGGTGCGGATGCTAGAAGAGGTAAAAGATGACGTGCTGAAGGGTCTCGCCATTGGCGAGGACCTGGGGGCTGTGGACGGCGACGTCGAGCTCGACCTTGTCGGAGGTCACGGACTTGATGGTCTCGGTTTTGCGGAGCACGCGCTGGATCTTGTTGGCGGCGAGCATGGTGGGCAGGCATTCGAGGAGGCCGGGCTCAATGCGGTCGAGGAAAGTTTGGGCTTGGGTGAGTTCCTGCTGATTGAGGATCTAGGATGACTCTGGATCGGTGAGGAGGGTGAAACCGACCATCATGGAGATGATGGTTTTGTCTCTGATGACCCAGATGATGGCGGGGCCATTTTCTGTGCCGCTGGAGTAAATGCCAGCCTCATGGGTGCCGGAGGGCGGGGGGATGAGTCTGGACCTTTCGTAGAGGCCGGGATCTATGGGGCCGAGGCCGATTTCGGCACCCTGCTGGCGCTCCAGGAAGTGGGTGACATACCCCATGTAGCTCTCATAATCCTTTTGCATGACGCTGGCGACCTGGGGCCTGTAGGTGCCGCTGAGGTGGGCCTGCATGTCCTGGGCTTTTTGGCGTTGCATGATTGCCAAGGCCATTTCCTCCAGATAGGCCTGCTGGCTGGCGGCGACGTGTTTTTGGTAGGTTTCCCGGGACTCCCACTGTCCATCAAGGCGGACTTCTCCCTTGTCATAGCGGTCAAGGTTACTCTGGATGACTTTGACGACGCTGGTGCAGACGGGGCTGGTCTTGGGGTATTTTTGAATGAGGGCCTGGAGGCTGGAGATGAAGCTGGCCATTCCCTGCCGGTCCGCAGGCGTGGCGATGTTGCCGAGGAGGTGGGGGCCGAGATCCAGCATCTCAAGCACGACGCTGTTTTCAATGACGAGGGGGGTGCCGGACCCGATATCAAATGAGGAGGTGGGCTGGGCGTGGGTGTAGCTGCGGTAGAGGCTGGCACGGGCATCCTGGAGGGTATCGCCAGGTGCAATGTAGATGACGATGCCTTTGGCATAGGCCTGGGACTGCGCGTGAAGCTGTGCGGAGGCCGTGAGCAGGATGAGGCTGGCGAGCTGCCACCAGGAGCGGAGGTGAAGGAAGGGCGGGAGGTGAGGCAGAATCAGGCTCATCATTTTTTCTCGAAGGGGATTGCCGGTGCGGCAGCCAAGCTTCCTACTCGCCTGCCTGCGGACCGCCTTGTCTGTCGGGGTTGCGCTTTTCCCATAGGACAATTTTTCAGTCTAAAAGGCAGGGTGGGGTTTTTGTCAAAGTGGAAAGTGTGGGGTGTGGATGGGGAGGGGAAAAGGCTGGTAAAAAGATGTTTGGTGAGATGCTTTTGGTTAGGCTTGTGGGGGTGTGCTGTGTTTTTGGTGGTGCTGAATTATGATGAGGGCGGACGGGGGTAGGAGAGCTTTTCGAGAGTGTTAGAGGACTGGCGAAGACAGGACGCTTGGCGGAGGGTGGGGAGCGGGGGCAAACGAGGGCGTGAGGATTGGTGGAGGTCCAGAGGCCGGGACTTGGCAAGTCCCGCTCCTTGAGGGGCTGGGAAGCTCGGGGATGAGCTGGGATGAAGGAAGTGGGACGCTGTCCGTCCAGTGCGTTTCGGATGCGGACAGGAGTGGTCAAGCTTCCTTCCGGGGGGCAAGGGGTACGCACCTCTCGGGGGGCATGAAAAGACCCACGCAGTTGCCTGCGTGGGTCTGGTTTAACCGGAAGTGTGGAAGGGGAAATTAATCCTCTCCGCTGGCGGCGAGCTGGGCGATGACGCTGAGGTCCTCCAGGGTGGTGGTGTCGCCTTTGATGACTTCGCCTGCGGCGATTTGTTTGAGCAGGCGACGCATGATCTTGCCGGAGCGGGTCTTGGGCAGGGCGGCGGCGAAGCGGACTTCATCCGGGGTGGCGACGGGGCCGATGACTTTGCGGACGTGCTTTTTAAGCTCGTCTGCGAGGTCGCGGCCTGTAGTGATGCCTTCCTTGACGGTGACGAAACAGACGACGCCTTGGCCCTTCATTTCATCCGGACGGCCAACGACGGCGGCCTCGGCCACGGAGGGGTGGGAGACGAGGGCGCTTTCGACTTCGGCGGTGCCGAGGCGGTGGCCTGCGACATTGAGGACATCGTCAATGCGGCCGATGATCCAGATGTAGCCGTCTTTGTCACGGCGTGCGCCGTCGCCTGCGAAGTACCAGCCTTCGAATTCACTCCAGTAGGTTTCGTGGTAGCGTTTCTTATCGCCCCAAATGCCGCGAAGCATGGAGGGCCAAGGTTTGCGGATGACGAGCTTGCCCTGTTCATCCTTGCCGACTTCTTTGCCGAGGTCATCGACGATGGCGACATCCACGCCGAAGAAGGGGAGGGTGGCGGTGCCGGGCTTGGTGGGGGTGGCGCCGGGGATGGGGGTGATCATGTGGCCGCCGGTTTCGGTCTGCCACCAGGTGTCCACGATGGGGCATTTGCTGCTACCAACCTGGGTGTGGTACCACATCCAGGCTTCGGGGTTGATCGGCTCACCCACGGTGCCGAGGAGGCGGAGGCTGGAGAGATCGTGCTTTTTGAGCCACTCATCGCCCCATTTCATGAAGGCGCGGATGGCGGTGGGGGCGGTGTAGAAGACGGTGACGGCGTATTCTTCGATGATCTTCCAGAAGCGGTCGTTTTCCGGCCAGTTCGGTGCGCCTTCGTACATGAGGGAGGTGGCACCGAGGGAGAGGGGGCCATAGACCATGTAGCTGTGGCCGGTGACCCAGCCGACATCGGCGGTGCACCAGTACACATCGTCATCGCGCAGGTCGAAGACGTATTTGCAGGTCATCTGGGCGTGCAGGAGGTAGCCTGCGGTGCTGTGAAGGATGCCCTTGGGTTTGCCCGTGCTGCCGCTGGTGTAGAGGATGAAGAGAGGGGCCTCGGAATCGAGGACGGCGGCGGGGCAGTGAGCATCCACGTATTCCAGTTCGCGGTGCCACCAGACATCGCGGCCTTCCTCGATGTGAACGTCCTGGCCGGTGCGGCGGAAGACGATGACGGTTTCCACCGGGGTGTCGCCACCTTTGAGGGCATCGTCCACATTTTTCTTGAGGGGGACGACGGCACCACGGCGGTAGCCACCATCGGAGGTGATGACGATTTTGGCTCCGCAATCGAGGACGCGGTCCTTGATGCTTTCTGCGCTGAAGCCGCCGAAGACGACGCTGTGTATGGCACCGATGCGGGTACACGCCAGCATGGCGATGGCGGCCTCCGGGATCATCGGCAGGTAGATCATGACGCGGTCGCCCTTTTTCACTTTGTTGCGCTTGAGCACATTGGCAAAGCGGCAGACTTCGCGGTGAAGCTGCTGGTAGGTGAGGACGCGTTTTTCGCCGGGTTCGCCTTCCCAGATGAGGGCGGCTTTTGTTTTGTTAGGCCCCACCAGGTGGCGGTCGAGGCAGTTTTCGCTGACGTTGAGTTTGCCGCCGACGAACCATTTGGCGTTCGGGCATTTCCACTCCATGACCTTGGTGTAGGGCTTTTGCCACTGGAGTTCCTTGGCCTCGCGGCCGAAGAATTTGTCCGGGTGCTTGATGGACTCCTCATACATGCGGCGGTATTCCGCCATGCTGCCGACGCGGGCTTTTTTGGAAAATTCTGCGCTGGGTTTAAAGACGCGGTTTTCCGTCATGATGGTCTGGGATTTACCGGCAGACTTCTTGGCAGCGGCTTTCTTGGGGGCGGGCTTGGCAGCTTTCTTCTTGCTCATGGGGTGGGGTTGAAACGGACGAATTAAACGCAGGAAAGTCCAGGCTACATGCAGCTAACCTATGCTGGCAATACTGGATTGGTGGAATCCGACTCAGGAAAAACGGGAGTTTTAGGGCCTGGCAGTAGGGGTGGAGGGTGGGTGGCGGGACAGGAAAGGATGAAATCGGGTGATTCCAGTATTCGTGAGGGATTTGAAGCGCTCTCTTGCGAATCCCGAATCCGGGCCTAACCTGACTGCCCTTTTTCCCAAACCAAGAACACAACAACCATGAGCAACCTCAAGCACGTCGCAGTCGTCGGCGCCACCGGAGCGGTGGGGGTGGAAATGCTGCGCTGTCTGGAACAGCGGAATTTCCCCGTCGGCCAACTCACCCTTCTCGCCAGCGCACGCAGCGCGGGCAAGACGATGAAATTCAAAGGTGAAGACGTGACCATCAAGGAGCTGACCCCGGAGAGCTTTGCGGGTGTGGACATCGCGCTGTTCAGCGCGGGTGGTGGCATTTCCCGTGACTTTGCCCCGCATGCGGTGAAGGCCGGGGCGGTGGTGGTGGACAATTCCTCCTTCTTCCGCCAGGACCCGACGGTGCCTCTGGTGGTGCCTGAGATCAATGCGGCGGATGCGAAGAATCACCAGGGCATCATTGCGAATCCGAACTGCACGACGGCGATTTCGCTGATGGCGCTGTATCCTCTGCACCAGGCCTTTGGCGTGAAGCGCATCTTTGCCTCCAGCTACCAGGCCGTATCCGGCACGGGCGCGCAGGCGATCGAGGAACTGGCGAACCAGTCCCGCGAATGGGCGGCTGAAAACCGTGCGTGGGATGCTGCGAAGCTGGACTCCAAGCCGCATGTGTATCCGCATCAGATCGCCTTCAATGCGATCCCGCATGTGGATTCGTTCCTGGACAGCGGCTACACGAAGGAAGAGATGAAGATGGAAAACGAGGGGCGCAAGATCATGCACCACCCGGATTTCCGTGCGTCTGTCACTTGCGTGCGCATCCCGGTCTTTCGCGCGCACAGCATCGCCATTAGCGCGGAGTTTGAGAAGCCGGTGAGCGTGGAGGCTGCGCGTGACGTGCTCTCCAAGGCCCCAGGTCTGGATGTGCTGGATGATCCGGCTAACAAACAGTATCCCTTGGCTCTGGACATCGCTGGCCGTGACAACTGCGCCGTGGGTCGTCTGCGTGTGGACTGTGCTCTGGACAATGGCCTGGCCTTCTGGGTCGTGGGTGATCAGCTCCTGAAAGGAGCGGCGCTCAATGCGGTTCAGATCGCGGAGTGTCTGGTTTAGGGTGAATTTTAACGGTAGAGGCGTGCAGGATGATGAGTCCTGCGCGCCTTTTTTGTGGATTTAATCTTTGCGTTTGGGGTTGGAGGCTGCATTCACGACACGGGCTGTAAAATTGCCTTTGGGATTGTCCTGAGCGTCGGGGTAAAGCCAGTCTGAAATTTCGGCGACGGCGACTTCGACCTGGGAGCCCTGTTTTAACTTTTTGTTATGGAAGGGATCGTTGATCAGGTGACCGTGGACGTATTCGGGCTCCAGACCGAAGACCTCAAGCCACATGTGTTCGGTATCGCCGTCTTCACTGGTGAAGGGGGCCTTGACGATGAAACGGGTGTCTCCGGGCTGCCGGGTTTGGAAAGCGGTGGCAAACTCTGGCCATCGGCGTCGGGCTTCAGCGATGGCCTGCTCAATCGAATCGCCATTGGGGACGCCAATCACGGGGGCTTTGACTTCTTTGAGAAAGATGGCGAGTGGATCGGGACCCATGAGGGATGTCTCCAATTCGGGTGACCATAGATTGAAGTAGCCATGCTCCGTCGCGAAGATGCCGATGGTGTCGTCATCGGCGAGAGCCGCAATGGCCTTGCCAATCATTTGGTAAGCGACTTCAACGGGAAGCTTGTCATTGCTACTGCTCATGAAGTCCACGGCGAGCCAGGCGGTATGGGACTGGATCACGTCGGCGAAGCGCAGATTGTTCACCTTGGTGGCGACGTCCTCCACTTCATCAAAGTATGGAGCTTCAATGTTGTGAACGGTGAACAGGGCCATATGGGGGCGGGTGACCATCACGATGAAATGAGGGCTATGCCCACCGACAAAACCATCGGCATCATCAGGGGGATCATCGCCTGCGACAATTTTCAGGTCCCAGGCGTCGGAGAGCGCATGGGCGAGGACCTCGGCCTCCAGGAAACGGAGGCTGCTGCGCAACTGCACCAGAGAGATGATGGGTTTTTCATCGTCCTCGTCAGCCTTCGAAATCGCAATGTCTGAACCTCCGAACCAGCGTTCGTCCGGTTGCTTCCAGAGATACCATCCTGACCAGCCAATGGCGAAAATGCGAAAAAGGCCCCAGAGATCCAAGTTGTTTGGATCAAGCTTGGAGGCTGAATTCAGGGCCAAACCCAATATCGCCACAAGCGCTGCATAAAGGCCCCACCGAGTTCGTAAAAGCAGGCCCAGGGCCACCACGAAAAGTATGCCCGCCACAACCATTTTGGCTGGAACATTCTGCCGGATTCCCGAATTGACGAAATGATAGGCAATCCAGGCTAACAAGAAGGCTACAACGGTGCGAGTCGTAAAGAAGGCCTGGAGCTTGGCAACAAAGGTCATTTCATTCTTAGAATGGATGATGAATTCTTGTTCAAGCTCGTTTTGGAGTGGGTGTTATGTTTCACCTGACATGTGTGGTGCGAGGAGCAGCAAGGGGGGGCATGGGGCGGGGAACATAAAAAAGGCCTCTGGATGCGAGCATGACGGAGGCTGAATCGCATTCATAGACACCGGCTCCCCAGTAGGTGGGGGCTAACCATGAATGGCAAACACATGATTGGGGCTGAACCAAAGGGAATCTCCGCAGGAGATGGCCCCTTCATGCTGCGGATCATTGTCCAGCACGCCCTGATACCGGCCTTCATCCTCATCCACGTGCTGAATGCTGACCCACATCCGCTCGGTATCATAATCCTCAAAGGGCGAGTCTTCTGCTGAGAAGCGAAAAAACAATTTCACCAAGTCTCCAGGAGCGAGATCTTTTCGAGCGGATTCAGAGGGTGGTTTTGGCTGTACGGTTGGATAGTTGGCTACTTCTATCAGGTAGTAGCCATGAGTTGAATGTTCGGCATAAGGATGGTCCTTCATCCTTTCCCAAGGCTGGTCTTTGCCTGCACGTGTCGCTTTCCATCCATAGGGCAGGTCGGCCAGATCTCCGATGGAGGGATCTCTCTCGTAAATATTATGGAGGCAGACAATCAGGCCGTCCTCGCTCTGAGTTTCACGATCCGGGAGAAATGACCAGGAGCCATCCTCCCAGGAGTGATAGACGTGACAAATGACATCGCCGGTGAAGATGTGCCGGCTGGCAAAGGTGGCTGTATTTTGAGGTTCAGTGAAAGGCCACATGGGATGGAATGCGAGGTCACTAAAGAGATCACTTTGACCCTATTCCAATGGCGTTGCGACAGGCAAGTTTTTATGATGTGCCTGGGTGCCTGGGGCACATTTGGAACATCGGGAAGTGTTCGGCAATCGGGCAGGGGAGTTCGAACGACCCGAGCAAGTAACTCCTGCCGCGACATGATAGGGCAACCCTGACGGGTTGATCTTCTGTGGGGGCTTTGTTCGAGCTGCCGGAGGTCTGGCTCGCTGAGGCTCGCCTGACACTCCGGCTACTCGTTGGCCAGCCCTGCGGGCTCATTGCAAAAAAAGACCTCCGGATGCGAGCATCACGGAGGCCGGTTTGGGGGTGGTCAAGTCGGTCAAGTTAGGTCAAGGCCGTCAAGACATCGAGGCTCAGCTGACAGCGGCTAGGAGCTTTGGCAGGAGGTCGGCGATTTTGACGCGTTCCTGCTCACCACCGTCGCGGTGGCGGAGGGTGACGGTGTCCTGGAGCTCGGGGCCTTTTTCGCCGAGGGTTTCGAAGTCAATGGTGATGCCGAAGGGGGTGCCGACTTCGTCCTGGCGTGCGTAGCGGCGGCCGATGGCGGCGGTCTCGTCGTAGAAGCAGTTCATGTGCTTCTTGAGGAGGGCATAGACTTCGCGGGCCTTGGCGACGAGCTCGGGCTTGTTCTTCAGGAGGGGGAAGACGCCGACTTTGATGGGGGCCACACGAGGATGCAGGCGCAAGTAGGTGCGGTTTTCCACCTTGCCGTTTACATCGGCTTTTTCTTCCTCAACAAAGGCATTGGCGATGATGGCAAGGGCCATGCGGTCGAGGCCGGCGGAGGGCTCGATGACGTGCGGGACGTAGTTGCCTTTGAAGAGGCGTTCGAACCAGGCGCGGACGTCGGCTTCGGGCATGGGCTCGCCTTTGACCTTGGCCTGCTCGGCGGCGAGGCGTTTCTGGATGAGGGCTTCCTTCTGCTCGTCGGTCAGTTTGACAGCGGCATTTTTGAGGTCTTCGTCGAAGACTTCCTGGGTCTTGCCGCTGGCGGTTTGGTGGGCCGTCAAATCGAAAGAGCCACGGGCGGCGATGCCCTCGAGTTCTTCGGTGCCGAAGGGGAAGTCGCAGAGGATGTCCACGCAGGCGCGGGCATAGTGGGCGAGGTCTTCGGGTGTCTGCCAGTAGTATTCCAGCACGCCACCGAGGCCGATGCCTTCGTAGAATTTCGTGCGCTGATCCACCCAATAACGGTGCCAGAGGTCCCAGCCCCAGTTGGGCTGCGGTTCGCTGAGGTCGGCACCTTCGCTCCAAACGGCGACTTCGCCGCTGATGATTTCGACGGCTTCATCGGGCTTGATGAAGAATTCGAGCTCCATCTGCTCGAACTCGCGGCTGCGGAAGGTGAAGTTCTTCGGGGTGACCTCGTTGCGGAAGGCCTTGCCGATCTGGCAGACGCCGAAGGGGACCTTCATGCGGCTGGAGTCGAAGACGTTCTTGAACTGGGCAAAGATGGCCTGGGCCGTCTCTGGGCGCAGGTAGGTGACGTCGTCCTCGGTGGCGGTGGGGCCGAGGTAGGTCTTGAGCATGAGGTTGAAGGGGCGAGCCGGGCCGAGGGCACCGCCGGTTTCCGGATGGAAATCGACGCTGCCTTCGATGGTGTCGCCTTTGGCTTCGCCTAACAAAATGATCTCTTCGATCTTGCCTGCGGTTTCACCAGCATTGGAGGCAATGAGGGTGCGGACGCGTTTGCGAAAGCTTTCGATGTGCTCGCCCTTTTTCATGAGGACAGAGATGACGCGGTCGAGCTTCCAGCCAGTGGGGGCTTCGGCACCGGTGTAGTTCATGATGACGCCTTCCTGCGGGTCCACGTGGTCGGCACGGACGCGTTTGTTGGTGAGGGAGCATTCGCGCATGAGGTCGGCGAAAGTGTCCACATGGCCGCTGGCTTTCCAGATGGCGGGGTTCATGAGGATGCTGGCATCCAGGCCGAGGACGTCTTCACGTTCGCGGGTCATGGCGTTCCACCAGGCGGTGCGCAGGTTGCGCTTCAGTTCGGCACCCAGCGGGCCGTAGTCCCAGACACCGCCACAGCCGCCGTAGATCTCGCTGCTTTGGAAGATGAAACCGCGGCGCTTGCAAAGAGAGACGATTTTCTCCATGAGGGCGGTGTTGTTCTTGACGTCGGTGGACATAGGGATGGGTAACGGGACTGAATGAGGGATCCCTGAACGAACGGAACCCTGGCAGGGCCCAACTCAACAGGGGCGCGTAAGGAGCGCTGGAGTGGCCATTTCGCAAGGGAAAGGTGGCATTCCTGGCGTGCTTCTGCATTCTTGCGGGCAGTCCCTTCCTTTCCTCCCATGCGCGCCCTGATCCAACGTTCCAAACAAGCTTCTGTGACCATTGACGGGGAGGTGACTGCGGCCATTTCCCACGGGCTGGTGGTGCTGCTGGGGGTGGAGGCTGAGGATACGGCGGAGGATGCTGAGTGGCTGGTGGGGAAGATCGCGCAGATGCGGATCTTTGGCGATGCGGAGGGGAAGATGAACCTGAGCGTGAAGGAGGTGGGCGGGGAGGTGCTGGTGGTGAGCCAGTTTACCCTGCATGCGAGCACGAAGAAGGGGAACCGGCCGAGCTTCATCCGTGCGGCGAGGCCGGAGGTGGCGGTGCCTCTGTATGAGGGCTTTCTGTCCAGCCTTGGAAAAGAGCTGCCGGTGAAGTGCGGCGTTTTCGGGGCGGACATGCAGGTGGCACTGACAAATGATGGTCCGGTGACGATTTGGATGGACTCGAAGGCGAAGGAATAACCTATAATAATGCAAAAAATATCACTTTGGGGTTGCACGAAGAGGGGTTGCGCTCAATTTCCACCTTCCCCCCAATTACAAAGATCTCTTTCCCTATGCGCCGCCGCTCCAACCCACTCTCTGAACGCAACATCAAACGCATTGATACCCGTAACGATGCTTCCAAGCAGACGCACGGTTTTCAGGTCTGCATTTCGAGAAACGGTTCTCTGCACACGAAGCATTTCTCCGACAGCCTGTATGGCGGGACCAAAGGCGCACTGAAAGTGGCCCGCGAATATCGTGACCAGCTTCTGGGCGAGATGCCAGAGATTGAGGCCAGCCGCATCGCCCACACGACGAATGCGAAGAACAAGAGTGGCCATGTGGGCATCTCCTATCGCAAATACAAGACCGCGAAGGGCAAGGTGACCCGCCTGATCGCCGTCTCCGTGCGTGCCGAAAAGGGCAAGACGGTCTCCAAGGTGTATCGTTATACGAAGGAAACCCACGACGAAGTGCTGGCCGAGGCCATCTCCTTCCGTGAAGAGCTACTGCAGCAGCGCCTGAGCCGCGAAGGCGGTATCACGGGTATCGTCAAGGCCAAGGCTCCGAAGGGTGCCAAGAAAGCGGCGGCTCCTGTGAAGGCTGCCCCTGCGAAGAAGGCCGCCAAAAAGGCTGCTCCAGCGAAGAAAGCTGCACCTGCCAAAAAGGCCGCTCCAGCGAAGAAGGTAGCCCCTGCCAAGAAAGCTGCACCCGCGAAGAAGGCAGCTCCTGCCAAGAAGGCCGCCCCAGTGGCCAAGAAGGCTGTGAAGAAAGGTGCGGCTCCTGTGGCCAAGAAAGCGGTGAAGAAGGCGGCCAAAAAGGCCAAGCGCTAATCGGAGATTTTTATTTTGAAAACGGGATGGGTGCCTGCGGGTGCCTGTCCCGTTTTTTTATGGGGTGGGGAAGGGGAGTGGTGTTGGTTGGGGGCGGACGGGGTTCGGGGGAGAGGGGGCGGTTTTTTTTGACAGGATTTACAAGATGGCAGGATTGACAGGAGATGAGGCCGGGGGCGGAAGGTGGCAGGTGAGCTTTCGAAAAGCGCCAGGGAACTGGCGCAGTACAGGACGCTTTGCGCTGGTGCGGGTGGGGAGAGGGATGGTAAAAAGATGGTTGAAACGCATTATTTGTTAGGCCGGGGTTGGTAGGCCTATTTTTGAACCGCATTTTTTGCGTTTACCTGGGTGGTGGGTGCTTGAAGAAACGGGTTTTGGCAAGCTTGGCTCTTTGGGGTCCGGGAGAGTGGGATGCTGCGCATCCGGTGTTTTTAGATGCGGACAGGTGCGAAGCCGCGAAGCGAATGTCCACGCACCTCTCGGGCGCTGGGGCGTCTTATACGATTTAGCGTGATGGATGGGTGAAATTGCGGTCGTTCGGGCGTCGCGCTGCGACGCGATGAGTGAAAGCGGTGCGCGGGCCAAAACCGCGCCTTGAAAGGCGCGGCTAAGATACGGACGCCGCTCTGCGGCTGGGGAAAGAGGCATCGGGATGCGCATCAGGCCCAGGAGTGCTGGAGCTTGGTTCAACCAGCTAGTGTGTCTCAATCGTCTCAGACGAGAGGCTGCTTTTTGAGGGTGAGGCAGAAGGCGGTGCCGCGGCCGGGGGGCTGGGTGAAGGTGAGGTCGCCACCGAGTTCGCGGGCGAGCTGGCGGCTGAGTGCGAGGCCGAGACCGACGCCGGGGGCGCTGTGGGCGGCCTCAGTGGCGGATTTGCTGAAGGGCTGGAAGAGACGCTTTTTCTGTGCCGGGGGGAGGCCAGGGCCGAAGTCGCGGAGGGTCAGTCGCAGGGTGTTGCCTTCGGCCATGACGGTGAGTTCCAGGCGACGCGGATCGCAGTCCGGAGCGGCGTATTTGCAGGCGTTGTCGGTGAGGTTGAAGAGGATTTGCTCCACGGCCATGGTATCCACGCGGATCTGGGAATGGAGGGCGTCTTCATCGGCCTGGAGGGTGAGTTCCAGTGCTACTTGGTCGGCGCGCTGGCGCAGGCGGGGGAGGATCCTGTCGAGCAATGAGCTGACTTGTACGGACTCCATGCGCCCGGCGGTGCGACCGCGCTCAATGCGAGAGTAAGCGAGGACATTTTCGACCAGGTGCATGAGGCGGGTGGACTCATCGCAGAGGGTCTGGAGGTAGCTGCGGCGTTGGGTGGCATCGGGCACCATGTCATCGGCGAGCATTTCTGAATATAGGCGGAAGGTGGTGAGGGGGGTGCGCAGCTCATGCGTCACGGCGGAGACGAAGGCACCGCGGCGCTCGCTGAGCAGGACGGCCCGATGCAGTACGAAGGCGACGGCGATGGCGGCGGTGATGAGGCAGGCCCAGGCGATGATGAGGGCGGGCTTCAGGGGGGAAGCCTCTTCGGTGAGGGTGACGGGGACGTGGCCGGTGAGCAGTTTCACGGGCAGGGTGACCAGCGCGGTGGCATCGGTGCGCGCGATGTCTGGGGGGACCTGGAGGAGGGTGGCCTCGGGGAGGAGATCGCGGATGGTTTCGAGCAGGCGAGTCTGGAGCAGGGGCCAGTCGAGCCAGACGCCTTGGAGACGAGGGGTGCCCTCAAGAGTGGCATTGCGGATGAGGAGCAGTTCATTTTCGACCCAAAGGGGCTGGAGATCGCCAGCGAGGGCTGGGAGAGACTGGCGACTGGGTGCGGATGCGGGGGCGGAATCGTCTGCTGAGTCGGTGGAAGTGGGCTGTTGCTGGTAACGCCGGGCGACTTCTCCCAATTGCTGACTCGTTCCTGCACTTGAATTGTTAGGCGTGGGGGAGGTGATGGGGGAATCGGCCTTGGCTGCTTTAGGTGCGGGCGGGGGGGCTGCTTTTTTGAGCTGGGGCTTGGCGACTTCTTTCTTTTCCAGATAGATGTTGTTATCCAGAATCAGGGCCCGCTGAGATTGTTCAGTGGCATTGGCAAAGCTTTGTAGATCCACGGGTAGGGTGTTTGCAGCGGTGGATTTTTGACCTTCCTTTGGGTCTGCGGAAGCGGCCTGCGGCCTGATTTCGATGAGCTGGGAAGCCCCAATGGCCGGGGCTTTCTGGATCTCGGGGTGCTTTTTGATCAAGGCATCAAGAACGGCCAGCTTTTGGGCGGCGACGCTGGTCTGGGGGCTCAGGGTGTACCAACTGGTGGCGAGTTCTCTCTGGCTGCCCATTGGGGACTGAGGGCTGCTCAGCGCGGGCTGGCCGGGGATCCTTTCAAAGTGTAGCTGGACGAGATCTGGCAGGCTGCCGAAGAGGGGGGATGGCATGAGTGCCTGGCCCTTTGGGATGCTCTGGGTGCGGCTGGCAAAGAGATCATCCGGGGCATAGAAGGCCTGGTAATGATAAGCGGGGCGGGAGTTTTCCCGGATCAAGAGGGCGCTGGCGAGGGAATCCATGCGCCAGAGGGCGAGGCGCACTTTCTCCTGCACCTGGGCATCTTTCGCGGTGTGGCGGCGCTGCTGCTCCATGCTGAGCATGCGCAGGCTGATCCAGCCCATGGCCCCGGTGAAAACCAGGAGGCAGAGGATGAACAGAAGCCAGCGGAGGACGGAGCGCATGGATGGGGTGATTTATCCTTGGTTAGGCGGAAGGGGTTCGTTGGTGAGCATGTAGCCTTTGCCACGCACGGTGAGGAGGAACTGGGGCTCGCTGCCGTTGTCACGCAGCTTGGCCCGGAGATTGGCGATGTGCATGTCGATGGTACGCGTCTCGGTGTGCTTGGGCTCGATGCGCCAGACACGGCGCAGGAGCTCCTCACGCGAAATGGCACGCCCACGGTGGGCGGCGAGGTACTCGATGAGGCTGCATTCACGGTCGGAGAGCTCCTCGCGCCCGCCATCGGTGTAGCGCAGTTCCAGGCGCTCGAGATCGGCGATGCCCGCAGGGAAGGGGATTTGCTGGACCTGCTTGGGCCGTTCTGGCGAGCGCCGCAAGACGGCCTCGACTCGGGCGAGGAGCTCGCGCACGCTGAAGGGTTTTACGACGTAGTCATCGGCGCCTAACTTCAAGCCTTTCACGCGGTCTGCCTCCTCCCCGCGGGCGGAAAGGATGATGACGGGGGTGCCGGGGCGGTGCTCCTTCAGCGCACGCAGGATCTCGAATCCATTGTGATTGGGGAGCACCAGATCCAGCAGCATGAGGTCAAAGGAGGCCTTCTTTGCCTGGTCCATGCCGGAGAGGCCTTCGGCGGCCTCGAGCACGGCGTAACCGGAGAAGCGCAGGGCATCGGTAACGCCGCGCCGGATGGCGCTGTCGTCTTCAATGACAAGGATGGTGGGCATGGAATGAGGAGGAAGGTTACACGGAAAGGCGGGATCGTCTCAATCGAATGAATCGGGGTCGTTTACTTTTCTTTGACCTCCTCGCCCGCAAACGGAAGCCTGGTGGTGTGGACATCCAGCAAGGGGCCGAGTTCATAGACATTGGTGTAACCGTAACCCTGAAGGCTGACAAAGGTGTGGAGGTTCAGGGCGGTACTGAAGGACTTCGATGCGAAGGAGATCGGGCTGTTTTCGAAGTTGTTGTTGCAGTAGATGAGCACGGGGGTGTCCTTGCTGGGAATGATCTGAGCCAGGGCGGCTTCATTGAAGTCAGGCAGGCTGAGATTCACGGCTCCATGGATGTGGCGGAGCTGGAACTTGGAGGCGCTGCGGGCATCAAGAATGACGACACCTGGCTGGGACATCCTTTGGAGAAATTCTTCTTCGGTGAGGCGGCGGGCCTCGCGGATTTTTTCGACCTCCTGGACGTTCTTTTCGAAGCCTTCATAAGAGATCAGGCGATTGGGGATTGGCTGACCCGCCGCCGGGTTTTCGGCCTGGGTTAGCGTGAAGGCAATCAGGCAGGCGGGGAGGATGAGATGAGTTTTCATGGTGAGTGGGGAAGGTGGTGATGGTTTATCTTCCGGGGGTTACTTGAACTTGATCTCCTTCTTCGCCGCCTGTTCGCGCACGGCTTTGACGATGGCTTTGTCGAGGGTGTCTTCCTTGCCGTTCTCGCGGCTTTTTTCGGTGACGTATTGCTGGCGGTCCTCGTTCAGCTTTTTGATCTGGGCCTGGATCTTTTCACGCTCGGTAGCTTTCTGGTCGAGGTAGGCCTGGCGTTCGTCGGCCTTGAGGGATTTGAGCTCGGCGGGGAGATCGTCTTCCTTGATCTTTTCCAGTTTGAGCCCGGCTTTTTTATTGGCATCTACGAGGTCCCAACCGGTGTTGCTGTAGTTGGAGCTGGCCTTGGTGAGGGCGCGCTGGACTTCGGCCCCTTCCTTTTTGTAAGCGGAGGCATTGTTGTCCTGGGCGCTCATGTTAGCCGCGCCACGGGCACCATCTTTGCCATAGATGATGTAGGTCTTGTTCAGCTCAATGCTGAGACGGGTGATTTCTTTGTCCTGCGGGGCCTCGATGTGAACGATGGCCTTGTCCTGATCAATGGTGAGGAAGCGGCCTTCGGCGAGGGCGGCACCAGTGCGCCAGCCGCCGTTTTCGCCTTCGATCTGCTTGCCGCAGTGGATGGTATTGATGACGACACCTTTTTGGATGGCCTCCTTGCAGGCTTCCTGGGAATTGACGGGACCCTGGGTGAAGGGCTCGTTGCCGGCGATGAAGACGGCCTTGTAGGTCTTGCCATTTTTGTCCCAGGTGAGCTTGTCGAGCGCATCGCGGATGACGGCGCCGCAGAATTCGCTGCCGCCGTTGGTGGTGAGCTTGAAGAGCTGCTCGGAGACTTTGTCGAGGTCCCGGGTGAAGGGGAGGACCTGGCGGATGTAGTTGGTGCCGATGCTGAGGTTGTCATTGCCGTACTCGTAGAGGGCGACCTGGACGACGGGGATTTTGTCGCCCTGTTTGGCATCGTTGAATTCATTGACGATTTTCCAGAGCTGGCTTTTGGCCTGCTCGATGAGGCCGTCCATGCTGTTGCTGGTATCCAGAAGGATGGCGATCTGGACGAGGGACTCATTGTCACGGAGGGCATTGTCCGAGACGGGTTCGGCTGCGGGGCTGGCGAGAGCGGCGCTGGCGATGAGGGCGAGGATGGAATGACGGAGGGGGCGTAGAAGTGTTTTCATGGCAGCCCCAGTCTGCCCGCACCCATGAACGCCGTCTGTAAAGCGGGTGTAAAACGATTCGCCTAAACAACAGCCAGCCGCGCTTCACCCCTTAACTTCAGCAGGCAGGAAATGCAGACGCAGTCGCCGCCGGTCTGCCAACTGATCCATTCGGACTCGTCACGGCTGAGATTGACCTGCGCGCAGGGGCAGTCAGCCGCACGATTGCAGAGGCAGACAAAGGTCTCGCTGCAAAGGCTGCAAGGGACGATGTCATGCTTTTCGTAATTGTGAGTCACGGGCATGGACATACAGTGTAAAAATGGAGCCGTGAGATTCGGAGGGTATTCTTCACCTCCACTGTGCGGGGAAGAATGGCGGACAGAGAGGGATTCGAACCCTCGGAACATTTTACTGTTCACACGCTTTCCAGGCGAGCCCGATCGACCACTCTGGCATCTGTCCGTTTACCGTTTGCCTTGTAGGGCAGCGGGCAGTGATCATGACGCCTTCCAGGCGGGGCTGCAAGTTGATTTTCAGAAGAGTTGCAGCCTGCCTGGGGCAAGGGGGGCTTTAAAAGGTGTTGGGGATCACGACTTCGTCGTAGCTGAGCTGGCCGGGTTTGGGCCAGGCGGGCTGGGTGCCTTTGCCGATGGCGATCATGAAGGAGATGAGGTGGTCTTCGGGGAGCTTGATGAGCTTGGCGACGGCGTCGAAGTCAAAGCCGTCCATGGGGCAGGAGTCATAGCCCATGGCTTTAGCGGCGAGCATGAGGGTCATGCCGGCGAGGCCGGTGGAGCGCATGCATTCATCGCGCTGGACTTGCTCGCGCTCCTGATAATAACCGCCGATGGCGGGAACGAGGATGTCCTGGACGGGCTGGGGGGCACCTTTCCAGTAGCGGGCGGTGTCTTTTTTCCAGGCGTCTTTGTCGGCGCAGAGGATGATGAGGAGGGAGGCATCGGTGACCTGGGCCTGATCCCAGGCGACGGTGCGGATCTGTTTTCGCAATTCGGGATCGGTGACGGTGACGAAACGCCAGTGCTGAATGTTGAAGGCGGTGGGGGCCTGCATGGCGGCCTCAAGGAGCTGACGGATTTCTGCCTCGGTGAGACGGTGGTCTGGGTCGAAGTGCTTGATGGCGCGGCGGGCGGTGATGGCTTCGAGGGTGTTCATGGGTTGTGTTGGAGTCGGAAGTGCTCTGGGGCGAATGATTCGGCGGGCGGGAGAGTGGGGTAGGGGGCAGCCTATTTTTTACAGGATTAACAGGATTTCAGGATTAACAAGATTTGGGTTTATGCCCTGCGGCATTCTGTGCTTTTTATGGGTCGTTGATCCCGCTCTTTTCTGGATCGTGTAAATCGTGAAATCTTGTTAATCCTGTATCCATAGCTCTGCCTGAGCCCTGACTGCTCTGGTCTTTATCTGAGCACTGAGAACTGGGCCCTTTCTTCTGCTACACGCGCCCGGCGAGGAGCTCGCGCTGGTAGTAGAGCTCCTTGGGCATGTCGTCGTAGAGATCGAGGTAGAGCTCTTCGGTGCTGAGGAGTTCCTGGCGGAATTCGCGGTGATCGAAGTGCATGAGCTCGTTCCATTTTTCACGGCTGTAGTCGAGGCCCTGCCAGTTGACCTCGGAGTAGCGGGGCATCCAGCCGAGCTCGGTCTCGTGGCCGCGGGCTTCGCCACGGCAGCGTTTGACGACCCACTCTAGGACGCGCATGTTTTCCCCAAAGCCAGGCCAGAGGAATTTGCCTTCGGCGCTTTTGCGGAACCAGTTCACATGGAAGATGCGCGGGGGTTCGTTGATGTTTTTGCGCATGTGTAGCCAGTGGCCGAAATAGTCGCCCATGTTGTAGCCGCAGAAGGGGAGCATGGCCATGGGATCGCGGCGCACTTTGCCGACGGCACCAGCGGCGGCGGCGGTGGTTTCGCTGCCCATGTTGGCACCAAGGAAGACGCCGTGGACCCAGTTGAATGACTGGAAGACGAGGGGGAAGGTGGTGGCGCGGCGGCCGCCGAAGATGATGGCGGAGATGGGGACGCCTTCGGGCTTTTCCCAGTCGGGATCAATGGTGGGGCACTGGGCGGCAGGGGCGGTGAAGCGGCTGTTGGGGTGTGCTGCGAGTCGGCCACAGTCGGCCTCCCAGGTTTCGCCCCGCCAGTCGGTGAGGTAGGCGGGGATCTCGGGAGTCATGCCTTCCCACCAGACATCGCCATCGTCGGTGAGGGCGACGTTGGTGAAGATGGTGTTTTCTTTGCAGGAGGCCATGGCGTTGGGGTTCGATTCCCAGGAGGTGCCGGGGGCGACGCCGAAGTAACCTGCCTCGGGGTTTGTGGCCCAGAGACGGCCATCGGGGCCGGGGCGGAGCCAGGCAATGTCATCGCCCACGACGGTGACTTTCCAGCCCTGCTCCCGATACGAGGCGGGAGGGACTAGCATGGCAAAATTGGTCTTGCCGCAGGCGCTGGGGAAGGCGGCGGCGACGTAGTTTTTTCGGCCGTCGGGCGATTCCACGCCGCAGATGAGCATGTGCTCGGCCATCCAGCCTTCATCACGGCCCATGACGCTGGCGATGCGGAGGGCGAGGCATTTTTTGCCGAGCAAGGCATTGCCGCCGTAGCCGCTGCCATAGCTCCAGATACTGCGTTCTTCCGGGAAGTGGACGATGTATTTGGTGTCGCTGCAGGGCCAGGGGACGTCGGCTTCACCTGCGGTGAGGGGTTTGCCCACGCTGTGGAGGCAGGGGACGAAATCGCCGCTGTCGCCGAGCTGATCCAGCACCGGCTGGCCCATGCGGGTCATGATGCGCATGGAGACGGCGACGTAGGGGGAATCGGTGATCTCCACGCCGATGACGGAAAAGGGCGAACCGAGGGGGCCCATGCAGAAGGGAACCACATACATGGTGCGGCCCTTCATGCAGCCGGTGAAGAGGCCTTTGAGCTTGGCCTTCATCTCAGCCGGGGGCATCCAGTTGTTGGTGGGGCCGGCGTCTATCTTGCGGGCGCTGCAGATGAAGGTGCGGTCCTCCACGCGGGCGACGTCATTGGGATCTGACCAGGCGAGGTAGGAGTTGGGGCGCTTCTTTTCATTGAGCTTTTTGAAGGTGCCGTTGGCGACGAGGAGGGCGCAGAGTTCGTCGTATTCGGCTTGGGAGCCGTTGCAGAGGCGGACATTTTCGGGCTGGCAAAGGTGACGGATCTCTTCGATCCACGACAGGAGTCTGGGGTGGGCTGTCATAAATGGGGTTGGGGCCAGCTTAACACGCAGGTGGCGTGCCGATATCGCTTTGTTTGTTCCGTTGTTGCGGAAGATGGGGCTAGTGGGTCTTGCGCAGGCCGCGCAAGGTCAGCAGGACGCCGATGCCAAAGTGGATGAGTAGGACGATGACGGCGAGAGTGGGTGTGGCAAACCAGGTGCGTACCAGGAGCGTGAGGGGCTCGAAAAGCGGGGTGCCTTTCAGGGTTTCGATGCCGCCGGACCAGCCATAGTGAGCGGTGACCAGAGGATGGAGGACGCTGCCGAGGACGCGGGGGAAACCCAGGAGGGCTCCACAGAGGAAGAGGTTCGCAAAGGCCAGGGTCCAGGCCTGGCTGTGGGCGCGCTCAGCCGTGCGGCAATGGGCGGATACGGCGAGGCAGAGGCTGCTAAAGGCGATGCCGGTGAGGCAGAGCAGCAGCAGGCGGGGAAGGGCGAATCCGGGGAGGCCGCCGGTGAGGATTTCGACCGTCAGGCCTAACAGGAAGGTTTGCAAAATAACGATGGGCAGGATGAAGCCGAGCTTGCCCAGGAGGTAGGCGGTGGGGCGGAGGCCACCGGCCAGTTCGCGGCGGTAGAGGGGGCGCTCACCGGCGATCTCGCGGGCGCCGTTGCGCACGCCGAAGACGAGGGCGAGGAGGATCTGCAGCAGCCAGCCCATGGCGCAGGTATAGGCGGCGGGCCAGAGAACGGCAGGGGAGGTGTCGCCGGAGGTGACTTCGCTGAGGTAGTGATCATTGGGCAGCAGGAGGAGGGCTGCGACTACGGGGGCCAGGACCAGGAGGATGAGCTGGCTGGTCCACTCGCGTTGGTTGCGGCGGAGGATGGTCCAGCGGCGCTGGATGAGGTGCTGGGCCTGGGCCTGGAGGCTGGGGAGTGGCGGGGCTGCGGGGGCGGGCGGTTCAGCCGGGGCTTCGGGTGCGGCGGGTTTCTCATTGGCAGGCAGGGTGATACGCTGGGAGTCGGCTCCGTCCTCCTCCTCATCAGGGGCTTTGAGGGACTCCCCGGCGCTGCCGAGCTTGAAGGCCGCGTAGTAGGAGTCGCGGTGACGCATCCAGGATTCACCCCAGCGGGAGGCAGGGCGTTTGGCGAGGCGGGGGTAGAGTTCCTCGATGGCCTGGATGCTGAAGTAGTGGGTGACGGCGCGGGAGGGGCCGTGGAAGCAGACGTGGCCTTCGTGCAGGATGACGACAGTGTCATACGCGGCGAGGTTAGCGGCCATCTGGGTGGCGTGAATGACGACACGGGCAGGATGATCCGTGGTGATAAACTTCAACAGGGCGGCCATCTCGCTTTGGGATTTGGCGTCGAGGCCGTCGGTGAATTCATCGCAGATGACCAGGGACGGATCGCTGACGAGGGCGAGGGCCAGCTTCAGGCGGCGTTTTTGCGTGGGGCTGAGGGTGCTGACCCGGTGGCTGGCGACGTTTTCCAAACCGACGCCGACGAGTAGGTGGGAGGCGCGGTCCACTCGCTCGTCCTTGGTCTGTCCGGCTACTCGGAGCATGAGGGCACTCATCACGCTTTCACGCACGGTGAGCACCTCTGAAAGCACGTGGTCCGAAGCGGGGACATAGCCGATTTCATTGGGATGCAGGGCAGCCTGGCCGAGGTCCTTGCCTCGAAACAGGACGGTGCCACCACCGGGATGCTGCAGACCGGCGAGAAGGTGTAGCAGGGTGCTTTTGCCACTGCCGGTGGAGCCGATCACCGCCAGCAGGTGCCCGGCCGGCACGCTGAAGCTCACATGATCCAGCGCCGTCAGGGCCTCCTTCGCTGGCCGGGTGAAAATGTGGGAGACGCTGATGAGTTCGAGCATGGGCGGATGAAAGCGGATAACCAGCGGCATACAACCAGCAAAAATGTGACAGGGGGGCTGGGGGACCTGAGAAAGGGACTTGCACAGCAGGGGGCGGCCCCTTCATGCTGAGAGCATTCTATGCGCCGACTTTCCCTGTTCGTACTCTTTGTTACCGCCACTCTGGCCTCCGCCGTCACGCCGGATGGCAAGCAGAAGCTCGTCTTCATCGCGGGCAAGCCCTCCCATCCTGCGGGTATGCACGAATTCCGTGCGGGGTCGCTTTTGATCGAAAAATGCCTGAAGGCGCTGCCGGGGCTGGTGGTGGATCGCCATGACATGGGCTGGGTGACGGATGAGGCCACCTTTGCCGACGCGGATGCGGTGGTGATCTATGCCGATGGCGGCAAGGGGCACCCGGCCGTGCAGGGGACGCACCTGGAAACTCTGCGCGGACTGATGGCGCGTGGGGTGGGTTATGGCTGCATGCACTATGGGGTGGAGGTGGTACCAGAGCTGGGTGGCAAAGAATTCCAATCTTGGCTCGGGGGGCACTATGAGAACTCCTACTCCTGCAATCCGATCTGGGAGCCTAGCTTCACCACCTTCCCGGTGCACCCGATCACCCGTGGAGTGAAACCTTTCAAAATCGAGGACGAGTGGTATTTTAACATGCGCTTTCGCCCCGCATTTGGGGATGGCATTGCGGCAGCCAAGGATGATGACACTTCCTTCGTACCCATCCTGATGGCGGCTCCATCGGATGCTACCCGCGACGGCCCGTATGTGTATCCAAAAGGGCCGTATCCCCACATCCAGGCTCAAAAGGGCGAGATGGAGTCCATGATGTGGTCGGTCGAGCGGCCCGATGGCGGGCGCGGTTTCGGTTTTACCGGTGGGCATTTCCACAAGAACTGGGGTAATCCCGAATTCCGCAAAATCATTCTGAATGCCCTGCTATGGGTGACGAAGGTGGAGGTTCCAGCGGAGGGTGTGGAATCCACCGTCACAGAAGAAGATCTGGCAAAGAACCTGGACCCTAAGCCTGCTCCCCAGCCCAAGAAGACGGCCATGGAGACACCGAAGGTCTTTCAGCGGGTGGCCGAGCGCTGAATTGCGCGCATACGGATGGCGGAGCGATCCTGGTGAAAAGCTGCAAAATTTTGGTGCCAATCGTGCTAGACTCGCTATCCCTGATCTTCACCCGATGAACACCCTCAGTACTTTCACCACCGGAACCGGCTCCACAGGCAAATATCATTCTCTGCCCGAACTCGAAAAACAGGGTGTGGGCCCCGTTTCGAAACTGCCGATTTCCATCCGCATCGTGCTGGAGTCCCTGCTGCGCAATCTGGACGGTAAGAAGGTGACTGAGAAGGATGTCACAAATTTGGCCAACTGGAATGCCAAGAACCCAGGTGACTATGAGATCCCATTCACCGTGGCTCGCATCGTCCTTCAGGACTTCACGGGCGTGCCTCTTTTGGTGGACCTCGCTGCCATGCGCAGTGCCGTGGCGAAGATGGGCAAGAACACGAAGATGATCGAGCCCCTGGTACCGGTGGATCTCGTGGTGGACCACAGCGTGCAGGTGGACTTTGCCGGCACCCAGGCGGCGCTGAATCAGAACCTGGCCCTTGAGTTTGAGCGTAACCGCGAGCGTTATGAATTCCTGAAATGGGGTGAGCAGGCTTTCGATACTTTCAAGGTGGTGCCTCCTGGCATCGGCATCGTCCACCAGGTGAACCTGGAGTACTTAGCCAAGGGTGTTTTGGAAAAAGATGGCGTGTTTTATCCTGATACACTCGTCGGCACAGACAGCCACACGACCATGATCAACGGCCTGGGCGTGGTGGCCTGGGGTGTGGGCGGCATCGAGGCGGAAGCCGGGATGCTGGGCCAGCCGGTGACCTTCCTGGTGCCTGAAGTGGTGGGTGTTTACCTCACGGGCAGCCTGCGTGAAGGCGTGACCGCGACGGATCTGGCCCTGCATTGCACCCAGATGCTGCGCAAGCACGGTGTGGTGGGCAAGTTCGTCGAATTTTATGGCCCAGGTGCTGAAAGCTTGCCGCTGCCAGACCGCGCGACGATCGCCAACATGGCTCCTGAATATGGTGCCACGATGGGCTTCTTCCCGGTGGATGAAGAGTGCGTTAATTACCTGCGTGGTACAGGCCGCACGGAAGAGCTTTGCACGACCTTCAAAAACTACTACACCGCTCAGGGCATGTTCGGCATCCCGAAAAAGGGCGAGGTGGAATTCACCAGCGAACTGACCCTCGACTTGGGCGACATCCAGCCTTCCGTGGCTGGGCCAAAACGCCCGCAGGATCGCATCACCGTGGAGGCTCTCAAGAGCACCTGGAATGACATTCTGACCAAACCAACGCCTCAGGGCTATGGCAAGATCCCTGAACTGGCTGTCGGCGAAGCTCCTGAAGTTCCTGCCACGCTGGACTCCATCCCTGACAACCAGGATTCGGTTTCTAGCGCTTTTGGTGCTCAGGAAGGCGTGGTCACGGAGAGCAGCGACCAAGCTGCCTATCCTCTGTATGAAGTGAGCGTGGACAGCAAAGGTGGTGAAAAAGACGTCATCACCCACGGCAGCGTCCTCATCGCCGCCATCACCAGCTGCACGAACACCAGCAACCCAAGCGTCATGCTGGCCGCCGGTCTCCTGGCCCAGAAAGCCAATGCCAAAGGCCTGACTGTGAAACCAGCGGTGAAAACCAGCCTCGGACCAGGCAGCCGCGTGGTGACAGATTACCTGAACAAAACCGGCCTCCAGGTCGAGCTCGACAAGCTGGGCTTCCAGACCGTCGGTTACGGTTGCACCACTTGCATCGGCAATTCCGGTCCTCTGGATGCAGGCATCGAAGATGTGGTGAAGGCGGAAGACATCGTCGCTGCCAGCGTGCTTTCTGGGAACCGCAACTTTGAAGCGCGTGTGCACCAGAGCATCAAGGCGAACTTCCTCATGAGCCCTCCGCTCGTGGTGGCCTACGCCATTGCAGGCACGGTGGACATTGACCTGAGCAAGGACGAAATCGTTCCTGGCACAGGCATTTACCTCAAGGACATCTGGCCTTCCCTTCAGGAGATCCAGGACGCCCTCAAATCCGCCCTTTCTCCAGACGTCTTCCGCGCTCTCTACACGGACTTTGCCAGCCAGAATCCGAAGTGGAATGAGATCCCCGCTTCCACCGGTCTGGTCTATGGCTGGGACGAGAAGAGCACCTACATCCAGCATCCTCCGTTCTTTGAGGACTTCAGCATGGAGCCGAATGACATCCACGAGATCGTCAATGCACGGCCTCTGGGCATCTTCGGTGACAGCGTCACGACGGACCACATCAGCCCTGCCGGTGCCATCAAGAAGACCAGCCCTGCGGGGCGTTTCCTCGGCGAAAACGGGGTGGCGCAGAGTGACTTCAACAGCTACGGCAGCCGCCGTGGCAATGACCGGGTGATGACCCGCGGTACCTTCGCCAACGTGCGCATCAAGAACCTCATGCTCGGCGGCAAGGAAGGTGGAGACACCCTGCTCCAGCCAGCGGGCACAGAGATGAGCATCTACGATGCTGCCATCGCCTACATGGCAGCAGGTACGCCTAGCATCATCATCGGTGGTGAAGATTACGGCATGGGCAGCAGCCGCGACTGGGCCGCCAAGGGAACTCGTCTCCTCGGTGTCAAAGCCGTGATCACGAAGTCCTTCGAGCGTATCCACCGCAGCAACCTGGTGGGCATGGGTGTCCTGCCGTGCAACTTCAAGGACAAGGCTGACTACGACAAGGTGAAGGATCTGGCCGATGCCACCTTCAGCATCCTGGGCATCTCCAATGAGACCAAACCCCAGAGCGAGGCCACCCTGCGTGTGACCAAGGCCGATGGCAGCAGCTTCGATATCCCTCTTGTGGTGCGCATTGATACCCCTGTGGAAATTGATTACTACCGCGCTGGCGGCATCCTGCCGTATGTGCTCGCTCAGATCCTGCGTGCGAATGCCTAACCATTGAAGTGCAGATTTAGAGTCTGCCATCTCTTAAAACCCCACGGTCTTCGGGCAGTGGGGTTTTTTGTGTCGAGAAGGTGTGTTTAAGCCGACCTTGGAGTGAGGCGAAAGAGGAGCGCCCAACGTGTGGAGGTCCCTTTTTAATCCACATTTACCGTTCCTTCACAATAAACCCGGTTGGCTGACACATAGTCTTAACATGGGGGTGGTCTGTTACTGGTGTGATGACGCTGGTCCGACTGGCGGCACACGGCCAAACCAACAAATCAGACCATGAAACCGAACTCCAATCCCCGTCGCTTTCTCCGCACTACGGCCACGCTTGCGCTGCTGAGTGTGGCAGGTGTCTCCCTCGCCCAGCAAGGACCGCCACCCAAACCTGGCGTGGGCACTCCCCCGCAAGGCCGTTCGGGTGATCCGGCTCCCATTCCGCGTGCAGACCCGGGCAAGCCGCCACAAGGGAACCCGCCACAGCAACCTCCCGCAGGCAAGCCGCAGCCGCCAAAGAATCCAGGGGTTCCACGTCCCACCGCTCTGCCTGAGTCCTTTACGCTGCCTGAGGAGTTTCGCACAGCGGATGGTTCGGCGAACAACGTGGCCAACGCTGAGTGGGGCACGCCTAACAAACCGTTTCGTCGCCTGGTGCCTGCGGATTATGCGGATGGTGTGGAAGCCCCTTCGGGTACGTCTCGCCCTAGCGCCCGCGTGGTGAGCAATGCCGTCGCAGCCCAGACCGCACTGCGGCCAAACCGCCGTGGTGCCAGTGATTTTCTCTGGCAGTGGGGCCAGTTTCTGGACCATGACCTGGATGAAACGCCCACCGCCACCCCGGCTGAGGCGTTCCCGATCACAGTGCCGACAGGTGATGCCCAGTTCGATCCCACAAGCACAGGCACAGTGACGATGGGACTGAGCCGCAGTGCTTATGAAATGATCGATGGAGTTCGCCAACAGAAGAGCGCCCTCACCGCTTGGATTGATGCCTCCCAGGTGTATGGATCCGATGCCACGCGTGCGGCTGCTTTGCGGGCCAATGATGGTACGGGCCGTCTCAAAGTGAGCACGAGTGCTCATGGCGACCTGCTGCCCTTTAATACCGATAATCTGCCCAATGTCCCGCTAGGGCCATCCTTTTTTGTCACAGGAGACGTGCGCGTGAATGAGCAGGTCGGCTTGATCGCCATCCACACCTTGTTTCTACGTGAGCACAACTGGTGGGCTGACCTTTATCGCGGATCGAACCCTGAAGCTGCCGATGAGGAGATCTACCAGTTTGCCCGTATGATCGTGGCCGCAGAGATGCAGGCCATCACCTATCGTGAATTTTTGCCCATCTTGTTAGGTCCTGCTGCGCTGAAGCCTTATCGGGGTTACAAGACGAATGTAGATCCGACGATCAGCAATGAGTTTGCGACAGCGGCTTATCGCCTGGGTCATAGCTTGCTGTCTCCCACGCTGCTGCGCATTGATGCACAAGGGCAAGAAATTGCCGCAGGCAGCCTCAGCCTTGCAGGTTCCTTCTTCCAGCCTCAGGAAATCAGCAACGAAGGCATTGACGTAATCCTGCGTGGCATGGCCTCCCAACGTGCTCAGGAGCTGGATGAAATGGTGATTGATGACGTGCGAAACTTCTTGTTCGGCGCACCTGGGGCCGGCGGATTGGACCTCGCCTCCCTCAATATTCAGCGTGGTCGTGACCATGGGCTGCCAGCTTTGGCGGCGACTCGTCAAGCGCTGGGTCTGAAGCCGATCCTGAAGTTCGCTGACGTGAATAAAAGCCCCGAGGTCGCGGCGAAGTTGGATGCAGCTTACGAAAGCCCAGCGGACATTGATCTCTGGATCGGCGGCCTGGCTGAAGCTGATGTGCCAGGGGCCATGGTGGGGCCTACCTTTCATAAGATTCTGGCGGATCAATTCACCCGCCTGCGGGATGGAGATCGTTTTTGGTATCAGGCTTATCTGCCCCGTGAAATGGTGCGCTTGGTCGAACAGCAGACACTGAGCGTGATCATCCGGCGCAATACTGAAATCCGTGCTGAAGTGGGCCCCAAGGCCTTCCTTGCCCCTCCTCCGAAGAAGGTGAAAAAGTGAGGTCAGTATAAACGACTGAAAATAAAAAGAGGAGCGTGGTGACACGCTCCTCTTTGATTTTTAGGTATTGAGTTTTTTTAGAGTTACGGTGTTTGGCTGGTCCAGAAGGAATACAGGCTACCTTGCTTGAGGTGAAAGCGGAACTTCAGCGGCTGACCACGCACTGCATCCACGGAGTCGGCCCCTTTCCAGGCAACGGTCTGTTGGGTCGCATCCGCTTTCAAAGGGACGCAATTTTCTTTGGTGTAGGGGGCGATGACCTCGCCCTTTTCATCCAGGACCTCGACTCTCAATTCACCCTTGGCTGTCGAGGCATTGACCCGCAAATGACGACCATTGAAGGCGACCGTTTCAGTGGTGAGGCTGCCTTCTTTTTCACCGGCATCCATGGATGCAAAACCATCGCGACGGAGCACGGCCATGCCGACGGCCGCACCTGTGTACATGCCGCGTTTGCCATTCGGGGCGATGCCTGAGTAACCTGTGTAGGGGAACCAAATCTCATCTTCTTTGACAATGCAGACCCCCGTGGTGCCATGGATGTAGGCGCGATCCCAGTCACCCTCTTTTCGGGTGGCCGCGATGAAAGGCTGGCGGTCAGGGCGGTCCCAGTGGAAACCATCACGGCTGAAGCCGAGTTTGATTTCCGTAATTTTGGGGAATTTGCCATCGTCACATAGTTTGTTATCCGGGCCGAGGTGAATGTAGAACTCACCCAGCATCAGGCTTTCGTAGGCGGTGGCATTGAGGCTGTAGAGCTGGGCCGGATCGCCGATCTTTGGATCGGGTTCATCCAGCTTATCGGCATTGCACCAAAAAACGGATTTACTCCAGTCGGCCCCTTTGATGAAGTCCGTGTTTTCAGCATACCAGCGGTTGCGCCCATGTTCGCCGCCCTGCTTGATGCTGTAGCACCAGACCTTACGGAAAGGATTGTAAAAGAAGGAACAGTAATCGCCTGCTTTGCCAGTCGCTACGCCTTGAGACCAGACTTTGCCATCGGGAGAAGTTTGCAGAGTATGGCTCACGGGCAATGGTCGGCGGTCGGTCATCATCTTTACCCGCTGCATGGGGTCCTTGGCATTCACGTCTAGCCACACGCTGTTATCACCGCCTGCCCATTCGGGCCCTGGAGGCAGCAGGAGATTGCCACCGATGGTCCCGACGTTTGGCCGCTTCCAGTTGAGCAAGTCCTTACTTGTGGCGAGGGCCAGCCCACCGCGCCAGCCGGCGGTGTAGAACATCTTGTAGAGATCTTCTTTCGGATCAAAAAACACGCCGCCATGACCCAAGTAGCAGACGGCCTGCTCGTCACCTTCGATCTTCACGGGATCCAGCTCATATTTCGTCTCGGGTTTAAAAACGGGATTCTTTTCGTGTTTGCGTGCCTGGTGAAAGGTGCGCTTGAGGTCGGTGCTTTCGATGAGGAAATCGTCCACGAAGAGCTGCCTGCCCTTATCAATCGGGATGATCTTGGGCTTGGCTTTCAAGTAAGGCACGGGCATGGGCTCGTAGCTTTTCGCGTCAAGATCACGCGGTGGCCACTCGCCAGGAAGCTGGATGCCATTGTAAAGGCGTTCGCCGATCTCAGCCCCACGTGCCTTGCTGACCAGCATCTTGGTCTGCGAACTGGGCGTCACCAATTTGCCTGCCAAGATATCGGCCTCAGTGACCCGGTGCATGATGATTTCCCGTTCTTTGGCGCGTTCACGATCATGGATGATGTTGATGATGCCATCGGGGGATTGAAAACCATCGGGATAAGACACCCCATTGCGTTCATCGAGAATCAGGCCGCCATTCCAGGTCTTACCGTCATCTTCGGAGATAAATGCCGTCATGTGGCTGCGGCCTTTGATACGCTTGTCCAGCGGGCCATTTTTGACGAGGACCAGATTCCCGGAAGCAAGACGACGAATGAAAAAGCGGGCGCTGACATTTTGAATCACGGAAGGTTTGGCCTCACTCCAGGTGCGGCCTTGATCGCTGGAGAAGCTTTCTGAGATGCCTTGTTTGGTGCGGGCTAGCAGCCACAGACGACCATCTTTGAGTTCGACCACCATGTGTTCATCGAAATCTGTTTCGGGTACCATGACACCCCCGCGTCGCGTCCAGGTGGTGCCTTTATCTGTCGAAACAAACAGGTTGGCCATGCGCACTTCATCGAGATCGGCATAACCTGTCTCTCGAAGTTCTGGGACGCCGATACGGTCGCGCGTCCAGAGGGAGATGGGCAGCAGCCACTCACCGTTGCTAAGCACGGTGGGTTTGTTCAGCGTCATGCCATGCCAGATGCGGCGCGGTTCAGACCACACGGGTTTGTCATCATCTGGATTGTCGCAGGTGATGGCCCAGAGCCCGGCACGGCCATCGAACATCGAAAGAGACTGATCATAAAAAAGCCACAGACGGCCTGTGGGATCTGTCCAAAAATTACCCACCAGCACGCTCACTTCCAACCCTGTGGGGGCATCTGGCACATCAATGACTAGGCGTGGTTTAGACCAAGTCTTGCCTTCGTCGTCACTGCTTGCCGCGACGAAGTAGGCACGCGGGCTATCTCCCCCTGCGACCCAGGCGGCCCAGATGCGGCCTTTGGGCGTGCGATCCATGCCGATGACCATGGCGTAGTCGCGTTGTTCATCGGAATATTCGGGGCCGGGATCGGTATTGATGACCGCAGGTTTTAGCGGCAACTCCAAGATGGATTGGGGCAGGGGGGCATCGTTTTGAGCCAGGGCTGATAATGACAGCCAGGATAGGAGGGCTAGGCAGAGCTTCATAGGAGATGAGGAGGAAGAGTGTGGTTGATGGATAATTGGTTAGGATTTCGCGGCTTGCATATGGCCTAGGAATCCTGCTCGCAGGAGGGACAGATCGGAATCAATGGCCAACCAGGTGAAGCCGATGGTGCGCATTTTATCGAGGTCCTGAGCATGGCGAATGAGGATGCCGCTGGCCTTGCCTGACTGCTTGGCTGCATGGGCCACGGCGTGGAGGCAGTCATCGTATGGGATCTTGCTCTGGCGCACTTTCATGTCATGCCCGAGGTCGGCTGGCCCAACGAATAAGGCGTCAATGCCGTCCACGGCTGCGATGGCCGCTGCCTGTTCGACTCCCTGCAGGGTCTCGATCTGCGCTAGGATGATGGGGCTGGGGGGGGCATCTCCTGGCGGATTCAAACCATAGTCGTAAGTGCGAACGGTGCGTGAAAAGCCACGGTGACCCCGTGGGGCATAGTGCGCAGCTTTCACGATGGCTTCGGCCTCGGCGGCGGTGTTGACATGGGGGACCATGATGCCGTGCGCGCCCCAGTCGAGAACGCGGGCGATGAGGTCTGAATGAGGGGCCCCCACACGCACGATGCCCTGGGTGGAGCTGCCGCGTAGAGCACGGAGTTGGTTAGGAATGGCAGCTTCAGATTCGCAGCCATGCTCTAGGTCTAGCAAGACCCAGTCAAAACCGCAGGCAGCGGCCAACTCTGCAATGACTGGGGAACCAATGGAAAGCCAGGTGCCGATGTGAGGGGGCGAAGGAGGACTCATAAGAAAGGAAAAGGGATCTGCTAAAGTGTGGCTAGAGCTGCGTCGGTTCGTAGCCCCTGGAGCGCAGCTTGAAGCCGGGCCTGAGTGAGGCGGCGTAGGTCTGCACCCGTGCTGCCGGAACCGATGAGGAAAAAGCCGTCGTTACGGTCAAAGTAACCCGCTCCCACACGAATGACGGCTTTCACGATCATGTTGCGCAGTAGATGCAGCCAGAAGCGCCGACGATACTCTTGGGGGAGCGGTTTGAGTCGTTGATAACCGGCCAGAGCTTGCGCGATCACGGGGCCATCATAGAAGCAGCCGAGCAAAGACAGGTCATCCATGGGATCTCCTGAAATGGAGTCGTCCCAATCAATGAAGGCGACGATTTCATCCTTCTTGCCGAGGATGTTCCAAAGAGCAAGATCCTTGTGGACTAGACAGCCGCACTTCAGCTTGAGCAGTGGGTCATGGATCTTGATTTCCTGGCGAATTTCATCGGCCTCGGTCTGGGTGAGAAACTGGTGCTGGGTGAGGAAATCCAGATGGCGGTCGAGGTGCAGATGAAAGTAATCGGCATAACTGGCATGAAAGCCTGTTAAACCTTGACCTCCTGATTGAAAGGGACCGAAACCGTCCACCGGAACGTCTTGCCAGCGGGCCACGGCAGCGCCGATTTCATGAGCCATGCGGGGCAGGTCCAGCTCTCCCCGTTTATGCCAATCGTTGAGGTCTGGAAAACGCACCATCTCCATGAGCTGCCAAGCAAAAGGTACGTCACGGCGGCTGGCATCCACGCCCAGAATCCTTGGCGTGCGAACGCCCAGGGCCCGCACCGCTTCTTGCACGCGGGATTCGGTCTTGATGTAATCATCCTGCTCCGGCCCATCTTCAATCCGCACAAACACATCTTGCTCGCCAATGTGGGCGATGAAGGTGCGGTGATTGCCCTGTCCGCCGCCCTCTTTTAAATCAATGGTTAGGCCAGGATTTCGCTTTTTGAGGAGGGTGAGAACCTGAGGATGAAGATCAGCCGCTGAGGTCTGCATCTCGGTGCCGTGGAAGGCTGCCGGGCGGTCGCATTTCCAGTAGTAGATGTGGCTGCGGCTCATGGGCAATTTTTATCGGAGACCTCTGTGGATGGCACAGGCCGGGCACGCCACCACGCGGCGAGGAGCGAGCCGATGAGGTTTTGCATCAGGGCGCTGAAGACGGCTGGCACGGCGGAAAGCGGTTCGGTGGTGAAGTGCTTTTTCGCCAGCATGGCGGCCATGCCTCCGTTTTGCATGCCGACCTCGATGGACACGGTGCGAGCGACGTCCTCGGAGTAGCCAAAGACTTTTGAAACCCCGTGGCCGAGGGCAAAGCCGATGAGGTGGAGCAAGGCTACAGCCAGGGTGAGCTTGCCCGCATTCGCGGCCATGGAATCGGCGCTCTGGGCGACGATGCCGCCCGTGATGAAGCAGATGGCGATCACGGAGACAACGGGGCCGAGCGTGGCCACTTTGGCAACTGTTTGAGGGAACCGCCAGTTGCACAGCACGCCGATGATGACTGGCACCACGACGGCCTGAAGGGTGGAAAGGCACAGGCCCCAGGCATCCACGGCCACATAGGTGCCAGCCAGCGTTTTGCACCAGAGCGGGGTCATGATGAAAGCCAACAGCGTGGAGGCTAAGGTGAGAATGACCGACAGGGCCACATTGGCGCGGGCCAGGTAGGTGATCATGTTGGAGGCGGTGCCACCAGGACAACTGGCGACGAGGATGAGGCCGATGGCAAAGCCAGGTTCCAACTCCATGGCCTTTGCAACGGCCCACCCTGCCAACGGCATGATGGTGTATTGAGCCGCAAAACCAAGCGCGACGCAGCCTGGCATCTTCAGCAGGCGGCGGAAGTCATCCACAGTCAGGGTAAAGCCCATGCCCAGCATGACGGTGGTCAGTGCCCAGGTGATCCATTGTCCAGAGAACCAGGAGAGGCTCTCGGGTTTTACAAAAGCCAAGGCGGCAAAGGCAAGCAGCCAGAGGGGATACAGGCCGGTGAAGCGGTTGAGAAGATTTTGCATCCGCAAAGATGGTTAGGGGATAGCGGGCAGTTTGGCGCTGTAATGCACGGCGCGGTGGCGATTGTCATCGTAGGCGAAGTGCAGCCACTTTTTATCGGCACTGACAAAACCGTCCGGATAGTTCAGCCGACCTTTGGGGCCATCGCTGGATTCTTTCACGAGCACGCGTTGGTAGGGCCAGGTCTTCATGCCGTCAAAGCTGATCCAGAGAGAAAGGGGACTGCGATGTTTGGGATTCGGGTTGTGCAGCATGGCCACGGCATCGCCGCCCAGGGGATAAAGGGTGGCTTTGCTGCCGGGGTTCGGAATATCCGTCTTGGTGGCAAACTCGGGCCATGTTTTGCCGCCATCCTTGGATTCAGCATAATAAAGTACACCGCCCAGGCGATCTCCCCGGATGATCATGGCGATGCGACCATCGCTAAGCTCCACGATGTTATTCTCGGCCCAGCCATGGTAGCGGTCATCGGTCGTCAGGCGCACATTGCCATGCTCGGTGTAGGTCTTGCCTCCATCATTGCTGATGAGGACACCGTTGCGGGGATTGCTGACGTAGTGGGTGAGGGCCTTGTGCCAGGGTTTTTCTTCAGCAGGGGGCGGTGGCACGTCTGCACCGGGGCCCACGTAATGCTGGAAGGGGATGAGGATGCGGCCATCACGTGTGGTGATGTGATTGCGCACGAAGGTGAAGTTGGCCAGACGGCCAGGAACCGGCTTCGGCTTCGACCACGTTTTGCAACTGTCGTCACTGTGCATCATCCAGGACTTCCAGTGGCGGCCCCACGTCTGCGAATGGGTGGAAAGGAAAGCCGTGCAGCGGTCCTCGCGGACCATCAATTCAGTGATGCACTGCCCAATGGTTTCTCCCGAGCGCGGCAGGCCTGTGTCCACTGGCTGCAAGGGGGACCACGTGCGGCCTTCGTCCTTGCTGAAGGTGATGCCAGTGTAGTTTTCAGGAGACGGCTCAAAGTCTCCTCCAGCCAGGATCATCAGACCCCAGGTGCCATCGGGCAGCAGGCGCAGGGTGGTGTCACAGACCATTTTGTTAGGCGTGACTCCGTCATATGGGATGCTGGTGCGATCCTGCTTGGCATCTTCAAGGGCTTGCTGGGACCAATCGGCAGCCTGGGAGTGAAGACCCCAGGCAAAAAGGGTGGTGAGGAGAAGTGGCAGCGTTTTCATTGGGTTGGTGAGGCATAAACGCGGCCATGGCGGACAATCCTGTGAAGGATGAAGGGAAGAATGTGTTATGTTAACATTTAGCAGCCTTGTTTTACCGCGTTTCCCCTGAAAATCTCCAGCGCTCATGCCGAAGCCCCACTTGCCAGCAGGGGAAAGGGATTCCAATGTCATGCCCTCCCATGCCCAAGTACACAGTCACCATCGGCCTTGAAGTTCACGCGCAATTGACCACGCAGAGCAAGATGTTCTGCGCCTGCCCGGTCATGGTGGGTGAAGAGCCGAATACGAATACCTGCCCCACCTGTTTGGGGCTGCCAGGGGCACTGCCCGTGCTGAATGAAGCCGCCATCGAAAAGACCATCCTCACAGGCATGATGCTGGGCTGCAGCACGCCGCCCGTGGTGAAGTGGGATCGCAAAAACTACTTCTACCCGGACATGCCAAAAAACTACCAGATCACGCAGAATGATCTGCCTCTGTGTCTGGGCGGCGGAATCCCGCTGTATGATCTGGCCTACCCGAAAGATGCGCAAAAGAGCATCGTCAATCCGGGCAAGTCCGTGAAGCTGACACGCATCCATTTGGAAGAAGATGTGGGCAAAAGTACCCACCATGATAAGTTCACCACCATTGACTTTAACCGTGCCGGCACGCCGCTGATGGAGATCGTGACGGAGCCAGACATTGACAGTGCGGAGGAGGCCTTTGCTTGCATCACCAGTCTGCGGCAGATCTTGATCTATGGGGGCGTCAGCGATGCCGACATGGAAAAAGGCAACATGCGCTGCGATGTGAACATCAGCATTCGTCCTGAAGGCCAGAAGGATTTAGGCACGAAAATCGAACTCAAAAACATCAACTCCATGTCGGCGGTGCGCCGCGCCATCAAGTATGAGGTGGATCGCCAGATCGGCGTGTTAGACAGTGGCGGGAAGCTGGAGCAAAGCACCTGGCGCTGGGACGATGATCGTGGTGAAACGATCTTCATGCGGGGCAAGGAAGATGCTCACGATTACCGTTACTTCCCTGATCCAGATCTGATCCCGCTGCGCACGGAAAGCATCGTCGATCGAGTGCGCCCGCAGGTTCCAGAATTGCCGCATGAAAAGCGTGCGCGGTTTGAATCCGACTACGGTTGCAGTGCCTATGATGCTGGAGTGCTGGCCAGTGACAAGGCCCTGGCCAGTTACTATGAAGCGGCCGTTTCTGCCGATCCCAAAGTGCCCGCGAAAAAGGTGGCGAACTGGGTGATCAATGACCTGCTGGGTCTGATGAAAGACAGCGAAGAAGGCATTGCCTCCTGCCCGGTCAAACCTGAAGCATTGAATGAGCTCGTGGCTGTGGTGGAGTCTGGCAAGATCAGCAACAATCAGGCGAAGGAAGTCTTTGCCGAGATGTTTACCACTGGTCAGAGTGCGGCACCCATCATCAAGGCCAAGGGCTTTGAGCAGGTGAGTGATACGGGGGCCCTAGAGGCGATTGTGGAGCAGATCCTGGCCGCGAATCCGGACAAGGTCGCCGAGGTGAAGGGGGGCAATGAAAAGGCCATGAACTGGTTCACCGGCCAGGCCATGAAGGCCAGCCAGGGCAAGGCAAACCCGAAGATTGTCACGGATATCGTGCGCAAGAAACTGCTGGATTAAGCGGCTTCTCCTGAAGACTCGAAAAACAAAACAGGCGTGAAGGGGAAACCCTCACGCCTGTTTGATTGATGGTTGCTCGATTATGGAAGGTTGGGCGTCAGCTCGATCTCACCGCTCAGGATGGGCACTGTGGTGGGGGTTTCGCTACCTTCTGGCTGCTCCGGCAGCAGGAAGAACCCGGCTCCGAATTTGTCACCCAGATGGTCTTTCACCATGATGCCCTGAAAGGTGACCCTGCGGATGAGGGGTTTGGTGAAGTTAGGACGAAGGTCCGCATCGGTGAGGGCAAAGCTGCCGGTGAAGAGGCCCGTGGCACCCGCGATGGAGGCCAACCTAGTTTGTCCGGAGGTTGCTGGAGTTGGCTGAGTGATCTTGTGGCTAGCTGCCAAGATGACGCTGGAATCCAGCCGTGCCATGGCATCCGCGGTGAGGAGACCTCCATATCGGAACTCAAGATCCAACGTCATCGGGGCAGGCAGGTCGAGGGTGAGGGCGGTACCCACCGGTTTCACATAAATGGAGCCCGTGGCTTCCAGGGCCACAGGATCTGTCACGGGTGTGCCGGTCATGCCAAAGCCTGCGACATAGGTGCGGGTCTTGGACTTCGGATCCGCCGGGCGCACCCATTCCACATCACCCGTGAGGGTGTTATCAGTGAGGTCTGCCGTGTTCACGGAGTCCACTGTCAAGCTGCCGAGGAGGGAGCCCTTCAGCGGGGTGTACATGGTCTGGAAGACAACGATTTTGCTGTCCACTCCCACAAAGGAAGCCCCGATGATTCTATCCCCATCCGCCGTGCGGCCTGCAAAGGTAAGCCGACCATCTTTAGCCACTGTGAAAGAGCCAAAGCTCCACCCTTGGGGAATGGTGGCAGCGGAGGCTTCACCCACCTGGCCCAGGTCCCCGAGTTCCATCCCAAAGGTGTAATAACCCACGTATTGAGCGGCAGCGAGTGCATCCACCCGGCGAGCTCCAGTGATGAGAGCCGTTTCACCCTGAACGGTCACCTTGCTATTGCTGGTGAGTAGACCTGTCACGGGATTGAGCTCCACCTGCAAAGTCACGGGATCCGGCACTGGCTTGCCTGTGCGTTTTACGAGGAGTTGGAACTCTGGCCGCGTGTTGGTTTCTGCGCGATAGACGTTCATGATGCCTTTGATCGGCAACTTGCTACCGCCTAGAGTCAGGCTACCGCTGAAGCTACCCGTCTTGGTGACCGTGAGATCCAGGCGACCCCCGAGGTGTCCGTTGATTTCACCGTTGTGCTCCACTGTGCCGGAGTAGATGCCTTCGACTCCTGCGGGAAAGAGCTCGATATTGATGGCGGGAACGACGGTGTAGTTGTCGCCACCGACTGTATTTTTGGCCGTGAGGATGGGGCTGTAGTTGCCATCCTTGGTGGGGCGGCCCGTAATTTCTCCTGTCTTGACATTCACCTTGAGGCCTGGAGGCAGACCCGTGGCCGAGTAAGTCAGGGCGGATTTGATTGGGTCTGGGTCAATCTTGATCTGGTGATAATAATCTCCTCCCACCACACCGTTTGGCATGTTCTGCGTGGTGAGAACATCCGGGGGCTCCCCGAAGACATTGAGTTGCGTCGTGCCGCCGATCTTGCTGCCCGCGGGATTGGAGACGCGGCAGGAGTATTCTGCTGTGTCGGAGGTGAGCAGGCCCTTGATGATCAGGGTCTTGGTGGTGGCTCCGCTGAAGCGGTCGTCATTGACGAGATCCGTCGGGGTGGGTTCTCCTAACCGCTGGCGCATCCACTGATAGGTGAGCTGGTTACCTGCGGCATTGACCTTCAGGGTGGCGACCTTGCCGATGCCAGCGACGAGAGTCGGCGGGACGACGTAGTCTTCCACCACTCCCAGTTCAGCCGGGTTGCTGATGGCGGTTAGAGGGCTACCCTTGACGAAGAGAGAGTAGGCACCTGCATCCTTCAGGGTGACGGCGCTGATGTTCAGCATGGTGCTGGTGGCCCCGGCCACGCTGGCAGATCCTCGCCTCCACTGGAGGGCCAGTGGGGCGGTGCCGATAGCGTTGGATTCAAAGCTGGCAGGCTCGCCCACATTCAGCATGAGGGGCAGGGGCTGAAGAGTGATTTCAGGGTCCTTGTTACCGGTGCCTTCAAGCTGGATGACGTAAGGCTTCGGTTCATTGTCATTGCTGGAGATGGACAGCGTGGCCCGGCGAATGCCACCTTCTTTGGGGGTAAAACGCACAGCCATCGTCGTGCTGGCATTGGCTGCCACAGAGATGGCTGCCTTGGGTGCCACCAGGGTGAATTCAGAGGCATTGACCCCCGTGATGACCGGCTTGATGGTATTCAAGCCGTTAACCCCGGTATTCTTCAGGGTGAAGGTCAGCGTTGTGTTCAGCTTGAAGTTAACGGCTGGGAAGGTGACCGTGCTACCAGAAGCGACGGCACTGTTGGCGGGCTGAAGTTCGACTTCCAGGTTGGAACCAACAAAGGAAAGCAACAGTTCATTGCCTGCTTCAGGCGTGGAGCCGGTGAACAGAACGCGGCCATCCAGGGCGGTGAACTCACCCGGGTTTGAGGAGGCCGATTGAGGGGCTAGGTCCTGCAGCATTCGGGTGCCCAGGGCGGTGCCGTCGGAGATCCAGACTTCGCGGCCATCCGTGCCATTGTTTGCGGAGAAAACCAGGATGCCATCCACATTGCGCATGTTCGTGATCTCGGGGCTGCCTGGGCCAGGGACGATGTCCTTCAGCAACAGGGTCCCGGCGGCTGTACCGTTGCTCACCCACAGTTCCCGGCCATTGGCGGCGGTATTGGCGGTGAAGAACAGTTTGCCGCCAGATTCGATGAGATTTTCCGGATCCGAGCTTTCAGTGCCGACAAAGATGTCCTTGACGATCTTGGTCGTAGCCAGGCTGCCCGTAGTGCGCCAAAGCTCGCGGCCTGTGTTGGAGATGCTGCCATCGGTGGCGACGAAAAACAGGGAAGTGCCGACTACCGTCAGATACTCTGGTGTGGAACTGCCGCTGTTTGGGTTGATGTCGATGCACTCGGTTGCTCCGCCGGCACCAATGACGCCATTGCTTTTCCAGAGCTCCGTCCCTCTGGTGCTATTTGCACCCACGAAGAAAAGTCTCTCATTGGTTCCGGTGCCAAAGACGAGCAATTCCTTAACATTGAGAGGACCGTCAGTGCTCGAATTAGAATCTTGAATGAAGTTGAAGGGGGCTGATTCCTTGCGTAGTCGAGTTTGTTGCAACTGTGCCCGAGAGACAAAAAACACGTCGTTTTTATATTTCACGAACTGTTCCGGGTTCGAAGAGAGGGTGTCGTCCACCAGATTGGCAATCATCACCGTGCCTGCTGGGGTGCCATCCGTACGCCAAGGTTCCCGGCCATTGCCCGCCGAGACGGCGGAGAAGTAGAGAACCCCCTCAATATCGGTGAGGAAGGTGGGATCGCTGGCTCCGCCGGTATTGATCTCCAGATCTCCGATGGTTTTGACAACCCGTGTTCCAGGACCTGTGCCGTCGGTGACCCAAAGTTCGCGATTGCTGCCAGTTGCATCGGCGGAGAAAAAGATCTGCTCGCCGGAAGGGGTGATGCTGGTGGGGGCGGAGTCCAGTGGCGGCGGATTTGGGGTTTCTGCTTCAGGCCGGATATTGGCCACCAGGCTGGTGCCACCCTGGGTGCCATCGGATTTCCACAGCTCCTGGCCGGACAGGCCGTCGGTGGCTGAAAAGTAAACCATGCCTGTGCCGTCTGCCGCGAGGCCTGTGGCAAAAGAGCCGGCATTGCCTAACTGGAAGTCCTTCACGAGGGTGGTGCCTGCGGCATTCACGCCATTGGTGACCCAGAGTTGGGAGCCATTGACGAGGAAGTAAAGGTTGCTGCCGATCTGGACGAAATTTGAGGCCGTGTCGCCTGCGGCAAACTGCTTCACCAGGGTTTCAGCACCTGTCGCAATAGCAGAGTAAAGTCCCATGGCGTTGTCACCATTGACGGCGGTGAACATCAGCTTGCTGCTGAAGATGTTAAAGTTGGTGGGGTTCGAGCTGCCAGCGCCCGGATTGATGTTGGTAACACGTGTGGTGCCTGCGGCACCGGGGATGCCGTTGCTGCGCCACAGCTCCACGCCCTGACCTTCATTGGCCGTAAAAAAGAGCGTGTTGCCGAGGACGATCAAATTATTGACGCCGGAACTGTTGACGCCATCCACAATGTCTCGGACAATTTCGGTGACTTCAGTGGTTGGGTTAGTCCTCCACAGTTCGCGGCCCGTTACGTTGATCTGGTTGGCGGCAAAGTAGAGGAATTCAGTTCCTCCCACGGTCATCGCCTTCAGTGACCGGGGGGCTGAGCTTTCTGAGCCTGGCACAATGTCCCGGACCACTTTTGTGCCGTTAATGGTGGCAGATCCATCCGTTCGGCGAAGCTCGATGCCTTCAGGCCCATCTCCCACAAAGTAGAGAAAGGTGCCGGTTTGCGGACTGGTGATCGAAGTGATTTCTGCCTGAAACCCTGGAGTGTTTTGATCAATCGGCGTGCTGTCAGCCGGGAAGGAGGACTCGATGCCGATCTGGATATCCTGGTAGATGGAGGTCTGGAAAGCACTGTTCATTTTCCACAACTCACGACCCAAGGAGCCGTTGTTGGCGGTGAAATAGAGCGTGCTATTGTTGGCATTGAAAAAATGATCCACATCCGAATTCAGTGGTGAACCGGTGATGTCGAGATTCCGGACGGTGCCCTCCGCCGTGCCGTCGGACATCCAGATTTCACTTCCCGTGGTGTCATAACCGCGGAAGATCAGTCGCCCATTGAAAGCATTGAGACGATCCACACGGCGAATGCCGGGCTGCCCAGAGCTATCAAACAGCTTCAGGCGCGTGGTCCCGGCAAATTCACCATTGGTCACCCAGAGGCCGGTTTTGTTGTCAGCCTCCTGGGCTGTGAAAAAGACCCGGTTGCCAACGGCGGTCAGGTCGCGCGGCTCAGAACCAGCCGTTCCCGGGAGGATGTCACGGACTTGGCGGGTGCCCAGTGCGGTGCCGTCACTGCGCCAAAGTTCGGATCCGCTCAGGGGATCATCGATGCCGATCAGCAGAATTTCGCCCGATCCCGTGTTGACCTTCACCATCGTTTTTCGCGAGGTGTTGGTCGCTGGAGGCTGGGTGTTTATGTCAATCACCTCCGCCTCAGAACTCTGGGCCATCCCGGACAGGGTGGCTACCCAGAGGAAGGCGGCAGTGGGGAAAAGGGCTGAAAAGGGATTTTTCATGATTGTAAAGACAGGGTATTGACACCCCCAGCAGAAGGCAATGCTAAAATGCGCGACCTTTTGGAAGGCGAAAATAAGGTTGTTGTAGGAATCAGACTGATTCTGAGGCGCAATTACTCAACCTAATTCTCCGCCCTTGCCCGGGACCGCATCTTCGTCCATAAACCCGGCCCTATTTTATGAGTCGCACGTACAAACTCGCAGTCCTCCCCGGAGATGGCATCGGCCCTGAAGTCATGGCCGAGGCGATCCAAGTCCTCGACACCCTGGCCGCCCGGTCGGATTTCGCTTTCGAATACAATCACCAGCTCGTCGGGGGTGCCGCCATTGATGCTGTGGGGAAGGCCCTGCCTGCGGAAACCGTGACTGCCTGCGAGGCGAGCGACGCGATCCTTTTCGGCTCGGTCGGTGGCCCTAAGTGGGAAAAACTGCCTCCCAATGAGCAGCCAGAGCGCGGTGCCCTGCTGCCACTGCGCAAGCATTTCGGCCTTTTTGCCAACCTGCGTCCCGGCCTCTGCTACCCGGCTCTGACGGCTTCTTCCCCCATCCGCCCAGACCTGGTGGAAGGCGGATTTGACGTGCTTTGCGTTCGCGAACTCACGGGGGGGCTGTATTTCGGCCAGCCCAAAAGCCGCACCACCCTGCCCGATGGCGACATCGAAGTCATCGACACCATGGTGTATAAAAAGAGCGAGATCGAGCGCATCGGCCATGTGGCCTTCAAGGCCGCGCAACTTCGCCGCAAGCATGTGACCTCCGTGGACAAGGCCAACGTGCTGACCAACAGCGTGCTTTGGAGAGAAACGATGCTGGAAGTGGCGAAGCAGTACCCGGATGTCACCCTGGCGCACCTCTATGTGGACAATGCAGCCATGCAGCTCATCAAGGCTCCGCGCAGCTTTGACGTCATGGTCACAGAAAACCTTTTCGGCGACATCCTCAGTGATGAGATGGCGATGATCTGCGGCAGCCTGGGTATGCTGGCCAGTGCCAGTCTTGGCAAACCCAAGGGGGATGGCCTGTACTTCGGCCTCTTTGAACCAAGCGGCGGCACCGCCCCGGACATCGCTGGCATGGGTATCGCCAATCCGATTGCGCAGATCCTTTCGGCGGCACTGCTGCTGCGCTTCTCACTCGGTCTCGAAGAGCAGGCGGTCGCGATTGAAAACGCGGTACGTAAAGTCATCGAGGATGGACTGCGCACGGGTGACATCTTCACAGGCGTGGAAGGCACCCGGAAGGTGGGCACCCGCGAGATGGGCAATGCCATCGTCGCCGCTCTCTGAGTTGCGATTCAGGTTGCAGCCTCGGTGTGGCACGCTCCCTCTGTGGTCATCATGACTGACTGGGAAAGCTGCTACATCGAGGAAAACACACCTTGGGACAAGGGGGCTCCATCGCCGCCCTTGTCAGCCTGGGTTCAAAAGCAATCTTCGCAGGGCCGTGCCCTCGTGCCGGGCTGCGGCATCGGGCATGATGTGGTGCTGCTGGCGGAGGCTGGGCTGGATGCGGTGGGCGTGGACCTTTCTGCAACGGCCGTGCAGAGGGCACGTGCCCGGCACCCAGACCACGCCTCCCGTTTTGTGCTGGGTGATTTGTTTGCCCTGCCAGCAGAGTGGACGGGAAGCTTCGATTATATATTCGAGCACACCTGCCTTTGTGCGCTGCCACCGGAGCTGCGGGCTGCCTATGCGGAAACGGTGGGCCGACTTTTGAAACCCGGCGGGAAGTTGGTCGGCGTGTGGTTTATCAATCCGGACATGGAGCCCGGTGAGTCCGGGCCACCCTTTGGCCTGTCTCCTGAAGAGTTGGATGCCTTGTTCCCTGATGGCCTATGGAGGATCCGCGAAGACTACATTCCGGGAGAAGCCTATGAGGGCAGGGAAGGACGTGAGCGCCTGCGCGTGCTGGAAAAACGGTCATGAGCGGTTCCATGAGCACAGTGATTGAGGAACAACCAGTTAGGCCAACTCATGTCGAGGTGGACCTCTCCTGTCTCGCAGAAAACTTGGCCGCCATTCGCCAACGGGTGGGAGATGCCAAGGTGATGACCATCCTGAAGGCCAACGCCTATGGTCATGGTCTGGTGCCTGTTGCCAGGCACATGGTGCGTTGCGGTGCGGACTGTCTCGGTGTGGCGTTTTTGGAGGAGGGGATTTCACTCCGGCGGGAGGGCATCACGGCCCCGGTGCTGGTTCTCGGCGGTATTGCGGGAGAGCAGATCCCGCTGTTTCTTCAGCATGATCTGACCCTCACCGCGCCATCCGTGGAAAAGCTGCACCTGATTGATGAAACTGCCGCCTCCATGGGAATGCGCGCCCGGGTACATCTGAAAGTGGACACCGGCATGGAGCGGATTGGCATTCATTACTACAGCGCAGCGGCTCTGCTGGAGGCCAGCCTGGCTTGCCGTCACGTCATCGTGGAGGGCATTTACTCCCACTTCGCGAATGCGGATGCGGAAGATCTGGCGCACGCGAAGCTGCAACTTGAGCGCTTCATGGAAGTGCTGTCCTTTTATGAAAAACGCAGCTTGCCGATGCCGCTGCGTCACATCGCGAACAGCGCCGGCATTCTTCAAATGCCCGAGAGCCATCTCGACCTCGTCCGGCCTGGCATTCTGCTCTATGGCGTTTATCCCAGCCATGAGTGCCAGCAAACGGTGGCGGTGCGCCCCGCGCTGACTTGGAAAAGCCGCGTGGCTTATTTCAAAGTGGTGCAGCCGGGCCATCCGGTGAGTTATGGCTCCACCTGGCAGAGTGACAAGGCGGTGCGAGTGGTCACAATTCCCGTGGGCTATGGCGATGGTTACTTTCGAGCACTGTCGAACCGCTCCGAAGTGATCATCCGAGGGGTCCGCAGTCCGGTCGTCGGCCGGGTCTGCATGGATCAAATGATGGTTAATCTGGATCAGGGCACCGCCTACAATGGCGATGAGGTGATCCTGCTGGGTGAATCCGGCGGGCACATTATTTCTGCGGCGGAGGTGGCGGAGTGGGCGGGAACGATTCCCTATGAGGTGCTCACCAACATCAACAATCGTGTGCCGCGCCTTTATCGCGGCGAGTGAATGCCGGGCATAAAAAAGCCGACCACGTTTTTCGTGATCGGCTTTTTATGAAGCGGGTCAGTTTAGCGCCAGGAGACGATGTCGTCCTTGGTGTTTTCGATCTTGTCAGGGCCAAAGCTGTAGATAGCGGAGGAAGCGCTCAGGAACTCGGGAGCCTTGCTGGAGATGATCTGGTCAATGCTGTTTTTGTCCGGGTTCTGGATGCGGTTGTCGTAGTTGGTATCCAGCAGCACTTTGTAAGGCAGGCCCCAGGTGTCCACTAGCTGCACCGGGGTGCCTTCGCCCGTGCCGCCGCTGGGGTCAACAATCCCGAACTGGTTGTTCTTGGCGGTTGGGAGATCGATGAACTTGATCTTGCGGGGGTTCATGTTGGTGCTGCCGCCGCTGGTGTCCACGTTGGCCATGAGGATGTTGATCATCGTCTGCGAGGTGCCGTCCGTGAGGAAGGGCTCCATGTCGCTGTCGCCGCCGGCGCTGGCGTCGTTCGGGTCAATGGGGAAGCGGTTATACTCCGTGCGGTAGTGGCCGATGGCCACATTGAGATCCTTCAGGGTGGTTTTGATTTTCAGCTCCTGGGCTTTTCTCATCACAATGTTGGTTGCCGGTACGGCGAGCGAAACCAGGATGGCGATGATGACGATGACGACGAGCAGCTCGATGAGCGTGAAGCCGCGACGGATCAGTGAGGATGGCGATAGGGGGGGCGTTTTCATGGAATGACGAGAAGAGGGTTTGGATCAGTGGCAGGGGCTCGCGATTGGGTGCGGAGACCTCCAGAAGATGATTTTATGTTAAATCAAAAACCCGGCCAAACGTCAATACACGATGATGGGAACGTTGACGTTTGGCTGGCTGCGGCGTGTCACGTTTGGTGTTATGCCGCGCCCCTTGGGCTCCGCGTCCAGAAGTGCCCACCAACTTTTCATTGTCAACTAATGCTTGCATCCTATAATCGGAAGATAATTATCGGCGCTCAGTCCCAAACAACAAAACCAAACAAGCCCCGATTATAACAACAACCTCTATGGCAAAAACAGCGAGCAAAGGCACCAAGGCAGTGAAATACGTTTATTCCTTCGGAGCAGGAAAAGCGGATGGAGATGGCTCCATGAAACCTCTGCTCGGCGGAAAAGGTGCAAACCTCGCAGAGATGAGCCGCATTGGCCTTCCAGTGCCTCCCGGATTCACGATCACGACGGAAGTCTGCACATACTTCTACGACCACAAGCGCACCTATCCGGTGGAGCTACAGAAGCAGATGGAAGCCGGTGTGGCTGCCATGGAGAAAATCATGGGTGCCAAGTTTGGTGATGCCAAAGGCATGCCACTTCTCGTCGCGGTGCGCTCCGGTGCACGTGACTCCATGCCAGGCATGATGGACACGATTTTGAACCTGGGTCTGAATGACCAGACGGTTCTCTCGCTCGCTTCCGTCACGAAGAATGAGCGTTTCGCTTGGGACTGCTACCGCCGTTTCATCCAGATGTATGGTGACGTGGTGCTCGGCGTGCAGAAGCGCGAAGGTGAAGACCATGAGCCTTTCGAGACCGTCATCGAAGAGTACAAGCACAAGGTTTATCACAAGGACATCGTGGACAGCGACCTGACCGCCGCTGACCAGCAGGAACTCGTCCGCCTTTTCAAAGAGCTCGTCAAAGAGCGCACGGGCAAGGTGTTCCCGAACAGCCCATGGGATCAGCTTCGCGGTGCCGCTGGCGCTGTGTTCGGTTCCTGGATGAATGATCGTGCGATCGTTTATCGCCGCAAATACGGCATCCCTGCTGAGTGGGGCACCGCTGTGAACGTGCAGGCCATGGTGTATGGCAACACGGGCGATGACTCCGGTTCCGGTGTGGCCTTCACCCGTAACCCAGCCAATGGCGCTGACGAATTCTACGGTGAGTTCCTCATCAATGCTCAGGGTGAAGACGTCGTCGCCGGCGTGCGCACTCCTGAGCCTGTGCTGAAGCTCAAGGAAGTGATGCCGAAGTCCTACGCTGAACTGCTGAAGGTCCGCGCGACCCTCGAGAAGCATTTCAAAGACGTGCAGGATGTCGAGTTCACCATCCAGCAGGGCAAGCTGTTCATGCTTCAGACCCGTAACGGCAAGCGCACCGCTGCTGCTGCCCTCAAGTTCTCCATCGACATGGTGAAGGAAAAACTTATCGATTGGGAAACCGCAGTTCTGCGTAACCCAGCCGATCAGCTCGACCAGCTTCTGGCCCCGATCTTCGACGTCGCTGACGTGAAGAAAGCCAAGGCCATCGCCACTGGTCTGCCAGCCGGCCCAGGTGCCGCCTCCGGCAAGATCTACCTCAACGCTGACCGCGCCGTCATCGCTGAGCAGAAGGGTGAAAAAGTCCTCCTCGTCCGTAACGAAACCAGCCCCGAAGATCTTCGGGGCATGATCGCCGCTGAAGGCATCCTCACCGCTCGCGGTGGTGTGTCCTCCCACGCGGCTCTCGTTGCCCGTCAGATGGGCAAGGTTTGTATCTGCGGTGCTGCTGCACTGGAGATCGACTACGATGCGAAGACCGTTACCGTTGCAGGCCAGACCTTCAGCGAAGGCGATTTCCTCTCCATCGATGGTACCAGCGGTATCGTCTATGCAGGCCAGTTGAAGACCGCTCCTTCCGAAATCATCACCGGCATGATCGGTGGCGACAAGGCCGCCCAGGCCACGGAGAAGTTCAAGAGCTTCAACCAGCTCATGAAGTGGTGCTCCCAGGCCACCCGCCTGCAGGTCCGCACGAATGCTGACAATCCAGAGCAGACCCAGAACGCGATCGCTTTCGGTGCCCAGGGCATCGGCCTTACCCGCACAGAGCACATGTTCTTTGAAGGTGACCGCATCGACGCCGTCCGTGAGATGATCCTGGCTGAAACCGTGGAAGCACGCAAGGCTGCCCTCTCCAAGATCCTTCCTTACCAGCGCGAAGACTTCATCGGCATCTTTGAAGCCCTCAAAGGCCTGCCTGCGACCATCCGCCTGCTTGACCCACCTCTCCATGAGTTCGTTCCTCATGACGAGAAGTCCCAGGCTGACCTCGCGAAGAAGCTCGGTATCACCACGGAGAAAGTCATTTCCCGCGTGAACGCTCTTCATGAGTTCAACCCGATGCTGGGCCACCGCGGTTGCCGTCTTGGCATCGCCTACCCAGAAATCACGGAGACCCAGGCCCGCGCCATCTTTGAAGCGGCGGCTGAAGTCCAGAAGAAGGGCATCAAGGTGAAGCCAGAAGTCATGATCCCGCTGGTCGGTTTCAAGAAGGAACTGGATCTCCAGGTCGCCATCGTTCATGACGTGGCTGCCCAGGTGCAGAAAGAGAAGAAGGTGAAGCTGAGCTACAGCGTCGGCACCATGATCGAAGTTCCACGTGGCGCTCTGACCGCCGACGAAATTGCCCAGACCGCCGAGTTCTTTAGCTTCGGCACGAACGACCTCACTCAGACCGCTCTCGGCATCAGCCGTGATGACATGGGCAATTTCTTGCTCCCATACACGGAGAATGAGATCTTCAAGAAGAACCCCTTTGCAAGCCTCGACCAGACCGGCGTTGGCCAGCTCGTCAAGATCGCCATTGAGAAAGGCCGTGCCACACGTCCTGACATCAAGCTCGGCATCTGCGGTGAGCACGGTGGCGATCCGGACAGTGTGAAGTTCTTCCACTCGGTCGGTCTTAGCTATGTGAGCTGCAGTCCTTTCCGTGTCCCGGTTGCTCGCCTTGCCGCTGCGCAGGCTGCGATTGAGGAAAAGCGCGCCGCCGCCAAGGCTGGTGCCCCAAAGAATGTCCGTAGTGGCAGCGCTGCTGCTCCTGCGGCAAAACAAACAAACAAAGCAACCAACAACAACAAGAGGAACACTAATATGGCTAAGAAAGCTGCAAAGAAAGCCGCCGCTAAGAAGGCTGCTCCTGCTAAGAAGGCTGCCGCCCCTGCAAAGAAGGCCGCTCCTGCTAAGAAAGCTGCCCCTGCGAAGAAGGCCGCTCCAGCCAAGAAGGCTGCTGCACCAGCTAAGAAAGCTGCTGCTCCTGCCAAGAAGGCTCCAGCAAAGAAGGCCGCTAAAAAGGCTGCTAAGAAGTAATTAAGCGGGTCTCACGGAGGCCCAAACACCACGGTGAAGTGATTCACCACTAAAAGCCCTGTGAGGTATCCCCTCACAGGGTTTTTTCGTGCTCCGAAGAGGCCTACCTTGATCTGGCTAACGCTTGATCAACTCTGTGGAATGCCATGGAGTATCGCGAAGGGATTCTCGGATGATGTTAGTCTCGGGGCCCCATCTCGTCGTCGTTGCGAAACTCTGGCCGAAGAAGAATGGCAAAAAGATGTTTGAGTGCCTAACCAAGCCTTCTATCCCCCAGTTTTGGGAGCCTATTTCGTGATTCATCGGCGCTCTAATCTCCAGGACGTCTCATGGTGGTGAGACTTCCTGGTTTATCGGTCGATAGTCCTACATCTCCGCAGGCATCCAGCTTTCCAGCTTGCTGACTTCGGCCTTAGCCTCGGTGCTCACGGGGATGCCCCAGGCGTCGAAGAAGGGGCCGAGATTGCGGTTCACGATTTTGGAATAACGGACGAGAAACTGGTCGCGTTTGTCATCGTCGCTTTCGGGCATGGGACCGAATTTGGTGTCGGAAAAGCTGTAAAGGTAGGCGCGCCAGCTCTCCCAGCCGAAGGCCTGGACTAACTGAATGTAGGTATGCAGGGCCAGGAATGGGTCGCCTTTCCAGGTGGCCCACTTGTCAGCCGCCTGCTTGATCTTGATCAGGTTCTCCTTGCGCCTTTCGGGCGTGATGGCGCTGTGGCCAATGAGCCAGTCTTTCTTCAGCACGGCCTCGTACACATACATGCCGAGAACGTTGTTGGTGACCTCGCCAGTGCCCTCGAAGGTGAAGTGACCACGCTGATGGTTATGCCCGATTTCATGATGGTAGCCCCAGCCTGGGAACTTGATGCGGTTATAAGTGACCATCTCCAGGGCCTCCGGCACGTGCAGCATGATGGGGTAGCCGCTGTGCATGAAACCTGCGCTGATTTGCACATCGGCCACCATGCGTTCTGGGCGTTTGCGCTCAGCCGTTTGGTTGCTGATGTCATCCTGGGCCTCGACGACCTGTTTCCAGAACTGCATGAGCAACGTCGGCGTGGTGACGGTGCGAGCCACCTCGGTGGGCACACTGAGGATCATTTTGTCACAGGCTAGCTCGGCCCATGGCGCAGGGCGTTTTTTGATCTCACTGTTCCATTTGGCATCGTCGTCCTGGCCTAACACAAATAGCGGAGCCGCGATACCGCCCTGAAGGGTGACGGCAAAGGCTTCTCCCTCAGTCGCACGGCCGGGGACCTCGATGTAAACGAGCCCGCCAAAGGCGCTGGCGATCTGGGTGGTTGCCGCATTCAAGGGCGCAGTCTTGCAGATGTCAGGTGCGCGCGACCAGGTGTCCAGGTGGTAGAGAGTGTCCGAATGGCAGCCGATGCGCACTGCATAGCCTTTGCCCGCGATCGTTTCTGGTGTGGTGACCGTGATGGTTTCCCCGGCAGCGGCGTAGATCCCGGTGCTGGTCCATCCAGGGATGGTGGGATCAATCTTCACCTCACTGGAGATGCGCGGGGCATCGGTGGGGGCTTTTCCTGGGAACGCTTCATGGGCGGGATGCGCGAGTGCTTTTTCGCTGGCAGCCAGTCGCAGTACGCGTGTTTCCATGCCTAACCGAATGCGTTCCGCCGCATGTTGGGCCTGGGTAAGCGGGGCTGTTTTGGTGGGGACGATGCCGTTCTTGCCGTTCTCTCCCAGGGCTGCGGTGACGGCATCCCGGAGGTTGCTACGGTCTGGAGGTTGGGCGGCTAGGGCCACCTGGATGGCGCTGGAGGATTGTTTCACCTCCTCAGGAGTTAGGGGGCTGCCACCCGCGCTTTGTTTTTTGATGGCTTGGATGGCTTCAGATGCATTCATCAGAGCAGGGAGGTCTGCTCTGGCTTGGAAAGTATTCAGACCGTCAAAAGCACTCATGTCCGTGAAGGCCACACCTGCCGGCATCAGGGCCTGATTGAGTCCGTGCGAAACGGCCAGGTCCTTTCCACCGCTAGTCTGGCTAAAGGCCCAGCCCGTCATCCCGGCGATGAGGCCCCCGCCGTTTTTGACCCAGTCGGCCAGGAGGTTGCCTTGCGCGGTATCGGTGACGTTTTGGGCATTGAGGATGATGACATCATAGGCCCCCAGTGTCTTTTTAGTGATGTCGCTGAAGCTTTCGGCTTTGAATCCCAGCTTGTCGAAGAAGGCCGTGGCATTCACACCTTTGAGGCCGATGCGGGGCTTGGCTTTGTTCCCTACCCAGGTGGCGCAGTTCTCCATCAGTTTGGCGTGGTCGCCACCGGCATTGCCATCCAGATAGCTGTTGTGGCCGAAGAGGATGATTCGGCCTTTGCCATGCCCTGCTGCGGCTGCGACTGCCAGTTCATTGGCCTCACGCCCGCTGGCAGCGGACAGCAGAGGAAAGGCGATGTTTCCCCAGATGGCGATCGGACCGGGGGCTCCTGTTTTGGGCAGGCTGGTCACACCTGCGAGAATCTTGGCCCGCTCGGCTTTGACGAGCTCTGGGGGCATCTGGCCCTGTAGATGGAAAGGGGCCAAAGCGGCGAGAATGACAGGAAGAAAATAGAAACGCATGGGCGGCATGAGGTTGGTTGGCGGCCGTTCTGAAAACGACACTGGGTTCCGGTATAACGGAACCCAGTGCGGTTTATTAGAATGTGATTGCTTTTTTTCGTCGTCTTAGCAGACGTTGCCGCTTAGCTCAGCAGAGTGGCGGCATCCACTTCGAACTTGGAAGTGTCTTTCTGCAGTTCCTCCCAGGTCAGGCTGCCGTGCTGATAGGCAGCGTTGCGGCCCAGGATGGCGGTGAGGGTGCTGCGCACGGCCAGGGGCACCGTGGCGCGTGTGATGTCCTTGTCCCCTCCATGAATGGCCGCGGCAAAACGGCCGATGTTGGTATCGGTGCCGGTTTTGTAGATGTTTGGGTTTTTGCCGCCGCGCCAGAAAGTGTCCTTGCCTCCACGGATCATGATATCGCCGCCGAATTTGCTGAGGAACGCGCCCTTGCTTCCCATGAGGTTGTTCACCATCCCGCCAGGGACGCCGCCTGGATCAAACTGGCGGGAGGTGTAGGTCCAGGGCACATCGCCCGGGAACTCAAACATGAGGGCAAAGTGGTCCCAGCAGTCGCCCACATCCACCCGGCCCTTGCGACCGCCATGACCGATGACACGCACAGGCGCGGCATTCATCAGCCGCACCATCACGTCCACACTGTGGATGTTTTGCTCCACGATGATGTCGCCCGAGAGGGCTTTGTCGAAGACCCAGTTACGCAGGCGCGCCCCTGGCGTGCCATCTTCTGCCTGGCGGGCCAGACGGCCCATGTGGTGGAGACCTTCACCATACATCAAGTCACCCAGAGCGCCTTCGTTCACACGTTTGATGCCTTCCACATAGAGGTCATCGCCCTGAGTCTGGAAATCCACCATGAAGGTGAGCCCCTTCTTCTCGGCCAGCTTGGCGGTTTCTTCAAAGGTGCGGATGCCAGGCACATCAATGGCGATGGGCTTGGCCACAAAGACATGCTTGCCTGCATCCACCGCCGCCGCGGCCTGCTCATTGTGAAAGTAGGAGGGGCTGACGACATGCACGGCATCTACGGCACCGTTGGCCAGCATCTGCTTGTAGGCATCCAGGCCCACGAAGCGCTTGTCTTTGGGCACTTGGAAGTGATCGCCAAAGGCGTCCAGCTTGTCCTGAAAAGCATCGGCTGCTGCGGCAATTTCATAACCGCCATGGGCCACAAACTGTTCAGTGGTGAAGGTTCCGCGACCACCGCAGCCGATCACGCCGAGGCGGATCTTGGCATTCGCCTGCGAGCCGAAGGCGACGCGCGAATTCGTAATGAGAAGACCGGCCGCAGCGGCACGGGTGATAAACTGTCGGCGTGAGGATGAGCTTGGGTTCATGATCAGGTTGGGTGGAGTCTAACGATAAATAACGACAAGAAAAACGAGGGCATCGCCTGGGCCTGCATTGACGATGGCATGAGGGACATCCGCAGGGTAGGTGCCGGAGTCACCTTTGCCCAGGTCTTCCGTCGCGCCGTCGGATTCCAGACGGACGAGGCCTTCCTCCACGGTCAGGAATTCGCGCGTACCTTCAAAGTGAGGCTGGCTGCGCAGGGCACCGCCGGGCCGCAGGGTGACCTCATAAAACTCCACATCCTTTTCCAAGTTCAGCGGGGAGAGGGTGCGGATCTCGCACTGCTTGTCCGAGCGGAACACCTGCGCCCGGTCCCGGCTGCGGATCACCTGGATCTTCGGGGCGGCCTCCTCCACGCTGCCGATGAGGTCCTGCAAAGTCATGCCAAAGGCCCGCGCGATGCGAAAAGTGACGGTCAGAGTGGGGTTCGCCCGTTCACGCTCGATCTCGCTGAGCATGGATCGACTGACACCACTGGTTTGGGCCAGCTCCTCCAGGGACCAGCCTCGGTCAGTGCGCAGTTTTTTCACCCGTCTGCCGACGAATTCCCCAATGGCCTCGGGAGGCATCTCATGGGCTAGCGGGGCCTTGCGGGCAGATTTCTTGGTGGCCATGGGGTGTCAGTATCTAGGAAAGGCTTCCTGTAAAGTGGATGTTGCTTGTCGTCATCTCTGGGCTGCCTGCTGAATCCCATGCCACCCTCTTGCCAGTGCCCAAACCCCGCCTACTTTCCCCCATGCCTTCCTGGAATCCTCCAACCTCTGTGAACCTTGTGGACCTCGGTTTCATGGACGCCCGCTCCAAGCTCATTGACCTCGCCGCCTTTCTGGACCGCGTCCAGCGCGCCGGGCAGGAGGATGACTTTCGTGTGGTGGCGCTGAAAAACGCCATCGCTCAGCTCTCGCTGAATTCCCCCACCCGTGCTCAGGAGATTCTGCTCAGCTTCAGCGACCCGAGCTCGGAACCCATCGAAAAAGCCACCATGCAGGGCGCGATCGGCGCGTTTAAAGCCCAGGGCTAAACCCAGGGCAGCTATCGTTCAACCTCGCCAACTTCCTTCCAATGCAATACATTGAGCCCCACGGTCACATGGTCAGCCGCACCACGGATGACTATGAGCGCATGGCCATCGCCGGCTGCCAGGTTATCTGCGAGCCCGCCTTCTGGGCCGGCTTCGACCGCGCCTCAGCCGACGGGTTTTACGATTACTTCCGCCAGATCACCGAGTATGAGCCAAAGCGCGCGGCCAGGTTTGGCATTCAGCATTACTGCTGGCTGTGCATCAATCCCAAAGAGGCGGAAGACACGAAGCTGGCCGAGGAGGTCATCGCCCTCATCCCGCAGTTTTTGGACAAACCGGGCGTGCTTGGCATTGGCGAGATCGGCCTGAACAAAAACAGCCGCAATGAGCTGCGCATCTTTGAGCAGCACGTGCAGGTGGCCCAGGACCACAACCAGCTCGTTCTCATTCACACGCCCCATTTGGAGGACAAGCTGAAAGGCACCCGCCTCATTGTGGACGCGCTGAAAAACTTCCCCAAGATCAATCCGGAACGGGTCATCATTGACCATGTGGAAGAGCACACGATTGATCATGTGCTGGACCACGGTTTCTGGGCGGGCATCACCTTGTACCCAGAGAGCAAATGCACGCCTCACCGTGCCATTGACATGCTGGAGCAACGGCAGGCCGAGCGCATCTGGATGAACAGTGCCTGCGACTGGGGCGTCAGCGATCCTCTCGCCGTGCCCAAGACCATGCAGGCCATGCGCCAGCGCGGCTGGACGGCGGAGATGATCGGGCGTGTGGCCTGGGAAAACCCCAAGGCCTTCATGGCCCAATGTCCCAAGTTTAAGCTGTAAGGCAGGGTTGACTGTTCAAATGATTAAGGTCAGTTAAGCTGTCATCCTGTGAATCCCGCCCTCAACGAAGCCGACTCTCCTTTCGATCTCGCCCTGCGTCCGGGCGATTTCGATGAATTCCACGGCCAGACCAAGGTGAAGGAAAATCTCCTCGTCATGGTGGAGGCGGCCAAGATGCGCAATGAGCCCCTGGACCACGCGCTGCTCTGCGGCCCGCCGGGTCTGGGGAAAACTACCTTGGCCAACCTCATCGCAAGTGCGGTCGGTTCGCGACTGCATACCACCAGTGGTCCACAAATAGAGCGGGCAGGGGACCTCGCCGGCATCCTCACCAATCTTCAGGAGCGAGACATTCTCTTCATCGACGAGATTCACCGCCTCCACCCCAGCATTGAAGAGTATCTCTACCCTGCCATTGAGGATTTCCGGCTGGACATCATCATTGACCAAGGCCCCAAGGCCCGCACCATCCGCATCGACCTGCCGCCTTTCACCCTCGTTGGGGCGACCACGCGAGCGGGCATGTTGACTGCGCCCATGCGCAGCCGTTTTGGCATTCCGAACCGGCTCGACTACTACACCACGGAAGAACTGCAACACATCCTCCTGCGCAGTGCCCGCCTGATGAAGGTGGAGATGGATGCCGCGGGCGCTTCGGAGATCGCCCGCCGTTCCCGCGGCACCCCGCGTATCGCCAATCACCTGCTGCGCTGGGTGCGCGACTTTGCCCAGGTGAAATCCCAGGGCATGATCACGGAGGCGGTCGCCAGCCAGGCCCTCACCATGCGGGACATTGATGAAACGGGTCTCGATGAGATGGACAAACGTTTCCTGGAAGCCCTCATCCACAAGTTCGAAGGCGGCCCGGTGGGGCTTAACAGCATCGCCGTCTCCGTCAGTGAAGACGCCTCCACTCTGGAAGATGTGCATGAGCCCTACCTAGTGATGCAGGGCTTTGTGAAACGCACGCCTCGCGGCCGTGTCGCCATGCCCGCAGCTTACCGGAAGCTAGGACTGATTCCGCCGGTGAGCGGGCAGCCGGATTTGTTTTGAGCCTGGGCACGAAGGCGGTTCACATCCTGACTATTTTCCCGCCATGCTTTAACAAAAAAGGCTCCAGTCACGAATGACTGAAGCCTGAATCTTTGGGAAATAGCCTTGAGGGCTTACTTCTTCTTCGCTGCCTTTTTGGCCGCTGCTTTCTTCGCGGGGGCCTTTTTGGCGGCCACCTTTTTCACGGCGGGCTTCTTGGCCTTCGGCTTTTTCACTCGTGGGGTAGGTTCGCCCACGGGCTGGGTGTCCTGCCAGTCCAGCCTTGGGGCATCGCCCCAGAGTTCTTCGAGGGCATAGTATTCACGCTTCTCAGGGGACTGGACGTGAACGAGCACGTTCGGGAAGTTCACGATCAGCCACTGGCTCTCGAAAGTGCCGTCGCTGAAAAGAGGCCTCTCACCATGTTTGTCGCGGAGCTGGTCCACGACCTCATCGCGGACGGCACGCAACTGCGGGTTGGAACTGGCAGTGGCGATGACGAAAAAGTCCGTCACGGGCGACAGGCCGCGCAGATCCAGAAGCACGATGTTCTCGGCTTTTTTTTCGTCGGCATACTTGGCGCACAGGCGCGCGATCTCGATTGATTCCATGGTGGTTGTTACAGCAACCGACTCTGAACTCCACTTTTGGGCAGAAAGCAAGCCCGCAGGCGGGCGGAAGACCTGGAGTTTGTTCAATCGGCCTTGACGTCGTGGCGTGGCCTCCTTAGCTCAAGCCTCCCACCATGACCCGTTTCCGCCCCTGCATTGATCTCCACGATGGCCAAGTGAAGCAGATCGTGGGCTCCAGCCTCAGCGATTCCGGAGGTGGGCTGAAGACGAATTTCGTCAGCGACCGCGACCCGGCTTGGTTTGCCCGGAAATACGCCGATGACGGTCTCACGGGCGGGCATGTCATCCTGCTTGGGCCCGGGAATGAAGCGGCAGCGAAGTCAGCCCTCGGCGCCTATCCAAATGGATTGCAAGTCGGCGGCGGCATCCGGCCCTGCAATGCGGCGGAGTATCTTGAGGCCGGGGCCAGCCACGTCATTGTCACCAGCTACCTGTTTGAAACCGACGGCAACTTTTCGGAAACCAGGCTGCAAAAAATGGTGGCCGCTGCGGGCAAAGACCGTCTGGTCATTGACCTGAGCTGCAAGGCCACCGCCAGCGGATGGACCGTGGCCATGAACCGTTGGCAGACGCTCACAGATCTGCACGTCACCCCAGAAACGCTGAAGCACCTGGCGGGTTGTTGTGCCGAATTCCTCATTCACGCCGTCGATGTGGAAGGCAAGTGTGAGGGCATGGACGAGGCCCTCATCGCTTTCTTGGGCGAACACAGCCCCATCCCGATGACCTATGCGGGGGGCATCCGCCACCTGGGTGATCTGAGCCGCCTGGATGAGCTGAGCCACGGACGTGTGGACGGCACCATCGGCAGTGCGCTGGACATGTTTGGCGGCACCGGGGCACGCTACGAAGAGTGTGTGGCCTTCAATCGTCGTTAAACTTGCCGTTGAACTGCGTACAAGTTCTTTCCCCCTCTCCCATTCATGAAAATCATCCGTTATTCCGATTCCGCCGGTCGCATCGCCTACGCCTCCCAGCAAACCGACGGCTCCGCCCGAGTCATTGAAGGCGACATCTTTGGCGACCATCGCGTGACGGACACCGTGGCGGATGTGGCCAAGGTTCTCGCCCCAGTGCAGCCGACGGCCATCCTTTGCATCGGCCTCAACTACAAGTTCCACGCGGAGGAAAGCGGTGCCGCCATCCCGGAGCATCCCGTGCTTTTCATGAAGAGCCCCGGTACCGTCCAGAACCCCGGCGACGCCATCGAACTGCCCCGCGGTCTGCGCAGTGACACTGTGGATTATGAGTGCGAGCTGGCCATCGTCATTGGCAAGGCCGCCAAAAACGTCAGCAAGGAAAACGCGTTGGACTATGTGCTGGGCTACACCTGCGCCAACGATGTCAGCGCCCGCGACTGGCAGAAGAACGGTGGCGGCGGCCAGTGGTGCCGGGGCAAGACTTTCGATACCTTTTGCCCGCTGGGTCCCGTCCTGGTCACTCGTGATGAGATCGCAAACCCCAACGCGCTGGGCATCATGACCATCCTCAATGGTGAGGCCGTGCAGGACTGGAACACGAACGACATGATCTTCGATGTGCCCACCATCATCGCCTTCCTCAGTGCCAGCACCACCCTGCTGCCGGGCACGGTCATCCTCACCGGCACCCCTCATGGCGTCGGCATGGCCCGCAAACCTGCACTGTGGCTGAAAGCGGGCGACAGCGTCACCATTGAGATCGAAGGCATCGGTTCCCTCACGAACCCGGTCATCGAAGAAGTGGTGTAAAATCCGGTCGGGAAGGGAGACGGCCTTGTCACTTTGATACGCATCTTGGTTTCAAGGCCTCGGGAAGGCATCGCGTATTCTTCCGCGCATGTCACTCTCCCGCCTCCTTCTTCCTTTCCTTCTGGCTTCCTCCCTGCCGGCAGCCGAGCCTTCCTTTGAATGGGTCGCCGCAGGGGGAGGCTTGAAAAATGACAAGACCCGTGCCGTGGCCGTGGATGGTCAGGGGAATGTCTTTCTTGCGGGTGAAACCACCGATGCGGGCAGCTTTGGTGAACTGAAGCGCGAATCCCTGGGCGGGTCGGATTTCTTCCTGGCCAAAGCCTCACCGGAAGGGAAGTTTCTCTGGGTTCGCAGCCTGGGCGGCAGTCTGGTGGACCGTGGTTATGGAGTCGTCACCGATGCCGACGGGAATGCCTATGTCACAGGTCATTTCCAAAGTATCGATGCCCAGGCTCTGGGCCAGGTGCTGCCCAATGCCGGGGATTATGACATCTTTGTGGCCAAGTATTCGCCGTCCGGGGATCTTCTTTGGATCCGCACCGCGGGCGGTGCCGGTTATGATTATGGCCATGGCATCGCCCTGGATGCCCAGGGAGATATCGTTGTCGCCGGAGCACTGGCTGGGGAAGGGAAGTTTGGCCAGGTGGTGGCCAATGCAGGCAGCAGCTCACGGGCCGTCTTTTGGGCCAAGTATGATGCCGGGGGCAGCCTGCGCTGGGTGAAGACGACTTCGGGCAAATTCAATGGCAGCGGGCATGGCATCGGCGCGGATGCCGGAGGCAATCTCTACATCGGCGGCAGCGGTGGGGGAAAGGGGCTGGCAGGAAAGCTGGCGCTGGAAACCACGGCTGGCCAAGCTGCGCTGGTGATCAAGACCACGCCGGAGGGAGAGCCCGTCTGGGTCTCGCTGATTTCAGGCACCCCGAGCGCTGGCTTCCACGAAATCGCGGTGGATGCCGCAGGTCGTGTGACCGGCGCGGGGATGTTCAAAGGCAGCCTGAAGCTGGGAGAGAAAGTGTTCAAAACCACCGGCGACAAAGATAGCGATGGCTTTGTGGTGCACTTCTCACCCGAGGGGCGGCCCCTCTGGTCCCAGGTCATTCAGGGGCCCGCAGTGGACTACTGCCTGGGCGTGGCGACAGATGGGGCGGACCGGGTGTATGTGACCGGCGAGTTCTCCGTCACCGCGACTCTGGCGGGGCAGACTTTGACCAGCCTGGGGGCCACGGACATTTATACCGCCGCCTTTGATTCCCAGGGAAACCTGAAATGGCTGCTGCCAAATGGCGGGGCCAAAGGCGACAATGCCTACACCCTCGTCTGCCAGCCCGATTACCTGATTTTGGGCGGAGGAGTGGCGGGGCCGTCCGCATTTGGCAAAAAAACGATGGAGTCTCCGGCGGCTGCGGAGGCTTATGCAGCCAAGCTTAAACTGCCTTGAGAGACCGCCAGGGGCGGGTGGGTGGAAAATCCGTGATTGATTTTGGAGCCCAAATGCCGCACGATGATTTTCAATTCAGCGGTAGCTTGAATGTCAAGACTTGTGAAATGATGAGAAACGCCACCACCTGCCTGCTCTGTATTGTCGCAGCCCTCCTCTGCTCTTGTTCTTCGTCCAGTTCGAACAAGAAGGTGATGTCCAAAAAAGGCACGCGCATCTCTGCCGTGCGGACCACCGCCTACACTCACAGTGAGTCAGACCACATTCAGTATGGTGCACGTACCGCCGTTGGCTCGCAGTTGAAGTATGGCAGCGTTCTGCGCAGTGCCGCCGCCGACTGGTCCGTGTATCCGGTGGGGACCATTTTCCAGATTGAGGGCACCCCCTACATTTATCAGGTGGACGATTACGGTTCCGCCTTGGTCGGGACCAACACCATTGACATCTACCAGCCTACCCGTGCGCACATGAATGCCTGGGGCGTCCGTCACGTGAACATCCGCGTGATCCGTTGGGGGTCGAAGTCCCAAAGCCTGGCCATCATGAAGGATCGCCAGAAGTATGACCACGTGCGCAAAATGGTGCAGCGCATTCAGCGCAGCTAATCTGAGATTGCCGTGACCAAGGCCGAACGCGCCGCCTACGTGCTCCAGCGGCTGGGGCAGCTTTACCCGGATCCGCCGGTGCCTCTGGATCACACGGATGCCTACACACTTCTGGTAGCAGTCTTGCTCTCCGCCCAGTGTACCGATGTGCGGGTGAATTTGATCACGCCCAAACTCTGGACGCTGGGCCGCACCCCGCAGGAAATGGCCCTGGTGCCGGTGGCCGAGATTGAAAAGATCGTCAAGCCCTGCGGCCTCGGTCCCCAAAAGGCCAAGGCAATACAAAAGCTGTCCGAGATCCTGGTCGAAAAATATGACGGTCAGGTTCCCGCAGATCTGGAGGCTCTGGAGCAGCTACCCGGAGTCGGGCACAAGACCGCCCAGGTCGTCATGGCCCAGTCCTTTGGCATCCCCTCCTTCCCGGTGGATACCCACATCCACCGTCTGGCCCAGCGCTGGAAATTGACCGAGGGAAAAAACGTCATTCAGACGGAGCGTGATCTGAAACGCCTTTTCCCCCAGTCCGCCTGGAACAAGCTGCACCTTCAAATCATCTTTTACGGTCGAGAACACTGCTCCGCCCGTGGCTGCGACGGCACCGTCTGCGAGATCTGCACCACTCTATTTCCTGAGCGTAAAAAGGCGCTGAAGACAAAGAAAGCGTAGAGCCATCGTGGGAGGGTGTTTTTGAAGGCAGGAATATTTTGATGGGAATAAGTCGGAGGACACACCTCCTACCGTTGCCTGGTGGCTCACTGAACTGCCAGCCTAACCACAAGCAACACTCCACACTCAAATGAAATCATTCCTCATCCTCTCTGTCACCGCGACTGTGATGGCGCTCACGAGCTGCAGTTCTTCCTCCATGATGAAGGACAATGCTCCTGCCTGTCCTGCATGCAAATCTGGCACCTGCACCATGCATGGTGAAAAGAAAATGATGTAGCTCGTGCAAAAGGCTCCTTGCTGTCATGCAGGGAGCCTTTTTTAGCCAAACAGGATTCATTCAAGCGTGCGAAGCAGTCCCAGTCCGCAGCAGGCTTTTGAGCTTGATCAGGTCCACCGGCTTGACGAGGTGGTGGTCGAAGCCTGCCTCCATGGCGCGTTGCCGGTCATCTTCCTGGCCGTAGCCAGTCACTGCAATCAGCAGGGCCTGACGGCCCCAGTCTTCCTGGCGCAGCAGCCGGGCGACTTCGTAGCCATCCATGCCGGGCAGGCCGATGTCGAGTACGATGGCCTCGGACAATTGCTGCTCCGCCTGGGCCAGGGCAGCGGCCCCATCATAAGCGAGGGAGACCTGATGACCAGCGCGGGTGAGCAGCTTGGCCAGGCCTACGGCAGAGTCCACATTGTCATCCACCACCAGGACACGGCGTGAAGTCATGATGGGCCGTGGCTCTTGTTCGCCATTGAGTGTGGGGGACTGGCTGGCCGCAGCGGCTGGCAGCCGGATGGTGAAGCTGCTGCCCTGGCCCGGACCATCGCTATGCGCATCCACGCTGCCTCCGTGCATCTCCGTCAGCTTTTGCACGATGGTGAGGCCGATGCCCAGACCGCCTTCACTCCTGGCAATGGAGCGTTCTCCCTGTGTGAAGAGCTGGAACATTTCGGGCAGGCGTTTGGGCTCGATGCCGATCCCGTTGTCCTTGACCGTCACGAAAATGTCAGCCTCCCCGCGTCCGGCCAAAAGCTGGATGCAGCCGTTTTTAGGCGTGTATTTGGCAGCGTTGGCCAGGAGATTCAGCACCACCTGCTCGATGCGCGTGGGGTCTGCTTCCAGCCATAGAACACCATGGGGATAGTCCCGTGTGAAGCGGTGGCCACGTTCTGTTATCAGGGGGCGCGCGGAGTCGCAGGCGCGGTCGAGAACGACGGCCAAGTCAATCTGGCTGCGACGCAGGCGGATCTTGCCAGTGGTGATGCGCGACACATCCAGAAGGTCATCAATGAGGTGGGCAAGCTGGTTGGCCTGCCGTTCGATCACGCCGGCGGACCAAGCCTGGGTTTCCAGGTCATTGGATGTTTTGAGAAGAGCGGCGGCATTGGCGACCGAGGCCAGAGGATTGCGCAGTTCATGCGCCAGCATGGCCAGAAACTCGTCTTTGCGGCGGTCGGCCTCCAGGGCTTCGGAAGTCATTTTTTCCCGCTCTTCCAGCAGGGAACGGACTTGATACTGGCGCTGCCGAGAACGGATGGCGGACTCCAGCGTGCTCACCAGCGTGTCGGGCCGGACGGGCCGCTCGATGATGGACACATTGCCAGTCGGAGTGAGGGCGGAAAGGTGCCGATGCCGTGCCCAAGCCTCTCGCGTGCCAGTGATGATGACGATAGGTAGATCCGACCAGGAAGGCTGCTTGTCCAGGAGATCAGCCAGCATGATCACAGATCCGTTGGCCAGCACTTCTTCTGCCAGCAGCAGCGCGCCGCAGCCTGCTTCCACCTTCCGGCGGATGTCGTTAAAGTCCAGGCAGATACAAGGTTCCAAACCAGCCTTTTCGAGGAAGGATGCAGTGAGCCGGGCATCGTTGCTGGTCGGTGCCAGGATCAGGATTCCCAAACCTTCGCGCCCAGTCCCTTCCGCATAGGCGCGGATAGACGGAGGTGGCGTCTCCGCACAAAGTTCGTTGGGTGGTTGCATGAGGGCAGGGGCGGCGGATTTCACCTGTCATCAACAAAGGTGGGCACACCAGTGAGCACCCCCTGGAGTTCACGCAGGGGTTCGCCCAGGGAGATACCTTCCTGCCCCACCCGGATTTCGCGAATGGTGCGTTCGTGGTTGCCGCTGCGTTTTTTAATGACCGAAATGGCCTGTTTCACTTCTCCCCGTGCCTCATAAAAACGAAGAAGCACCACCGTATCGGCAAGATAGGTGAGATCCACAGCGGACTGCATGGAGCCGATGAGTCCCTGCTGGGCCAGGACCATGATGGTGATGACGCCCTGCTGATTCAGGTAAGATAGCAGCTCATGCAGTTGAAGCGCCAGATAGCGCTCTGCAGGCATGGCATTGAGATAACCATTGATGCTGTCAATCACGATCATGCGAGCAGAGTCGTTGGCGACACCCTGCCGGATGCGGTGGGCGAGATCGCCGGGGGAAATGTCCGCCGGATCCACAGATTCGATTACAATGAGGCCACTCTTCACATGCGGCCTCAAATCCATGCCGAGCTTGGCCGCCCGGTCCAACAATGTCCCGATGGTTTCGTCGAAGATGAAAAGCAGGGATTTTTCACCGCGTTCCGCCGCCGACAGCACAAAGCGTACAGTGAGAGTGGACTTCCCGGTACCCGGTGGCCCCATAAGCATGGTGCTGGTGCCGCGGCCCAGGCCCCCTCCCAGCAGAAGGTCGAGTTCCTGGACCCCGCTGGGGAAATCCTCTCGGTTAAATTCACCCTTCTCATCTGCCGCGACGAGGCGTGGAAAGACCACCATGCCTCCTTTGCGCAGCACTAGGTCATGGCTGCCTTCCAAGAATTCGGAGCCGCGAATCTTGATCACATTGAGCTGTCGCTGGGAGACCCCGTACCCTGAGGCGGTGCTGACGAGAGCGATCACCCCATGGGCAATGCTTTCCACCTGAAGGTCATGCATGCCGGAGGTGCGGTCATCCAGCAGCAGGACGGTGCAGTTGCGTCCGGCGAAAAACTGCTTCAGTTGCAAAATCTGCCGTCGATACCGCAGGGGCGTATCCGCCAGCATGCGCATTTCTGAGAGGGAATCAAAGACGACACGCGAGGGATTGACCCTTTTCACCTCATCAATGAGGGCGTTGATCGTTCGATTGAGCTCAATTTCAGAAGGGTGGAAAAAGGTGCTCTCAGTATCACCACGGATCTTTTCTTCGATCGTGGAAAGCTCATACAAATGCAGTTTGGACAAGTCCCAGCCATGGGAGGCGGCGACGGTTGCGATCTCATCTTTCGTTTCGGAAAGGGTGATGTAGAGGCTGGTTTCACCCTCCTTCTGGCCTTGTAAAAGAAACTGCATGGCCAGCGTGGTCTTGCCGACTCCTGGATCGCCTTTGATGAGATAAAGCCTGTTGGTGGGCAGGCCGCCTTGAAGGATGACATCCAACCCTTCGACGCCGGTGGAGCAGCGGGGATTGGCAGTAGAATGATTGTGGGAGGCCATAGCTTGGCTGAGATAACTTAAGACCTAAGACCCCAGGTCGAAGCCGATCCGCGGTCTCTGGGGTATTATTCGGGTATGCTTTCTCGTCTGGATGTATGGATGCCGTCGCCCTGCGTGAATTTCTTACTGGCCGAGGGTGACTCCAGAACTACGGCGGGTTGGGCCTTCACAAAAAAGAAGCGCCCTGTTTCCAGGGCGCTTCCGTGTCTTGAGGGTGGGAGAGTAAAAGTCAGGTTACCAGCGGAGACGGGCACCGGCACGCAGGGTGCGGGTTTCGTCGCCCAGGTCCATGCCGACGTTCATATCCATCTGCGGGAAAACCCTGAAGTAGGCCCCGAAGTCGATGACCTTACTGTCGTAGTCGTTGGCGCTGCTGACGGTCACGCCAGCCTGCAGTTCCAGCCAATCCACCATCTGGTAGCGCAGGCTGGGGCGGATGTAGATGCCCCCGTCGGTGTAGCTGATGTTTCTGCCAGAGGAACTCAGATTGGCATACACCAAGCCCACTTCGCCGACGAAGTGCAGTTTCGGCGTGATGGCCATGTAGGCACCGCCGCCGATGGTGATGACGGAAAGGTCATAGTCGGCATCGGCCGCACCTTTCACATTCTTAGTACCGGTGCCGCTGCTCCAGTTGAAGCTGCCTTTGACGAAGAAAATCGTCGGCAGATCCATCGAAAGTGTCACGCCTAGGCCATGGCTGCCATCCAGGTCGCCACCACGTGGATCCACATAGCGGTAACTCGCTTCCAGGTAGCGGTAGTTCAGCATGTTGCTGCCGGTCATGCTCTGCTGCACGCCGCCCCAGGAATTCGTAGCGACTGGCTGCTGAAAACCATAGTTAGCCGCAGGTGCGGGCTCCATCATGGTCGGCCCGGCATAGGGTGAGCTCATGTTCGGCGGCGGCAGGGTGGGGGACATGGCGGTGTACCCGGTGCCTCCGTAAAGGCCGGTCCCTGCAGGCGGCATGGCCGCGTAACCACCGGTTGCACCCGGGTAAGTGGGGGCTCCAGGATACTGGGCACTGGCCATGGAGATGAGGCTGAAGGCGGCCAGGAGGGGGAGAGCAATGGCAGGTTTCATGGGTTTCGGGGTAAACCTTGATTATTTAACTATCTTAAATAATATAAAATATTCAGGGTTGCACTCAATTTTTTCAATATTCTCATTTTTTGAGTGGATGCTCCTGACTGAGTTGCCCCTGGAGAATATGGAATGCCTGTCTAAGCATGAGCTGTGGACAGACAAAAGAGGCCTTCTTTTTTAAAGAAAGCTGCTGGCAGTGACAGTGCCGGAGCGTCAGTTCCCCCCAGTCTCCTTGACCTTGTCCCCAGTGAGGAGATGATCGTGGAGGCGGGCAATGTATTCTTTGAGGCGCTTTTCGACCTTTTCGGGGGCCTGAGCTGGCAGTGCCTGAATCTGGGGCTGCCAGGGCTTTAGCCGAGACTGCCAGCGGTCCAGCACGTTGACGGCCTCGATGGCGACAAAGTAGGGCTGGGTCTCCATATCCGCGCATTTCAGCAGGGCACGGGTGCTGCGTTCCAGCACAGCGGGGGATTCCGCCACGCTGATGAGGGCCTCGGCGGCGGCGATGCGCACGCTGGGGGAGTTATCGCCCAGCATCTGCTCCAGTTTAGGCGCGTTGGTGCGGATGGTCTTGTCTCCCTGGATCAGGTAGCCCTGCACGCCCCAGTAGCGCACGCTGGCATTGGGGTGGTCCAGCAGTTTGGCCAAGCTTTCCGGTGTGGCTTGGGAAGGCTCAGTCGCCAGGGCGGCGGCGTCCAAAACGGCTTTGACCGGGTAGGCTTCATCGGTCGAAAAAACGTCCTTGGGGGATTTTTTGTCAGCTTGGGCCAGGCGTTCCCCTTCGGGGATGAAACCGAGGTCCCGCACCTGCTCCAGCCACTGGCGTTGCCCTTGAGCTAGGCGGCTTTTGATTTCCGCATGGGCGGTGGAGCCCGCCAGATTGATCGTCTCCCAAGGATCTGACTCCAGGTCATACAGTTCCTCGGCAGGTTTGGTTTTCCAAAAGCGGGTCTGGAGCTCAGGCAGATGGCCTTCATCAAACTTCGCCTTCCACACGCGGGTGGTCGCCTGCTGGAACATGTAGTTCAGAAACTGGCCATAAGGCAGTTGGGGCATGTAGTGGCGGATGTACACATACCGCCCGTCGGTGGTGCTGCGGACGAGGTCGTAGCGCTCATCCATGCGGCCACGAAAGCCGTGGATGAATTCGGGGGCCGGTTTGGCAAACTCCCCGCACACCGCCCGTCCCTGGAAGTAGTCCGGCGGTTTTACCCCGGCGATGCTCAGCAGTGTGGCTGTGAGATCGACAAAGCTGACGAGTTCTTCATTCACACCACCAGGGGCGTAGCCTTTGGGGGCGAGATGCTTCCACTTCTCCGGGAAGTGCATGATGAGCCCCACCTGAAGGCCGCTGTTGTAAGGCCAGCGTTTGAAGCGCGGCATGCCCGGCCCGTGGTCGCCGTAGTGCATGATGATGGTGTCCTCCGCCAGCCCCGCCTTTTCCAGCTCGGCCAGGTGCTGGCCGAGTTTGGTGTCCATGAGGGTGATGTTGTCGTAGTATTGGGCCCAGTCATGGCGGACTTCTGGTGTGTCAGGATGGAAGGGGGGCAGGGGGGCTTTGGCCGGATCATGAATCAGCGTGTGTGGCCGGCGGCGGATCTGGCTTTCATGGGTGATGGTGTTGTTGAAGACAGCGAAGAACGGTTGGCTTGCAGGCCGGTTCTGCCAGTGCGCCTTGCCGCTGCTCTCATCCCAGACCAGGTCCTTTTTGCCTGCCTTGGGCTTATCCAGGTTATAGTCTTCCTTGCTGTTGTTGCTGCAGTAATAGCCCGCGCTACGCAGGAGCTGCGGGTACATTTGGTGCCCCTCGGGCAGTGCCACGGCGCTACGCATGTGCTCGGCACCGTCGGCGGGGGCCCAGCGACCGCTGATGAGGCAGGTCCGTGCGGGGGCGCAAACGGGGGCATTGGACCAGCAGCGCTTGAAGCGGATGCCTTTGGCTGCCAGCGCGTCAATGTTCGGAGTTGTCGCATAGCTGTCCCCATAACAGCCGTATTGGGGGCCGTTGTCTTCGCTGGTTAACCATAAAATGTTAGGCCGATCCGCCGCGACAGCGGAGGTGGCCAGGAGGCAGAGAAGGGCGAGGTGACGAAACATCGCCGTGAAAACGTGCGAAGCGGACGGCTCTTGCGCCAAATGCCCGCCTCAAACAGCCCGTGGGTTTCCCTGCAAGGCGGCTAGGCGTTCTGCCAAAGGGGGGTGGCTATAATGAAGCCACACGGTGAGCGGATGGGGCGACGGGTGGGCGAGGTGATCGTGCGACAGTTTTTTCAAACCGTTCGTCAGGGGCTGATGGCTGCCGACAGCCTCGCGGGCATACGCATCGGCCTCAAACTCATGCTTCCGGCTCATGGCCAGGCCAAGAAGCCCGGTGAGGACGCCCAGAGGCTTGTAAATCATACCAAAAAGCACTAGCCCCATGCCGACAGGTGTACCCTGGACGCCAAAGGCGGCGAAGAAGCCAGGGGACTTTAGCACCCAGCCGAGCAGGCCCAGCATTAGGGCCATTTCCAGGAGATTCAGCGTCATCATCACCGGCACATGACGGCATTTGTTGTGGCCGATTTCATGCGCCAGAATGGCGACGATTTCCTCCTTGCCATGGCTTTCCAAAAGCGTGTCGTAGAGGGCGATGCGGCGTGTTTTGCCAAAGCCTGCGAAGAAAGCATTTGCCTTGGTGGAGCGGCGGGAGCCATCTACCACGCTGACCTCGGCGACTGGGAAGTCCAACTTCCGGGCGAGGGCGAAGATAGCGTCTTTGAGCTCACCCTCTTCCATGGGACGGAACTTCAAAAACACCGGCATGATCACCCGGGGCGAAAGCCAGGTCATCAGCAGGGTAAATCCGGCCAGAAAGAGCCAGGCATAAAGGGCGGCCCAAGCTTGAGTTTCGAAAAACCAGACGAGAGCGGCAGCCACCGGGATTCCCAGCAGGGCCATCAGGGCCAGGCCTTTGAAGTGGTCATTGATGAAGGTGCCGATGGTCGTTTTGTTGAAGCCGTGGCGGGCTTCCACTCCAAAGGTGTCCCAGGCCTGAAAGGGCAGGCTGAGCCAAGTCTGCGCTAGCAGCACAAGGCCGATGACAACGACGCCCGTAACGACGGGGCCGTGTCCCTGGCTCTGGGCCCAATTTTGTAGCCAGCCAAAACCGCCGCTCCACCAGAAAACGACCAGCACGCCGAGCAGCGTCACCTCCTGAGTAAACTCGACTTTTTTTGAGTCCCGGATGTACTCGCCCAGTTTTTCGCGAGTTTCTTCTGGAAAGACTTCCGCCAGATCAGGAGGCACGGGCCTCCCTAGTCGGGCGAGATTGAGGAGGGTGGCGAAGAATTCCAGGTGGAAAACACCGAGAACTCCCACCAGGGCGATGACGAACCAGGGATTGGAAAGGGACATGAGATGGAAGTGCTTCCTGAGCTTGGGGCCAAAGTCCAACAACAAAAAAGCAGACGGTTTCCCGTCTGCTTTCTGAAATGAACTCGGAAAACGAGGATTACTCGGCGTTTTCTTCGACGTAGCGGACCACGTCGCCCACGGACTGAAGCTTTTCAGCTTCTTCATCAGGGACGTCGATGCCGAACTCTTCTTCGAAGGCCATCACCAGCTCCACGGTGTCCAGGGAATCAGCGCCCAGATCTTCGATGAACTTGGCTTCAGGGGTCACCTGCTCAGGGTTCACGCCGAGCTGTTCGACGATGATGTCACGGACTTTTTCTTGGATGTTGTCTGCCATAGATTGAAGGGGGATGTGCGGCGGAGAGGTAGCGGCTGGTTATTATTTGGCAAGAGCGAATTCGCTCTTTTTTTCACATGCTGACGGAGGATAAACAAATCTGGTCAGTTAGCTTGACTCGGATCGGCAGGTGTCGGGGTGTCGGCATCGGGCACCTTGTCGATCAGTTCGCCTTTGAAGTTGGCTAGCAGACGCTCCAGAACACGGCCTGTGCCGTCGAATTTGAAATCGTCGAGAACGGCCTTTTTTTCGGGCGAGTCCGGCGCCTGCCGATACCAGGCATAAGCGAGGCCCTTGTTGTCCCACTTGCGTTTGTCCACCCGAAAGACCTGCGCAAAAGAGATCTTCGTGCCCTGGGGAGTGATCCAGTGATCTGCCCCGGCACGCAGCACCCGGTTGCGGTTCAGCAGCATGGTGAGGGCGACGAGCAACCCGATGGCGATGGTGCCGCTGCCCCACCAGAACTGTCCGGCGATCTCGCGGTCAGTCCAGCGGTGTGGTTTTTCGCTCCAGCCGCGCTCGGCTGCATAGGAGACCCAGCGCGGTGGTTCGCCATTTTTCCCCGCAGGGAGACCTTTTGCCTCAGTTTCCTTCACCCACTGCTCCAGCCGGTTGGCGGCCTTGGCTTCGTCATAACCCTTCAGCAGCGTTTGTTCGAACCAGTCCTTCTGGTCGGCGACTTTGTTGGCCTCATGGTAGCCGAATTTCCAGTCGTAGAGGAACCAGAGGCCCATGAGGACCAGCATGGCGGCCATCATGCCCATGCGGCGGAAATACCAGGGGGTGACACGGCACACGATGGCGCTGGCGGATTCGGCTGATGCGGAGGACTCCATGCCCATTCAGAGACGCGGCGGCGGCTCTGCGCAACCTGCGTTTTTCCAGGGTTGTCATTCCAAACTTGGGTCCTGTTTCTAAAGGCAAGAAAGGCAGGGCCGATTATGACAACAGAGTCGTATTTTTCGACAACCCCCCACTATCCAGATTATGACAATGATACTCCTGTTCCTCGGAACCATGGCCCTCTCGCTCCTCGCCTCCTGGCGAGTGCGCAGCGCCTACAACCGCTATTCCCAGGTGCGGGCCTCCAGCGGCTACACCGGCGCGCAGGTGGCCCAGCGCATCCTGGACCTCAACAACATCCGTGATGTGAGCATCCATGCGATGCCCGGGCATCTGGTGGACCATTATGATCCTGGCCAAAAACGCCTGGTGCTTTCGGAAGAAAACTTTCACGGTAACTCCGTGGCTGCGCTGGGCATTTCCGCCCATGAATGCGGTCACGCCATCCAGCATCAGCAGCTTTACGCTCCTCTCCAGTGGCGTATGGCGGCGGTGGGCATTACCCAGATTGCCAGCCAGGTGGTGATGTGGATCCCCCTCATCGGCATGTTGGGCGGCTTCTTCCCTTACAAGCTCGCCATCACCATCATGGCGATTGGGTTTGGCATCATGATGCTCTTCCAACTCGTGACCTTGCCGGTGGAGTTTGATGCCACCGCCCGTGCCAAAAAGGTGCTCGCCAGCACCGGGGCCGTTTCGGCAGGACCCGAATACAATGCCATGAGCAAGGTGCTGGATGCGGCTGCTCTGACCTATGTCGCAGCCTTCGTCAGTTCCCTCGGCTATTTCCTGTATTACATCCTGCAGATGACGGGTGCCCGTGGCGACGATGAGTAATGGGCTCGGTCCTATTTCGATTAGGCCTCCTAAAAAACCGAACGGACAAACTTTGTCCGTTCGGTTTATTTTTGGAGTGAAACACGTCCGGGTTGCCATTGCATCCTGCATAACCTGCGGCCAAGTTTGTCCATGTTCATTCAACCGCGTATGCTTTTGCCCATGTCACGTCTTCTCGGCCTCCTTCTTCCACTCGCGATGAGCCTGGGGACACTTCATGCCCAAGACGTGAGCCAAGGCGCCAAGGAGAATGCCACCAAACAACTGGCGGAGGCCCAACAACGGCTGAAAAAGATCTCTGGGACAGAATATGAATTGGATGGCATCCGGATCAATGCCTCCACCCGTGAGGTGCGCATCCCCGCGAAGGTGGAATTGCAGCGGGCTCCCATTGAGTATCTCCTGGTCCATGAAACCGGAAAGACGCACGAGAGCGTCCTCACCACTGCTGTTAGCCCCACGGCCATCCAGGTAGCGCTGCTGCTGGCAAACTATCAGGCCGCGACTGAAGGCATGCTGACCAAGGTGCCAGAGGCCGAGCGTCCTAAAATTTGGAAAGAAGAGCCCCCGGCCAAACCGAAGGCAAACCAGATCAAGGTGAATGTGCAATGGAAAGTCGGCAAGGAGACCAAGTCGGTCCCGATTGCGGACTTTGTCCAGCATGTGGATACTAACAAGCCGCCTACGGATTTGCAGTCCTGGATTTTCAATGGCTCCTACCTGGATGAGCGTGGCTTCATCGGCCAGCACGAAGGCTCCATCATCGCTGTCTGGCTGGATCGTGGCGCTCTCATCAACTCTCCCGCTGAAGGCAACTGGCGCGATGATCTTTGGATCTCGCTTCCTGCCAATATCCCTGAAATCGGTACTCCTGTCACCGTCATCATCACCCCCGTCCAACCATGAAATTGATCACCGTTCTTTCATTTGCGCTGCCCTCTATGCTTTTGGCGCAAAGCGGCACCCAGCCCGCCCGCCACGAATCCCTGAAGCAGGAGATCCGCCTTGCCTATGATCGCGGGCTGGCCTTTCTGAAAGGAAAGCAGAACGCGGAAACGGGTCAGTGGGGCGATGCCGAACCTGTGGCCTTTACCGCCCTGGCCATCACCAGCCATCTCCTGGCTCCGGGGCGTCAGCCAACGGATGCGCTTTCCCCGGAACTGGAGAAAGCCTATGCTTTCCTGCTGAAAAACGTGCAGCCTGATGGCGGCATCTATGTGAAAGCTCGCGCGAACTACAACACGTCGCTGGCCCTCACCTCCCTCATGCTCAGCCCCAAACCCCAGGATGAGCAGATGCTCCTGGCGGCGCGCCGTTTCATCATCGGCCAGCAGAATGATTTCGATGAGAAGGGCAAGCAGGACAACCCCTTCGATGGCGGCATCGGCTACGGTACACCCAAGCCGAACAACCCGGCCCATGCGGACCTTTCCAACACTCACTTTGCCCTGGAGGCCCTTTATTACTCCCAGGCTCTCCTGGCTGACAAAGGTGATGCGGGCAAAAACGAGCCGCAGTTGAACTTTGGCGCTGCCATCCAGTTCATCCAGAACTGCCAGAACCGGCCTGAAACCAACAAGGCCTCCTGGGTCAGCACGGACAAGGCAGATGCTGGTGGCTTTGTTTACAGCCCAGGTGAAACCCGTGGCAAGGACGTAAAAACTCCAGACGGCCGCACCGCCCTCCGCAGCTATGGCAGCATCAGCTATGCGGGCATGCTCAGCTTCATCTACGCCGGGCTGGACAAGAGTGATCCCCGCGTGCAGGCCGTGATCCAGTGGCTGAGCGAAAACTACACGCTGGATGAAAATCCCGGCCTCGGGGCTGAGGGCCTTTACTACTATTACCACACCATGGCCAAAGCACTCGCCATTGCCAATGTGGACTACCTGAAGACAAAAGATGGCAAGACCGTGGACTGGCGTGCCGACCTTGCCTCTAAGCTGCTGAACCTCCAGCAGGGCGATGGCTCGTGGGCCAACAGCGCCGGCCGCTGGATGGAAAGCGACACCACGCTCACCACCGCCTACATGCTCATGGCCCTGGCCCGCGTGCACGAAAGCCTGTAATCGTTGTCGGATCGTCAAAAATCTACCGCCCGCGTCAGCTTCGGCTGCGCGGGCTTTTTGTTGGGTGGATTTCAAGCGTGAGAACAAGGGTTTGAATTCAATTGTTGACCTTTTAATGAAATTCCTAATAAAAACCGGGAATATGATTCGGGTGTTATTAATAGTGACGGGGATGCTTTTGGGAATTTACGGGCCGTCTTGTCAGGCTGCCCCTCCCCTGCCGATTGATCTTGATCCGGCTTTTGACTTTAAATCTTCTGAGCCAGTGTCTTACAGCAAGCTGGAAGCTCTGTTGGCTCCTCTGATCAAAGAACGCCGCATCTCAGAAAGGACAGATCCCGTGTCGGGACACAGCCAAAACGTCACTTGGCATCTCGAGGGCAATCGACTTCGCACGACTCTTTTTGGAGGGACATTTGAGCCTGCATATATGCATTTGCAGCTTAAAGGTTCGAAGGTTGTTTCATGCTCTTTCAGGGCCCGGATCAAAGGAGATTTAATCCCTGTTTTTGAGGCTGTTTCTAGCAAATTGGAGGAAGTTATTGGTGCCAAACCTGAGGTCGGTGAGAACAGTATTTATTGGAAGCGGGATTCTTTTGTCGCTCGCCTATATGGTAATTCCAGTTCTTCAAGGCAGAAGGATGGCAGCATGGAGTTTGAGATCGATTTCATTGGCATGAATTTGACTCGCATGCCTGGGGTGAAACCGACGGAAAGCATCACCATCGCACCCCGTGTAGTCGTGGAGGCTGATCTGGACTACCTCATGAATTTCTCTGAGTTGTGGCGCTGCACACCGGATGAATTTGAACAGAAATACCGCCCGAAGGTTGTTGGGCAGCAGGCTGAATCTCCGCAGTTTGAATGGCTCAATGTAGAGAAGAGCAGAGCGAGGTTTTTGCGCAAAATCTCCACGAATGTGGATGTAGTTTTGACCCTCTTTGGCAAGTCCGTGCCAGTGGAAGAGGTCGTGGTGGAATTCATGGATGGCCGTGCCGCCAGGGCCACCCTCTCGTTTTACAGCCAGGGCACTTCGAAGGGGATTCCATTAACCGACTTCACGAATACCTTTAGAAACGTTGGCGCAAACCTGGGACGGGTCTTGAATGTGTCTCCATCCAATCTATCGGCTTCTGTTGGTCAAACCGTCAAAACCGTGAGCTGGGGGTGGAAGACTGCCCATGGCATCGCCATGCTGGAGCACAATGATTACGCCGCCAGTGGTCCAGCAGGGAAGCCGGAGTTTATGCGCTTGAAAGTGGCTGCGCCAGATCAAGGGGACTGGATCATGGGTCGTCTGACTGGCGGCGTGCAGCCCACGGGACTGGCAAAAAAAATTACGGCGACGCCTGAGGGTGATGTCTATGTTTTGGGGGTGCCGATGGTGGATCAGGGGAGCGAAGGCTACAGTGAGATTGCCTGCTGCCAGCGCTTGTTTGAATTCATGCAGATCCCTTTTGATAAGCGCCAGTTTACCCAACTGAGCCGTGTGGCACCGCTAGGAGCGAAGAATGGCGCGTCTATGCATTACTTCCTGGGCAAAGTGGACGACACTTTCAAAGTAGCCCTCAAAACGCACATTGATCCTAAGCAGTTGATGAATAACTCCGGAGACGGCAAGCGCCGGGTCTCCCAGCGCCAGTTTTCCCTGCTGATCAAACAATACGTGGACAAGGGGATTCCGCTGATCTGGGCGCTGGAATTGGGTCGCTTCCCTGAGGAGCCCCCGCTGCCAGCAGAGGGGCAAACCACCGGTGGGCACATGCGCCTGATCATCGGCTACAACACAGAGACAAACCAAATTCTGTTCAGCGACTCCTGGGGTGCTGGGCACGAGCTCAAACGCATGGGCGAAACAGAAGGATATGAAGCAACCCTGGGGGTGTATACCCTGTCTTCGTCCGGGTTGTGATTGAGAACTCCAAAAGTATCCAGGATGCTTAACCGCACTGTTCATTTTCTGGCAGGTTTGTTCTTTCTGCTCACCGGCCACTTAGCCAGTGCGCAGACTCCCAAGCTTTTTGCCCTGGATGCCCTCCTCAACTGGGAGGAGCCTTTTGCGATCGGTGAAAAGGATATGGTCGTTCCTTTCGAAGGGATGGGAGTTACCGGATATAAAAGGTTCTACACGAAGATGAAGTCCGGTGAAGATTGCAGGATCTTCGACATGAATTCGGATGCAAAATGCCAGCTTCACTTGCTGCCCAGCCGCTTTCCCGTGAAGCTTTTCCGGGCCCACTATTCCTACGAAGGGCAGCTCTATAAACTCGAAATGACTCTCCTCTCGGCAGGGGTGCGTGAGGCCTTGGAGGTAGAGTTGGACAAGCTTTTAGGGGCACGTTCGACCATGGGTAAAATGGTGAACAAAGGGCAAGAGTCCCCGATCTGGCGCTGGGATTCACCCAAATTGATTCTGATCTCTCACGCGGCCGGGCCAGAGTTACTGAGGTTGGAGATCCTCAATCCCAATTTCCCCACAGAAAGTTCGTTTCCCATCCGAAAATCCGTCACTCTCATTGCCCCCCAGACGGTGGCGGCTCCGGTGGATTTGGATGCGTTGCTGGATTTTGACAAAGTCTGGACTTACTCGCCTGATGACCTTGAAAAAGTGTACCGCGTGAGAATTCCTGATCAAAAAGAAGGAGCACAATTCGAGTGGCTGGGTGCTGAAAAAACACGGGCGCGCTTTTCCAGGAAAGTAAATCCAGGAAGCATCACCTCCCTTACCCTCCTGGCAAAACAGATGGAAGCTCAGGAAGCCATCGTCGAGTTTGTGGGCGGGCGGCTTGCCCGGGTCACGATCACCCTTTACAACCGCCGCGATTCTGGAGCCATCGAACCGTCCAAATTTAGAGAGAAGTTCATCAAGGCAGGCCAACACCTGAAGCAGAGACTGGCCATGGCTCCCAAAAACACGTCTGCGGCGGCCGGCGCGGACCGCAAAGTTGCCCGCTGGCTTTGGGAGTCCCCTCAATGTTTGGCCCTGATCGAGCACAACGACTATGAGGGAGAGGCCGCGCAGGTTCCTGAGCTGCTGCAGCTTAAACTGGCCCCTCCCCGACCTACAGAATGAGCCGACACTGGAGAATCCAGGGGCAGCCTGCCCGGGAAAAAGAGAATTGCACCTAAAAACAAGCGTTCACTTGAACTGCATGGGACGTAACTCTACTTTCCAGTTCCCCCATGCCGAAGAAACCTGCCGCCAAGTCTCCTGCTTCCCAAGCCGCCAGCGATGTCATCCAGGTCCGTGGGGCCTGGCAGAACAACTTGCGAGGGATTGATTTGGATCTGCCCTTGGGAAAACTCTGTGTCGTCACGGGTCCAAGCGGCTCGGGCAAGTCCTCCCTCGCCTTCGACACGATCTATGCTGAGGGCCAGCGCCGGTATGTGGAGACCTTCTCCCCTTACACGCGCCAGTTCTTTGAGCGCATGGACAAACCGAAGGTGGATGCCATCCACGGCATCCCCCCGGCGATTGCCATTGAGCAGGTGAACAACATCCGCTCCACCCGCAGCACCGTGGGCACCATCACGGAGATCAATGACTACTTGAAGATGCTGTTTCCCCGGCTGGCCGAAGGGCAGTGCCCCGAGTGCCATCGCCCGGTGAAGCCGGAAACGCCAGAAAGCATCCAGCATGAGCTGATGGCCGTCCATGCGGGCAAACAGGCCCTCGTTTGTTTTGGTGTGCCCGTGCCGAAGGACACCCAGGTGGGCGACTTTTTCCCTTTCCTCCAAAGCCAGGGTTACCTGCGTGTCTGGCTTTACGGCGAATCCATCCGCACGGATGAGCCTGAGGCGATGAAGGGACGCAAGCTGCCCGCCGTGGCCCTCATCATTCAGGACCGTCTGCCCCTGGAGCCTAACCAAAAGTCGCGCCTCAGCGAAGCCATTGAGGCAGCCCTGCGTCTGGGCAAGGGCCAGATGACGGTCGTGCTGGGTAGCGAGACGTTGTCTTTTTCCACCGACTGGCGCTGTGCGGACTGTGATATCCAGATTCCTGCGCCTACACCGGGCCTGTTTTCCTTTAACAGCCCCATCGGGGCCTGCCCCACCTGCAAGGGCTTTGGCCGTACGCTGGGACTGGACCTACGCAAGGCCATGCCGGATGAATCGCTGAGCATCCGTGGTGGGCTGGTGCGGGCCTTTACCGGCAGTACCTATCGTGAGAGCCAGGATGACCTGGAACGTGCGGCCAAAAAGAAAGGGGTGGATCTCGACACCTCGTTCTGCGACCTGCCTGAGGCGCAGCAGAAGTGGATTATTGAAGGAGCCGGCACGGACCCTGAAGAGGCCTGGCAAAATGGCGAATGGTATGGCGTGAAGGGATTTTTCAGGTGGCTGGAAAGCCGCGCCTACAAGATGCATGTGCGCATCTTCCTCAGTCGTTTTCGCGCCTACACCACCTGCATGGACTGTGACGGTGGCCGCCTGAAAAAAGACGCCTACAACTTCCGCATCGCGGGCCGCACCATCGCCGATCTGTGGAACCTGCCTGTCGTTGAACTGCTGCCTTTTGCCCAGAGCTGGCCAGTCACCCCTGGGGACAATGCCACCCAGATGCTACGCGATGAAATCTGTGGCCGTCTCAGCTACCTGGAGCGCGCAGGCCTGGGCTACATCCATCTGGATCGGCAGACCCGCACGTTAAGCGGTGGTGAGCTGCAACGGGTCAACCTGACCACCTGTTTGGGGGCTTCGCTGGTGAACACCCTTTTCGTTCTTGATGAGCCAAGCATCGGCCTGCACCCGCGTGACATCGGCCGTCTCATCGGCGTTATGGAAGGGCTGCGCGACAAGGGCAACACGCTCCTAGTCGTGGAGCATGAAGAGTCAGTCATGCGTGCGGCAGATCATGTCATCGAGATCGGTCCGGGCCGTGGCGACAAGGGCGGGTACTTGGTCTATGATGGCCCGTTGGAAGGCCTGGAGAAGAAGGTCGGTTCCTTGACGGCGGATTACCTGACTGGTCGTAAACGCATTCCCGTCCCCGCCGTACGACGCCCCGTGAATCCCCCGGGGGCTGAGCCATCACCTGTCTCGGCTAAGTCGCGGAAAGGCGTAGCCAAGGCCGAGATTGGGACAACCTCGTTTCTTTCGATCACGGGTGCCCGGCAGAACAACCTGAAGAACCTCAATGTGGACATTCCCTTGGGCGTGTTCTGCTGCATCACGGGTGTCTCCGGCTCCGGCAAAAGCACACTCGTTCATGAAGTCCTGTTCCGGAATCTCCAGCGTCTGCGTGGTGAAGTCAGTGAGGATGAACCAGGCCGTGTGCGCTCCATCACAGGCCATGAAAAGATCACCCAGGTGATCATGGTGGACCAGTCGCCGCTTGCCCGTACCCCGCGCAGCACACCGGCTGTTTATGTGGGGGCGTTTGATGCCATCCGCGCCCTCTTTGCCGAAAGCGAAGATGCCAAGGCCCAGGGAGTGACCCCAGGGTTTTTCTCCTTCAACTCGGGCGAAGGCCGCTGCGAACGCTGCATGGGCAATGGCTTTGAGAAGATCGAGATGCAGTTCCTCAGCGACTTGTACGTCACCTGCCCGGAGTGCGAAGGGAAGCGTTACCAGCCCCACGCACTGAAGATTCAGCTTCACGGCAAAAGCATCCACGATGTCCTCGGCATGACAGTGGAGGAGTCCTCGGAATGGTTCTCCAAGATGGAGGCTCCGGCTTCGGGCGGGACTGGGCGCGCCGATGCTTCATTCATTCGCAAAGCCCGCCAGGTCGGTGAACAGCTCGCCATTCTCGTCGAGGCCGGTCTCGGTTACCTTAAACTGGGGCAGCCTCTGAACACCCTCTCTGGTGGTGAAGCACAACGTCTTAAGCTCGTCGGCCACCTGATCGAAAACGCTTCTGAAAAAGGCGAATCGGGCACTTCGCTGTTGCTATTGGACGAGCCCACAACAGGGCTGCATTTTGATGACATCGCCTTGCTGGTGAAGTTGCTTCAACGCCTTGTGGAGGAAGGGAACAGCCTGCTGGTCATCGAGCACAATGTGGATGTCATCCAGTGCGCCGACTGGGTCATTGACCTGGGTCCAGATGGGGGATCTCAGGGTGGCCAATTGGTTGTGGCGGGCACGCCTGAAGTGGTGGCCGCCTGCGAAGCTTCCTGGACCGGCAAGTATCTGGCGGAAAAATTCGGGCAGGGCAGGACGGTAGCACGGGCGGCTGAACAGGCGGCGGCGTATGCCACCCGCAAAGCTGCCCCAAGAGAGTCCCTCGCCGCCAATGCCATCAGCATTCGCGGAGCGCGGGAGCACAATCTCAAAAACATCTCGCTCGATATTCCGCGTGACCAGTTTGTGGTCGTCACAGGCCTTAGCGGCAGCGGCAAATCATCCCTCGCCTTTGACCTCGTGTTTGCCGAGGGGCAACGCCGTTTCCTAGACAGCATGTCCGTCTATGCACGCACCTTTGTGGAGCAGATGGAAAAGCCGGAGGTGGATGTCATCAGCGGCGTGCCGCCGACGGTGGCCATCGAGCAACGCATCTCTCGCGGCGGAGGCAAATCCACCGTGGCCACGGTGACCGAGGTTTATCACTTCCTTCGTCTGCTGTTTGCCAAGCTGGGCACGCAATACTGCCCCAAGTGCGATGTGCCCGTGCAGAAGCAGAGCCTCAGCGCCATCACTCAGACGGTGGTGGACCGCGCTAAAAAAGGCCCGTTGCAGATCCTGGCTCCGCTCATCAAGGCGCGCAAAGGCTTCCATACCGATGTGGCCGAAGCAGCGGCCAAGCAGGGCATCGAGATGCTCCTGGTGGATGGTCAGTTCCGTGAGACAGCGAATTTTAAGCGGTTGGAACGGTTCAAGGAGCACAGCATTGATGCCGTGGTCGGCCAAGTGAAAAAAGGCGCATCGGCCATTGAGCTGCGACCGCTTTTGGAAAAGGCCCTGAAGATGGGGAAGGGCACCGTTAAACTCTGGCTGCCTGGGAACACCTCACAGGTCCTCAGCACGGAGATGAGCTGCCCGAAGTGCGACCTCTCCTTTGAGGAGCTGGACCCTCGCCTGTTCTCCTTCAACAGCCCGCACGGCTGGTGCCGCACCTGCCGTGGTTTCGGTTTTAAGGTCTCATCACACGGTGCCACACCAAGGCGGGATGACATCTCGAAACTGGAGGCTGAAATGGAGGAGGAGCGCCGCCTTTCACGTGGAGCGGATGACGATGAGGAAGATAACGAGCGGGTGCTCTGCCTGGAATGTCACGGCTCACGCCTGAATGAAACGGCACGCTACGTTCGCCTGCAGGACTTTACGGTGCCACACCTCAATGCTCAGTCGGCCATTGAGGCGGCGGAGTCGGTGAAGAAGCTGAAGTTCGAGGGCACGGAAGGCATCATTGCGCGTGACATCATGAAGGAGATCGAGCAGCGCCTGCACTTCATGAAGGAAGTGGGGCTGGGGTACCTTCAGCTCAACCGTAGCGCTGACACCCTCAGTGGTGGCGAGGCCCAGCGCATCCGCCTGGCGGCCCAGCTTGGCAGTAACCTGCGCGGCGTGCTTTACGTGCTGGATGAGCCCACCATCGGCCTGCACCCACGCGACAACGAACGTCTGCTGGACACGCTTGTGGCGCTGCGTGACAAGGGGAATTCTCTGCTGGTGGTGGAGCATGATGATGACACCATGCGCCGTGCAGACACCATCATTGATCTGGGGCCAGGTGCCGGGCATTTTGGTGGCGAAGTCATTTCCCAGGGAAATCTGGCCCACATCCTCAAGGATAAAAAAAGCGTCACGGGGCAGGGGCTACGGCATCCGTTCAAGCATCCCTTGTTAGGTAAACGTCGTGCCTTGCCGGCGTTGAAAAGCAAGGACGGCTGGCTGAAGATCAATCGTGCCCATGCCAATAACCTGAAGGACATCAATGTTCAGATTCCTGTGGGCCGTCTCACAGTGATCACGGGCGTCAGCGGCAGTGGGAAAAGCACCTTCCTTCATCAGGTGCTTTTTCCTGGGATGAAAGCGCTCTTGAGCAAGGAGAAGAAACGCAAGTCACCCGACCAGCCTTGGGATTCCATCACCGGGGCGGACCAGTTCGGCTTTGTCTATGAGGTAGATCAGTCTCCCATCGGCAAGACCTCACGCTCATGCCCGGCCACCTATGTGGGGGTGCTGGATGACATCCGCAAACTTTTCGCCCAGGTCCCCGTGGCCCGTGCAAGGGGATATGACGCGGGGCGGTTTTCCTTCAATACCGAGGGTGGTCGCTGTGAGGCCTGCCAGGGCAATGGCAATGTGAAGGTGGAGATGAACTTCCTCCCCACCACACGGGTGCATTGCGAGATCTGCAACGGCCTGCGCTTCAACTCCGCCACCATGGAGATCGAATACAATGGCAAAAACATCGGCCAGGTGCTGAAGATGAGCATCACTGAGGCGGCCGAGTTCTTTGCCCACCAGCAGCGCATCGCACGACCTTTGCAGCTTCTGGCGGATACCGGCGTGGGCTACTTGCAGTTAGGCCAGCCCAGCCCCACCCTCAGCGGCGGGGAGGCTCAGCGCATCAAGCTGGTGACGGAACTCAGCGGTGGTGTTTCGCGCTCGGCCACGGAGAAAATTCGCGGGCTGAAGAACATGAAGAAGAACCTCTACCTCATTGAGGAGCCGACTATCGGCCTGCACATGACGGATGTGGGCCGCCTTATTGATATCCTTCACCGGCTGGTGGACGATGGCCACACGGTGGTCGTGATCGAGCATCACCCGGATATCTTTGCCGAAGCCGATTACATCATTGATATCGGCCCTGAAGCGGGTGCTGAAGGAGGTGAGCTCGTGGCCGCAGGAACACCGGAGGAAGTGGCTAAACACAAGGTCAGTCGCACGGCTCCTTTCCTGAAAAGGATCCTGGGCCTGTAACTATAAAACGAGGGGCGGTCACTTGAGGTGGCCGCCCATTGTTTTACTCAACTTTATTCCCGCGTCACCACATCGCCATAGAGTGTGAAGTTTTCATAGTGGCTGATGCGCACATTGAAAATCTCACCGATGTGGCGTTCTGGGTTGCCTTCAAAAACCACGATCTTGTTCGTGCGTGTTCGCCCCATGAGACGGCTTTCATTCGTCTTGCTGGTGCCCTCGCAGAGGATTTCCACCTCCTGGCCCAGCAGTTCTTCATACTTGGTCCAGGCGTGTTTGTTCACCAGGGCCAGCAGGTCTTGGTTGCGCGCTTCTTTCACCTGTTCGCTGAGCTGGATGGCATCGTCCATTTCAGCCGCTGGGGTGCCACGGCGCTTGGAGTAGCGGAAGACAAAGGCGTTCTCAAACTTCAGTTTGTCGAAAAGCTCGCGCGTTTGCAGGTAATGCTCCTCAGTCTCGCCGGGGAAGCCGACGATCACATCCGTGGTCACAGCGATGCCCGGCCGGGCGGCGCGGATGCGTTCCACCAGATCGGTGAATTTGGCGGAAGTGTAAGGGCGATGCATCCTTTTCAGGATCTCATCACTGCCACTCTGCACGGGCAGATGGACATGCTCGGCCAGCTTGGGCAGGTAGGTGAAGGCTTCAATGAGGTCCTTCTTGTAGCCAATTGGGTGGGGGCTGGTGAAGCGGATGCGCTGGATGCCCGGCACCTCATGCACGGCTTCCAGAAGCTGCACGAAGGGGCTTTTACCATCCACTGCTGGGAATTCGTGACGGCCATAGAGGTTCACGATCTGGCCTAACAAGGTGACTTCCTTCACGCCTTTGTCGGCGAGGCGGCGCACTTCTTCGGTGATGTCTGCGATGGGGCGGCCGCGCTCGCTGCCACGGGTGTAGGGCACGATGCAGAAGGTGCACTTCATGTTGCAGCCCTGCATGATGCTGACGAAGGCGGAGCCTTGGTTTTCCTTGAGGGTGTGGTCGCGGATGGCGTTTTGGCTGGCCTGCTCCTCCTCAATGTCCACGATGGAGAAGCGTTCTTCGTCCATCATCTTGGCTTCTTTGGCCCGGATGATTTCATCCACATACTCAACCACGCGGTGGTATTTTTGGGTGCCCACCACGAGGTCCACCTTGGTTTTCTCCACCAGCTCACTGCCACGGCTTTGCGCCATGCAGCCCATGAATCCGGTGACGAGGGGCACGCGGCGGCGGCGCACCATCCCCATTTTGCCGATGGCCTTCTGTTCTGCCTGGTCGCGCACGGAGCAGGTATTGATCAGCACCACGTCCGCATCGGTATCCGTGGCGGTCATGGTGTAGCCGCGCTCGACGAACATCTGCGATACTTGCTCGGTATCGCGTTCGTTCATCTGGCAGCCGTAGGTCTTGATGTGAACTCGGGGCATGGGGGTGGTGAGTTTAACCAGAAAGACGCCAATGACAACCCACGGTTGGCAAAGTCCGACGGTCCCCTTCCTCCTTGCCTCCGGCCCAAAGTCCCCCCACGTTGCCCGATGCTTGCGATTTTCATCGTCATCCTGCTCCTGTGCTTCGGCGTCTGCCAGTGGGCAGCGGGCCGATATGCCCAGGTGACGGAGGAGGGGATGAAGGAGCGGGCACCCACCGCACATACGGGGGCGGAGATGGTGAAGCTGTTCCTCGCCTATGAAGGTGTGACCGATGTGGAGATCGTCGAGCACGAAGGCATAGCATCTGATTATTTTGATCCGCGCCGCCGTCGCCTGTTTTTGCAGCCTCGGGTCGCCCGTGGCACCTCCATGGGGGCCTGGGCCATCGCTCTGCATGAGGCCGCCCATGCTCTGCAAACGGAAGAGGCCCTGGGGGACCTGAAATGGCGGCAGACGGTGATCCGGCTGAACCGCTATGGCCCCTTCTTTGGTCTTCTGGGAGTGGTGGGTATGATTTTCCTTCGTTTCCCACCTCGCTTCGCAGTGGCTGGGCTGGTCGCTATCTGTGTCATGCTGCTGCTGCTGAACATCGGCACCCTGGCAGTGGAGTACAATGCCAATGCCCGCGTGCGGCTGTTCTTGGAAAAGCATCTTCAGCGCTTTCCTGATGCCCAGGATCGTCTCCTGTCCCATCTCTCCCGTGTAGCCCTGAAGGAGGTGGGAGACCTGCTGCGCTCCCCCCGCTACTTCTTTCTCAGCGCCCTGCCGGGCAGTGGCAAGATCCGCCCGGCGAAGCCCACCGACGAATCGTGACGATTTGCGGGAGAGATGCGGCGATGAGGCCGTTTATTTTCGGACCATGACCCGCCGCCACTTCATCACCACCGCCTCCGCCTTGGCCGCCACTTCGGCTTTCGCTGCCGAGCCCCGCTTGCGCATCGGCCAGATCGGCACCACTCATTCTCATGCCGGCGGCAAGATGAGCGCCCTGCGCAGCCTCAAAGACCTGTGGGAGGTGGTGGGTGTGACGGAGCCTGATGCCTCCCTGCATACTTCGGTGAAGGAATCAGCCATTTACGGAGGACTGCCACTTTTGCCTGAGGAGGAACTGCTGGCCGCGCCGGGGTTGAAGGCGGTCGTGGTGGAGACCCGTGTGGAGGCTTCCTGTGCGGTGGCTTTGCGCTGTCTTCAGGCAGGCAAGCACATCCATTTGGACAAACCCGGAGCGTTGGGTCATGCCGAGTTCAAAGCCATGCGCTTGGAGGCCGAAAAGCGCGGTCTCACCGTCCAGATGGGCTACATGCTGCGTTACAATCCGGCCTTTGAGTTGCTTTTTAAAGCGGTCCGCGAGGGCTGGCTGGGCGAGATTACGGAGATCGATGCTGCTATGGGCAAGCTGGCGGATGCCGCTACGCGCAAGGACATCGGCTCGCTGCCGGGAGGCGGGATGTTTGAACTCGGCTGCCATGTCATGGACATCATCGTCACCCTGCTGGGCAAGCCGGAAGCTGTGCAGCCTTTTTCGACCCCGAATGGCAGCGATGGGGTGAAGGACAATCAGATGGCCGTTTTGCAGTATCCGAAGGCCACGGCGGTGGTGCGCTGCAATCACACTGATCCTTTTGGTGGACCGCGTCGCCGCTTCAATGTGACGGGAACGGAGGGAACCCTGGAGATCGTGCCACTGGAGTCGGGCAAGGTGAATCTCTCGCTGAAACAACCACGAGGAGCTTATAAAAAAGGCAGCCAATCCTTCCAAATGGAAGTGCCCAAAGGCCGGTATGATCTTGAGTTTGTGGATCTCGCGAAGGTTGTTCGTGGCGAGAAATCCTTGGCCTGGAATGCCGCGCATGACATCGCCCTGCATGAAACCGTTTTGAAAGCAGCAGGGGTTTGGGAAAAGCCTTAGTGAGGGGTCGTGGCCAAGATTTTGCTCGCATTTCCTGGTCTTATCCGGCTCAATCGAAACGTTCTGCCGCGATTGCCGTTACTTTCTTTTCTATGAAGCCTTACGTTTTGCCTGCCTTCCTGCTGTTCAGCCTTTCTGCCCAGGCCGCCGACTGGCCCACCTTTCGTGGGGCTGACCGTAAAGACATCTCCTCGGAAACAGGGCTGCTGAAAAAGTGGCCGTCGAACGGCCCGAAGCAGGTGTGGCTCAACAAGGACGTGGGGCTTGGTTATGCAGGCTTCGCGGTGGTTGGAGACACGGTTTATACGCTCGGGGCACGCGATGTGGTGGAGTACGTGATCGCCGTGGATGCGGCAACCGGTAAGGAAAAATGGGCAGCAGAAGCCGGGGCTCTACTGACCAATGGCTGGGGCGATGGCCCTCGCAGCAGCCCGACGGTGGATGGCGATAAAGTTTATGCCATGGGGGGGAAGGGCACTCTCGTTTGTTTGAGCGCCGCCGATGGTAAGGAAATCTGGAGAACGACCATGGATAGCCTGGGCGGCAAGGTGCCAGGATGGGGCTATTGCGAAAGCCCTTTGGTCGATGGAGATCTCGTCATCGTGACCCCTGGGGGTGCGCAAGGCACGCTGGCTGCCTTCGATAAAGCCACAGGCAAAAAAGTCTGGCAGTCGGCGGAATGGACTGACCCTGCGCAGTACTCTTCCATCATTGCGGTGGATCACAATGGCGCACGCCAGCTCATTCAGCTCACCATGCAGAGCGTGGCCGGCGTGAATGCTGCTGATGGCAAGCTGCTTTGGAAGACCGAGTTTCCTGGCAAAACAGCCGTGATCCCCACCCCGCTCTTTCAAGATGGGCAGGTCTTTGTCGCGGCCGGTTACGGCGTGGGCTGCAAATCCTTCAAGGTCAAGGCAGGCAACGAGATCGAAGAACTCTATGCGAGCACTGACATGGTAAACCATCACGGTGGCATGGTGCTGGTGGATGGTCATCTTTATGGTTATTCTGACAAGGCTGGCTGGACCTGTCTGGACTTCAAAACCGGGGCCGTGAAATGGGCCGAGAAAAAGCTGCTGGGTAAAGGCGCTCTGCACAGCGCCGATGGAATGCTGTATCTGCTGGAGGAAAAGACCGGCACGGTGGTGCTTATCGAGGCCAACCCCAAAGGCTGGGAAGAGCATGGTCGTTTCACCCTCCAGCCGCAGACAACTCAGCGGAACCCAAAGGGCATGATATGGACCCACCCTGTGGTGAGCGGTGGCAAGCTTTACCTGCGCGATCAGGAGCTTCTGTTCTCCTTTGACGTGAGCGGCAAGTAACCGATTTGCTTATTTCTTTAAGCGCCCCACCTCAAGCAGGTCGGGCGCTTTCTTTTTGGGCGCAGATGGCGGTCACAATCGGCCCACATCAAGTCACGAGTTCCGCGAAAGGACTGAAGGGGGAGGCACGATTACTCCAGTTCCATGACTTCCATTTTAACCCGCCGCCAATTCGCCCAGACCACTGGGGCCGCCGCCATTCTCACCACTGCCAGCTCGCTGCGTGCGCAGCAAAAGGCTGATTCCAGTGAAACCCTCCGCATTGGCCTGGTCGGCTGTGGCGGCCGTGGTACTGGGGCTGCCTCTCAGGCTTTGGGGGCAGACTACAATGCCAAAATCGTCGCCATGGCGGATGTGGATGAAAAGCAGATCGAAGGCAGCATCAACAGTCTGGCCCAGAAGTATCCCGATCGCGTGGATGTGAAGCCGGACAAGAAGTTCATCGGCCTGGATGCTTACCAGAAGCTCATTGATTCCGGCGTGGACGTCGTCCTGCTGGCCAGCCCTCCAGGGTTCCGCCCGCTGCACCTCATGGCGGCAGTGGATGCTGGGAAGCACATCTTTGCCGAGAAACCCATGGCGGTGGACACCATCGGTTATCACCTCGCTATGGCCGCAGTGAAGAAAGCGGCGGAAAAGAAGCTGAATATCGTGGCTGGCTACTGCTGGCGCTACAGCAGCTCCCGCAAGGAAGCCTTTTCACGGCTGCAAGAAGGCCAGATCGGTGACGTGACCAGTATTTTGGCCACCTATCACACGGGCCCTGTGAAGCCGATGCCACCTGCCAGTGGTCGCCCAGCAGGAATGAGCGATGTGGAGTGGCAGGTGCGCAACTGGTACAATTTCTCCTGGCTTAGCGGCGACAGCATCGTGGAGCAGGCCGTGCACAGCGTGGACAAACTGTGTTGGGCCATGGGGGACAAGCCGCCGCTTAGCTGCATTGCCACTGGCGGGCGCCAGATCCCGGCGGAGGACGGCAATATTTTTGACCACTTTCATGCCGCCTACGAGTGGGGCAATGGCATCTACTGCCACTTGGCCAACCGCCAGATCAAAGGCTGCCAAGGGCATAACCAAGACATCATCCGGGGTGAGAAGGGCGTTCTCATCATTGGCAAAGGCTCGGTTCCTTTCATTGACGGGCCGAAGCGCTGGCGCTTCAAAGGCGAGGACAAAAACATGTACGACCTGGAGCATGAAGCTCTCTTCAATGCCATCCGCAAAGGCGAGGTCATCAATGATGGTGATCGCATGATGCTTTCCACTCTGGTGGGGATCATGGGTCGCGAGGCCGCCTACACAGGTCAGCTTCTGACCTGGCAGCAGATGCTGGATTGCACGCAGGATCTGGCGCCTGATACATTGAAATGGGGGGACAGCTTCAAGCCCACTTCTATGCCGATGCCAGGCGTTACCAAGTTCCAGCTTCCAGAAGCGAAGCGGCCTGAAGACCAGGCGAAGGAAAAGAAGGGCGCGTAACGCCTTCGCAGACTGTCAGGCAGGTCCGTTGTTCGGCAACGGGCCTGCTTACAGGGTCAGTTCGCTGATGCGTTCCATCACTTCATCGGCCAGGGCCTGATAAAGATCGCGGCCTTCCTGGCCGTGCGCCTTGAGATCGGGCTGATAAGGTTTGCCGACGACGAGGCGAATCTGGGCCGGGCGCAGAAACTTGGCTCCACGAGGGTAGGCCTCGTAGCTGCCATAGATGCGCACTGGCAGGACTGGGGCGCTGCTTTTCGCGATGAAGAGTCCCACGCCGGCTTCTGCCTTTTGTGGCTTTCCGTCCAGGCTACGCGTGCCTTCTGGAAACATGAGGATCTTTTTACCGCTCTTCAGAAGACGGATGGTGGACTTCAGGCTGGAGGCATCGGGCTTGTCTTTGTCCACCGGAATGGTCTGCCAACTGCGCAGGAGTTTGCCCGCCATAGGGTGATCAAACAGGCTTTTGCGGGCAAAGAAATACAGGGGCTCATCAAAGGCCTGCCCAATAAACGGTGGGTCTAGAAAGCTGACGTGATTGGCCACGATGAGGGCAGGACCTGCAAGCTTGAGGTTCTCTTCGCCAATGACCCGAAAGTCATAAAAACTCCGGGCGACAGCCCGAAAGATGGTGTGCCCAATACGGTAGGAAAGGTTCATGCTTACTCAGTGGGGGGCAGGCGATCGAGCACCGCTTGCACGGCACCTTCCAGCGTGAGGTGACTGTTATCAATGACCACGGCACCCTCAGGCACCACCAGGGGTGAGGTCTTGCGGGTGGAGTCGAGACGATCCCGCTCCGCGACCTGATCGGTATGCCCCTGCGCACGGCGACGTGCGGCACGGACTTCTTCGCTGGCATCGATATAAAACTTCAGAGGACTCTCCGGGAACACCACGCTGCCGATGTCGCGGCCTTCCATCACCAGCGGGCCGAGGGCTGCCAGGGCACGCTGATCGGCGACGAGCCGTGCGCGCACTTCCGGCACCCGGGCGACCAAAGAGACTCCGCGATTCACTGGGTCGCTGTTGAGGTCTTCGGTGGAGAGGAGGCGACCGCTGATGGACACCTGCGTCTGCCCTTCTGTGACAGGCGAATCTACGACGATGCCCGTAGCCGCATTTCGCACGGCGTCCTGGTCATTCGGATCAACGCCCGTCTGCAGCACCGCCCAGGTCATGGCCCGGTACATGTTGCCCGTGTTCACGTAGATGTAGCCCAGCCGCTGGGCCAGGATACGTGCGACGCTGCTTTTGCCGGAGGCGGCAGGGCCGTCAATGGTGATCACGTTGGAGGTAGGCATGGGGAGAAGGAACCGTCGAATGGGGGTGGGCGATGTCGGGAGGGCTTAGCCTACTTTACGGGGGATGCGTGAGATTACCGGGATGGGCGTCTCGCCATTTTCGTTCTTCAGGAACAGGGCAAGGTCATGCTCGAAACCAGGGTAGCTGGTGCCGATGCACTCGGAGCCTTCGATGACCGTTTCGCCTTCAGCAAACAAGCCGGCGATGGCAAAGGCCATGGCGATGCGGTGGTCATGGTAGGTGCTGATGGTGGCACCCTGAAGTTGGGCACCGCCTTCGATCTCCATGCCATCGTCGAATTCGGTGACAGTCACACCCATGCGCCGCAGATTCTCGGCCACAGCGGCGATGCGGTCCGTTTCCTTCACGCGCAGTTCATGCGCATCCTGGATGCGGGTTTTGCCACGGGCCAGTGCGGCGGCGACGGCAAGGATGGGCAGTTCGTCAATGACGTTGGGGATCTCGGCACCGCCGATGACTGTGGCGTTGAGGTCGCCGCCTTTGACGGTGACATTGCCACGAGGTTCACCATCGGTGGTTTCTTCGGAATTGTGAATGTGAGCGCCCATGCGCAGCAGCACATTGATCACACCTGTGCGGGTCGGATTGAGGCCGACGTTTTTCAGGGTGATCTGCTGGCCGGGACTGGCGGCGGCAGCCACCATCCAGAAGGCGGCGCTTGAGATGTCTCCCGGCACGACGATGTCCGTCGCGCGGGCGGATTGACCGCCATAGACCGAGATGGCATTGCCCTCACGCAGCCACTTGATGCCAAAGTGAGACATGATGCGCTCCGTGTGATTTCGGGTGGCCACAGGCTCGACAACGGTGGTCTTACCGGGGGCATATAGACCCGCCAGAAGGATGGCGGATTTCACCTGAGCACTCGCCATGGGGAGGGTGTAAGTGATGGCCTGCAAAGAGCCTCCGGTGACTTTGAGGGGGGCGCAGATCTTCTCGCCCTGGCCTTCCACCTGGGCTCCCATGAGGCGGAGCGGGTCGGCCACACGCTTCATTGGGCGTTTGGAAAGGGAAGCATCCCCGAACATCTCGGTGGTGAATGCTTGGCCCGCCAAGATCCCGGAAAGCAGGCGAATGGTGGTGCCAGAATTACCGCAATCCACCGGGCCGGAAGGGGCCTTGAGCTGGGGGCCGTTGCCTGTGATGGCCAGCTTGGTCAGGCCGATGCCGTCAGTCTCTTCCAGAGGCTCCACTTTGGCACCCAGGGCTTCCATGGCCTTGACGGAGCAGAGGCAGTCTTCGCTGGGCAGAAAGCCGTCAATGACGGTGGTGCCGGAGGCCATGCCCGCAAACATGGCGGCGCGGTGACTGATGCTTTTGTCGCCAGGAACGGAGATTTCGGCGGGGAAGGATTTGAGCTTTCGGACTTTCAGAGTGGCCATATCAGGAGACTGCCGCCGGGACGGTCCTGCGCAGGCTTTGGGCCTCAGCAAGGAAGCGGCGGAGTTCTTCTTCGTCCGGCTTGTCGAGGATTTCAAGAAGCTCTGTCAAAGTGTCAGCCGCAGCACGCAATTGGGCCACCAGGGCCGGGCGGTTTTCCATGGCGATGCCCGTCCACAGACCTGGGTCGCCACCGGCCACGCGGGTGGTGTCGCGAAAGCCATTGGCCACGCACGCGACAGCCGAGGGATCAGTGCGCAGGGCTGCCAGGGTGGTCACAGCGGCCATCATGTGCGGCAGGTGGGAAATACGGGCCACCTTTTCATCGTGCTCCTCGGGGGACATCTCCAGCACCCTGCATCCCAGGGCCTGCCAGAAATTTTGCAGCCGCAGAAGCCCGGCGTTTTCTTGGCCTTCAGGAGTCAGCAGGCAGGTGGCGTTTTGAAAAAGATCTGCCCGGGCCACTTCAATGCCGGTTTTTTCAGAACCCGCCATGGGATGGCTGCCGATGAAACGTGGGCCCAGAATGGGGTGCAGGGCGCGGACCACGCTGCCTTTCACACTGCCGACATCGGTGACCAGGCAATCGTCGGCGAGTTGGCCTTGGGTGATTTGCTCGGCCAGGGCGGCCATAGTCTCCACAGGAGTGCAGAGAATAATCAGGGAAGCTCCTGCGGCGGCCGCTGCGGCATCGGTGAAAAAGTCCGCCTGGATTCCGCGGGCGCGGATGCCTGCTTCAGCACTTTCTCGCCGGGCCCACAGGCGCAGCACAGTCCCGGGCATCCGTTCCTGTACAGCAAGCGCCAGAGAGCCGCCGAGCAAGCCGGGGCCAAAAATGGCAATGGTTCTTTCCACGATCACTCGCGAGGCTTAATACGGCACGCGGAAGATGTCACCTGTTTCTGGGTCGCGGGCCTTTTGGCCGGGGCGCAGACCTTCCACACTGATGACTTTCTTGGGATCCTTGGGACTGTAAACAAACCCAGGTTTGCCAGGAACCGCACGTGCGTAGGGAACATCGCCAGCCGGAGGAGTGGTGGGCGGCACCGAAGGCGTCGTGATCACAGGTGGTGTCGTAATGGCCGGAGGTGTCATGGTGCCACCAGGAACGGTGGGCTGTGACCCTGGAGGAGCCACCGTCAGCCCTGGATCTACCACAGGAGCGGTCGGGTCAAGATTCGGCGGGGGCACCTGGGGGCCCACAGGCTGGCCTGGGGGCGGCGGGGCGATGGGCTCCACGTAGCGGTTCGGGTCGCCATAGCGCGGGGGCTGGTCGAGTGACCGGCCATTCCCGGCAAAGGGACGCGGGTCCGGCCCGTAGCAACTGGCGAGCGAGGCGGTGACCGCTGTAAGGATGAGGAGATGCGTGGAGCGCTGCATCGGAGTTTGTTTTGGGGGTTTTTAGCTGTTCACGCGCATGGGCATGAGCACATAGAGGAAATTGGTGCCGGTACGAAGAACGCCGGGACTGATTTCATCGATCAAGTGAAGATACACTTCATCGGCGCTGAGGTTGCGCAGCGGGGCCATCGTAAACTCCGGATTGAAGGCGATGGTGATGGAGGCTCCCTTGTAGTTGAGCGGGATGGTTTCACGCGCTTCACCGATGTCCGGGCTGCTGGCGATGATTTCCACCTGACCTGGAGTGAACTGGAACTTCACCGAGTTCGACTTCTCGCTAGCGAGGAGGGACACACGGCTGATGGCCTTCAGGAAAACCTCACGCTCCAAGGCGATGCGCTCCTTGGCCTCGCCTGGGATCACCTGACGGTAGTTTGGATAGTTGCCGTCGATCAGCTTGCTGATGAGCAGGCTGTCGCCCAGATCAAATCCGACCTGGCTGCTGGTCACGCGGATGATCACCTCGCCCAAGTCGCCGCAAAGGCGGGCAAGTTCGTTCACAGCCTTGGTCGGGACGATGATGTCCACTTCCTGGCTCTGGGGGAATTCCAGCTCCTGCTCCACCATGGCCAGACGGCGGCCATCCGTGGCCACCATGGTCAGAGTGTTGTTTTTGAAGGAGAAAAGGATGCCGTTCAGCACATAACGAGTTTCGTCGGTCGAGATGGCATAGGATGTCTTTTTCAGGCAATCGCGCAGAATCTGCTGATCAATCTTGAATTCACGGGCGTCGTCAAAGCGGGGCAGGGCAGGGAATTCCTCGCTGGTGAGGCCCAGCACCTTGAAATAGGACGGGCCGCTGCGGATGGAAGCCACGTTTTTCTCATCCACGCTGATCTGGATGTCTTCCGCAGGAAGCTCACGAATGATCGTGGCCAGACGGCGGGCAGGCAGGGTGGTGGCTCCTTCTTCCTCGACCTCGGCAGCAACGCTGCAGGTCACGCCGACATCCAGGTCCGTTGTGGTCAGTTCCAGGACGCCATTTTTGGCGCGGAGCAGGACGTTGGAGAGGATGGCCAGAGTGGTGCGTGCACTGACGACGTGCTGCACTTGCTGAATGGCCTGCTGGAGAGATTCCTTGCTGATCGTGAACTTCATATAAAAAGGCGTGCCTGCTGCTTGAGACGAATGGCCTTTTTTATCAGAGGGCAGACGAACGGCAAGGAGTTTGGCAGGGAAAGTGAAGGGAGACGATAGGGCCTCCGGGTTAAAAAGTCGCCCCTAAACCCCCGATAACGACCTTTTTTCGTCGTTTTTTGTAGGGGTGGGAGACGGAAGACGGGGAATTCACTTCTTACCCTTGTTCGCCTTGCCGCTTTTGGCCCCTTTTTTCGTCGCTTCGGGCTTTTTCCAGATTTCGACGGGGACGTCGTTGTTTTGAGGGGCTCCAGGGGTGCTGCGACCGCTGGCGACTAGGGTTTCCAGTCTCTTCGTGAGGCGAGTGACGATTTCGGGGTGCTGGGCGGCGAGGTTGGTCTGCTCGCCGAGATCGGCTTCCATATTGAAAAGCTGGACGTGTGGCGAGTCCTTGGGCTCGGTGCCGGGGCGGGGTTCGCTCCAGCCGCCGGAGCCTGGGCAGAGAGCGAGCTTCCAGGGACCCTCGCGGATGGCGAAGACACCTTGGATGCTGTGATGGACGAGGGATTCACGGGCGGGTTTGCCGCTTTCACCCAAAAGGGTCGGGAGGAAGCTGAAACTGTCTTCGGCGGCAGTTTCCGGAGCAGTTGCGCCAGTGATGTGGGCGGCGGTGGCAAAAAAGTCCGTCAGGCAAGTGAGCTGGCTGGTTGTCTGGCCGGGCTTCACCTTGGCAGGCCAGCGGACCAGGAAGGGCACGCGGTGGCCGCCATCATAGATGTCGGCTTTATGGCCGCGCAGTTTGGCGCTGGGGTTGTGGCCTTTGGCCAGCAGTTCGGGATAATTGGCACTTGGGGAGCAGCCATTGTCGCTGGTGAAGACGATGACGGTGTTCTCGGCCAGACCATTGTCATCCAGAGCTTTGAGGACTCGTCCAATGGCGGCATCGGTTTCCATCACGAAGTCGCCATATTGATTTAGGCCGCTTTTGCCCCGCCATTCAGGATTGGGCAGGATGGGGGTGTGCGGGGAGGCAAGGGGTAGATAGAGGAAGAAGGGTTTTCCTGACTTCGCATCGGCGGATTTTTCGCCGACGTAGGCGACGGCTTTGTCAATGAATGTGGGCAGGACTTCGTAGCCGGTAAAACCGGGGGCAGCAGGGCCCTTGCGGGTGTATTTTTCAGTCTTTCCCTGAACAATTTCGATGGCGCGATCCTCAGTGGGCTGGGCAGTGACGCGGTCATTTTCGATGAAGCAGTACGGCACCATGTCTAGGGAGGCGCTGATGCCGAAGTAGTGGTCGAACCCGACGCTGTTGGGCCCGTGGGTGGTAGGCTGGGTGAAATCCACACTCCAGGTCTGCTGGGGGGATTCAATGTTCAGTTCCGCCACGTTCAGGCCATCTTTGACCTTCCAATCCATGCCGAGATGCCACTTGCCGATGATGGCGGTGTGGTAGCCCTGCCCTTTGAGCATGGAGGCCACGGTCATGCGATCCGTGGCAATCAGGTGCGGGCTGAGTCCGCCCAGGACGCCCTTTTGCAATTTGGTACGCCAGTTGTAGCGGCCTGTGAGGGTGCCGTAGCGGGTGGGGGTGCAGACGCTGGAAGGGGTGTGGGCATCGGTGAAGGTCATGCCTTCCTTGGCGATGCGGTCCATGTTGGGCGTGGCAATTTTACCCTCAGGATTGAGATGCTTCACATCTCCATAACCCAGATCATCACAGAGGATGAAAATGAAGTTGGGTTTGTCCGCCGCCGAGGCTGCGAGCGTCATGCCCAAGGCAAGAACTGCGAAGGTGAGTTTTTTGAATGATGCGGTCATGGATTAAAAAAGGGAGGGCAACCACGGAAAACACTGAACACACGGAATTTCAAATCCTGGCCATCCCCTTCCGTGTGTTCAGTGTCCTCCGTGGTTGTTCCTCAGGGCTGAGTGTCGAGAACGAGGCCCTTATCAAGATCGGCATGCGCAAGGCGAACCTTGGCGGTATTGCCGATGCCTTTTGTGGATTTATTCTCGGCGATCAAAAACTGGTTAGGCCCAATGCGGGCGAGGCCGACGGAAGCATTGAACTCCCACTTGCCCGTGAAGCGGAAGTTTTCATCGGCACGAAGCAAAACGGCTGGTTTGCCATAACAACCGAACCACCAGGAACCGTCGGCATACTCCACCGTTTGAATGCCCATGAGGGTGTAGCCGCTGGTCAGCGTGTGACGCTGGATGAACTGGAACTTCGCGTCGTATTCATACACGTAGTTTTCATCTGTTCCCGGGGGCAGGCCGCCGATGAGGATAAAACGACCTTCACGATAGGCCATGCCTCCTGCTCCATGAACAAGCTCTGGCACGGGATGACGAGAGAGTTCCGCCAGGGTTTCGCCATCGAAGACGAAGACCCATGAGTCGGCTGCGCCAGCGGGTTGGTTGAACTTGCCCAAATTGACCGCGACATAGACCTTGCCGTCGTGATGGCAGAGATCTCCCTGGTGACTGGGCGCGGCGACTTTTTTGAGAATCTTGCCCTCCAGATCCGTCTTCACGATCGCATCTGTCCAAGACCAGTAGATGGCCTCTTTACCATCGGTACAGATGCCTTGGAGGTGACGTGGGTAAGCCCCTTCGCAGGCTACGGGTTTGAAGGGTGCAGACGCGTTTGCAGCAGTGCTCAGAAGGAAAACAACCACGGAAAGTACGGAGCACACGGAAGGCAGAGGAAATGAATTCATAAAATCAGTTCATGAATACATTCCGTGTCTTCAGCGTCTTCCGTGGTTGTTCCATCAGGAGATCACTCGGCCTGTTTCTTTTTGCCCTTTCCTTTGCCCTTGCCCATGCCTTTGGCATTCTGGGGGACTGGGGGATTCACCTCGCCATCGAAGGCTTTGTTGCCATGCGTCAGGCGTGGGGGAGGCAGGATTTCTTTGACCTCGGTTTGCAAGCGTGAGAGCTCGGTTTTGAGCTCTTTGACAGTGTCTGCATAAGCTGGGTCTTTGTAGAAACTCTGGGTTTCTAGAGGGTCCTTTTGACGGTCCAGCAGCTCCCAGTCATCCACGTCTGGGGCATAGTAATGGATGAGTTTGTAGCGGTCGGTGATCACGCCATAGTGTGGGCGCACGCGATGGGGCACGGGGAACTCGTAGTAGTGGTAGTAGAAGCTTTTGCGCCAGTCCGCAGGCGTCTCGCCTTTGAAAAGCGGCACCAGGGAATGGCCCTGCATGTCCGCAGGTTGCGGCTGACCCGCGATGTCCAGGAAGGTCTGGGCAAGGTCCAGCAAGGAAACGATGCTGCCATTGGTGCTGCCCGCCTTGGCCACTCCTGGCCAGCGGACCAGGAAGGGGGTGGTGAGGGATTCCTCAAAGATCCAGCGTTTGTCAAACCAGCCGTGCTCTCCGAGGTAGAAACCCTGGTCACTGCTGCAAATGACGACGGTATTTTCGGCGAGGCCGGATTTGTCCAGGTAATCGAGAACCGTGGCGATGCTTTCGTCCACCCCTTTCACGCATCCCAGGTAATCATGCATGTAACGCTGGTAGCGCCATTTGATGAGGTCTTTTCCAGTGGGCGGTGCTTCGTTATACTTTTTGTTAATCGGGTCGTAATACGCATTCCAGGCTTTGCGCTGCTCCTCATTCAGGGAGGCCGGTGCGACGAGCTTCATGTCACGCTCGGTGATGGTGCGGTCCAGCCCCATGTCGTGATCGCTAACGGCCTTGCTGCGACCTTCGAAATTGTCAAACAAGGTGGCGGGCTCTGGATAAACACGGCCCTTGTCGTGGTCCAGGTGGCGCAGAGCCGGTTCCCATTCCCGATGAGGTGCCTTGTGCTGAAGCATCAGCATGAAAGGCTTGGTCTTGTCGCGACCTTCCAGCCACTTGAGGCCCTGCTCGGTGATGATGTCAGTGACGTAACCGGTGTGTTTCACCTCCTGGCCGTTTTCGATCATGGGCGGGTTGTAGTAAATACCCTGGCCGGGAAGGACGTTCCAATAGTCGAACCCCTGAGGGTCGGTCATCAGATGCCATTTGCCAATGACCGCGGTGGTATAACCGCCTTTTTGCAGCAGCTTAGGGAAGGTCTGCTGGTTGCCATCGAAGCGGCTGTTGCTGTTGTTGTGAAAGCCGTTCAGGTGCGAATATTTGCCCGTCTGGATCACGGCGCGCATGGGGCCGCAGATGGAGTTTGTAACCAGGCAGCGATTAAACCGAATGCCCTCTTTGGCGAGGCGATCTATCCCCGGGGTCTCAAGCAGCTTGCGCTCGTCGCCATAACTGGAGATAGCCTGGGAGGCGAGATCGTCCGAAAAGAGGAAAAGGATGTTCGGCGGTCCTTTCGGAGCAGCCGAAAGAGAAGTGGCCAGCAAACCGGCGCAAGTGAGGAGGATTCGTCGCATCATGGTCAGAGACTGGGGTAACGACGGGGACGGGGCTCACATTGCAGGGAAATGTGAGGGGGAAGAGGGTAAAATAATAAAGGGTAAAATCATGGACGAATTCACCCATGATTCTACCGAATCGGCCGGTCCTGCGTGCCTGTCTTTAATACAGCTCCACCGGAGAGCGCTTGCCGTCTTCCACGCTTTTGTTGTGGGCGAGTTCTTCACCCAGGGTGGCGACGCGGAGATCCCAGATGTCGCGATTGATTTTGGCGAAGCGGTCAAGGCTGAACGGATCGGGTGCCACAAGGCGCTTTTTGGTCTTCTCGATGCGGACGAGGGCATCGTGGAGGATGGGGGCCTCCACACCTTCGAGGTGTTGGCGGGCCAGCTCCACCATTTCCAGGCGGTGGCAGATCATGACGAGGTCGTTCCCAGCGCGCACGGCTTCCTGGATGGCCTGCTCAAAAGTCACTTCATTGAGAATGGCTCCCATGTCCAGGTCATCGGTCATGGCCAAGCCTTCGAAGCCTAACTGATCGCGCAACAATTTGGTGCACACATTGTGGCTAAGGCTAGCGGGCCAGCGAGGGCGGTCGGGATCGTAGGCCGTGTAGTTGCTGTGGCAGGTCATCACGCTGTCAATCTCCGGCAGCAGGGCGGTGTAGGGCAGGAGCTCGGACTCCAGCATCTCCGGGTGGGATTTGCCGATGACAGGCAGGAACTCATGCGGATCGCACTCGGCCGGGCCGTAGCCGGGGAAGTGTTTGGCACAGCTCAGGATGCCTTCACCGCGCATAGCACGGTTGAAGACGCCTGCGTTGTTGATGACCTGCTGCGGATCACGTCCCCAGCAGCGTCCTTTGAGGGAGTTGTCTGCCGTGTCGTCATAGGAAATGTCGAGCACGGGGCAGAGGTCCAGATTGAAGCCGAACAGGCGCAAAATTTGACCCGTGAGTTTGCCATGCTGCTTGATGAGTTTCACGTCCCCCTTGTCACGCAGGGACTGGGCATTCGGCGGCTCCTCGCCAATGAGGCGCAGGCGAGACACGCGGCCACCTTCCTGGTCGATGGTGATGAAGGGCTCGATGTCGGATAGATCGCGCAGATCATCAATCAGCTTCCGCACCTGCTCGGGCGAGATGATGTTGCGGCCAAAGAGAATGAATCCACCGGGCTGCAGCTTCTTGAAGCGAGCGGCGGTTTCAGAATCGAGTTCAGGACCGGGAACGCCGGTGAGGAGGAGTTGGCCGAGGGACATGGTGGAGAGCAAAAAGAGGCTGAGTGCTCAGTGCTCAGTTCTCAGAGGGCGTCAAGCGCGGAGATGGGACGAGCAGCAGTGAAGACCAAATGAGATTTATCTTGGCAAAGTGGCCAATAGAGCCCCAACACACGCTTCCGAGAACTCCGGCGCATTGATCTCACAGTCCATCTCGATGACCGGAATTTCAGGGCGGAGGTGAGATTTGATAGAGGTGAAAAGGGCCGTGTCCGCTGCCGGATCGTGGAACGGTTTGCCGGGTGCGCTGATGACGCTGATGGCTTTCAGCGGGAGAAGCACGGTAACGAGGCCGGTGTAGGCATTGACCTTCTCGGCCAAGATGCGGCCCAGTTCGGCGCATTCCTCCGGCGAGGTTCGCATGAGGGTGACCTGCGGGTTGTGCTGGTAGAAAAGACGATCTTTGAACTTGGCTGGGATGCTGGCAGGTTCGCCAAAATTCACCATGTCCAGGCAACCAGGCGTGACGATGGCCGGGGTGCCAGTTTTGCCTGCGGCCTCCAGCCGATGCGGGCCGGCATTGAGGACCCCGCCGACGAGTTCATCTGCCCATTCGGTGGTGGTGATGTCCATCACGCCTGTAATGAGGCCGCTTTCGATGAGGCTTTCCATGATGCGGCCCCCAGTGCCTGTGGCGGCGAAAACGAGAACTTCATAGCCAGCTTTTTCGAGGAGAGTCTTGGCGGCATTCACGCATTCCGTGGTGTTGCCGAACATGGAGGCGGCAATGAGCGGCTTGTCCTCTGTAGGCGGGATCTCCATTTCCACCATGCCGCAGATGGCCCCGGCAGCGCGGGCCAGGAGGGTGCGGGAGAGGCGATTGATGCCGGAGACATCCACGATGCTGGGGATCATGACAATGTCCTTCGTACCTATGTAGGGGGCGACATTGCCCGCAGCTAGGGTGGAGACCATGACTTTCGGAAAACCGATGGGCAAGGCGCGCATGGCGCTGCTGCTGATGGCAGTGCCACCGCCACCGCCCAGGGAGATGACCCCCTGAATCCGGCCCGAAGAAACGAGGCCCGCAAGGAGCTTGGCCGAAGCTTCTGCCATGGCCGTCACGGCCTCCCCCCGATCCTGGCGAGTGAGGATTCCCGCCAGATCAATAGCCCCTGCCGCGGCGACTTCCTCGCGGGAAATGTCGGGTGAAACCGTGGGCGCGCTGCCGCTGCCAGTATCAATCAGCAGGGGCTGGTGCCCGCGTTGACGGATGAGTTCCGCCACATAGGCGTGCTCTTGTCCCTTGGTATCGAGTGTGCCGAGAACGGCGATGGTGGCCATAAAGAAGCCGTTTTAGCGGAGAAAACAGAGGTGCGTCAAGGCATTGGAAGCCGCATCTGGCTATCCGAAAGCAACGTGGAGCGTTTAGAGGCGCGAAATTTGGGCGAAAGGTGACTGCGACACTCCCTGCGGGCCGACCTTGACCCTTTCGCTACTCGGGGTTAGGGAGTATATCCCCCAGCCGACTCTTTTCTGATGTCCATCGAACGCACCCGCAATTTCTCCATCATTGCTCACATTGACCACGGAAAGACCACTCTTTCCGACCGTCTGCTGGAGGCTACCCAGACGATCACGCAGCGACAGCAACAGGACCAGCTTTTGGACAGCATGGACCTGGAACGTGAGCGTGGTATCACCATCAAGGCGCACCCGGTGTGCATGAACTACAAGGCCAAAGATGGACTGATCTATAAGCTGAACCTGCTGGATACCCCAGGGCACGTGGACTTCAGCTATGAAGTCAGCCGTTCCCTCGCCGCCTGTGAAGGCGCCCTCCTCCTGGTGGATGCCAGCCAGGGCGTGGAAGCCCAGACCGTGGCGAACTTGAATCTCGCCCTCCAGCAAAACCTGCACGTCATCCCGGTCATCAATAAAATTGACCTGCCGAACGCGGACGTGGACAAGGTGAAAAAGCAGCTTGAGGAAATCCTTCAGCTTCCAGCCGATGAAGCTGTCTCTGCCAGCGCCAAGATGGGCATCGGTATCACAGACATTTTGGAGGCCATCGTTGCCTTCGTTCCCGCACCCAAAGAACCCGGCGACGGCTACCTGCGCGCTTCCGTTTTTGATTCCATTTTCGATCCCTATCGCGGCGTTATCAGCTACATCCGCGTGATGTCCGGCTCCATTGTGCGTGGTCAAAAGGTGCGTCTCATGGCGTCTGGCAACGACTCCGAAATCAAGGAAGTCGGTACCTTCCGCCCGAAGATGGTCGCTTGTGACAAACTGGAAGCTGGCGACGTGGGTTACATCATCGCCAACGTGAAGACGACGGCAGATGTGAAAATCGGCGATACGCTGACCGAATCTCGCAAGCCTGCGCCCGAGCCGCTGCCCGGTTTCAAGGAGATCCACCCTCTGGTCTTCAGTGGCATCTACCCCATCAGTACGGATGACTTTGAAGCGCTGAAGCTGGCCGTGGGTAAGCTGCAGATCAATGACGCTGCGTTCACCTTCATGGCAGAAAGCTCCGCCGCGCTGGGCTTCGGTTTCCGCTGCGGTTTCCTCGGTCTGTTGCACATGGAAATCGTTCAGGAACGTCTGCGTCGTGAGTTCAACATGGACGTCATTTCGACGTATCCGTCGGTCATTTACGAACTCCGCAAAACGGATGGCACGGAGATCCTGGTGGATAATCCGAGCTTCCTCCCACCGGCCAACGAGATTGATGAAATCCGCGAGCCGATCGTGAAGGTTTTCGTGATGATCCCGAACGAATACATCGGTGACATCATGCAGCTCGTCATGGACAAACGCGGGCAGGTGAACAACACCGAGACCCTGGATGACCGCCGCGTGCTGCTGCACACCGTGATCCCGCTGAATGAGATCCTCGTGGACTTCAATGACAAGCTCAAGTCCCTGACCCGTGGTTACGGCAGTATGGACTATGAGCATGCTGGCTATAAGGCCGATGACCTCGTGAAGATGGACATGCTTATCGCAGGCGAGCCCGTGGATGCTTTCTCCTGCATCGTGCACCGTGGCAAGGCTGAGGCCCGAGGCCGCCAGCTCGCTGCCAAGCTCAAAGAAGTCATTCCTCAGCAGCTTTTCGTCGTCGCCATCCAGGCTGCCATCGGTGGCAAGGTGATCGCCCGTGAATCCATCAGTGCCCTTCGCAAAGACGTGACTGCCAAGTGCTACGGCGGTGACATTTCCCGTAAGCGCAAGCTTCTGGAAAAGCAGAAGGAAGGCAAAAAGCGCATGAAGTCCATCGGCCGCGTGAACATCCCTCAAGAGGCGTTCATCGAAGTGCTGAAGACGAACTGATTCCCCTCAAATGCAGAGCCGAGATGCGAGAAGCATCTCGGCTTTTTTTGTCACTTCGCTGGGAAGATTCGGACTTGGCCGACATCCAATTCAGGAGACGTCAGGTTAAGTTTCAGACTCTCTTCGGATAGGCTCAGGATCGTTCCCACGCCCTGTCCCAACCTCGGGACGAAGACTCCCTGGAAGGTGGCTTTAATGGGATATCCTCGGTATTTTCCAGAGACATAACTCCCACTAAACAAGGAAGTGGAGGGGCTAATGGTCATCACCACGCCAGCGGGTACCCCTTTGCCTGAAATGACGGCCCGGTGATTGGGCTGAACTTGCAGCGTTTTGATGGCAGGTTCTGGAAGACCTGGGCTGGTCAACTCAAGGTCATGGGCGGAGTCACCCAAATTCATCAACGTCTGGCCCGGTGCAGGTGCGACGTGACGGCTGCCGATGACTTGAAGAGACTGGAGGAGAAATCCTTCGCGATAGGTGGTGTTTTTGACATGCGGTTGTTTGGCCCATTCCAGATTTCCATCCACCTGAGCTTCAGCATAGGAGACCCAGCCGGAAAAAAAGCTGCGCTGGGCCTGTGGCATCAGGTATATCGGAAGCCTCGCCGCTTCGGTATCTTCGGGATGGATGACCAGGGAATGGCTACCCGTTACTTGGGTGCCATCTCCCAGACGGCCCGCATAGGTGACGGTCCCTGTCGGACTGACCTTGAAAGACAGATATCCCAGACCTCCTGGGGTGCTGCCATCATCTTCAAGGGCTGTTTGGGATACTTCTGGCAGGAGTGCGGCTGGATACAGGCCTTGATGCTGCTTCGCAGCCGCTTTGGGCAGGAGTTGGCCTCCTTCTAAAACCCCATCGGATCCCGAGGTAACTCTCCCATTCGGAAGAATGCGCACGAAGATGGGCTCACTTTTAGCGGATTTGTTAAAGTGGAGCTCCCCTTCCAGCGCACCATCTTCGGTATTGTAGCTTGGGTTGCCGATGACTGGAAAAGCTTTGCCCGCAATGACCATGGAACCTGTCAGCGTTCCTTTGGCCGTGGTGCTCAAGGTAAAACGACCTCCCAGCCCCAGGGGATCCATGGAGAGCTTTTCTCGAGCGATGAGTCCCGCAAAGTTGTGGGTCTGTGGTTTCGGATGGATCCACCACTCAAGTTCCATAGCTGGGCCTGCGCCGCTCTCATTAGAGGCGGTGAATGTCACACGATAAGGGGATGCCCGATCTGGGTGTGAAGGATCAAGGGTGATGGCTAATGCAGGCTGCCCAAAAACTCTCCCGCTCCAGGGATCCAGAATGATGCCATGGGGCAAGCCTGAAGCGCTGAAGAAGGTCGAGGGTGAAGACGTGCGAAGTTGGAAGCTGGTGTAATCTCCCACCCGCAAATGCGGGAGTTTGTCGGTCAGAATCCGAGGCGGCAGTAGAAGCGACAGGTTTGCATCCATGCCTCTCACACTGGTGGACTGGCTGCTTCCGACAGTGCCAATAGAGACATTGCAGGTGTAATGGCCTTCTGAGGAAAGCCCGACGGGATGGAGGACTAAAACTGAGCCATTGGCGGCCACAGGGCCCGAAGTTGTCTGGATCAACTCGCCATTGCGCCTCCATTCATAAATCAATGGCGAGCCAGCAGCCGTGCAGACCAATTCAACCCGCCCTCCTAAAGGGATGGTGCGGTTGATGGGTTCATGCCTAACCACTGCAATGTTAGCCGCATTTGAAAAAACCCTTTGGCCATTAGTTAAAACAGCAGCCACTTTGTAAAGACCTGCCTTGGCAGGGGTGGCTGAGGCAATTTGGTAATTTCGCGTAGTGGCGGAGGGAATCGGGATGCCATTAAAGGTCCATTCATAATGGCTCACTCCAGTTCCGTCATAGATGGAGGATAGTGTCACATACTGACGCTCGGTAAGCACCTGAGTTTTAGGATGCAACGAAAAGGTCCCCGGTACCGGCTGCTGATATCCCGTGACTGAGGCTGAAAGCGATACAACGTGTGGCCCAGCCTGTAGCGCCAAATCTCCTGTGAAGGTTTGCCCTGATGTGGGCGTCGCCTTGACGGTCACAACAGACGACCCTCTAGCGGGTATGACCAAGGGGAGGGGTGTTTCGAGGGTGAAAACACTCGAACTGGAGGTCATCCCGGTGATCGTTAAATCATCATCGCTGATGTTGGAGACACTGAAGGAACGAGTTTGACTGCTTCCGACAGAGACCGTGTAGAAGTCAAGCTCAACGGGAGCTGCCAGAAGTGGTGAGACATCGAAAGCGCTGATCTTGATGTTATCTATGCCGACGATGTCAGCGCCCGAGAGACTGAAACGGAATTGCCTCAAATCAAAGCCTGGCAGTCGGTTCATGGCCCATTCGGCGACTTTGGTCCCGTTGATGTCAATCCGCGCCCGTCGATTGCCCAAATCAAAATCCATGGTGCAGTGGGTGATGGCACGGGGGCTGTAGCTTGAATTTGGATTGATGCCAGTGAAAGCGTTGTTAGAAGTCCCGCTATAAAATGTCACCGAGCCATTGCCGTTGAAGTCTGTTCTCAGCAGCCCATGCGTATGATCCATGAAGACTGCCAGTGAACTGGAGCCGAGTTGGGTCATGTCAAATTCAAGGACATACCGCTCTGCTCTTCTGGACATATTCATGCCAAACTGGTCATAAACCGCTTCCACACCCCCAAGTTCCAGAGGTCTATCGGTCAAGGGGCCGATCTGGCTTCTCACGTATTGGGTGCCAAAGACGGAAGTGCTGGGAGATCGTTGGCCACCGAAAGATGTTGGCTGATCTAAGCGGTGAGGCAGGTCGTTCCAGTTGATATCATAAACCAGTGGTGGAGTCAGCAGGGGTGGTTCGGGGGCTTCGATGCCATGGGGAGTGACCGCAAGGTTGTCCAAATAATAGCCTGTTCCGGGCACGCTCAACTCGACGATCTGTGCAAAACTTTCTGGAAAGACAAAGGTTTGGAAGTCTGCCAAAGGGCCTGTGCCGTCATAGCGCCCGTCCATCGTATAGCTAACGGTGACCGTGCTGTTATCGGCCTTTCTCCCCACGAATGTCACGGGGAGGTTGACGCTGTATTCTGCCAAGTCCACTTGATGCGGGGTGAACGGCAGTCCGTCCTGGTGAGCGATCTTCAAGTTTGCTGCTCCTGAAATGAAGCGTGCATAATTGCCCCCGTTAATCGGAGAAAAATTGTAAAGGGGGCCTTGCACAAAAACGCCGTCCACTGGCGTGGAGAGCTTGAATCCCTGTTCAACCAGACCTGGCCGAAAGTTAGAAGACGTGCCTGCTATTGAGAAATGAGGCAGATCAAAGCCGATGACTCGGCGTGCAGGTTCGCTGGCCTCAACATGAACGCACGAAAGACACATGGCCAAGGCCAACAAACGGGATAGAAAACGCATCAGGCAGATGACTAACCCCATTGAGGAATCATATCAACCTCCGCCGGGATGCAATCTGCCTGATGTCTGCTAAAGAGATGGCTTATTTTCTCTTCGCTGCCAGTTCTCGGTCACGCTTCAGTTTTTCATAACCCGCCTGGATAAAACTGAAGTCGCGACAATGAGCGCGACAGTCGTCGATCGTGATGAAATCATAGGACAGCAGGTGCATGAGGCTGTCGTCAATGGTGTGCATGCCGTCGCGTCCGCCGATCTGGATCAAACTCGGGAGCTGTTGCAGGCGCTGGTCCCGAATGCAGCTTGAGATGGCATTGTTCATCATCATCACTTCCGTGGCCATCACGCGACCTTCGCCATCGGGTCGGCGGATGAGATGCTGGCTGATGACCCCACGCAGGCAGTGGCTGAGCTGGGCTGCCACGTAGTCCTGCTGCTCTTTCGGATAACTGTCGAGAATACGCGTGATGGTGCTGGGCACATCCATGGTGTGCAGGGTGCTGATGACAAGGTGCCCTGTCTCTGCGGCTGTGAGCGCCGTGCGCATGGTTTCCAGATCCCGCAACTCGCTGACGGTGATGACGTTCACATCCTGCCGGAGGGCACTTTTCATGGCGCGCGCAAATTCATGGGTGTCAAAGCCGACCTGGCGCTGGCGGATCAGACTGGAGCCGTGCTGGAAGACAAATTCGATGGGGTCTTCGATGGTGACGATGTTGCAGGACCGCTCGCGGGCGATGGTCTGCGTCATGCTGCAAAGCGTGGTCGTTTTACCGCTGTTGCTCACCCCTGTAATGAGGATGAGGCCATCTTTAAACTGGCACATGCCCTGAACATTCGGTCCGTGGCCTAACTGGGAAAGTTCGGGGATGCTGTCTGGGATGTAGCGGAAGTTTCCTTCGATGCGCCCCATGGCAAAACAAGCGTTGCCACGGAAACGGCCCAGGTTTTCCACCTCGATGGCAAAGTCCAGTTCCCACTCTTCTTCCAGCTTGGCGCGCTGGTTGTCTTTCAAACCGCCGAGGACGAGTTCGCGCACATCAAGAGCATCAAAAAGCTCATCGGTCACTGGCGTCATGCGGCCGTGGAGGCGCATCGTGGGCGGTGCCCCAGGCGAGAGATGCAGATCCGAGGCTCCGGCCTGCATGGCCATGGAAAGGTATTCGATGAGGTCGTACTGGCGCATTGGAAAGGGGGCTGGGGAAGGGGAGGGTTTTTTGGAGAAACGGAGGCTTAGCTGATGCCGCGTGCCGCGCGTTTGAATTCCGTCTCGTTGCCACTGGCGGTGATAGCTTCAGCTTCCGTGATGATGCCGGCCTCATAGGCGCGGACGATGTTTGTCAGGAAGGTGATGCAGTTTGGGTCATTGCCACGCTGCATGTAGTTGCGCACCTGGTCCGTCTCTTTTTTGGCGATCCACTGCTTCACGGCACCGCCGTTTTCCAAATGTTCCACCAGCAGATGCAGGCCGTCATCGGTGCGCGGGATAAGCTTTTGACAAACCGCCCCGATCAATTGCTGCGACAGCAGGTGCAGGCCCAGCCCTGCCTGCTCGGGTGGGAAAAGGTGTGCCATGCGGTCCACCGCATCCACCACGCTGTCGCTGTGTACGGAAGCCAGGACGAGGTGCCCTGTTTCACTGGCTTGGAGGGTGGTGATGGCTGTTTCGTAGTCACGAATTTCTCCCACCATGATGACGTCCGGAGCCTGTCGCATCGCACCCCGCACCCCGCGCGCATAGCTTGCGGTATCGCGCCCCACTTCACGCTGGGTGAACATGCAGCCTTTGTTCGGGTAAATGAATTCCACGGGATCCTCAATGGTCACAATATGGCGTGCCAGGGTCTCATTCATCCAGCCGAGCAGGCCCGCCATGGTGGTGCTTTTTCCCATGCCGGTAGGTCCGGTGATGAGAATCAGGCCACGGGTTTTCATGGCCCATTTGGTCAGCAGCCAATCCGGCACCCCCAGATTCCCCAGCACGGGCAGATCCGTGCGGATGCGCCGCATCACCACGCCCAGGCGACCGAGGGCTTTGTGCATGTTCACACGGTAACGGGTGCGGTTGGTTGAAACGAGCCCGGAATCCCGGTCCGTTTCTCCTTCAGGGCTCACCCCGCAGGCCTGCCACAGGCCCACCATTTGGTTGAGCTGCATGGGTTCGTCACCAAAGAGCATGATCTGCTCGTTGATCTTCATGCGGGGGATTTCTCCCTCCATCAAAAAGACATCACTGGCTTGGTGGTCATCCGCGGATTGAAGGATGTCGTCTAGGGAGAGTGGCATGGTCGCCTTGCATAAAATGCGGTGTCCCTGGCTTTGTCGAGGCGGATGTTTTGGAAATGGTGCCAAAAGCCGGGTGGTAGGGGAATGCTTCCCTTTGCGTTCAGGTTGAAGCCTGCGGCCAAAGCAGGTAAATCAGGCGGATGCGTTCTCTCTCCTCCCGGCCTCTGTCGTCCCTTCGATGGGGAACTTTGGCCCTGTGTGTGCCAGTTTTGGTCTCTTGCGGCCTGCTGCCGCCTTTGGGTAGCGGTCGCCTGAAAAAGGATGTGCATGCCATGCATGCCATGGCCCCAGAAAACTGGGCTGCATTGCCATCCCTGCCTGAAAAGGCCTCCACTGGCTGGTTGGCCGATTTTGACAGCCCCCAACTCCGTCGTTTGGTGGAACAGGCTATCACGGCCAATCCCGACCTCAAGGCCGCCGGGGCCCGAGTCCAGCAGGCCCATGCGCAGACCGTCCAGGCCGGCGCGGCCATGTTTCCCACCCTCACTGCCGGTTACAATGCCAGCCGTTCCCAGAGCCCTGGCGACCAGCGCTTCCCTGGACTCACGCCCATCAACAATCGCTTCCGCCTGCCTTTTAACATGTCCTGGGAGATCGATTTCTGGGGCCGCATCGCCGATGAGCGCGGCGCTGCCAAAGCAGGTCGTCTGGCTGCCGAGGAAGACTTCCATGCCGCGCGTCTTTCCCTTGCAGCAAATACCGTGCGCACGGCCACCACCCTGGCCGAGGCCCGCGCACTGCTGAATTTGGCCGAACAAAATGTGCGCACACGGCGCGTGCAATTGGGCATCTTGGAAAAGCAGCTCGACCGCGGGCTGGATCCCGACCGCGCCGCGCTGGATGTCAGCCTGGCCCGTGCGGACCTTGCCCGTACCGAGTCCACCCTCCAGCAGCGGCGGGCGACTGTGGATCAGACTCAGCGTGCGCTCGAGGTGCTGCTGGGCGGCTACCCGGCGGGGAAGGAGTCCGGCATCGGCAGCCTGCCGACGGTCCAGCGCCGGATTCCGGCCGGGCTGCCATCCGAGCTGATGCTTCGCCGCCCAGATCTGCGTGCTGCCGAACGTCAGTTGGAGGCCTCTCTGCGCCGGGAAAGCGCCGCCAAAAAAGCCTTCCTGCCCAGCATCCGCCTCACGGGTGAGGCCGGGCGCACTTCACAAGATATGGATAACCTCCTGGCACCCGATTCTGCCATCTGGTCCATCGCTGCCAACGGAGTGCAGACCCTGTTTCAGGGCGGGCGTCTGGTCGCCGGGGTGAAGCTGGAAAGAGGCCGCTATGAGGAACTGCTGGCCACTTATAAAAGCCGCGCACTGACCGCTTTCCAAGAGGTGGAAACAGCCCTAGCGGCAGATCGTTTTCTCGAGTCCCAGGCGGCGGCCCTGAGCCGGGCTGTCACGGAGGCGGGCCGCTCGGAATCGCTGGCCCTCGGTCAGTATGAAAAGGGGCTGACGGATGTGCTCACCTTGCTGGATGCCAGCCAGCGCGCCTTTGATGCCCGCAGTGCCCTCATTAGCGTGCAGGCCCAGCGTCTGCGCAACCGGGCAGATTTGCATTTGGCCCTCGGCGGTGAATTTTAAATGGGTCGTTTCATGCAGCTTCGTCTCCCCCCCTTTTTAGCCCTCGCTGCTAGCCTGCTGGTCTCCTGCGGCAGCCCGCCGAAGAAGAATCTCCATCATACCGAGGTCTCTTCGAAGTCAGCATCTGTCAGCCAGTTTGCGGGAGGTTATACGCGTTTTCAGGGAACCCAGTTCCTGAGCTTTGCTGAATTGAAGGAGCTGGTCAAAAATCCACAGCCAGGAGGTGAACTGGAGACTAAAGTGCAGCGCCTGCTGAATCGTCCCATCGTGTCGAATGAGGCCTATTATCGTGGCATGCGCCCCACCCGGGCGGTGAACCCGGTCCTGGGAGAAACCCTGCGCGTGGCCACCTGGAATGTCGAAAAATCCCTCCGTATGAAGGAGGTCGCCGCTCTGCTGAAGTCGGAAGCCGAATTCGAACGTCTCATGGATTCAAAGGCTGCCCCCAAAGGCAGCGAAAAATACACCAATTTAATGCGCGAGCGCGAGCGTCTGGCTTCCGCCGACGTGATCGTGCTTCAAGAGATGGACATAGGCATCAGCCGTTCCGGTTATCGCGATGCCGCACGGGAGCTGGCCTTAGCGCTCGGCATGAACTATGCCTACGCACCCCAGCAGCTGGAGATTGATCCCGTGCTCCTTGGGCTGGAGTCCATCCCGGATGGTCGTGGCGGGGAGGTCCGGCATCAGCCAGATGAGGCACGCTACAAAGGCGTCTTCGGCCTAGCCATTTTGTCACGTTATCCCATTAAAAGTGCCCAGAGCTTTCAGCTCAAGGCCCAGCCCTATGACTGGCATTCAGGAGAAAAGGCTGGCACCGATTTGGCTGAAGGTGCGCGCCGCATTGCTACCGAGATCGTCTTTGAAAATGAAATCGTGCGGGAGATGAAGGTGGGCGGGCGTATCTTTTTCCGAGTGGACCTGGATGTCCCCGGCATGCCCGGCGATACGCTCACGGTGGTGAACAACCACCTGGAAATCAAGGCTCGCCCCCGGGACCGCGAAGCCCAGATGGCAGAGATTCTCTCTTACATCCGGGATGTGCCCCACACGGTGGTCATGGCGGGCGACCATAATTCGGCCCATGCCGATCTAAGCCCGACCTCCGTCACCCGCATCTTTTCACGCACCACATCCAATCCTCAAACTTGGTTAGGCTTGGGCATGGATGTCCTCATGGCGGCACCTGCGGCGGTGAATTCCGGACGCGTCATCCTCAACACCGCCAAGAACTTTCACAGCCCCATGGCCTTGCACATTCCTGTGGTGCTGCCTAACAAGACCCGTGGTCTCTTTGCCCGAATCGAAGAGTTTCGTTTTGCCGATGGCGGGGCCTTTGACTTCCGGGGTGACAAGGAACGCTCCATCAACCGCTCTTCGGCCAAGCTTGCCAACTCCAATGAAAAGGCGATCAAAGGCCAGACTCCCACCTTCCGGGTGCAGCGGCCCATCGGCCCCATCGGCCGTTCGCGCCTCGACTGGATCTTCGTCAAGGCCCCGCCTTCAGCCCAGCCAGAGGGCAAGAACAGTTATCGCCTGGCCCCGCATTTCGGCGAGACCCTCACCGGCATGATGGAGGGGCTGACGCTACGCCTTTCGGACCACAGTCCCTGTGTGCTGGACATCCCCCTGCAGGAACCTTCCGGGATCTGAGCGGGTCTCCCTATCGGGCTACCACGCCGGCTTGACCGATTTCCCAGGATTTGCCTGCCGCACGCACGGCGACAGCGGTGGCCTTTTTCGGCCAGTCGAGTTCATGCTGGTCTTTAAAGGTGACTTCCACCGTCTGCCATTTGCCCTCGATTTGGGCCTGGATCACCCACCAGCGGCTGTAGTTTTCCCAACGCGGATCTTTGAAACCCCAGCGCAGGCGTTTGCCCTCGGCCAGTTTTTCAATCAGCGGTGCAGGCAGCGCCACGTTGCTCAGCCACGGGCTGGCCGGAGGCAGGGCATGGATGTTATACGCGCGCTCCTTGGCTAGGCTGCCGAGTTTGCCCAGGTTCTTGTCCAGCGCGCCAAAGTTCCAGTGAAAGTGGCCCGGTGTCATGCGCAGCCCCCGCTCCCGCAGAACGCTGATCTGCTTGAGGATTTCGCCAGCATTGCGGTCATCGCCGATCTTGCTGGAGTTCATGCCCGGCCAGATGTGGCGGCCTAACGTATTTTCATTCAACCACCAGTCGTAGTAGGTGGTGAAGCCCAGCTTCGGCCGGTCGATCGTCCAGTAAAGCTGCGGGGTGAGATAGTCCAGCCAGCCCTCCTGGAGCCACTTGCGGCTGTCGGCTCCCAGATCCTCGTAGGGGTCCAGGCCGCCACCCGTGCCCTCAGGATGGTTGGGCCGCCACAGGCCAAAGGGGCTGATGCCAAACTTGACCGTGCGCTTGATGGCCTTGATCCCCGTATAGGTGGTCCGCACCACTTCATCCACATTCTGGCGACGCCAGGCCGTGAGGCTCAGGGGCACGCCTCCCAGGGGCTGGGATTTGGCAAAGGCCTCCGCATCATTGAAGGGGACGGCTTGCTTGTCCGCCCCCGTGGTGGGGTAGGGGTAAAAGTAATCATCCAGGTGAATGCCGTCCACGTCATAGCGACGGGTCACATCCAGCATCACCTCCACGGCGCGCTGCCGGACTTCTGGGATGCCCGGATTCATCCACCAGTCACGGCCATACTTGACGGTCCATTCAGGATTCTGTCTGCGGATGTGGTCCGCGCTCGGGTTGTGCTTGTCCCCTGCCAGGGCCCGGAAGGGATTGAACCACGCATGCAGTTCCATGCCCAGTTTGTGCGCCTCCTGAATAGCGAACTCCAGCGGATCCCACTTGGGGGATGGCGGCAGGCTCATCAGGCCGCTGAGGTAGGGGGACCACGGCTCCAGTTTGGACTCATACATCGCATCGCCGGCGGGCCGCACCTGGAAAATGAGGCAGTTCAGTCCGTGGTCATGCGCGCTTTGGATCAGGCGCTTGAGCTGCTCCTGCTGTCGCGCTGCAGGGAGGCCCGGCTCGCTGGGCCAGTTGATGTTGTGAACGGTGGCGATCCAGCTTCCGCGCAGTTCTCGGGCGGGCAGGGGCACCGCCGTCTGCGCCCAGGCTTGCAGGCAGGCCAAGGAAAGGAGGGCAAGAAGAAGTGGGCGCATGGGGAGAGGAAGGGGAGCGACGCGTAAAAGGAGGCTGCTCGGCAAAGGCTATGGCGGAGAAAGCCCGGATACGTGTATTCTTTACCCGTGCTTCGTCCTCGGCAGACGTATCATTTCACGTGCCGATTTCCACAGTCTGTTTTATAGATCTGGTCCATGCCACCCCTCTTCATTCACCGCCTTTTGCTCTGCACACTGCCCGTGCTGGGGCTTCTATTGGCTGGCTGTGAAGGGTTCAAGGTGCCCGCTTTGGAAAAGCTGAAGACGGTCGAGGGCAATACGGAAGCCCAGGTTTCCAATGTGGTCGCCACCCCTGGAGATGCGGCTGTCGGCACCGATACCTCCCCCGTGGATCTCGCCTTTCTCCTCACGATGAACTACGCGGAGGCCACCACCCTGACCGGTAAAAGTCTGGACTTAGGACCTAACGGTCGTGTAGCGGCAGAAAGCATCGAGGTGGTGAAGGCGGACAAGGAAGGCCGGCCCAGAAAAGTTCGCGCCAAGGGCAAAGTGTACCTCGAAACAGGGGCGGACGATTCCGCAAAAATCCTCTGCCAGGAGGCCTACATCAATGGCGACGAAGCCGTGCTGCGTGGGAAACCCATCCTACAACGCGGCGGCACCATCATTGAAGGCCTCGCCGATGACACGGTCTTTTATTTCCTCGGCACCCGTCTGCGGGTCATTGGCCTGCATCGCGTGACTAACCCAGACTCCATGATGGCGGGTGCTTCCGAACTGGGAGCCTGGACCGAAGGCCCAAATCCCTTGCTGCCCGCCTTGAGCGAAGAATCGGTACCGCAGAATATCCGTGAGGAAATGCTGAAAGCCGCCGAGGCCGAAGCCGTGCTTCAACAGCACCGGGGCGAAGCCCTGCTGCAGCCCGACGCCCCGCCCGCACCCTGGGTGAAACCCGGCACCTGAGGCCAGCATGAAGGCGTCAGCCTCAAATCTCAGTGCCTGCCTACTGAAAACCGAACACCGCACACTGGCCCTCACACGCCACCAAAGCGGCGCTGCCGACGGCCATATTCGCGGATGGCTTCCTTGAGATCATCCTGACCGAAATCGGGCCAAAGTTTCTGCGTCACGAAAAACTCAGTGTAGCTGAGCTGCCAGAGCAGGAAGTTAGAAATGCGCATCTCGCCGCTGGTGCGGATCAGCAGATCCGGGTCTGGATAGTACCGGGTGTAGAGATGCTTGCTGAAGACATCGCCATCAATCATGCCCTTGTCCAGGTGGCCGCGCTCCACACTGTCCAGCAGGCTTTTCACACCATCAATGATCTCCTCCCGGCCCCCGTAGCTAAGCGCGAGGATGAGGGTGAGACCATTGTTTTGGGCCGTGGCCTCGATGGACCGGTGAAGCTGCTCCTGGCAGGACTTCGGCAAATCGTTGAGCCGTCCGATGGCTTGTAAACGGATGTTCTGCTCCTTCATTTCGGCTGTCTTGGTGCGCAGGAACTGCTCCAGCAGCTTCATCAGTGCATCCACTTCGCGCTTGGGCCTCTTCCAGTTTTCGGAGGAAAAAGCATAGAGCGTGAGGTACTCCACGCCCAGTTCGCCACAGCCTTCGGTCACCCGGCGCACGGTATCAGCACCGGCGCGGTGACCTTCGGTACGTGGCAGTCCACGTTCTTTGGCCCAGCGCCCATTGCCATCCATGATGATGGCAATGTGACGTGGGATGGACTTCAGGTCGTCGGCGTGGGAGGCAGCAGGCATGGCGGGCCGTGGTTACGGCGTGTCGTAGGTCGGCAGGCTGGCGGCATCAAACCGGGCCGCGCCGACTTCATCGGCAATTTCGTTCAGTGCATCCACTTCGGCTGTGCTGAACAGCAGTCCACCTGCTTTCGCGGTGTGGGCGGCGTTCTGGGCTTCAGGCTGGCCTGGCAGCATGCAGCCTTCGTTGCCGTGGCCGAGGATGTCATCAATGACCGCCTTCATGTTGCCAGCAAAGTCACGTCCCTGGGCGAACAGGCCGCTGCTGATGGCATCGGGGTGGATCACCTGGAAGTAAAAGCTGCTGGTGCGCTTTTCGCCCGCAGGCGTTGGCTTGCCCTTGATGTCCGGGTGGGCACCGCCACCGCGCAGCGTCGGCAGAGAACCGCCAATCATGGCACCCATGACCTCGATGAGGAGGGAAAGGCCGTAACCTTTGTGCGCGCCGAAGGGCAGCAGCCACTGGGCCGCGTTGGCATCGGTGGTCGGGTTGCCTTCCGCATCCACGGCGGCTCCGGGAGGCAGCGGTTTGCCTTCGCGCTTCAGCTGCTGCACACGGCCCATGGCCACGGTGCTGGTGGCCCAGTCAATGACGATGGGATAGCCACAGGCATCCTGCGTGGGCAGGCCCCAGGAGTGCGGGTTGGTGCCCAGCACGGGAAACTTGCCGCCGAATGGCACCACTTCGCCCAGCGTGGAGGTGCAGTTGGTGTAGGCGATGTAGCCCTTCTTGGCCGCATCCATGACGTAACCGCCGCCCCAGAGATAATGGAAGGCATTGTCTACGCTCACTTGGCCGATGCCGTACTTGTCGGCCATCTCCATGCAGCGCTCCATGGCACTGAAGGCCACGCTCTGGCCCAGCTTCAGCTGCGCATCCCACACCTCGCTAGCGGCAAATTTTTTCTCGATGACCTTCACTTCCGCCCCAGGTTTGCAGCCGCCCGTGGCACTGCCGAAAAGATGGTCCAGGTGCAACGCCTTGATGGCGTTGTGCGTGCGAATGCCGTGGGCGGAAGCCATCTCGCAAAAGCGGGCGGCGTCTTCGGCCTCCGCTGCGGTGTAGCCGCGATGCACATAGGCAGCGCGGACGAGGTCATTGTGAGCGGCAGTAGGCAGGACGTGATACGTGGTGGGCATGGCGGTTGAAGGGGTGCTTTAAAACTGGGCAGGGGGCCGTGCAAGTGGAGACGCGGGGAGAAGAATGACGAAACTTTGGTGAAAAGTGACGGATATCCCGGCGTGCGCGAACGGCCGGACTCTCTTCGGGGCTCCTTTTACAGGGCACCCCAGGCACCGCCGCCGGGAGTTTCCATCCTCACCCGGTCCCCCGCAGCCACTGTGAAACTGGTGCTGGAGGGCAGGGGAGTCGCCACGCCACCCCGCAGCAGAACTTGCCGTCCTTCAGCCCCGGCACTGCCGCCTTCCATCCCATAGGGCGGCGACTGCCGGTGCTGCGTCAGCAGGGAAACGGTGAGGGGCGCGAGAAACTCAAATTCACGCACCACCCCGTTGCCCCCTTTCCAGTGTCCCTGGCCGCCGGAATTCCGGCGAATCGAAAACTGGCGCAGCCGCACCGGGTACCGCTGCTCCAGGATTTCCGGGTCGGTGATCGCCGTATTGGTCATGTGGCTGTGCAGGGCGTCTGCTCCGTCATGCCCCGGCCCGGCCCCCGTTCCGCCGGCGACGGTCTCGTAATAACCGAAGCGGTCATTGCCGAACAAAAAGTTGTTCATCGTTCCCTGGCTGCAGGCTTGCAGTTTGAATGCCAGCAGCAGGGTGTCCACCAGACGCTGGCTCACCTCCACATTGCCGCCCACCACCGCTGGGTCGCGCGTGGCATCGCCGGTGAAGGTCGGGTTCAGCAGCGTGCCTTCCGGCAGCAGCATCTCCACCGGCTGTAGCAGGCCCTCATTCAGCGGCAGGTCTTCCTGCAGCAGCAGTCGCAGGGCATACAGCACCGCACTGCTCACAATGGCACGAGTGGCATTCAGGTTCCCGGCATGCACCAGTGAGGTGCCGGTAAAATCCAGCCGCAGGACCTCCGCCTCTGGATGCGACACCTGCACGCAGATCTGCGACCCATCATCCAAAGTCTGCACCGCGTGGCCGGGCTGGATGCTGGAAATCTGCCGCCGCATCACCGCCGCGCTGTGCTCCAGGATCGCCTGCAGATGGCCGCGCAAGATTTCAGGCGCATCTCCTGCGAGTTCACGGAATCGTTCCACCCCATGCAGGTTCGCCGCCAACTGCGCGTGAAGATCCGCCAGATTGTCGGCCAGATTTCGCGTGGGATGCTGGGCACGGGTCAGCAGCGCAGCCACTTCATCAAAACAGGATTCCCCACCGCGCACGAGGTGCTGTGGCACGATCACCACCCCTTCTTCGGCCAGGCACCGTGCCGTGGCAGGCATGGAGCCCGGCGTCATGCCGCCGATCTCCGCATGGTGCGCCCGATTGGCCACAAAGCCGAGCCGGATACCGTGCCTGTCAAACACAGGCGTGATGAGCGTGACATCCGGCAGGTGGGATCCGCCAAAGGCCGGATGATTGGTGATGAAGGTATCGCCAGGCCGCAGGTCAAAATTGCGCGTCGCCTCCCGCACACACACGCCCAGCGCCCCCAGATGCACCGGGATATGCGGCGCGCTGGAAATCAACCGCCCCAGGTCATCCAGCAGGGCGCAGGAAAAATCCAGTCGCTCGCGGATATTCGTGGAGATGGAGGTTCGGCAAAGCAGGGCTCCCATGTCCGTCACGATGCTGTGCAGACGATGGCGGATGAGATCCCGCGAAAGCTCCTGCGGACGTGCATGCGAGGCCGAACTTGCATCTTCTAGTCGCGTCAGCACATGGGCATGGCCGGGCACATGCCGCACCTCCCACCCGGCATTGACCACCAGCGTACTGAAGGCATCCTGAATCAGCATCGGCCCGGTTGCCGTGGGCTCATCAATCCTGGCCGCTGCCATTTCTCCGGCCCTTTCGCTGCCCGCCGCCACCACCACTCGCAAGCTCACCAGCTCGATGACCCGCTGCTGAGACGGTGCATAACCAAAAAGACGTTCATAGGCCTGGCGATAGCGCTGAGGCAGTTCGGCCGCCTGTTCAAACTTCACCTGGATCGGCGTGTCCTGCCCGCGCAGCCGCAGTTCGGCCAACCTCGAAACCAAATTTTCGTTTTCCTCAGGCTCCGCCGCCGTCTGCATCCCGCGCAGCGCGGCCTGTGCTTCGGAGATCAGTTCAGCCACCCACGTCTCCACCTCCTCCAGACAGTCGTCCAGCGCCCGCAGCACCTGCCGCTGGGCAAACTTTTCCGGCACCGCTTGGTGCAGTCCTACGGCACTCAGGATGCCCGCGTGTTGTGGGGCCAGAATGGTGCGCATGCCCAGCCTTTCCGCCACCGCACACGCATGCTGCGGCCCAGCTCCGCCAAAGGCCAGCAGGGCATAGTCTGCCGGGTCGTACCCCTCCGCCACCGAGATGCGGCGTATCGCATCCGCCATGTGCTCAACTGCCAGATTCAGGCAAGCCTTCAGCAGTTCCTCTTCCGTCTGGAAGCCGGAACTCTGCAAAAATAGCTCCTCCAGCCGTTGCTGTGCGGCCTTTACATCCAGGGGAATCGGCGCACGCGCCGGATCAAAACGGCCTAACAAAAGATTGACATCGGTGATCGTCAGCGGCCCTCCGCGCCCATAGCAGGCTGGGCCGGGATTCGAGCCCGCGCTCTCCGGCCCCACGGCCAGCCCCTGCGGGGACCAGTGGCAGATCGAGCCCCCGCCTGCGGCCACCGTTTCGATCGCCACACAGGGAGCCAGCAGTTGCATGCCCGCCACGTTTTGGCTGAAGCGATACTCCGGCCTCCCGTCAATGCGCGCCACATCCGTGCTGGTGCCGCCCATGTCCAGCGTCAGGATGCGAGGGTAGCCCAGGGCCGCCGCCGCATTGGCCGCCCCCAGGGCACCACCCGCCGGACCGCTCAACAGCAGGTCCTTTGGCTTCACCGTCGTCGTGGATTCCAGTCCGCCCGCCGAATTGAGAATCAGCAGCCGGGTTTCCGGTTCCCCTTTCGCTGTCTCGAGCGGCCTCGCCACCCCTTGCACAAAGGCTGTCACCGGCCCCGTGAGATAGGCATTGGCCACCGCACTTTGCGCCCGTGGCAGGATCTTGGTAAACGGGGCGATCTCGCTCGAAAGCGACACATGCTCGAACCCCGCTCGAAGCAGCAGCTCCCGCAGGCGGAGCTCATGCAGCGGGCAGACGTGGCTGTGCAGCAGCGCCACCGCCGCATGACGGATGCCCTCACGCACCAGCCCCAGGGCCCCGGCCTCCACCGCCGCTTCGTCTAGGGCCAGCAGCACCTGCCCATCGGCCGCCAGCCGTTCCGGCACCTCGCACACCGCCTCAAAGAAAACCGGACGCGCCTCATGCCGAAGGGCAAAAAGGTCCGCACGTCGCTGGTCGCCGATGTGCAGCAGATCGCCAAATCCGGTCGTGATAAAAAGCGCCGTCCGTGTCCCCTTTCGCTCCAGCAGCGCATTTGTCGCACGGGTAGTGGCCAGCCTCAGTTCCAAAGGTGGAAAGTTATGGCCTAACCGGGTGTTTGTCAAAAGTCGAACCGCCAGCACCGGTGCCTCCTCCCCGGTGGAAAGGTCCAGCAAAAATGGCGGCTGCAAAGGCCCGTTGCAGCCCGGCTCCACCCTCAGCAGGCTATGTTCCGCTGCGTCCGATGAGGCTGCAACGTGCCGATGGTCCAGGACTCGGACGGGCGTATTTGGCGATCCGACCTCCGCGATCACAGCCCCCCGGAAGCCACGGTAAAAGCCATCCGGCATCGGCGGCAGCCCCTGCACCTGCCAGGTGCCCTCGGCCATGCAGCCTGTCACCCGCACCCGCATGATCCCGGTGGAGAGTACCTTGCAGCGTGTCTCACGTCCCTCGGGATCACGGGCAAAGGCATCGGTAAATGTGCCGCCGGTATCCGTTGCGATTCTCCACATGGCCTACATTTCCTTCAGGGGTGGCAGGCCGATGTTGTCCACCCAGCGGCTCTCCATCAGCGCATCCAGGTAGGCGGATGCCTCCGCGGGTTTAAAGATGCCCTGGGCGCGCGCCAGCCAGTCCTTGGCTGCTGCCGCTTCCTTCTTCCCAAAGGCGATGGCCGCATGGCCATAATAGTAGGCCGGGGTATCGTCCATGAAGGTGAAATGCTCCTTCAGCGTCTTCTCCGCCACCTCGTATTTCTCCAGCTTCACCTCGCAGATCAGTCGCTTGTAGATCGTGAGATGGCGGAGCTGCAGCGCCAGTTTGGGGAAATCATCCAGCAGCTTTTGCATCGCGGCGGCGGCAGCCTCCCAGTCATGTTTGATGAAGAACATCTCCGCCTTGTTAAACTTCGGTGCCAGCGCCTGCGGTGCCAGTTCCTCCGCCTTGTCTAAAAGCGGCCCCGCCTTGTCAAAGTCACGCAAACCCGGCGTCAGGTAGATGGCTCCTCGCATATTATACAGGTCGGAAAGGTTCGGGGCCTCGGCCTCGATCTCATCCAGCTTCGCCAGGGCCTCGGCATAGCGTTTCTCCTCCTGCAGCCGGAAGGTTTCCTCCAGCTTCTTGCGCACTTCCTCGGAAGGTTTTTCCTGGGCGCAAAGCACCGGAACCAACACAAATAGAAGTGGGAAGATGCGGCTGAACAACATGCACCTTCATCATAAGGCCACCTCCCCGCCAGGCAAGGGAAAGGCCCTGCCAAGTGCCGCCTTTTGGCAATAGCCAAGTCGTCGAGGGCCAATGCAAACTCCGTTTTTCGCAACCCAGGCGGAGCGTTCTGTTTTTCCCGGCATTCATTGCACATTGTCTGCAACCAACAGGTGAATCTCTGCGTAGGCTAGGCCCTGGTTTTCCTCCCCGAGAAAACAATGAAAAACACCCTCCTCCTCACCACCTCCCTGTTGGCCCTGCTCGCCTCCCCAGCTTGTGCAGATGCCCTCTCAGACTCCTACCTCGCCATGTTCAAACCCCTGCCGACGGAAGCTCCCGCCGCAGACAACGAACTCACCGAGGCCAAGATCAATCTGGGCCGCATGCTCTATTACGAGACCCGCATCTCCAAAAACGGCCAGATGTCCTGCAACACTTGCCACGTCTTGGACAAATACGGCCAGGACAACCTCCCCTTCTCCCCCGGTCACGAAGGCAAGCTGGGCGGCCGCAGTTCCCCCACCGTTTACAATGCCGCCCTCCACATCGCCCAGTTTTGGGACGGTCGCGCCCCCACCGTGGAAGAGCAGGCCAAAGGCCCGGTGCTGAACCCCATCGAAATGGGCATGCCCAGCGCAGACTTTGTGGTGGACGTGCTCAAGTCCATTCCCGGTTATGTGGACGCCTTCAAATCCGCCTTCCCTGGTGAAGCAGACCCCATTAATTACAACAACTTCGGCAAGGCTGTAGGCGCTTTCGAGCGCAAACTCGTCACCCCCTCCCGCTGGGACGACTACCTGAAAGGTAAAAAGGAGGCCCTCACCGCCGAGGAACAGAAGGGCTACGAAACCTTTGCCAAAGCCGGCTGCGCCACCTGCCACAACGGCCCCGCCATCGGCGGTGCCATGTACCACAAGCTCGGCCTCGTGAAAGCCTGGCCCGAACTGAAAGACCTCGGCCGTTATGAAGCAACCAAGGTGGAAAGCGACAAGCATTTCTTCAAGGTCTCCAGCCTGCGCAACGTCACTGAAACCGGCCCTTACCTCCACGATGGTTCCGTCAAAACCCTCGATCAGATGGTGAAGATGATGGCCGAGCATCAGTTGGGCAAAACGCTGACGGATGAAGAAGCTGGCAGCATCGTCACCTTCCTGAAATCCTTGAAAGGCGAAATTCCCAAGGACTACATCGCGCAGCCCAAGCTGCCCGAGAGCGGCCCCAAGACCCCCAAGGCCTGATTTAGAGCATTTTTAAATTATTTTGCAGCCTATCGAGGAAGCGCATTGAGAGGAGTGCCCACGCTCCTCTCTCGCTTTCTTCAGCAACCAATCGGATCGGTTGTGTGCTATTTAATATGCTCTAGAGACAATTTATCGGAGCAAAGAGATACCATCCATGCTATCCGACTCATCCGTGGTTTTTGAACTTTCTGTGCAACCCGTGATTCCCCTAGACCATCGCCTGCAGCCAAGCGGGGCGTTGGTTGCGCGGGTCCTGGGGATCTGGTAAGACGCCTACCCACGGGATGGGCGGGTTTGAGCCGTCCACGAGACGCACCGGCTGCCCATCCAGGGAGATGCCCAGTTCATCGCGGAAGAAGGCCACGCAGCGGCGGCTGAAGAGGATGCGGTGCATGGTGGAGCCTCCGCCCAGTTTCTCCAGGGTGATCCCGACATCGGGGGCCCCTGCCGCCAGCATGTCGCTGCGCCGGTAGTGCATCTCCGCCGGGCTGAGGAATCCCTGATACGGCAGGCATTCCCGGGGCCGCGCCGTGGCGGGATCATAGCGGTAGAGGTCGCGACCGCTCTTGCACAGGTTCAGCATCGGCGGCAGGGTCATGTCACTCCACACCACCCAGGCCATTTCACTCTCCGGCACCGGCTTTTTCCCAGTCACCACCGGGCGGGCCAGGCGCAGGCCTGTGAGGCCCGACTTTTCCAGGGCAGCCTTCACCTTCCCGCGCACCAGCATCGCAGACGTGTTGGAGAGCATGCCACATTCACGGCTCTTCGGCGTGATGGGTGCCTTCAGATGCGGCACGCCCGCGTCATCGTAGGTCTGCGGATACAGCGGCTCCCCCACATAGAGGTGCAGGTGGGGCTGGACATACTCCTGGTTAGTCAGGTCTGCGGGCTGATACTCGCGCGTCCTCCGGATGTGGATGCCGGCCTTTTGCAAAGGCTCACGATCGGTGAGATCATACCCGGCCTGCTGGAGGGCCTCCAGCACCCGCAGGACCCTGGGATCATCCGTCGGAGTGGGATGCATCGGCAGATAGGTCGCCCCCTCCGGGATCAGGTCCGGGATGCCCTGCCTGATCCGCGCAAAGGCCTCCGGTGACACCTCTGGGGTCAAAGCGTCGCCGCTGCCTGCAAACACTGTGAAGTTGTATTTCTCGATCATAAACCGCCTGTTTTAGGGGTGTCGGCCGCCGACTGTCCATGGCGAAATGGGGAGGGCATCTCATCGAGAGAAAATGTAACCCTTGTGCTCGAACGAATATTAGTCCCGGGTGAAAAGAACGAAGCGAGTTGGTTTGGCGACGTGTGTCTCGCGGTCCGGGGGTTCCGATCGCTCCTCACTCCACCGCCCGGCTAGGCTAAGATTCCATTCCTGGGTGCGCCTGTCCGGAGGTTCTGGACAGGCGTTTTGTTTTGTGCACCGGGGCTAGAGTGATGCGATCTCATGTCGCGTAGCGTGGACGGGCGGGAGGAACCACTGGGAGTACCGTGGGCACTCTTGCCCGCGTATTTTGGGCGTCGCTATGAGAGAAGGTGTGGCCGGGGGGGTAACGCGCCTTGAAAGGTGCGGCTACGATACGGACGCCGCTCTGCGGCTGGGGAAAAGGGGCACAGGCAACGCTTGAGCATGCAAAGATGCAAAGGAACTCATTCTTTGCGCGTTTGCGTGAGCCCTCGGTTGGAATTTTGAAGGATGAATTCTCACGCATCAGCCTCGATTTCCCATCCGGCAGGCCGTCTTGATCCTTGACCACCGCGCCTTGCCCTCTGACTTTCCCACCCCCATGTCCGTCCCACTTCTCGACGTCAACGCCCAGAACCACCCGCTCGAATCCGAACTCCAGGCCGCCTTCACCCGCGTGCTGCAGCATGGCCGGTTCATCATGGGCCCTGAGATGGAAGTGTTTGAAAAAGAGATCGCGGAGATGGTCGGTGTAAAGCACGCCCTCGCCATCTCCTCCGGCACCGATGCCCTCCTGCTCGCCCTCATGGCCCTGGATATCGGCCCCGGTGATGAAGTCCTTTGCCCTGCCTTCACTTTCTTTGCCACCGCCGGTGCCGTCTCCCGCCTCGGTGCTGTGCCCGTCTTCACCGACATCTGCCCCATCTGCTTCAATCTGGATGTCAACGATGCCCGGGCCAAGATCACCCCCCGCACCAAGGCCATCATCCCCGTGCATCTCTTCGGCCAGTGTGCCGATATGGACCCCATCCTTGCCCTCGCCAAGGAAAAAGGCCTGCGTGTCATTGAGGACGGTGCCCAGGCCATCGGCTCCCTCTATAAAGGCCGCGGCTGCGGTTCCATGGGCGACTTTGGCACCTACAGCTTCTTCCCCAGCAAAAACCTCGGCGGTTTTGGCGATGGAGGCATGCTCGTCACCAATGACGATGCCCTGGCCGAATTCGCCCGCGTCCTGCGCGTGCATGGCTCCAAGCCCAAGTACTACCACCACTACGTCGGCGGTAACTTCCGCATGGATACCCTCCAGTGCGCCCTCCTCAGCGTGAAGGTGAAACGCTACGCCGAATACACCGCCCAGCGCCAGGCCAATGCCGCTCATTATACCGAGGCTCTTTCCCAGCTCCCCGGCGTGGTCCAGGCAGATCCCTCCCATTGCAAATGTGTGGCTACCCAGGATGCCTCGCTGGCAGGGCAGGGGACTCGTCTTGTACTTCCCGTGGCCTATGGCCACAACACGCACATCTGGAACCAGTACACCGTCCGCGTCCTCGGTGGCCGTCGCGATGAGTTCCGCGATGCCCTGCAAAAGGTCGGCATTGGCTGTGAGATCTATTACCCGCTCACGCTCGATCAGCAGCCCTGCTTTGCCCACTTGCCAGAAAGCTCACGCACCGGCTGCGAAGTCTCCCATCGCATGGCGCAAGAAGTCATCAGCCTGCCTATTTATGGTGAACTCACCGCAGCCCAGCGGAACGAGGTCATCGCGGCCATCGCTGGCTGGCTCAGTGCTTGAAGATAAAAAACTTCCGGCACACAAAATTGATCAGGACGGAGGTGACGGCCATGCTCACCTGCGCCAGCCGCGTATCAATGCCGAACATCTGGATCAGGTAAGGGCCCGCCAGCAGGCCGCCGCCAAAGCTGATAACGCCAATGCCAAAGAAGCTGGCGATTTCCACCAGGCGGCTGTGCCTGCCGGACTTGAACACCCATAGGATGTTGGTCACGTAGGCCACCGCCGTGCTAAAGAGCACCGCGATGGAATTGCTGATCGTCGTGTTCAGCGCCCGCACCTCCTTCGGGATTTCAGGGTCGATTGAGGGAAATGCCCAGAGGGACAGCGCCAGCCAGATCACCTGATGCGTGATAAAGGCCCCCAGCCCGCAGATCCCATACTTGATGAACTGGATCAGCGGATGCGCGTCGCGTGAGTTCACATGCGCCAAGATGGTGGGCCAGTCATTGTTGCGGACAAAGTGAGCGGCAGAGCTGAGCTGGGAAATCATAAGGGCGGGAGGCAAGTACTCACGCCGCCTTTGCCCTCAAGCACAAGAAACAAAAAACGCAGCCGGGAGATTCCGGCTGCGTTGATCGAGTGAGGATTCAGACCTCAGGAAAGATCAATACGGGTTGCCGTAGTAGGGCTGGCCGTTTGGATAGTAGCCCGTTGGGCGACGGTATTGATTGTTATACCGCTGGTTGTCGTAGTACTGCTGGTTGCGCTGATCCTGCGAATTGCCGATGGCGTTGCCGCCCAGGGCACCGAGTCCTGCCCCGATCGCTGCGCCTTCCAGCCCGCGACCGCTCTGGTTGCCGATGATGCCGCCGGCTGCTGCGCCGCCGAGTGCGCCGATGACTGTGCCGGTCTGGGCATTGGGTCCCGTGGCGCAGGAAACCAGGCTGAGAGCGGCAAGGAATGAGAGTGCTGATGTTTTCATACTTGGGTAAGTGACTCGTTAGTCGTTATGACCGTATCACTTGTTCATCCAAATTAGTTAAACTTTCCGAAAAAAATTTGTCATCCCTGCAAGTGAAAAAGTCTGAAGATGTGAAAAACGGGGTTGCGTCACGAATCTGGTGTGGTAGGACTTCCGACTCCCCCGCCCGCTAACTGGGCGCTGACCTCTTATGCGTGTCCGTACATCCGTCAAACCTCTCTGCGAACTCTGCCGCGTCATTCGCCGCAAAGGCGTGGTCCGCGTCGTCTGCAAAAACCCACGCCACAAACAGCGTCAGGGTTAATTCCAGGCACATTCACTCATAGCACTTACTGATTATGGCACGCCTACTTGGAGTCGAAATCCCGAACGAAAAGAAGATCGAATATTCCCTGCCTTATATTTATGGCATCGGTCTTCCCCTGAGCCGCAAAATTCTTGCCGCCAGCAACATTGATCCTAACGTCCGCGCCGGAGAGCTTTCGGACGACCAGATTGCTCTCATCACCCAGGTGATCCAGGGCATGAGCATCGTTTACGAAGGTGATCTTCGTCGTGAACAGGGCATGCACATGAAGCGCCTGCTGGGCATCAACTGCTACCGCGCCACCCGTCATCGTCGTGGCCTGCCAGTCCGCGGCCAGCGCACCCACACCAATTCCCGCACTCGCAAAGGTCCTCGTAAGACTGTCGGCGCGCAGAGCAAGCCTGGTAAGAAGTAATCAGGCAAGAACCCAGGCTCCTATCCTTTCGTATTATGGCAGAAGAAACAACAACTCCGGCAGTGGCTCCTGAAGCTGCCGCCCCAGAAGGCGCTCCAGCTCCGGCCCCAGCAGCGCCTGCAGCTCCCGGTGCACCGGCCGCTGACAAAGCGCCAACCAGCGGCGACCGTGCCGTTTCCCAGAGCGTCTGGCTCGAAATCGGTGGCGGCGACGGCACTGAAACCGCCAAGGTCATCAAGGCCAAGGGTTCCAAAAACGTCCACGCTGGCATCGTCCACGTCCGTTCTAGCTTCAACAACACCATGGTCTCCATCACGGACCGCGTGGGCAACCTCATCGGTTGGTCCACCTCTGGCAAGATGGGCTTCCGTGGCTCCCGCAAAGGCACCGCCTATGCTGCCCAGGTCGTTGCCCAGGACGCCTGCCGTCAGGCCATGGGTCATGGTCTCCGCGAAGTCGAAGTCCGTCTCCGTGGTCCAGGCTCCGGCCGTGAGTCCGCTGTCCGTGCCGTCCAGGCCATGGGCATCGAAGTCACCGTGATCAAGGACGCTACCCCGATCCCTCACAATGGCTGCCGCCCACCGAAGGCTCGCCGCGTCTAATCCCGTTTCTCTCCGCATTTTACCCGTATGGCACGTTACACAGGTCCCCGCGAAAAGATCGCCCGTCGTTTTGGCGTCGCGCTTTTCGGTCCTTCCAAATCCCTCGAAACCCGCAACTTCCCACCTGGGCAGCACGGCGTTAAGAATTCCCGCCGCAAAAACTCTGACTACGCGGTCGCTCTGATCGAAAAGCAGAAGCTGCGTTTCCAGTATGGCGTGCTTGAAAAGCAGTTCCGCCTCACCTTCGCCGAAGCTCAGCGTCGCAAGGGCGTGACCGGTGAAAACCTGCTTCAGATGCTCGAGTCCCGTCTCGACAACGTGGTTTACCGCTTCGGTTTCGCGAACACTCGCTTCGCTTCCCGCCAGCTCGTCAGCCATCGCCACATCACCGTCAATGGCAAGATCGTCAACATCGCCAGCTATCAGGTGAAAGCCGGCGACGTCATCGCTGCCAAGAACAGCCCCCGCTCCCAGCAGTTGGTCGGTCGTTTCCTGGAAATGACCCTCGGCAATCCTTCCCCTGATTGGGTGACCGTGGATCGCGACAAGATGTCCGGCGTGTTCAACCGCGCTCCGATCCGTGACGAGATCAACCCGATTGCCAATGAGCAGCTCGTGGTCGAACTCTACTCCCGTTAATCCGGAAGTCTCACAGACCGCCTTTTCAAAGGGACGCCGCAAGGCGTCCCTTTTTTTGTTTTCAGAATTCATGTTCGAATTCTCATCAACCACCTTGGATGCCGGAGGTATCACAGCCGGTAGCCAGGGGTAAGCGTAGCGCGCCCCTGGTCGTGATGCCGATCCTGCCTGGTCAAGGCACCATCCCGGTAGGGATGGCAGCAGCGTCTCAGCGAAGGGGGCTGCGCCTCTAGGGCTTTCCGGATATTCTTTTCGTGAGTTGCTATCAGATGTTCGCTCTCGAAAACTTGAATAGGCACATTATATCACTGTCACGCCCCATCCATAGGATGAGAGACGTTCCGCACCCTCACTTGATTTTCCGCCCGCCCTCTTCTCATGATCACCCCCGAACACCTCGAAGTCATCGGTCCTGAACTCGCCATCCGCTGGTCAGATCAATCGGAGGACTACATTCCCTGCGAGCGTCTCCGTGCCTGGTCTCCCAGCGCCGAAAACACCGGCGAGCGCGACCTGCTCGGGCGCAAATACGGCGGTACCGACCAAAAAACCTTCCCTGGCGTCACGGTGCGCGGCTGGCGCACCATCGGTGGTTACGCCATCCAGTTTGACTTCTCCGACGGGCACAACACTGGCCTCTACACTTACGACTACCTCAAGGCCATCTGTGCCGAGGCGGCCAAAGGCTGATGTCGAAATGAGGGGCCGCACAGTCTGCTGACCAAAAGCCCTTCATCTTCCGGGTCCCGTACCCCAAGCAGCCTCACTTGCATGTGCTTCATATTTCGAGTATTGTAAAATAATGTTAAACATAATCCATTTTAGGATTTTGTCAGCCCCGGCGAGATTCCCCCAAATCCCCCAGCCATCCCCGGATGGGGAAAATATCCCCATCGTTAATCATCTGATAATCAACGTGATGTGCATGAAAATCCCCAAATGGGGAAAATTTGAAATTCATCCTCATCCCCGGCCATACGATTTAGCCACACTGGTTGAATCAAGCTTCAGGACTCCTGAACCTGATACGCATCCCGATGCCTCTTTCCCCAGCCGCAGAGCGGCGTCCGTATCTTAGCCGCGCCTTTCAAGGCGCGGTTTTGGCTGCACACCGCTTTCTCTCATCGCGTCGCAGCGCGACGCCCGAATAGCCGCCATTTCACCTATCCATCACGCTCAATCGCATCCTTCGCCTTTGGTCGGAGGTAAATGGAATCCGCGTCGCCTAAATCCCCTTTCTCTTTGGAGCTTTTCTCAAGCTCCCATGACTTCACTGTTGCCGCCGGGACGGCGTTTCCGTTACAATCCGCCCATGCCCCTTCGTTTTTCTCGCCGTCACTTTCTCGCCAGCACCGCCGCCGCCTTCGGCTTTCCGACCATTGTGCCTAGCAGCGTCTTTGGTAAATCCGGTCGCCCTGCTCCGTCTGAGCGCATCACCGTCGGCTGCATCGGCTGGGGAACCATCGCCGGAGACTGGACACCCTCGTTTTTGAACAACGAAAAATGCCAGGTCATCGCCGTGGCCGATCCCATGAAGGAATACGGGCATTACGGTTACGATGGCAAGGAAACCGGGGGCCGTGAGGCGGGTCGCAAGATCATTGACCAGCACTACTCCCAGGCCGCCAACAAGAATGTGAAGACCTGCACCGCCTATGAGGACTTCCGCGAAATGATGGAGCAGGAAGATCTGGATGCCGTCCAGGTTTCCACTCCGGATCATTGGCATGCCTATATGGCAGTTTATGCCGCCCGCAAAGGCAAGCACGTCTATGGTCAGAAGCCTCTCGCGCTCAACATCGGTGAAGGCCGCCTCATGGCGGATGAAGTCGCCAAGGCCGGCGTCACCTGGCAGACCGGCAGCCAGCAGCGCAGCGACATCTACTTCCGCATGGCCTGCGAAATGGTCCGTAACAACCGCATCGGCAAGCTGAAGCGTGTGCGTGTCGGTCTCCCCGGCGGCCATTCCAACTGGAACGGCATGGCTGATAAAACGGAGGTCGCGCCTGTGCCTGCCGACTTCAATTATGAGCTCTGGCTGGGACCGGCCGAACAGATGGAGTACCGCCCGGCCCTGCTGCCGCTCAACTGGCGGCACAACTTCAACTTCAGTGGCGGCATGATCACCGACTTTGGGGCCCACCACATTGACATCGCCCAGTGGGGCATGGGCACGGAGCACACCGGCCCCGTGGAACTCCGCGCTGTCTCCGGCACCCTCAACAATGACGCCCTGTACAACACGGCTACCGCCTTCGCCTTTGAGTGCGTTTATGACAATGGCGTCATCATGCAGGTCGCCAGCCCCGATCACAAGCTGATGCCGGAAGTCGATGCGGCGATGAAGATCCCCGCAGGCAAAAAAGCCTTCGACCACGTGGGCGTCCTGTTCGAAGGCGATGCTGGCAAATGGATCTATGTGAACCGGGGCAAAATCACCGCCAGCGATCCGGCCATCCTTCGCGAGAAGATCGGTGCCGAAGAAATTCACCTCTACGAGAGCAAGGACCACACCGATAACTTCCTGAGCTGCATCTATGATGGCAAGCCCACCGCCACGCCGGTGGAGATTGGCCACCGCAGCATCACCGTGGCCCATCTGGCCAACATCGCCCTTCGCACGGGCAGCGCCGGCCTGAAGTGGAATCCGCAGACCGAGAAAATTGAGGGCAATGAAGCTGCCTCGAAGCTGCTCTCGAAGGAATGGAGGAAACCGTGGGTTCTGTGAGGAAAGCTTTTCCTGATCATAGTCCGTCCGTTCACACGGGCGGCTGCCACACCGCTGTTCCGGCCATAAGGCCGGGCTGGGGGAACGGTATTTTTGTCCCTTTGCTCACCTGCCTGCTGTTCGCCTGCCTGCTTCAGGGCCAGACCTTGCAGCTCGATCCAGGCAAAATCTTGAGCCAGGTCATTCCCTCGGCCCCTCCGGTCGCGCCGGTGGAAACCATCTCCCAAGGTTACCTGTACCTGGAGCCTAACCAAATGCGTTTCGAGGTGCTGTATGATGCAGCCACCGTCCTGGCTTGGGCAAAACAGCCCATCCCGGCCTCCTTGGATGCAGCTTCACAAAAGGCCCTCACAGACGCACTCGCGGCCAAGTCTGAGGAATGGTGCCGTCTCGGGACGGCCCAACTTGGCAAAGGCACTTTTCTGGGGGCCTCCATCATCAAGGGGAAGCCTGGAGCCACCCTGCCTTTTGAAGAAGGGACAGCCCTGCCCGTCCGGGAAGCCATGGTCGGTCTGATCTGGGAGTTTCCCCTGCCTCCGGCTCCGGATGAAGTCCTCATTCAGTGGAGCGGAACCCTGAATCAATTCTCTCTGCCCATCCGCATTTTTTACGGGACCAAGAGCGAAACCGTCGAGGCCGCAATCGGCGGCCCTCCGCTCAGATGGCGGGCCAAAGGCAAGCTTCCCATGCCGGGTCCTCTTGCCGCCGTGCCCAAGATCAGCCTCTTGCCACCCTGGCAGGTCCCTGCTGCCAGCCTCATCTGGTTCACGGGCGGATTGGTCTTTTTCCTGTGGGTGAAACTTCGCGGCCATCGTCTGCCGGGTGGGGCCGTCGCTTTTTTGGGGGCTTGGTTGCTGGGTGCTTTGCTGACCTGGCCCCTCTTTGTCGTCAAGGTCCCCCGTGGTTTGGCCGCGCCCCCGGTGAATGAAACGGCTGCTGCCGAGGCCATTCTGTCCCCCTTGCTTCGGAATGTGTATCGCGCCTTCGATTACCGTTCTGAATCCGATATTTATGATACCCTCGCCCGCAGCGTGGATGGCGAGTTGCTGCGTCAGCTCTATCTGGAGACCCTTCAGGCCCTGACACTGGAGGGCAGGGAAGGCACCCGAGTCACCATCACCGAATTCAGCGCCGAGGTCATGGCCGTGAAGGAAAATCCCGCCGGGGCAGGTTTCGTCACCGACTGCCAATGGACGGCCCTCGGGACCGTCGGGCACTGGGGCCACGCCCATACGCGGGTGAACCGCTACACCGCTCAGGTGACCGTCGCCCCGGTGAAATCGGAGTGGAAGATCGTCAAACTGGAGGTGCGGGAGGCACGGCGGATCTGAGTTTTACCTTCAAAGTCGGTTTCCGGGGCCACTCCCCTTTTGACAAAACGCCCCTGCGCGGCACTCTGCCATCCCGCCAGCCCGGTGGGGCGTAGTCTCTGAAACCCACGCGCCTTTTGAAAAACGTCCTCTTCGTCTGCACTGGAAACACCTGCCGCAGCCCTCTGGCTGAGGTGCTGTTCCGTGACCTGACGAAGGACCTAGCCGATTACCACGTCAGCAGTGCCGGTGTCGGTGCCTATTCAGGTCATCCCGCCAGCCGCAGCAGCGTCGCTCTGGCCAAGGAAAAGGGCCTGGACCTTTCGAAGCACAAAAGCCGGGCTGTCACCGTGGATCTGGTGGAAAAGGCCACCCACATCTTTGCCATGAGCCGCAGCCATCTGGCAGCCATCCTCATGAACCACCCGGAGGCGGAGGATAAAGTGTACCTCGTCTCCGAATTCACGGCCGAAGATAGCCTACGTGGCCGTGACCTGAGCGACCCTTTTGGAGGTGATCTTTCCGAGTATCGCGAGACCCTGGAGCATCTGGAAAAGATGCTGCCCAGCGTCCTCGCCTACATCGAGCAAACCTGGAAAGCGGAGGCCGGCCGAGGTCGCACGCAGGGGGATTAGAGCGGGGGAAAGGGCATCTTTAACGAGGCCTTTTCCCGTGATTCATCCTCCTGCCGCACCCTGTCCATCATTCGATTTCTTCATTTTTGTATTCGATCTTTTCATTTTCAAAACCCCCTCTTTTTCGCCAATCATCTCCATGAGCACATCCACCGCCTCAGACCTGCCCCAGAAACTCGCCATTGGTTCCGACCACGGCGGTCTGGGCCTGAAGGACGCCGTCGTCGCCCATCTCCAAAGCAGCGGTTATGCCGTTCAGGATTTCGGTACTCATTCGGCCGATTCCGTGGACTACCCGGATTACGCTGAACTGGTCACCCAGAGCGTCCTTTCGGGTGATGCCGATGCAGGCATCCTCGTCTGTACCACAGGCATCGGCATGAGCATCGCCGCCAATCGCCATCCTGGCATCCAGGCCAGCCTCGTCAGCGATGCTGAAACCGCCGCCATCACCCGCGAGCACAATGACTCCAATGTCCTGTGCCTTGCTGCCAAAACCACTTCCGAAGCCACCACCAAAGACATCCTCAACGCCTGGTTGAAGACGCCCTTTGCCGGAGGCCGCCACGGACGCCGAGTCGCCAAAATGAACACCCAGCCCCAACTCCACCCCCTCACCATCCTTGAAACCGCTGATCCAGCCGTCGCCGAAATCGTGCGCGGTGAGCAGCATCGCCAGCAGAACAACATCGAGCTCATCGCCAGCGAGAACTTCACCAGCAAAGCGGTGATGGCTGCGCAAGGCTCCTGCCTCACCAACAAGTATGCTGAGGGTTACCCCGGCAAGCGCTGGTACGGCGGCTGTGAAGAGGTGGACAAGGTGGAGCAGCTCGCCATTGACCGCGTCTGCAAACTCTTCGGTGCCAAGTATGCCAACGTGCAGCCGCATTCCGGCTCCCAGGCCAATGCCGCCGTTTACTTCAGCGTGCTGCAGCCCGGCGACAAGGTGCTGGGTATGAACCTCGCCCACGGCGGTCACTTGACCCACGGGAATCCGGCCAACTTCTCCGGCCGCTTCTACAACTTCTGCCAGTATGGCGTCCGTCAGGACAATGAGCTCATTGACTATGATGAACTCGCCGAAGTCGCCAAGCGCGAGCAGCCGAAGATGATCACTGCCGGGGCCTCCGCCTACCCGCGCATCATTGATTTCAAAAAGATGAGCGAGATCGCCAAGAGCGTCGGTGCTTACCTCTTCGTGGACATGGCTCACATCGCCGGTCTTGTCGCTGGTGGCCAGCACCCGAACCCGATGGAATACGCGGATTTCGTCACCAGCACCACGCACAAGTCCCTGCGCGGACCTCGCGGTGGTATCGTGCTGACGAACAACGAAGACCTCATCAAAAAGATCAATAGCCAGGTTTTCCCAGGTGTTCAGGGCGGCCCTCTCATGCACGTCATCGCGGCGAAGGCCGTGTGCTTCGGCGAGTGCCTGAAGCCTGAGTTTGTTGAATACACCCAGCAGGTCGTCAAAAACGCCCGCGCCCTCGCTGCTCGTCTGGCGGAGCTCGGCTACCGCATCGTCAGCGGTGGCACGGACAACCATCTCATGCTGGTGGACCTGCGCCCTCGCGGACTGAATGGCAAAGTGGCCAGCGAAACCCTGGACCACGCCGGCATCACGGTGAACAAGAACGGCATCCCGTTTGATACCGAGAAGATCACCCTCGGTGGTGGTATCCGCATTGGCACGCCGGCTGTCACCACCCGTGGCATGAAGGAAGCCGAGATGGTGCAGATCGCCAACTGGATCGACCGCGCATTGACCAACAAGGACAACGCCGAAGTCCTTGCCTCCATCCGCGCCGAGATCGCCAGCGTGAACGAGCGCTTCCCGCTGCCGTAACCTCTGTTAGTCGAAACCTCTCCTCGCAGCCGGAACGGAAACGTTCCGGCTGTTTTTTTAATGGGGTGGGACGACCCTATCACAAAAGCATCACCACCGGTTTCATTCGGGCGGAGGAGGGGGCTGCAAGAGGGCGTTGGTATCTCTGACACCCTCCCCGAATGAATATGCGCCTTCTACATCTCTGTGCCGCTTTGGCCGCCTCCTCGCTGTTCGCCGCCGAACCAGTCACCCAAACCATCAATGTGCTGGACCTCATGAAAGCCGGCGAGGTGGAATACCACATCAATCCGAAAGCTGACTTTCATGATCCCGCTAGCGAAGTCTTTCAGCTCAAGGACGGCCTGCTGAACATCAGCGGCAAAGGCTACGGCTACATGGTCACCAAGGAAGGGTACAAGGACTACCACCTGGTGGTGGATTTCAAATGGGGTCCGAAGACCTGGGGCAAGCGTGCGGACCGTGCCCGCGACAATGGCATTCTGGTCCACAGCTACGGACCGCATGGCGCTTTTGGCGATACTTGGATGGCCAGTATCGAGGCGCAGATCATCGAAGGCGGCATTGGCGACATCTTGGTTCTTTCTCCCAAACTGGCCGATGGCACCGAACTGACCACCAGCCTGAAGGCCGAATTTGAACTGGACCGCGACAAGGAGAAGCGCTGGAAAAAAGGCGCTCCTCTCCAGGAAGTGACCAAAGGCCGCATCAACTGGGAGAAGCGCGACGAAGACTGGGCGGACAAGATTGATTTCCGGGGCAAGAACGATACGGACTCGCCAGTGGGTGAGTGGAACCGCATGGAAGTCATCGCCAAAGGCGACACGCTGGAATACTTCGTCAACGGTCAACTCGTCAATGCCGCCTTTGAGTGCAAGCCTGCCGAAGGCCGCATCTGCATCCAGACAGAAGGCGCAGAGATGATCGTTCGCCGTTATGAACTTCATCCGTTAGGCCAGTTCAAGGAAAAGTGGACGACTGGCAAGTAGAGGCATTTTGCGGTCTCATGAATGGCAGCCGGAATGGGAACATGCCGACTGCCTTCTTTTGGGAGGCTGCCTCTGAATCACAAAAACACCACCTCCGGTGCCATTCAGGCTGAGCACCGGAAGGTTGGTTCCGTATCTATCGTAGTACTCCCCATCATGATGCGCTCCACTTTACTTTGTGTCCTTGCATTCGGTTCCGCCCTGTTTGGGGCACAGCCCGTCACTCAAAAGTTGGATGTGCTGGATCTCATGAAATCGGGGGCTGTGGAATACCACATCAATCCCAAGGCAGACTTCCATGATCCGGCGGATCAGGTCTTTCAGCTCAAGGGCAACGAGCTTCACATCAGTGGCAAGGGCTATGGCTACATGGTGACGAAGGAAAGCTTCAAGGACTACCATCTGGTGGTGGAGTTCAAGTGGGGGGCAAAAACTTGGGGTAAGCGTGTGGACCGTGCTCGTGACAACGGCATCCTCGTTCATGCCTATGGACCTCACGGCACCGTGGGTGATACTTGGATGGCCAGCATTGAGGCTCAGATCATTGAAGGCGGCATCGGTGACATCCTGGTGCTTTCGCCCAAACTGGCGGATGGGACGACGCTGACCACCAGCGTGACTGCTGAGATCGAGCTGGATCGCGATAAGGAAAAGCGTTGGAAGAAAGGGGCGCCGCGCCAGACGGTCACGACCACCAGCCGCATCAACTGGGAAAAGCGCGACGAAGACTGGGCGGACAAGATCAACTTCCGTGGCAAGGATGATCCGGATTCCCCCGTGGGCGAATGGAACCGCATGGAAGTCATCGCCAAAGGCGACACTCTGCAATACTTCGTCAACGGCCTACTGGTAAATGAGGCGTTTGACTGCAAGCCTGCCGAAGGTCGCATCTGCATCCAGACCGAAGCGGCGGAGATGATCGTGCGACGTTATGAACTTCATCCGTTAGGCCAGTTCAAGGAAAAGTGGAATCCTATCCAGGCCAGCGGCGGCAGCGATGTCAGTGTGCGCGATGGCCAGACTGCAGCGCTGTCTCCTGAGGAGTCGTTGAAATCCATCCAACTGGATGGTGACTATGAGGCGCAGCTTGTGGCGGCGGAGCCCCTGGTTCTCGATCCCGTGGAAGTCACCTGGGATGCGCAAGGCCGTCTGTATGTAGCGGACATGCGTGATTACCCCCTCGGCCCAGAGCCGGGCAAGCCTGCCCTGTCCCGCATCCAGCTTCTCTCCGATGAAAATGGCGATGGCCGCATGGACAAAGCGGTGACCTTTGCCGACCACGTGGATCATGTGCAGGGCCTGCTGCCCTACAATGGGGGGCTCATCGCCACCACCCGCACGCAGATTCTCTTTCTCAAGGACACGAATGGCGATGGCAAGGCGGACATTAATGAGCCGCTGATCAAGGGCTTCAATCCGCGTCACAGCCAGCTCCAGGTCAGCGCCCCTCGTTGGGGGCTGGATAACAAAGTGTATTTCAACAACGGTCTGGACGCCAAGGAGATCTACCCCGACGAGAGAGGGTTCGTGTCGTCCTCAGAAACCAGCGCGCCAAGCGCGGGGGAAAAGCAGCGGGCAGGAGTGCCCACGCTCCTCTCAGCCAACGTCGCCCGGTTTAATTTCCGCTGGGACCCGAAGACCGGGAAGATCGAGCCCACTAGCGGTTATGGCCAATACGGCGGTGCCTTCGATGACTATGGGCATCACTTTTTCTGCTCGAACCGCAACCCCGTGATGTTTGCCGTCATGCCTTACGAGGCTGTCATGCGCAATCCCCATGCTGGCATCAGCCAGGGCCACGAAGACATCGCCCCGCCTGGAGCTGAGACGCGAGTTTATCCGCTGAAGATCACGCATACCACGGCAGATGCGCATGCGGGAACCAACACTGCCTGTAGCGGCCTGGGCGTGTATCGCGGACACCTCATGCCGGAACTGAAGAACAATGTCTTTGTGCCGGATCCGACGGGGCAGCTTGTGACCCGTTACAAGGTGGAGCCGAACGGGGCCTCGCTGAAGGCCACCCGTGTGGGCGACCGCACCGAGTTCTTCCGCAGCAGCGATGAGTGGAGCCGCCCGGTCAACATGACCACTGGCCCCGATGGCGCGATGTACATCTGCGACATCTATCGTCGCTGGATTGACCACGCTCGCTTCTTCCCGGAGGAGTTCGTGAAGACGCATGACATGCGTCAGGGCGAGAACGAAGGCCGCATCTGGCGCATCGTGAAGAAAGGGCAGAAAGTGCCGAAGATTGAGGCCGCACCGACAGAGATTGAAAAGCTCACGGCCTGGTTGGGGCATGAGAACGCCTGGCAGCGCGAGACGGCACAGCGGCTGCTGGTGGAGCAGGGAAAATCAGTCGGCGGCAAAGCCGAGGTAGTGGGGAAAAATCGCGAGACCTTTTTCCAGATTCTGAATCAGCCGGACAAGGATACCGCGTCAGAAGCTGGTGTCATTGAGGCTCGAGCAAGTGCCATCAGCAAAGCTCCGGAAGATGTCTGGGTGATGCGGGCCGTGCTGAGTGCCAGCAGCCATTCAGCCGGAGCTGTGCTGAACAGGGTGATCGAAAAAGGTGCGGTGACCAAGACCTACTCTGCCCAGCGCATGGATACACTGCGCGCCCTGGCCAGTGCTGCGGCGGCCGGTGGTGAAAAAGGTGATTTCACCTCGGCTCTCAAAGCTGTGGAGACGCAGGCTGGCCAGCTCACTTGGTGGAAGCCTGCCGTGCTGCAAGGTCTCGCGGAAGGATTGCCCAAATCGGGGGGCAAGCTCGGGGCGAAAACCTTGGCTGCCTTTGTCAGCCAGCCTCCCGCAGGCCAGGAGAAAGCAGCCGTGGAGATCAATGCGCTGCTGACTCAGGTTGATGCCGTCATGGGGGATGGCAAGGCGCCTCTTGATCAGCGGCTTGCTGTCATGCCTTTGTTAGCTCAGCGTTCCTGGAACAAGGCGGAGCCGGTGCTGCGCAAGCTGCTGGCGGAAGGCCAGCCCACTGAGTTGCAAACGGCTGCACTGGCCGTGCTGAAGAAATACGGGGCGGACAAAGCCTCCCCACTTATTTATGACCTGCTACCTGCTGCAGGGCCCACTGTGCGGCGGGATCTGGTGACGCTGCTGACCTCGAATGCGAAGACGGCGCTGGACCTCTTCAAGCGCATGGAAAAGGGTGAGTTCTCCCCGGCGCTGGTGGATGTAGAGACGCGCTGGCGCTACCAGCGTGGCACGGGTGAGCTGCGTGATTTGGCCGTGAAACTCTTCGGCCAGCCGAGCGAGGACCGTGCCGCCGTCATCGCCAACTACATGGACAGCACCCATGCAAAAGGGGATGCGAAAAAAGGCCAGCAGGTCTTTGCGATGATCTGCATTACCTGCCACAAACATGGCGATCTTGGTGTGGAGGTCGGCCCTCCGCTTTCCGATGTGAAGGCCAAGCCACCGGAAGCGCTGCTCTCCGACATCTTGGACCCCAACCGCATGGTGGAAGCACGCTGGTGCGCCTACACCATTGAGACGCAGGACGGGCGTGCTCTCAGCGGTCTCATCTCCGCCGAATCCGCCGACAGTGTGACGCTGAAAATGATGGGTGGCCTGAGTGAAACCATTCAGCGCAGCCAGATCAAAAAGATGGTGAGCACGGACAAGAGCCTGATGCCTCCGGGCCTGGAAGGCGCGATCAACAAAGAGCAAATGGCCGATTTGCTGGCGTTTCTGCGCGGGACGAATTGAGCGGACTTTGACAAGGAGTGGGGCTTTCTGTCCCATTCCTTGCGGGACTTTGAATCACGTTCGTTTGTCTGACTGTTGGTTATACTGGCAAGGGGTGGATTTAGGAACTGTCGGGCTCAATCCTTTTCAGATTCTAGGGGGCGTGAGGTTTTCGTTAGTTCAGGGAGGAATCTTGGCGGCTATGCCGCTGGGTTATGACGGCGGAGAAGAGTCTCCGCACTCCTCTCGGGCCTGTCTGTCATCTCACGATCTAGGGGTGGGCGACCTTTTCCAATATCCCTTGGGAGCGATTGGTTTTAATTCATCGGATATCAGGCGGGTTATGCCTACCTGAAGGAACGGGTCGAATCTGTAGCGGAGATTGGGCGAGCTGAAGCTCTGGAGTACTTTGGCTTTGCCTGCTGCGCGGCTTGGCCTTTCTGCTGGAGGATGCATCCTGCGATAACAGGGGTAGCAAACTTTCGGTTAGGCTGATGTGGGCTGGAGGCGGCGGTTCTTTTGTTTCTCGGCCTTGAGCTGGCCACAACCTGCGGCGACATCGATACCGCGGCGCTGGCGGACGGTGCAGGGGATACCTGCTTCCTGAATGATGGCCTGGAAAACATCGCCGGAACTCCCGGCGCTTTCGCGTCCGCTGTAACCGGCGGTTTCATTGAGAGGGATGAGGTTTACGTGGGCATCGAGTCCCGCAAGGAGAGTGGCGACGCGATGTGCGTGCTCGGGCGTGTCATTAACCCCTGCGATGAGAGTCCAGGCAAAGAAGATGCGGCGGCCAGTCTGCTGCCCGTAGGTGTGACAGGCGGCGATGAGCTCGGCCAGGGGCCAGCGTTGATTGGCGGGGATCAAGGCGGCGCGTTCGGCCTCGGTGCTGCCATGCAGGCTGATGGCGAGGTTGTAGGGGCGGTTTTCCGCCGCCAGACGCAGGATGCCCGGCACCACGCCGACGGTGCTGACGCTGATCTTGCTGGGCCCGATGTTGCAGCCGCGCGTGTCGCTGATGAGGTCCAGGGCCTTCATCACGTTGTCGTAGTTATGCAGCGGCTCGCCCATGCCCATGAGGACGATGTTGCGCAGCCGCTCGCCTTTGGCCCGCAGGATGCGCTGGGCATGCAGCACTTGGCCCACGATCTCACCGGGCCGCAGGTGCCTAACAAAACCCATTTGCCCGGTGGCACAGAACACACAGCCCATGGCGCAGCCCGCCTGGGTGCTCACACACACCGTGTGACGCCCGGTGTAGCCCATGATCACCGTTTCGATCTCCTGCCCATCCTGGAGGCGCAGCAGGAACTTTTGGGTCAGTCCATCCCCACTGGGAATGTGGGAAGCCACGGCGAGGTGATCCATCGTGTAGCCGCCTTCGCCCCCCACTTTTTCCGCCAGCCAGCGGCGCAAGGGCGGCACCCATTCATCCCGCACGGCCCGGGCTGCCAGATCCGTCTCGGCCCGGAAATGCAGCGCATTCCACACCGTGCTGACATGGGCTGGGCGCAGGCCGTCTGCCACGTGGAGATCGCGCAGTTCGTCGAAGGTCAGGTCATGGAGGGATAGCGGCACTCGCCCACTATGCACCGCCTGTCTGCCTCTGCCAACGGGGAGTGCGGAGGGGAGGTGTCGCCATCTCAGCATGAAAACTCACTTGCTGCCTCTCTCAGAGCGTGCGATTCTTTGATTCACCCTGAACGCGCTCGTAGTTCAACGGATAGAATGGTGGTCTCCGAAGCCGCATATCCAGGTTCGATTCCTGGCGAGCGCACCAGATGCACTTGCTCCTGTTTCCAATGGATACAGCTTTCCTGTTCAGTTTCATTGTTTGCGCAGATGAACAGGCCCCACCGTCGATGAAGCTCCGCTCGTGGCCGGTCACTCTCTTGCATCGTCATCGGCTCTTCGCTGGTCCTTTCTAAATCTCCTGAGGGGGAGTTTATATTCACAGCAGAAAGCTGAAATTTGAGGGTGTGCCTTTGGAAATGCCCGTTTGAGGAGAATTTTGAAATCAGGGCATCTCGATTCATGCATTCCCTTGCACTTGGCCGCACTTGCAGGTTGTCAGAACTGGCGGGCCTCGCTATTCTGACAGTCGCTCGACGGCGTACGGCCACCGGGCAGCTTCCTTTGATCTCTCATGCTCTCTCTTCCCGTTGTTAAGGTGGGTTCCGTGCCGGTGGATGGTACGCAGCCGTTGTTCATTCTCGGCCCCTGTGTCATCGAGAGTGAGGAATTCATTTGGGACGTGGCGGAGAAACTGGGGGCCATCGCCAACAGCCTGCGCCTGAAATGGGTCTTCAAGGCCTCCTATGACAAGGCTAACCGCAGCGCCATCAGCTCCTACCGCGGCCTAGGCGTGGAAAAAGGCTGCCGCATTTTGGCCGAGATCGGTGCTAAACTGGGCGTGCCGGTGACCACGGATGTACACTCGCCTGAAGAGGCCAAGATCGCCGCCGAGCATGTTGATCTTCTGCAAATCCCCGCCTTCCTGAGCCGCCAGACGGATCTCATCCTGACCGCTGGGGAGACGGGCCGCGCCGTGAATGTGAAGAAAGGCCAGTTCATGGCTCCCTGGGATGTCAAAAACATCGCCGAAAAACTCGCCACCGTCGGCTGCGAAAACTTTCTTTTTACTGAACGTGGAACCACCTTTGGTTATCAAAACCTGGTAACGGATATGAGGTCGCTATACTGGATGCGGGAGCTGGGCTATCGGGTCATTTTTGACGCGACTCACTCTGTTCAGCGTCCAGGGGGCCTTGGCACCACCACGGGAGGCGATGGCAAGTTGGCCCCCGTTTTGGCGCGTGCTGCGGTGGCTGCTGGTTGCGATGGTGTTTTTATGGAAACGCACCCAAACCCGGCCAAGGCTCTTTCCGACGGGCCCAACCAGGTGCCAATGTCTGACATTGCTCAGGTGGTCGAAAAACTGCGGCGCATTCACAGTCTGGTGACGGAGGATTCTTAAAATGAGGTCAGGTAAAACGCTGAGAATGTTGAGACCCTGCCTGGGCATGGGCCTGTTGGCCATCGCCGCGGCTGCCCTGTCCCAGACGGCCACCGAATCTGAGGATGGCGGGGGCATGAGCGCCTTTGGCAAAATGATCCCCCTCGGGTTTGTGAATGAGGACGTCACCGTCCCCTCCTTCAGCGATGGCAAGGCCTCGTCTCTGCTGACGGCCAAGACCCTGACCCGCCTGGACGACACCCTGCTGAAGGCTGAAAACGTCGTCGTGGAAATCTACGGCAAGACACCTGCCGAAACCCTGCGAGTGGAACTGAAAAGCGCCAACTACCACATGGACGAAAAAATCCTCCGCAGCGGCGAACGCAGTCGCGTGGCCCGTGCGGATTTCGAGATGGAAGGCGATTCCATGATCTTTGATACCACGCAGTCCGTGGGCAGCATGAAAGGCCGCGTCCGCACTTTGATCTTTGACAGCGGCTCGGTCTCTGGCAAATCGGAGGGAAGCCAACCATCCAACTGATTATGAGAACGATCACCACCATTGCCCTTGCCGTCCTCGGCATGGTCCACTTTGCCAGCGGGCAGGGCGCATCGCGTCTCACCACCCCCACCAGCGACCAGAAAAAGCAGCTCCAGTCCGCCGCTGAAAAGCTGCGCCAAGCCCAGGCCAATGGTGAGCTGGACAAGGCGAAGGAAACCGCCAAGGGCCTGATGGGCAAACTGCCCAGCAACCTCACCGATGCGGCCAAAGCCGCGCTGCAATCCCCTGAGGTCAAGGCCCAGGCCGCCGAGGCTGCCAAAGCCGCCGCCAAAACCCTCCTGCCGGAAGCCCAGAAAATGATGGGTGCCCAGGGTGAAACTCCTGCCGGAGACGCCCCGCCTGCTGCCTCCGCAACCACCACCCCAGCGGCAGATCAGCCCCCGGCTGCGCCTCCTGGCCCGGTTCCTGGTGCCCTGCAGCCCCTGGCTGCCGCCCCGGAAGATGCATCTGGGAAAAAGCCTGTGGCGGTCATCGAGTCCGACTCCTGCGTGTTCGACTCGAGCACCCGCGTCCTCATTTACACGGGCAACGTCCGCGCGCGTCACCCGCAGTTCTACATTGAGTGCGAAGAGCTGATCGTTCACCTCGAGCAGGAGGCGCAGGCGACGGACAAAGCTGCCAAACCGGCACCGAAGCCTTCCGCTATTGATCCGATCATGGCCGGTAAAAAAGGCCAGCCGGAGAAGCGCCAGAGCACCGTCAAAAAAGCCATCGCTTCTGGCCCCATGGTGCGCATTGAAAAGGCCAATCCCTCCGGCGAACTCCAGCGCGCCTTTTGCCGCAATGCCGTCTATGAAGGCTCCACCGGCATCATCACCATGCGTGACAATCCCCAGGTGCAGACCGGAAACGTGATGCAGATGGCCATCACGCCCGATACCGTGATGACCTTCGATGAGAAGGGCAACTTCAACTCCAACCGCCGCACCCGCACAGTGATCCTGTCGGAGGAGGAAGGCGCAGGGGCGTCTCGCAACAACCTGTAATTTTCATTATCCGGGCATGTCAGCCGCACGTTCCAAGCGTCCATCCACCCCGACCGACTCCGCACCCATCTGGGACGGAGCCCCGGTTGACGAATCTTCTGAGGCCGCCGCCTCCGGCCCGGATGAAAGAAGCATGCTCCTGCACACTGAGGGGCTGAAAAAAGTCTATGATGGCCGCGCCGTGGTGAACGGGGTGGACATCGAGGTCCGGGCTGGCGAAATCGTCGGCCTCCTCGGCCCCAACGGTGCTGGCAAGACCACCACCTTCTACATGATTGTGGGCCTCGTCCGTCCCAACGGCGGCAAGGTCATCTTCGATGGTAACGACGCCACCGAGCAGCCCATGTTCAAGCGCGCCCGCCTCGGCATGGGTTACCTGCCACAGGAAGAGTCCATCTTCCGCCGTCTCACCGTCCGCGAGAACATCCTCGCCGTCATGGAGACGCAGAACTACACCAAGAAGGAGCGTGAGGAGCAGTGCCAGCAGCTCATGGAAAAGTTCGGCATTGACCATGTGGCGGACAATCTGGCGCTCACGCTTTCCGGGGGCGAAAAACGCCGCCTCACCATCGCCCGCAGCCTCGTCACTGAGCCCAAGCTGCTCATGCTCGATGAGCCCTTCAGCGGCGTGGACCCCATCGCCGTCAGTGAGATCCAGGACATCATCCGCATGCTTCGCCGTGCGGGGCTCGCCATCCTGATCACTGACCACAATGTACGCGAAACGCTGAACATTGTGGACCGTGCCTACCTCATCTACGAAGGCCAGGTGCGACGCCACGGAACCAAAGACTTTCTCGTCAACGATCCTGAAGCCCGCCGCCTTTACTTGGGCGAAGATTTCACCATGTAACACCCTTTCCCCCAACCGTTTTCAACCAACCCCAATACAGGAGGATACATACCATGCAAAAACATAACGTGAACCTGCCGATCGTCATCACTGGCCGTCATATCGAGATCACAGAGGCCATCCGTGAATACTCTCATAAGAAGATCGAGAGCCTCCACTTGGACTACCCGCGAATCATTGAGGCCAAAGTCATCCTGGATGTGGAGCACCACCGCCAGATCGCCGAAATCATCCTGTTCTGCGCTGACCACATTCATATCGAAGCCAAGAGCACCACGGAAGACATCTATGCCTCGATCGACGAGTCCATCTCCAAGATCGCCCGCCGGATGCGCAAGTTCAAGACCCGCCTCCTGAAGAGCCACCGTCCTCGCAAGGACGGCAGCATCCGCCACCTGGAGCAGAAGGTTTTCCACGCCGACGACCTTCATGGCGAAGTCGAAACTGTCGAGCATGCCTACGTCCATCAGGAGCAGTACAAGGTGCGCCCGCTTTATCCGGATGAAGCCATCATGGACCTCGAAATCAATGACCGCCCATTCGTCGTCTTCCACAACCAGACGACTCACAAGCTGGCCATCATGTTCCGCCGTAAGGATGGCGAATACGGCCTCATCGAGCCCGAAGACAAGGCTGTCGCAGCTTAATTAGGATCTCTGATTCTTCGCAGACCCCAAACACGGTTTCGTGTTTGGGGTTTTGTGTAATCAGGGCACGAGATTCAGGTTGGGCCACCCGTTAGCGGGATGTTTTGGCCGTTTAGGTAGGCCGAGGCATCACTGGCCAGGAAGGCCACCACGGAGGCGATGTCCTCCGGCACGGCCAGCCGCCGCAGTGGTACTTTGCGTGCTTCCGCCTCCTTCATGCGGGCGGGGATGTTGTCCGTCAGCTCCGTGATGGTCATGCCCGGGGAGATCATGTTGGCCGTGATCTGCTGCGGCCCCAGCTCCTGGGCCAGGCAGCGCACGGCCCCCCAGAGGGCCTGCTTGGCACTGACATAGGCGGCCATTTTGGCGGGAGGCGCCCCAAACAGGGCCGAGGTGCCCAGGAAGATCAGCCGACCAAACCGGCGCTCGCCCATGCCTGGAACGGCTGCCTTCACCAGGGCCAGCGCTGCCTCCACATGCACACGCCAGTAGTCACGGTAGTCAGCCGGGGAAAGCTCCATCACGCTAAGGCTCTTCAGCGGCTGGCTGGCGGCATGCATCACCACATCCAGACGGCCAAAGTCGCGGGTCACTTTGCGCACCAGCTCGCTGGCAGCATCTTCGTTTGAAAGGTCGGCTGGGTAGGTCTGGCAACGGACCTCGTGTTCGCGGATCCTGCTGGCCACTTCATTGGCTGCCGACTGGTTGGAGTGATAGCTGAGGGCGACATGATAACCGGCGGCTGCCAGGGCCTGGGCTGCTGCAGCGCCGATGCCACGGGAGCCTCCGGTCACCAGGGCGACCCGGGTTTCTTTCTCCTGGTCGCTGGTCTCCGCCACTGCGAGTTGGGCGGCCATCTTAACCTTGGCCTGCCCGTTCATCACGGCTTCTCCCTGCTGATTGAAGGCACGCAGGGCAAGGTGCAAAACCGAGGCTCCGGTGGAGACCTCCGTGATCTCCGCCTCCACCCGTACGGTTTCGCCCACGAAGAGCGGCTTCAGCCACTCCATGTTCTGGCTCATCCAGACGGCTCCTGGACCAGGCACTTTCATGCCGATAATGCGGGAGACGATGGCGGTCAGGATGGCTCCATGGGCAAAGGGGCGTGCATAGCCGAATCCACGTGCAGCGGCAGGCTCCAGATGGACGGGGTTATGGTCTCCTGAGAAATCGGCGAAGCGGCCGACGAGTTCGGCGGAGAGCGTCACCTCATCGGTAAACACCATTCCTTGTTTAAAGCGGTCGGTCATGTGGGGAGAGGGCAGTTAAACAGTATGGGTCACGTAGCCTTCGGAACCGCTGGAAGAGAACAGCCGGGCAGGCACGCCGATGACGACGCCGTTCTCCGGCACGTCCTGCAGCACGACGGAGTTGGCGGAAACCAGGGAGTGATTGCCGATGGTGATGGTGCCGGAAACGCAGGCTCCGGGGCCAAGATAGACATTGTCACCGATGGTGGGCACGCCGCAGGTGGCTCCCCGGCTGGCACGGCCCAAGGTCACGGCGTGGGTGAGAGTGAGGTTCTTGCCAATCGTCACCCCTGGATTCACCCAGATGCAGCCCCAGTGGGCGATGAAGAAACCTGGCCCCACCTTGCAGCTCAGTGGCACGCGGATGCCATAGATGCGGCCCACCCGTTGAAACCAAAGCAAGGCCAATGGGTGTAAGGTCCACTTGCTCCAGGCCGACTGCCGCAAGAACTGGCAGAGGCGGAACAGAACCACATATCGAAAGCCCGGATTGTTGATGAAATGCTTCAGGAAGTGGCCTTTGCCGCCTTTTCCTTCCTGACGGAAGAGGTCACAGGCCAGGATGGCCCGCAGTTCCTGTGTGGATTTTGGCAAAGGAGAGGCTGAAGCTGTCATGGCCGTTGAGAGGGAGTGTCGCCTGTCAGAGAACCGTTTTCATGCGCTATGCAAGATGGAACCTTGGATACTTTCCTCCAGAAACCCTTCCATGCCAAAGCTCAGATCCCTTTTTCCTCAAGCAGAAGGCGGATAAGTTTCACCGAAGTCATGTCCAGTGTCTCTTCGGGCGTGAAGGATACGTTGAAAGCTTCCTCCACGGCCATCACAAGGCTGAGATGAGTCACCGAGTCCCAGGCAGGCTGGGTGTCGGGGCTGAGGTCATCGGTGATTTCGGTCACCGGGAGAGAAAGGATGGCGGCGAGCACCGAGTGGAGTTTCTGAATCTGATCGGGTGTCATAACTGAGTGAAGGGGCCTTCGAGTTGAAGACAGTCAGGGAGAGGACGCGGCTTTGCCAATGATAATATCCATTGGGAGCCGTTGTTTTCGAAACCATGGTCTGCCAGGAAAGTGGCGGCAGGCTGGTTTTTCGCCGTGGGGAAAAAGTCGGCTGTCAGGGTGGTCGCACCTTGACTGGCGAGAAGTCTTTCCAGGATGGCCAGCATGGCGGTTTCCACCTGCCGCCCGATCACCCGGCAACTCATCAGAAAGCTGTCCAGATACCATCCGCCCTCGGTTTCGGTGGGGCAGGCGATCAATACGCCGACGACGCCATTGTCACCAAATTTGTCCTTAACTCGGAACCAGAGGATCTGGGAACCGGCATCCAGCAAGGTCTGAAGATCTGCTGCGCTGTGTCTGCGTGTGGTCAGATTGAACTGATTGGTTTTGCCCAGTAATTGAACGATGCGTGGCAGCACGGCTTCATCGGCCAGACCGGCGGTGATCTTCATTTCGAGGCCCGCCAGGAAATCCTCCAGGGAGGCCGCCTGGGCCTGCATTTCCTGTCGTTGAGACTCCTTTTGGTAAAGGCCGGCGCGCTGGAGATCTTCCTGGACGAGTCCGGCGAAGTCAAAGCAGCAGCATTCTGCCAGGGCCTTGGCGTAACCCAGAGGGCTGGCGGGGACTTCGATCACGGTCACCTCGGGCAATTGGCTACGTACCCATTCGCGCTCGGTGGGATTGTCATCAAAGAAGACGAGGGCATCGGTGCCAATGTTCAGGCTGCTGGCGATGCGGCGCAGGCTGGTGGCCTTGTCTTCCCAGTGGGCTTCAAAGGCGGAGAAATGTTCACTGCGCAGCAGCGAGGCGGGATGTTGGTCGAGCGCCTGGATGGCATCCTCAGCATTGTTTTTGCTGGCGACAGCCAGAAGCACGCCGCAGTCACGCAGGGCCAGCACGCGCTTGTGAAAGTCCACAAAGACATTGCCGGGATAATCGGGGCCGAGGGCGATGCCGTCGAGCCCTGCTTCGCCAAGAACCCCTCCCCAAAGGGTGTTGTCGAGATCCAGCACCAAGCATTTTTTGGGAGTGACGGTGAGAGAGCGGAGCCTGCGGGCAAAGGCGGCTGACAGGGAGCTCATGGCCTCCAGGCTGAGGGGGGCCTTGGCCAGGTAGGTCATGCGTTCATCGCTCCAATGGCGCAGGCCCACCTCGGCCGCGACGCGGGCCGTATCTAGAATGGCAGTGCCGGGCAGGCGGGCGCAGACTTCGGCCAGGGCCTCATTGAGTTGCTGGATGAAGCTGGATTGGGACGTGGGGAGGGAAGGATCTGCCAAGCCGGCGGCCAGCCAGGGCAGGGCAGGGAAATTGGCGACCAAAACCGTGGCCTGAGTCTTTTGCCGGATTTGCTCCAGGACCTGTTGAAACCGGGAAATGAGCCGGGTTTTGGCTTCAGCGAGTGCTTCGGCCGACAAGCTGACAAAACGATACGCCACATCAGGGGCCCAGTCTTCAAGCCGGGCAATGAGGAGCACCGTCTGAGGGCTGGCCTGATAGAGCTGGCTGCCGGGATCAAAGACCTGCTGCTCGATCTGGCCGAAGGGGCCTAACCAAAGGTCCAGCAAAAACCCTTGGGCTGCGCCTTCAACGATGAGGCAGGGTTTCATGAGGTCCACGGTGAAGGTGGACAGGATGGCCACCTTGATCGGGGTGAGTGCCGGGTCCGGTGTGGCCTGGATCGCTGCGGCCTGTTGGACGAACTCAGCTCGGGTCAGAGGGCCCGGGGTTTTGCGTGCTGGGATCGCCGACGAAGACACGGGAATGAAAGGGGAAAGGAGCTTGGCCTGCTGATTAGGATAGCATCTGCTTTAGCACAAGGGCGGATTGTTCCGGCGAACCGCTAAACAGGCTGCCGAGGTTCTTTGGGTGATTCGCACGATGAGGGCCGACTCTGAGATCATTTTCGGTGATCGATAATGCTGGGGCGATTGGATCACCCTGAAGAAAATCTTGCCGGGGGCCGTAGTGAGATGCTCTCCATGAATGCTCTCCCACTTTCTGGCCGCAAGGCCATCGTCACCGGCAGCGCCCGAGGCATCGGCTACGCCATCGCAGAACGTCTGCTACAGTCGGGGGCCTCGGTCTGCCTCTGGGATGTGGATGCGGAGGCTCTGGGGCAGGCACAGGCGGTGCTGTCCCCACTCGGAGAGGTGGCCACGGCCCAGGTGGATGTGACCAGTGCGGAGTCCACGGAAGCGGCGGCCCAAAAAACGTTGGATGCCCTGGGCAAGATAGATCTTCTGGTCAACAATGCAGGCATCGCGGGGAACAATGCGAAGACCTGGGAACTGAGGCCGGAGGACTGGCGGCGTGTGATGGATATCAATCTTACGGGGTCGTTTTTGTGCTGCCGGGCCGTCATTCCGCACCTGCTGGCAAATGGCTACGGCCGAATCGTCAATGTGGCCTCGGTGGCGGGTAAGGAGGGGAATCCGAACGCAGCGCACTACAGTGCCTCAAAGGCCGGGGTGATTGCCCTGACGAAGAGCCTGGGCAAGGAATTGGCGACTTCGAACATCCTGGTCAACTGCATTACACCGGCAGTGATCGAGACGGACATTCTACTGCAGATGACCCAGGCGCACATTGACTACATGCTTTCCAAGATCCCAATGGGCCGCTTTGGGCAGAAACATGAGGCGGCAGCCCTGGTGGCCTGGCTGTGCTCGGAGGAGTGCTCGTTTACGACGGGGGCAGTCTTCGATCTTTCCGGGGGACGGGCGACGTATTGAAGCACCGACTGGTGCCTGCGGAAGGGGGAAGAAACTTTTCAATGGCTTTTTGCCTCGTCAGTGGCCAGAAAACTGGCTACAAGTGATGCCGTCTTCGCCACCCCCAGCGTTGACAAACCCGCTCGCCGCTCCTTTTTAGCCAGCCCTTCCCGAGGGGCCCCCCTGCACAACCACTTAGATCCGCACCTTTTCCCATTATGGACTTCATCGCCAAAAACATCGCCGAACTTTCGCCCTCCATGACCTTAGCCATCACCAGCCAGGCGAAGGCACTGAAGAAGCAGGGTGTGGACGTATTGAGCTTTGGTGCGGGTGAGCCTGACTTTGACACCCCCGCCCACATCACCGCTGCGGCCATCGAGGCGCTGAACACCGGCAAGACCCGCTACACGGAAAGCTCCGGCCTGATCGAACTGCGTGAAGCCCTGGCGGCAAAGCTGCTGATCGACAACGGCATCCAGTATGATCCTTCCCAGATCAGCGTGAACTGCGGTGCCAAGCATAGCTGCTACAACGCCATCGCCGCCTGCGTGAATCCTGGCGACGAAGTCATTATCCCGGCTCCTTACTGGACCAGCTACCCTGAAATGGTGAAGCTCGTCGGCGGCATCCCGGTGGTGGTGGAAACCAAGCTGGAAAACGACTGGAAGATCACCCCGGAAGAGTTCGAGGACGCCATGTCCCCGATGACCAAGATGATCATCATCAACAGCCCCGGCAACCCGACTGGGTCCGTTTACAGCAAGGAAGAGCTCCAGGCCCTAGGCGAAATCGCCACGGCTGAAGACATCCTCATCCTCTCCGATGAAATCTACGAGAAGCTGGTCTATGGCGACAACAAGCACGTCAGCATTGCCAGCATCAGCAAGGACATCTTCGACCACACCATCACGATCAACGGCTTCTCCAAAGCCTACGCGATGACGGGCTGGCGCCTGGGCTACACGGCTGCACCAAAGAAAATCGCTGACGCGATCGACACGATCCAGAGCCACACCACCAGCAACCCGACCTCGTTTGCCCAGTATGGTGCGATTGCGGCCCTTCAGGGTGACCAGCAGATCGTGGCAGACATGCGCGATGAGTTCGATGTGCGCCGCCAGTATATGCTGAGCCGCCTGCAGGCGATCAAGAACGTCAAGGTGATCGAGCCTCAGGGCGCGTTCTACTTCCTCGTCGGCATCGAGCCGATCGGCATCAAGTCCGTGAACTTCTGCGAGAAGCTGCTGAGCAAAGGCAAAGTCGCCGCCGTTCCTGGCGTCGCCTTCGGTGCTGAATACACCGTGCGCTTCAGCTATGCCACGGGCCTGGACGTCATCAATGCGGGCATGGACCGCTTTGAAGAGTTCTGCGGCCAGCATTAATTAGCGACCGAGCCCGATTAAGGGTGATTTTGTGAGGACAGGCCTTTTGGGGCCTGTCCTTTTTTTGGGTGATGAGTGGATTTTGGTTAATCGGTATTTTCTTTAGCATCTTGGGTGTTTTGCCTTGTTTTTGAATTAGGGGGTTCATAAAAACGTGGCGTGAAAATTCAGTCGCGCCTTCTCCTACTGCCGGTGGCTCTTGTCATGATCCTGGCTGGCCTGAAGTGGTCTGGAGGTTTTCCTTCCAAAATCAGCAAAGAGGCAGCGTCTGCACTGGCAGCAAGTAAGGCAGAGCCATCAGCCCAGCAGGAATCTGGGGATGAACGCGTGCCGTTATCCAAAAGCATCACGGAAACGGCGGCGGCTGGCAGTGTGATACAGCCGCCATTGGCCGATGACGTGAAGGTGCGAGTGGAGAGTCCGCAACCACAGGCGGTGACTGAACCGCAGATCGGCCTTTCCCCGGCAGCGGCTTTGCTGTCCCAGAAGATTGACCTCACGGACCCGGCCAAAAGAGAGCAGTTGGTCAAACAGTTGCGGCAGATCGAAGACACCGAGATGGAGGCCACTCGCCTCAAGGCGGAACGGCTGGGTTTCCCGATGATTGTCCACGAACCGGGCGGGACGAAGGCGATCTTGGTGGGATTTGAGGGCGATAGGCCGCTTTACCGTGCGGACCACAATGTGAATGCCGCCATCAGCTCTGGGGCCAACTTGGTGCGCTCCACGGCTCCGTTTAATGTGACGGGCAGCGGCCTCAAAATGGGGCTTTGGGAGGCGGGGGGAATTCCACGGACGAGCCACCAAGAGTTCGGCCCAGGAGTGCGGATCACGATCAAGGACGGCAGCACGACCCTTTCAGATCATGCCAGCCACGTGGCGGGCACCATGCTGGCGCGTGGGGCTTCAGCCACCTCTCTCGGGATGGCCCCAGGGGCGGTCATTGATGCCTACGACTCGACCAATGACAATTCCGAGATGGTGGCGGCGGGAGCTGCGGCACCCGGGGAAGCGGGGAAGATTTACATTTCGAACCACTCCTATGGTTTCATCAGCGGCTGGCGGCCTGAAACGGCCACTTGGTACGGGCTGTTTACCGATGATGGCAATCCGGCGAATGATGTGGAGACGAGATTTGGCCGATATGATTCCACCAGCGTGGCCCTGGACGGATTGCTGTATAATTTGCCGTACTTCCTTTCCTTCATGTCATCCGGCAATGACCGAAATGACGACCCGCCTGCGACCGGTGGCAACTGGACTCAATCGTCAGGGGGGGCGATCCGCACCTATGATCCGGCCCAGCATCCGGCAAGTGATGGTGCCTATAAGGCAGGTTACGACGTGCTGGACAATGAGAAGACCTGCAAAAACGTCATCACCATCGGGGCGGCGAATGATGCGGTGAGTGCAGGCCTGCGGAATGCGGCCAATGGAACACTCACTGCCTTCAGTTCCACTGGCCCGGCGGACGACGGTCGCATCAAGCCAGATGTGGTGGCCAATGGGGCCAGCCTGACATCGGCCCTGTCTACGGGAGACAGTGCCTATGGGTCGATGAGCGGCACGAGCATGGCGGCCCCGAATGCGAGCGGATCCGCCCTGCTGCTGGTGGATTATTTTCAGCAGCGTTTCCCTGGGCAGGCCATGCAGGCCAGTACGCTAAAGGGGCTGCTCATTCACACCGCCAATGACATTGGCCGGGCCGGACCGGACTACGAGTATGGCTGGGGGCTGATCAACATCAAGGCGGCGGCAGATCTGATCAAGACTGAGGCGGACAATGTGCGCATGCAGCAGATCAATGAGCAGGTGCTGGCGCAGGGAGGTTCCAACACCCATCCGTTCTATTGGGATGGTGTCAGCCCCATCCGGGTGACGCTGTGCTGGACGGACCCTGCGGGTGTGTCCTCCTCTTCGCATGACAATCGCACACGCGACCTAACCAACGATTTGAACCTCAGGCTGACAGCCCCTGGCGGGGCCACCCACCGGCCTTTTGTGATGCCCTATGTGGGCGACTGGACGAATGCCCAACTGACGGCGGTGGCGACCACAGGGATCAACACTGTGGACAATGTGGAGCAGGTGCTGGTGTCGGCTCCTGCCCAGGCCGGGGAGTACGTCGTCACGGTGGATCATACTGGTAGCCTGACCTTTGGTTCCCAAGGTTATTCTCTGATCATCAGCGGTGCTGTGTGGCCGACTGCCCTGGCGCTGACTCCTGAGGGGCCTCTGGCTTCAGAAGGCTTCACAGGAGGGCCGTTCACGCCGGTTTCCAAAACTTATGATTTGAGCAACACTTCGGCCGAGTCCGTTCCGTGGACAGCGGTGGCCGACCAGCCTTGGGTGCAGGTGAGTCCCTCCTCCGGAACCTTGGCGGCCGGTCAGAATGTGACTGTTACAGTAGGCTTCAGTGCATCCGCAGCTAACTTGGCAGCGGGAAACTATGAGGCAGAGGTGTTGTTGACAGACACGCTCAACAATCTGCAACTAACCCGCCAGGTTACCCTGCAAGTCCTGGGGACTGCGCCGCAGATCGTGGTGAAAAATGCGGCGGATCAAGTGCTGAACACCGGAGGTCCAGCGGTCAGCGTGGGTAATGTGCAACTGGGCGGGAATCCTGCGGATCAGGTGTTCAAGCTTGCTAACAGCGTGCCAGGGACTTCTCTGGAGGTGGATGGCCTCACCTTGTCAGGAGCAGATGCGGGTTCCTTTGCCTTGGTTTCGGCACCGGTGGGCGCGGCATTGGCCAGCACGGACAGCCTGCCCTTCATCGTTCGGTTCAATCCTCAGAGAGCAGGCGCGCATTCGGCCACTCTCACTATCACCACCAATGACCCGGATGATGGTCCCTTCATCGTCTTTCTAACGGCCACAGCCACGGCGGCCCCTGGGCCTGCCCAGACGATTGCCGTGGCGAAGATCTCCCCCAGGGCGACGAGTGGCGGCCCCTTCCAATTGCCTGCGGTGGCCACCAGCGGGCTGCCTTTGACCTACACCCTGCTGGCAGGCCCGGCGACGGTGAATGCAGATGGGCTGGTCACACCCGGCGGCAGCACTGGGGCGGTGACCATTCAGATCTCCCAGCCCGGGAATGGTCAGTATGCGGCGGCGGTACCCGTCACCGTGACTTTTGTCCTGACTGATCAGCCTTATCGGTTTGCGAAAGTGAGTGTCGCCAACACAGGTTCACACACGCTGGCCATCGGTCTGGACGGTCGTTTGTGGGCCTGGGGATTAGGGTCGTTTGGTCAGTTGGGACAGGGGAGCACTGCGACTCGTTTCACGCCCGAAACTACGGGTAGCGCGACGGATTGGGCGGAGGTAAGTGCGGGAGGAAACCACTCGCTGGCGATTAAAACTAATGGCAGTCTTTGGGCATGGGGTAGCAGTTCATCCGGGCAAGTTGGGGACGCTACAACAGTCTCAAAATTCACGCCTATTCAGATTGACCCTGGACCGTGGATTGCGATCTCGGCAGGCACGAATTGTTCCTATGCGATCAAGGCAAATGGAACGCTGTGGGCTTGGGGCGGGAACATTTCGGGGGAATTGGGTATCGGCAGCACGGGCAGTCGCACTATTCCAACGCAAGTCGGGTCGCTATCGGATTGGCAGTCTGTATCCTCGGGTTCAAGCCATTGCCTCGCCGTTAAGAAAGACGGAACTTTGTGGGCCTGGGGGCTAGGAACGAACGGCCAATTAGGGACGGGGAGTCTAGTCAGTTCGACAAGCCCCGTCCAAATAGGCAGCGCGACGAATTGGTGGAAGGCCGCAGGCGGAGGTGTTCACAGCTTGGCGCTTCGTAGGGATGGCACTCTTTGGAGTTGGGGATTCAGTGGAAACGGACAGTTAGGCAGCGGAAGCACCACCGCGACAAGCACCCCCAACCAGGTCGGCACGGCGACTGATTGGGTGGAGGTAGATGCGTCTACCAATCACAGCGCTGGAGTCAGGCGCGATGGTTCCGCGTGGGCCTGGGGGCGTAACAGTGAAGCGCAGATTGGCAACGGCAATCAGGTCAATCAACTAGCCCCGGTAAAGATCAATGTCTTGGGTGACGACTGGAGGTTCATTGAGGCAGGGCCTACAAGCGGAGGGGCACTACTGGCAGATGGCACTTTTGTGGGCTGGGGGGATGGTCTCGGGTATGTGGGCAAAAGTTCACGTCAGCTTGTTCGTGCCATAGGTCCCATGGCTTGGGCCGATTTCAGTTCTAGAAACACCAATACGCTTCTGACGAAAACAGACGGTTCATTGTGGGGATTTGGCTCTTCTTCTACGGGCCAGATGGGCAACAATAGCATCAATCCCCAAGATCTGATCCGCATTGGAGCTGTGTCCACCTGGCAGACTGTCCAGACTGGACAATTTCACTCGGGTGGAATTCAGCAAAATGGTTCGCTGTGGATGTGGGGATTTAACTCGGGTGGCCAGATCGGCGATGGAACAACGACAGTCCGATATCTCCCCCTTCCGGTGGCTTTAGGCAGTACGTGGCGAAAACTCTCCCTTGGAAATTCTCATTCGATGGCGATTCGGAGTGATGGGACGTTGTGGGCCTGGGGCACAAACACTGCGGGTGAATTTGGCGATGGAGGAACGGTGAGTCGAACCAGTCCTGTGCAGGTGGGGAGCGAGACGAACTGGGCGCAGCTTTCTGCCAGCAGCTTCTATTCTCTTGCCTTGAAAGAAGATGGGTCACTCTGGGCTACAGGAACGAACAACGTGGGGCAGCTCGGCCTGGAAGACTTCACCACGCGGACTTCTTTTACCCAGGTGGGAACAGGCAAGGACTGGGCGCAAATCGCCACGACGACATCGTCTTCTTTTGCCATCAAGACGGATGGTAGCCTTTGGGCCTGGGGCACAAATTCGAGCGGACAGCTCGGCCTGGGAAATACCACCAGCCGGAGTGTGCCGGTCCGTGTGGGGACCGACAATGATTGGAGACAGGTGACCTGCAATACGACTTGGACGGCAGCCCTGAAACAGGACGGCTCGCTCTGGACATGGGGTAACAACTCGACTTACCAGCAAGGGGTGGCCATAGACGGTTCCATTTCATCTCCGCGCAGGGTGGGTAACAGCACGGGATGGGTGGCCGTACAGGCTGGCAATGTTCATCTGGTAGCCATGCGTGCCGATGGCTCGATTTGGACGGCGGGTTATTCAGGCTCTTTCCGGCTGACTTCCGGAGGGGGACGTTCGGCCTTTGTGCAGGCTCCGATTCTGCCGGCTTTGCAGCCGCAGAATATCCTGCCTTTGCCAACAGGTTTCCGTTCGGGGCGCATTTTGGCCAGCAGCGGGCTGCCGGTGGAGCTGGAGATTGTTTCCGGCAGTGGCAGCATCGCGGGAGACCTTTTTACCCATACCGGGGCCGTGGGTAGCACGACGGTGGTGATGGCCTGGCAGCGCGGGGATGAAACGGCTTGGAATGCGGCGCTTCCGACGCAGTTTTCCATCACTACCCAGGACATCACTTTCCAGACCATTGCGGAGCAGACCTGTGGGACGCCGTTGGTCCTAGGTGCCACGGCGAGCAGCGGCTTGCCTGTGAGCTATGCCATCACGGAAGGGGCTGATATCGCCTCGCTGAATGGAAACACGGTGACCTTCCATGCGGCGGGCACGGTGACGATCCAGGCGAACCAGGCGGGCGGTGGCAACGGCCTTGCGGCAGCGGACCCTGTGAGCCGCACGTTCACGGTGGTGAAGGGGGAACAAGTGATTTCGTTTGGCGGGCAGGTACCCACGCAGTCGTCCTTTGCTTCCACCGTCGCTTTGCAGGCATCGTCGAGCAGGGGGCTCACGCCAGTCGAATTTGCGGTCGTCAGCGGTCCTGGGACTTTGAATGGTAGTCAGTTGAGCTTTACCCAAGTAGGAGTGGTGGTCGTCCGGGCAGCCCAGGCGGGCAATGACGCCTTTTTACCAGCGGAGGTGACGATGGAGATCACGGCGTTTAATACGTTGCCTGTCGCGTCAGGGGCTGCCTTCACTCTGGATGAGGACATGACGATCACAGGAACGGCCGCGGCAACAGATGTGGAAAACACGCCGCTGGCCTATGCCGTGGTCACGGGGCCGGAGCATGGGGCGCTTTTGCTCAATCCGAACACGGGGGCCTTCAGCTACACGCCGACGGCGCATTACTTTGGCGGGGACAGTTTTTCCTTCAAGGTGAACGATGGGCTGGCGGACTCCAACATCGCTACGGTGACGCTGACGGTGAATGCGGTGAATGACCGCCCGGTGGCAGTGGGGCAGGCCTTGAGCACGCTGGACTACCTGCCTCTGGCCATCACGCTTGCTGGTCAGGATGTGGAAACGCCAGGTCTGCAGTTCAGCATTGTCACCCCGCCCGCGCATGGCTCCCTGACAGGTACTGCGCCGGGGTTGGTTTACACAGCCGATCAGGGCTATGCCGGGACAGATAGCTTTACCTTTGCCGTGAGCGATGGGGAACTGACGTCGATGGTGGGCACGGTCTCCATCCAGGTGTCGGTGGTGGGCATCACGTTCATTCAGCATCCGTTGTCGAAAAAGGTGAGCGAGACGGAGGATGTCACCCTGGAGGTGGAGGTCACGGGCTCGAAGCCGATCACCTACCAATGGGTGAAGGCTGGGCAGCCGCTACCGGGAGAAACCGGGGCGACGCTGACTTTGACCGATGTGACGGCAGCCGATGCAGGTCTGTATCATGTGTGGGTGACGAATCCGGTGCGGCTGTTTGAATCGCAAGGGGCGACAGTGAGTGTGATTGGCGGGCTGCCGGAGATTCTGGTACAGCCGGAGCATCAGTTGGCAGTCGTGGGAACGGAGGTGGTGCTGGGCGTCCAAGCGCTGGGGAAACCGCCGCTTCGCTACCAGTGGAGGAAAGACGGGAAGACGGTTGCGGGGGCGACGCAGGCAGAGCTGCGATTGCCAGCCGTGCAACTGGCCCAGGCAGGTAATTATACCGTGGTGGTGAGCTCAGCCGAGCCCCGGACCAGTCTGGTGGCGAAGGTAGGCGTGGCGGAGAATCCCGGCAAAACCATCTTGGTCACCGAGGGCGGCAACACCTCCTGGTCCTTCAAGACTGCGGGCGAGGGCCTTTCGCTGGTCTGGACCGATGATGGCGGCGAGCTGTCAGAGAATCCGCGACGGGTGATCTCCAGCGATGCGAAAAAGATATCGCTCACAGATGCCGAGCTGGAGGATGCGGGGCTTTACGTCTGCAAGGTCTTCGGGCCTGGGGGCGAGCTGGACGCGGGGACGCATGATCTGCGGGTCATCAATGGTGCGCCTGACGTCACTCCCCTCCAGTCTGGAGATGCACTGCCGCCTTCGATCGTGGGAGAAGACTATGAATTCGAAGTTCCGATGAGTGCGGATGAGCATCGGTCACCAGCGTCATTTGCGGCCACGGGGTTGCCGGCGGGGCTCAAGATAGATCCGCTTACGGGCATTATTTCCGGGCGGGTGACGGCCTCGAAATCGACACCCTATGCGGTGAAGATCACGGCGAAAAACTTGCTTGGGAGCGATGTGGTGAATGTCGCGCTTTTGGTTAGTCCGCTGCCTGCTGGCAGCATTGGCACCTTTGTCGCACCCCTCCCACGACATGCTTTTAACGATGACCTGGGCGGGCGTTTGGATCTGGTGACCACCTCCACCGGCAGCTTCAGCGGGAAATTGACTTTGGGAGGCCGGAAGCCGATCAGCTTCAAAGGCGGCCTGCTTTCGATGTCTTCGGCACCAGGCAGCCGACCTGCTGGAGCGATCACGGTTTCGCAGCCTGCGCCATTGTCCCCCCTGGAATTGAGCTTCGTTCTGGACCCAGAGACTTGCCTGATGGCCGCCACTCTCACGGATGGTAGCGCGCCGGTGGTTTTTGAAGGCTGGAAGAGCACCTGGAGTGTGCGTGACCCAGCGGATGCCTTCGATGGCCTTTACAATTTGGGCCTGACCGGCGAGGCGGGGGAAGACATTCCTGTGGGGAGAGGATTTGCCGCCGTTACCGTCGCCAAGGCTGGGTCGCTGAAGCTGGCTGGCAAGACGGGAGATGGGGAAGCCCTTTTGGGCAGCACATTCCTAGGGCCGCAGGGGCAGATCCTGGTTTTCCAGACGATGTATAAGACGCCGCTCAAAGGATCCCTGGTGGGCACTTTGCAGATCAAAAAAGGTGCCAATCATCAAGATGACCAGGACAACACGATAGACGGCGAAGTGACCTGGTCCCGGCCTGCGGGCACTGGGCGGACCTACCCAAGAGGGTTTGGTCCATTGAACCTGGATGCCGTGGGCCAGAGGTACCTACCGCCAACGAGTCCTAACATTGTGCTGGGACTGGCGGATTCGCCGGACAATGCCTGGTTGCGGTTTACCGGGGCGGGCATCGAGTCGTCCTCGACCCGGCCAGACATGGCCTTCCAAATCACCCCATTCCATCAGATGCTGCTGCCCAAGGCGGGCGCGGAGAAAAATCCCGGGCGGGTGACACTGAAGCTGAATGCCAAAACAGGGCAGTTGAGCGGCACCTTTCTCTTGGTGGATGAGGGGCCTCCGGGCAGTTCGGCTCCTGTTCAGAGAAAAGGGACGTATGAGGGGCTGATCTACACCGATGCGGAAGGCCGGCGAGGGTATGGTTTTTTCCTACTTCCCGGACTGCCCGAAACGGTGTCCCAACCTGCTGCCAGCACTCCGGTTTTGTCGGGTCAGATGCGGCTGGAGTCTCCCTGAGGTGGCGCTCCGGGGCGGTTTTTTCCTTTGCAAGCCTGCCGGGGCACTCCTATAAACTGCACCCTCACCGTCTAGGGCTGTCATTTGGCCCCAGGCATTGCCTTTCAAACTCCCCAACCCTGCAGCCGCCATGGGCCATATCTACAACAACATCGTCGAAACCGTCGGCAAGACACCGCTGGTCAAACTGAACAAAGTGACGGCCGGCCTGGATGCCACCATCGCTCTGAAGTGCGAGTTTTTTAACCCGCTGGGCAGTGTGAAGGACCGTATCGGGATGGCCATGATCGAGGACGCTGAGGCCCGTGGCATTCTGACCAAGGACACCGTCATCATCGAGCCGACCAGTGGCAACACGGGCATCGCCCTGGCCTTCGTGGCGGCCGCTAAAGGTTACAAGCTGATCCTGACGATGCCCGAAACCATGAGCATGGAGCGCCGCACTTTGCTGGCCCTCCTGGGTGCCGACCTCGTGCTGACCCCTGGCCCTCAGGGCATGAAGGGTGCGATCGCCAAGGCGGAAGAGCTTCTGAAAGAGACGCCGAATGCCTGGATCCCCCAGCAGTTCGAAAACCCGGCCAACCCGGCCATCCACATGAAAACGACCGCCGAAGAAATCTGGGCGGATACGGACGGCAAGGTGGACATCTTTGTGGCGGCTGTCGGCACAGGTGGAACCATCACGGGCACCTGCGAAGTGATCAAGCCACGCAAGCCAAGCTTCCAGGCCATCGCAGTGGAGCCTGAGGCTTCTCCGGTGATCAACCAGACCCTCGCTGGCGAACCTGTGCAGCCGGGCCCGCACAAAATTCAGGGCACGGGCGCTGGCTTTGTGCCGAAAAACCTTCACCTGAAGGACAGCGCTGGTAACGCGCAGATCGTGGAGTGCATCAAGGTGAGCAACGACGAAGCTTTCGCGATGGCCCGTCGTCTGGCCAAGGAAGAAGGCATGCTCGTCGGCATCAGCACCGGTGCCAACGTGGTGGCTGCCATCCAGGTCGCCAAGCGTCCCGAAAATGCGGGCAAACTCATCGTGACCGTCGCCTGCTCCACTGGCGAGCGCTACCTCTCCACCGCGCTGGCGGATGAGGCCCGTGCCAAGGTGGGCGCTTAATTCGTCTCAGCATTCCTTTAGAAAAAAACGGCCCATGTCCAAAGCGACTCCTCCTGCCTCCCCCGCACCTGTCCTCGATACGATGGTTCCATCCTCGCCTATGGAGCAGTTCCTCGAAGCAAACTTCAAAAAACTCGTTGTGCTGTTTGCTGCGATTGCCCTGGGGGCGGTCGTCTATGGCGTGATCAGTTACACCCGTCAGGCCAATGCAGTGGCCGCTGGTGAGGCATTTTCTGCGGCCAAAACCGTGGAAGACTGTGACAAAGTCATGAGTGACTTTCCCAGCACTCTGGCTGCGGGCAATGCCCTGCTGCTGAAGGCCGACCTGCTGTGGATCCAGGACAAGAAGGAAGCCTCCGTGGCAGCCCTGCGCGACTTCACCACCAAGCATTCCGATCACCCACTGCTGCCAGAGACGCTTCTGGCCCTGGCGACGAAGCTTGAGACGCTGGGCAAGGCGGAAGATGCTAAGCCTGTGTTTGAGCGGGTCATCAAGGAATTCGCCAGCAGTGATGTGGCGGCCCTGGCTCAACTCCGCCTGGGTGACCTCCTCTGGGCTTCTGGCAAAGAAGAAGAGGCGAAAGCGGCCTATGAGGCAGTGCCTGCGAAGTTCATTTCGGCTGACCCGGCGTTTCTGGACCAGAGCACAGGTCGTCTGAAATGGATCTCGGCCAAGCTTCCGACCAAGGAAGTGGACGGGCCGCCGAAACCGAAGGTGGAAGCACCTACGACGCCGATGCCGGGTGCGCCCCAGCTCAAGCTGGACTCCACCACGCTGAACCCGACGCTGATGCCTGCCGGTGCTGCCCCGCAGATCCAGGTGACACCCTCGGCCCCGGCTGCCCCTGCCGCGCCACAGATCCAGGTGACGCCAGCACCTGCCCCCGCAATGCCTGTGACACCGAAAATCGAGGTGCCTGCCGTCCCTGCCACTCCCGCAGTGCCAGCTCCTGAGGCCCCGAAGATCGAGGTGAAGCCTGCACCCCCTGTGCCAGCTCCGGCTCCCGCGCCAAGCCCGGCCCCAGTGCCTGCCCCTGCGCAGCCAGCCACGCCGGCTCCGGCCGCCCCGGCAAAAGCCGCTTCTTAAACGGAAGAGATTTGATTCTCACAACGCTGACCAGGAAACTGGTCAGCGTTTTTTTATGCCTGTGAAGTGGAGGCAAGCTTTCCAGAGAAGCGGGAGCGAGGCGGGCTGGAATCGCATTTGCCAAAGGGGCTGGGCTGTGGATGACATGGGGTATGATGCGTTCCCCTGATCAGGCCGCCCGCGAAGTGGAGCGGGATGGTTTCGCCTTTCGCGAGGCAGTCCTGGATGAGCCGCAGCAGAGGTCTTTGCTGGCCTGCCTAGGGTCTGCCACGGGTGCCGGGAGGCGGGGGATGCTTACCTTGCCGGAAGTGAATGCCCTGGCTCGTTCGGAGGCATTGATGGCGCTGGTGAAACCTTTTTTGAAGGGGCATGCGTTACCTGTGCGAGGGATCTTTTTCGACAAGTCAGCCGAAGCTAATTGGCTGGTGGCCTGGCATCAGGATCTGACCTTGGCGGTGCGCGCACGATGCGAGGTGCCGGGGTTTGGCCCCTGGAGTGTTAAGGAAGGCGTGCCGCATGTGCAGCCTCCGGCGGAATGGCTGCAGCAGATGATCACGGTGCGGCTGCATCTGGATGATGCGGATGAATCCAACGGGGCACTGCGGGTGCTGCCCGGTTCCCATGCACAGGGACGGCTATCGCCCGAGGGGATCGGTGAATGGCGTGAGCGGGTGCCGGAGGTGACCTGCGTGGTGAGGGCGGGCGGCGCGCTTTTGATGCGGCCCTTGCTGCTGCATGCTTCGGGCCGATCTGTGAGCGGGCGGCACCGTCGGGTGCTCCACCTTGAGTATGCGGGCTTTGATCTGCCTGCGGGACTGGAATGGCATGAAGGGCTTCCCTGAAGCGATCTGGGAAACCCTTCGGCACAACCTGCTTATTTGACCGGAGAATTCATCACATGGCGGCCGGGAGGCTCTCGGTATCTTCGGCTTCAGGCTTGTGGGTGCCGCTGCCGACGAAGTATTCAAAGATGGGGGAGGCCATGAGGGTAGTGACGATGGCCATGATGACGAGGGTGGCAAAAAGGCCTTCGGAGATGATACCGCGCTGAAGGCCGATGTTGATGATGATGAGCTCCATGAGGCCGCGTGCATTCATGAGGATGCCGATGCCCATGGCCTCGCGGCCGGAGATGCCCGTGGCACGTGCAGCCAGGGTGCAGGCGGCCCACTTGCCTAACACGGCGGCGGCGAGAACAGCGGCGCACATGCCCCAGAGGAACCAGGAATTGATGAGGCCGATCTTGGTGTTCAAACCGGAGTAGGTGAAGAAGAGAGGGAGAAGCAGGGCGACGGCCAGGGGCTGGATGCGGGCCATGAGATCCCGCACCATGATGCCACGAGGCATGGCGGCACCCATGATGAAGGCACCGAAGACGGCGTGCAGACCGATTTTGTCGGTGAACCAGGCTCCGAGGGACATCATGGCAATGCCGACGACGAGGCCGCCATCGGTGAGCTTGCCATCTTTGACCATGAAGCCGGAAGTGCGTGCAAGCAGGGGACGTATGATGGCAAGAGTGACAACCACGTAGCCGATGGCCCCGCCAATGTTGTAGAGGGCGTTGGCGGCGTTACCTTCAAAGCTGGCAAGCACCACAGCGAGGAGGATCCAGGCCATGGCATCGTCAATGGCTCCAGCCCCGATGGCAACGGTGCCCATGGTGGTGCCGGCCAGTCCTTTGAAGTGGATGATACGGGCGAGCATGGGGAATGCGGTGATGCACATGGAGGCCCCCAGAAACAGCATGGCCTCGCGCAGAGAAGTCTTTTCCGGGAAGAGTTCCGTGTAGTGAAACAGCACCCATGCCAGGCATGCGCCTAACAAAAAGGGGGTGATCATGCCGGCGAGTGAGACAGCAATGGAGCTCTTCAGCCTTTTGCGGACGATATCCACCCGGAACTCCATGCCGACGATGAACATGTAGAGGGCCAGGCCGAGCTGGGAGGCGGGGAACAGGTAGCAGGAGGTGTCACGTGTCATCTGCTGGGCATCCCAGGGGAAGAGCCATTTTTGCCATTCGGGGGCCAGCACTCCAAACAGGGAGGGACCGAGCATGACACCAGTGATCATTTCTGCCACCACCTGGGGCTGGCCGAAGCGGGCGGCGATCATGCCGACAATGCGGCATGCTAGCAGGATGACGGCAATCTGAAGGAAGAACTGGACTGCGAGATGGAGGTTGTTCATGAGATGGGCGGGGCAGGATGTGGCTGGTGATACAGGCTGGGCAAGGTTAGTGGTCAGTAATTGAGGGTGACCATGAGATAGGCAAAATCGGCATCGTCGCCGGTGCCCGTGTCATCCAGGTAACGGCCTGCGAAAAAGTGGCTGTAACCGACGAGCACATCCAGGTGCTTGGTGAGTTTGGAACTCATGGTGAAGTCCAATTCGGCTCCGGCCTGGTTGCTGGCGGAACTGCTGATGGGGCGCACCGCAGTGGTGCCGTTGGCGCGGTACCAGGCATCGCTGGTATCGTCTAGCCAGAAGCCGTGAAGATCGAGCGTGGTCTTCAGCTTGGGATGGGGCTGGGCGGCAAGGCGGAGGACGATGTTGTGCATGTTCTGCCAGGACATGGTGTCCATGAACCCATAGGGCGGATGGTTGGTGGGGAAGAGGTTTTGAAACGTGTGGGACTGGCCGTCCGTGGCATCACCATCCCCGCTGCCATAGCTGTACTCCAGGGCGAGACGAGGTTTCCAGGTGGTTTGCAGCCAGTTGTAGCCTGCCTCCAGATGGGTGGCAAAGGCGCGGAGATCCTGCCCCCGCAATTGGCCCGCCTGACCGACGATTTCGACGGTGTAGTCCCAGCCGGCGAGTTTCAGAGGATCCCCTTTGAATCGGGTGCCGAGGGTGACGAAATCGGTGCCGCCAGCCAGCCCTTCCTCATGCAGGTGGAAGGCGTAGAGATCCGTGGTCTGGACCGGGATGACTGTGGTGCTGAAGTAAAGGCCGCTGAAGAACTGGTCGCGGGTGTTTTCACCATCCAGCCAGTCGGAGGTGTTAAAATGGGATTCGTGGATGCGAACGACGCTGGAGGTGAAGGCATCCAGCCACCAGTCTTTTTCCTGGTAGTGAAGTTTCACGGCATCGAAGGTGCGGCTGAAGTTCAGCCACTCCAGCGGGCCGACGAGGCGTTCATCACCGTAGGAGAGGACTTGACGACCAAGCTTGAGCGAGAGGTGCTTGGGGTCCCCGAATTCGAGGCTGCCGAGGCGGAGATCGAAGGCATCATCGCCTTCAGCGCCCATTTGGTTAGGCACGTCTGGGCGGTCGGAGAACGATTCGCGAACGTCCTGTCCCTGGACGGTGACTTTCAGCCAGGGCATGGCCTGCCACTCCATGCCGATGCGAATGCGGTGGAGCAGCCAGGTGTCGTCGGTGGGGGAATCCGTGCTGTCATTAAAGTCGTACACATTCTGCCGCCATTCACCGCGCAATCTCGCCTGAAAGTTAAATTCGAAGGGGCTTTTTTCTGGAACCAGCACCTGGACAGGCGGTATGTCGCCTGCGAAAGTGAAGGTGCTGAAGCCTGCGAGAGCCAGGATCAAGGCGGGAATGGATTTGACGAGCTGGCTCATGAAAGAATGCTCGCTAAAATGGAGGTGGAATGTGGTAACGGAAATAGAGATTGGTGATGGGTGTCATGCTGAAATGGCATGGACGGAGACTACCCGACAAAAACGGCACATTTTCATGATGGCAGGGTGCTGGAGAGCCATCACTTATTCGGTTCCTGAGATCTAATCTGATGAAAAATTTCCTTTGTGGTTGGAGGCTCCGTGGGAGCCTGGCGTGGACCGTAGCGTTTGCCTGTTTTGGCCTGCTGAGCCCCGCCTTTTCGTGGTGGGATGGCGGGCACAAGGCCATCGCTCTGGTGGCCTATGAAAGGCTGAGCCCGGCTGAACGAGCGTGGGTGATGCGACAGATGGAGGCGCATCCGACGAAGATGGAGCTTTTTGAGGAGCCGATGAAGGTGGAGCTGGGGCAGGGGGACCTCGCGCCTGAGCTGCGGGCGAAATGGTTCTTTGGCCAAGCTTCGATTTGGTCAGATCTCATCCGCAACCGTGAGGGCTACCCGAATTCCACGGAGATCAATGCTACTTACCACCACAGCGGCTGGCATTACACCGACCTGCCGGTTTTCCCCGATGCGCAGGCGGGTGAGCAGATGAAAGGAAAGGTGGATATGCCGCTGCTGGAATGGCAGCCGGGCATGGCCGAGCCGAAGCAGGGATTCAATTCCATCCACACGCTGAAACGTGTGATCCACGAACTGGGGGATCCTGCTGTGGCAGCCAAGGACAAGGCGGTGGATCTCTGCTGGCTCTTCCACCTGGTGGGAGATATGCACCAGCCCTGCCACTGTGCGCAGCTCTTTGTGCCGGGGAAGCTGGAGACTGGGGATCGCGGAGCCAACCGGGTGCTGATTTTGGGCATCAGGCGGGCGAATCCGGCATTGGAGGCGGATGTGCTACACTTCTTCTGGGACAGCCTTTGGAATGATGCAAAAAACGGTGTGGTGGACATAGAGCAGCGTCTTTTCCCGTTGAATGTGGATGTAGCGCTGTGGGAGCGTGCGCAGGTTTCTGCCCAAACCCTGGAGCCAGAGGCGTGGCTGAGTGAGGGGCATGCCCTAGCTGCCCGGCACGTGTATTCGCCCGATTTGCTGCGGCGAATCGCCACAGTCAGTCCGCAGCCCAATCCCGGTCGCGGCAAGCCGGAGGATGTGCTGATGGTCACCATGACCACGCCGATGATGGATGCCTACATCCGGGATGCGAGGTCCCTTTCCCGCCAGCAGGTGGTGACGGCGGGTGTGCGGCTGGCGGAGGTGCTGAAGCGGGTGATTGCCCGGTCTGGTGAGGGGGAGTGAGGGTCAAGCACCCAGTTGATCCGCACACTCTTCGGCGGGGTAAGTCCAGATCTCGCTGAGGGTGGGGTGATAGTGGGGGATGGCCATGAAGTCCTGCACCTTGGATCGGTAATGCATGGCGATGACGACCTCATGAATCAGCTCGGTGGCGTGAGGCCCCACGCAAGTGGCCCCGAGGATTTCGCCCGTTTCACGATGGGCATGCATTTTCACAAAACCTTCCGTCTCGCCCATGCACATGGACTTGCCATGATCATTGAAGGGATAGGAGGCGGAGACAAAAGGTGTGCCTGCTTTTTCCAGCTCTGCGGCACCTGCGCCTACGGAAGCGACCTGGGGATGGGAAAACACACCGAAGAGGAGCAGGCGGTAATCGGCTTTTTCCTCCACGGGCTGGCCGTGAATGAGGCGGTGGGCATTGCGTGCGGCGATCTCTCCCTGCTGGATGGCCACGTGAACGACATCCAGCGGGCTGCACACATCGCCCGCCGCAAAGATGTGGGGCTGCGTGCTTTGCATGGTTGGCTGAACGACGATCTTCTTTTTGGTTAGGCTGACCTTGGCCGCATCCAGATTCAGGCCGTCGGTAGCAGGGCCGCGGCCCATGGCGACAAGGATCTGATCCACCGTGACGCTTTGCTCCTTCTCCCCATGCCGATACTCAATGTGCTTGCGGCCATGGGCCGTCGTGACCTTGTGGATGCTGGTGCCCAGATGGCAGGTGATGCCCCGGTGCGTGTAGGCCTGTTCCAAAACGGTGCTGCACTCCGGGTCCAGTCCTGTGAGGAACTGGGGGCCACGCTGAATGAGGGTCACTTTCCGCCCGACGCCTTCCAGGTAATGCGCCATCTCCAGGGCGATGGCTCCGCCACCGAGAACGGCGAAGGATTCCGGCAGGGATTCCGCATCCAGCACTTCGTCGCTGGTCCAGAAGCCGGCTTCGGCGAGACCGGGGATGGGTGGCACGGTGGGGACGGATCCTGTGGCGATGCAGAAGGTCTTGCCCGTGAGCTGAAAGGAGTCCGAACCTTCGCGGGGCTGGAGTTCAATCGTGTGTGAACCGGTGAACGAGGCGTGGGCACGGTAGAGGACAAAACGTCCGTCCTGGAGCTGCTGCTGGCGATAGCCTGCAAAGTCGGCAATGAGGGTGCGCTTTCGGTCACGGATGGCCCGGATGTCTGCGCCGAGCGGCTGAGCCTTGAGCCCGAATTCAGATGCCCGACGGATGCTGAGGTTGCGGTCGGCAGATTCGATGAGAGTCTTGCTGGGCATGCAGCCGCGCAAGATGCAGAGGCCTCCGAGTTCCGCCGCCCCATCCACCACGGCGACGCTGAGGCCTAACGAATGAGCCGTGCGCGCAGCCGCGTAACCGCCGCTGCCGCCGCCGATGACGATGAAATCAAAATGGGAAGGGGGAGATGCGTCTGAACTCATGCCTCCAAGCTGGCGGAGGCATGACAGATCCGCATCCAGAATCTGCGCTGGAAATGGCGAGGACTAACGGTCAAAGAAGCTTTCTTCGTCGCGGTCGGCCACCTTCAGGTAGCGGTAGTAAACCTCCAGCATGAGGGTGCAGAGAGCCTGGCGGTAAACGGGATCAGTGGCGTCCCCGGCCGGCCAGTTGGGGCGGCCTTTTTTAAAGCTGCCATCGGGCTGCTGGGCGGCCAGGATCTGCGGCAGAAACTGCTGGTTGTAGAATTTCCAGTCATCCCCACCAGCCTGGAAGAAGGTCTGGGTGTAGTAGTACCAGCAGTAGGGGTTGCAGTTTTTGTTCCAGTCGAGAGGCTCGGCCTCCAAGAAACCACGGAGAAAGCCGATGGCTTTTTTCAGGGGAGCGGTGTGGCCTTTGGACATCGTTTGAAGGGCCAGGGATCCGGCACCGGTGAGGCTCCACTGGTTGTAGTGCTTGTCGCGGTCGGGATTGCCGAAGCCGCCATCCTTAGTCTGCTTGGCCAGCACATACTCCGTGCATTTTTTGATGGCGGAGTCGAGGCCCTGAATTTTCAGGCCGGAATTCTTGGCGGCTTTGAGGGCCTGGAACTGCCAGCCAGCGACGGAGAGATCCTCGCCTTTGCTGTTCTTCGTGTAGGCGGTGGGCATGCCGGCATCCTTGCCGCCATAGGTCCAGGAGCCGCGCTCATTCTGGTTTTCAATGATGAGCTTCACGCCTTTTTCGAAGGCCTCACGCATGCCGGGCAGTTCCTTGCTGCCCAGACGGGCCAGGGTGTACATCTCGCCAAGGGCATAGGTGGCGATGCCGTGGGCGTAGGTGGAGCCGTTGTTGTAGATGTCTTCACAGATCATCCCATGGGGATTTTTTTTGCTCGTCTCAATGAGGAAGAGAATGCCCTTCATGACGGTATCGCCATAGAAAGGAGAGTCGGGTGTTTCACAGCGGCCGAGGTAGCAGAGGAGGGCGAGGCCCGTCATCGCGGACTTGCTGCCCATGCCGTTCCAGGCACCATCGGGGCCCTGCTTCTGTTTCAGCCACTCCAGGGAGGCGGAAACCGCACGTTCACACTCGGGACTGCCGCCGCTGTCGGTCAGCTTTTTTAAACGTTCCTGGGGGGAGCAGCGGCTGCGCATGGAGGGGGGCAGGCTCACAAAGCCCTGCATCCCGCCCATTCCCATCCCTGTCCCAAAGCCGCCTCCGGCTCCCGCTTTGCCAAATCCTCCGCTGCCCAGGCTCCCGCCGCCCAGCATTGAGCTCACATCCGGCACGTCCAGCAAGTCCGGCGGTGCATCGGGAAGCGTGATCGCCGAGTTTTGGCTCGTGCTCACGATCTTCTTCATTGGCATCGTCTTGTTCAGCGTCTTCTGCTTCTTCTGCTTCACCTGATGCTTCATCTCGGCCGAGGCCTGCGCCCCTTGCTGGGTGCCGCCACCGGGCAGGAAGTCCACCTGCTTCTGGATCATCTGCGTGCTGACCACGATGGCCCCGCCGACGATGAGGATGCCAGCATGGATGGCCAAGCTGAGGGTCAAAGAACCGCCGCCGACCTTGCGCCAGGCTTTCACCAGGGCGTTGGCAGGCTTCACCGGTTCGAAATGGTTGAGGGCAGGCGGGTGATAAACTTCACCAGGGGCGGCCTCGACCGCAACGGCTTCATCCTCGATGGCCGCCGCGACGGGCACCGGACCGGAGGTGGGTGCGGGATAGCCAGGTGGCATCATGCCGGGCTGCACGGGGTAGCCCAGGTTATTGCCCTGCACGGGATACCCGAGATTGGCCGCCGGATAGCCGGGTGGTGGCCCCAGTGGCTGAGTGCCGCTCAGAGGCGGGGGCAAAGGTACATCCGGGGCAGGCTGGCCAGAAAGAGGCTGGTTGGGGTCCATGGTGGGATAAATTGCGTTCGATTTGAGGATAACCTGGAAATTTCCCTTGAGGCAAGAGTATTCACCTCCCGTCAAAGACGTTCCAGCCTGCGGATTCTTGGAGTTGAGAGAACGAAAAGTGCTAACCTGGCGAGGTCTTTTGGCGAAATCGTGTCCTGCGGTTCGAAAAACGTGACTGCCGCTGTCGTTTACTGCCTGCCCACTTTCCTGATGAATCTCTCTCTCCGTCCCGCTACTGCTCAGGCGCTCCAGGCCTTTCGTGCCCGCCGCCAGCGTCTGCTGATCCTCCGTGCCGCGCTTGCCGTGCTGGCTGTGGCCCTGGGGTGCTGGACGGCGATCGCCCTGCTGGATCGGGCCTGGTTCATGCCAGAGGTGCTGCGCCCGTGGCTGACGGTGGCGGCTTATTCCGTGGCCGCATTTATCGCTTGGCGGGTGGCGCTGCGGCATCTGGCGTTAGGCCGGGATGTGGCAGGCACCGCGCGGCTGCTGGAAAGCGTGTCTCCGGAACTGCGCGAGCGCCTGCTGGCGGCGGTGGAACTGGCTGAAGGGCAAGGGGGAGGCTCCGTGGAGTTTCGTTCCCAGCTTCAGGATGAGGTGGCCGCCCAGATGGAGAAGCTGGACCTGCGGACCGTCCTGCCACTGCGTTCTCTCAAGCCGTGGTTTGCGGGTGTGTGTGTGGCCATGGTTTTGGTCGTGGGGCTCAGTTGCATCCCATCCCTGCACCTGCCCGGTTTCCTGGCCCGTGCAGCCATCCCGTTTGCCAATTTGCAGCGTCCTTCGAGCGTCAAGATCAGCATCATTGAACCGAACCCAGCCAGCACGCTGGTGCCGTTTGCCTCGGAGCTGGAGATCCTGGCGGGCATTGAGGGGCCACAGCCGGGTTCCGTGGTCATTGAAACAGAGACGGCAGGCAGCCCAGTGCGCCGCGTGGAAATGCTGCGCAGCCATGACACGCGCTATTCCGGGATGGTGGCGATCGGCCAGGGCGACCTGCGCTATCGGGTGCTGGCCGGCGATGCCATTTCCTCGTGGTTCACGCTTTCGGCGCGCCCACGTCCACGGGTGACGGAGTTTGTGAAAACGCTGGTGCCTCCGGCTTATTCAGGCTTGCCAGAAGTGACGCTGACTGAGGAGCGGGGCGATGTGGAGGCCCTGGACGGTAGCACGGTCAAGCTGAGGCTGAAGCCTAACCAAAAGGTGTCCAAGGCCTGGCTGCTCATCAATCCCGATCATGCCGACCACCCGGAGGCGGTGGCGATGACGGAGACTGCGGATGGTTTTCTCACCGGAGAACTGCCCATCCGCCCTGAGCATGAATCCTGGCGCAGCGCACTCACCTCGGCGGAGACGGGCTTCACCAATGAAGAAAGCTCCCCCTGGCAGATCTTGACGATTCCTGACCTGCCGCCTGTGGTGCAGACCCTGGAACCGCAGGAGCAGATCTCTCTCATGGCCGATGAGACGGTGCGTGTGCAAGGGCTGGCCAGCGATGATGTGGGCCTAGCCACGGTGCATCTGGCGCATGCGGTGAATGGGGCGGACTGGCAGCAAAAGCTGCTGGTGAGCAAGCCGGGCAAGGAGAGCGAGCTGCAAACGGTACTGCCTCTGGCCCCGCTACAGGTGAAGCCGGGGGATGCGCTTTTGATCAAGCTGGTGGCGACGGACCTAAAGGGACTGACGGCTGAGTCGCCTGTCGTTCGCGTGATCATTCTGGAACAAACGGTGGACCCGCAGCAGCGGCAGTGGGCCCAGGAGATGCGGCGTGTGGCCCAGCAAGCGACGACCCTTTCTGAACAGACACGCGAGCTGCGCAAGGCGATGGAACAGGTGCAGAAAACGGCCCGAAAAAAAGCGGGTGAAGCGCCCGAATCTACAGTGGCCCGCGCCCAGGCGGAACTACAGCAGGTGACGGACCGGGCCGAAGACCTGTGGACCCAACTCAAGCAGGCGGCGCAATCTGCCCCCACGCATCTGGACAGCATGGAGGTGCAGGTGCTGGGGGAGCGCTTGGCGCACTTGCGCAATGAATCGCTGCCGCAGATGAAAAACCTCACGGAAAAGGAGATGGAAAGCACCGAGGGGCTGCGCCGTGCCGCCAGTGAAGCCGGTGCAGATGCGGACTCCATCGCGCAGGCGGCCCGTGCTTTTGCCACCGAGGACAATGCGAAGATCGTGGCCCAGGCCGCGCAGCAGCTCAGCCGCCAGGAGGCCCTGCTGACGGAGCAATCCCTCAATGCCAACCGTGACAGCAGCCAGCGCCCCAAATGGCAGGAGCAGCAGCGGGCGGCCATCGCCGCGAGTGAAGGCCTGCGCCAGGAAATGGAATCTCTGAAACCTGTGCTGGATGGCGGCCAGCAGAAGCAGGTGGAAGACATGCGCAAGCAGCTCACAGAAACGGCAGGTGACCTTGCGGCCAGTCTGGACAAGCCCGACCAGACGAAAAGTCCCGAACATCTTTACGGGGCGGCTGACAATCACCGTCAGCGGCTCAGCCGGGCTGCCGAGGCCATGCGCGCCCTGGCGGAGAATGCAGGCAACAAAGCTAACCAATTGCGTGAACAGCTCGCGCGGCAGGAAAATCCGGCCATCATCGCCCTGAATGAGGCCCGCGATGCGCTCTCCCAGGCTGCGGCTGAGGCCAAGGATCCCAAGGGCCGTCAAAAGCTGAACAAGGAAAATGAGACCGCAGCCCAGCGGGCTGAAAAGGAGCTGGCGCAGGCGGCCAAGCAACTGGAGGACCAAGCTGTTTTGCGCGAGCAGAACCAGCGAACGAACACCGATGCAGCGCTGGATGCCAATCGCGCCAGCCGTGCTGCGGGTCAACTGGCCCGTGAGGCGGCAGCGCTGCCGAAAGAGGCGATGGCCATCGCGGCCACCCAACAGAAGGCGGATCAGTTGACCCAACTCACCCGCATGCTGGAGGCCGATGCCCTGACTCAAACCGCCGTGGAGGCCATCTCGGAAGCAGCGGCCAATCCGGACCCAACTCAAGCGATTAGCCCGGCCCATGCCACTGAACAGGCCAGTGCCGCCAGTGAGGCCCTCCGGCAGGTGCCTGACATGCTGCGCCGTCTGAAAGTGCCGGATCAGCAAATGGCAGCTACGGCCCAGCAAGCCTCCGACGCCAGCCGACAGGCGGCCGACCAGCTTCAGGCACTCGCCCGTCAGGCCGCCCAGCAGCCTAACCAACCGTTGAACCTGGAGGCTGCGCAGCGCGCCTCTGCCGAGGCTGAACAAAAAGTATCGCAATTTTCCCAGCAGCTTGCGGCGCAGACGGCAGGAGCCCGGGAAACCTTGGCCCTGATGACGCCTGACGTGAGTGACATGATGAAAGCTGTGGCCCAAGATTTAAAGGCGACCCAGGAGGCCACGCAAGCTGCGGCCGCCGAGGCTGAGGCTAGCAAGCCGGTGGCAGAGGTGGCCGAAGCGGCCCAAGCTTTGCAGGCGGAGACGGCTGAAAATGCCCAGCAGATGGAATCGCTGCAGGCCGCGCTACGTCAGGAGGCCAATGCGGCCAATCTACAGGAGGATGCCCAGCGCCAGATGGCCCGCATGGCCGATGTGGCTCTGGCCCAGATGCAGCAAAAGGCCCCGGAGATCGCCCAGAATCTCAAGCAGGCGGCCCAGGCCCAGCAGAGCCAGCCGCAGGCGCAAAATCTGAACCAGGCGGCCAAGGCTCAGCAGCAGACGGCACAGGCTCTTGACCAACTGGCCCAGAACATGGCCAAGGCCGAAGACGGGCAGGAACTGACAGAGCAGGAACTCGCCGCCATGCAGGGCATGGAGAAGGACCTGGGCGTGCAGGAGTCTTTGGAAGAAGCTTACAAACGTGCGCAGGAACTGGCTGAAATGGCCCAGGATGCCAGCCAAAATCCGGCAGCAGTTTTGGCCGAACTGGAAAAGGAACTGCCCAAGAATCCCGCCATGCAAAAGTCGCTGGCGGAGCTGTCCAAACAGGCGGCGCTGACCAGCGAGCAGGCTGTCGCGGCCGAGGCCCAGCAGCCTAGCAATATCGGCCTAGCTGCCGAAAAAGCGGCGCATGATCTGGCCCGTGTTTCCCGCCACCAGCAGCGGCTTGGCCAGAAGGAGGCCGCCCAGCAGGCGGCGCAAGCGAGCAACCAGCTCCAGCAGCAGGCGCAAGTCGCCAAAGGCCAGCCCGGCCAGCCGCAAAAACCCATCGGTGCCGAGGCCCAGGCCACCGCCGCCCAGGCTGCCAAGGCCGCCGAAGCGACGGCCACCGCCACCCCGCCACCCAGTTCCGCCAATCCTTTTCAGGACATCCAGGGTGCGCTTCTGGCCCAGGCTTTGGATCAGCTGGACCAGACCCTGAATCCGCAGCAAGGCCAGGCTGGCCAGCCGCAGGAATCTCAATCCGGCCAGCAACAGCAGCCAGGAGGGAATCAGCAGCAGAAGGCGCAGCAGAGCCTCGCCGATGCCCAGCAAAGTCAGCAGCAGTCCATGGCTAATCAGCGCAATCAGGGACAGACTCCAGGCTCCCAGCAGCCAGGCCAGCAACAGGCGCAGAATCAAAACAAGCCTAACCAAAACGATCCTGCCCAGCCTTCGGACAGTGAAGGTGGAAACCAGTCCATGAAAGTGGTGGAAGGAGTGCTGGGACCCGATGCCATTTTGGTCAATGGTGACTGGGGGCATCTGCCGAGCAAAATGGCCGCCGATCTCAGCGAAGCCACCCGCAGTGAAGCGGCTCCCGAGTATCGCGCCGCCATCGAAAGCTATTACAAGGCCATCGCGACGAAGGCGAAGAAGTGAGGTGGGCCTTACTGCCCAAACAAGGAATAGTGAATCGTGAAGTAGATCTCCCGGAGAAGGAACGGGATCTGGGTCTTGAGGGTGACGTAACGTGTGGTGGGAGTGGCGGATGTGATGGCCGTGATCTGCATCTCTGCCGCCATTCGTGATGCCCTATACAAGTGATAAGGGTCGGAGATGATCACTGCTGTCTTGAATCGTTGCAGGGTCATCACCTTCTGGGCTTCAGCCAGATTTTGCATGGTGGTTTTCGAACGGTCTTCTGTGAAAATTACAGAGGCAGGAATCCCTTGCGACATGGCGGAATGCTTGCCGGCTTCAGATTCAGGGATCTCATCTCCGTCGCTGCTGCCGCCGGTGAAAAGCAGGTGGGAAACGATGCCTGTCTTGAACAACGTCACGGCATGGTCAATGCGAGATTGAAACACCGGGGAAGGGGTGGTGCCATCCACGGCTGCACCCAGAACAATGGCGCAATCATAACGCCCAGTCGTGACTGTTTGAGGGTGGCTGATGATCGTCGCCCCAAGCAGCACTCCGAGCAGCAGCAGGAGCAAGCCGATGCCCGTACCGATTCTGAAAAGACGTTTTCGCATTCGCTTCAATGTGGGGGTGCAGAAATGTGGCAAGTGAAAAGAGCTTCGTAGCGTGGATGCGACCAGGGCTGGAATTGTGGTGGAATCACTTGTTTCAGGCCAAAAGTGATCTCTTCGGGAAGGATGTCATCTGGCGGTATGGTAGCTGCTGATTGGGTAGGATGATCTTTCCTTGCTGGTTGTTATTCCTTAAACGCTACAGTTGGCTACTCCTGTGTGTGGCGTTTTTCGTGGCCAAGTCTGCCCAGGCTTCCACTCTTTTGTTTTCCCATGTAGGAGCAGTGAACCCGACCACGGAAGGTTGGACTTTTTCAGGTACCGTTCAGACCGGGGCGATCACAGATGATCAGGGATCCGGCGTGGATGCGTGGAAGGTCTATGAGCAGGGCGGCAGCAATGCAGGGACGTACAATAAGACATTGACGACGGGGCAGCTTTCAGAGGCTTTGCAAATCGGCTGGACGCTGGATGCTACCATTCGTTTTGTTCCTCCAGATCCGCTGGTGGCCACATCTCTGGGCAACAATGCCTGGTGCACCCTGCTGATTGATGAAGGTGTGACGGGGAAGCGCGATCTTTATGGGCTCTATTTCGGCAATGACCTCAGTGGTAATACCCTGGTGCGCCTTTACGCCACAGGGGCCACTTACACGCTGGATCCAGGTTACCATGACTATCGCATCAGTTGGGATCCCGCGACTCAATTGGCTTCATTTTTCATTGATGGGGTGCTGCGGGCCTCGGACTACGCGGGCAGTACGATCGATAACACAGGCACCAGCCGGGTTTATTGGGGGGACAATACCACCACGGCTATCACCCCGGGGCGTGGGGCTCACTATGCTTATGTGGGGCTAAGTACGGGTGTCGCAGCGGTGCCGGAGCCTAGCCGGATGGGTCTGATGGTGCTAGCGGCTACAGCAGGGCTTTTCAGGCGGCGCAGATGACGGTGAGAAGTGTGACGGAAAATTGCGACGGAAGATTTGGCATGTTAAGGGCGTCTTGCTTCATCCCTGACCATGCGTGTTTTATCCATCTTTCTGCTGTCACTTCTTTCGGTGAACCTGTCTGCGACCGAGATCGTGGCCCATCGCGGATTTTCCGGGCGCGCTCCCGAAAATACGGTGGCGGCTTTCAATCTGGCCTGGGAGCATGACAGCGATGCCTGTGAGCTGGACCTCTACCTAACCAAAGATGGTGAGATCGCCATCCTGCATGATGCGGATACCAAGCGTACCACGGGTGTGGCCAAAATTGTCAAGGACAGCACCTTGGCCGAATTGCAGGCTCTGGATGCAGGTTCCTGGAAAGCTAAAGGTTACAAGGGCGAAAAGATCCCCACCCTCGTCGATAGCTTGAAGACGATGCCAGTCGGTAAAAAGCGCTTTTTCCTAGAGATCAAATGCGGCCCGGAGGTGGTGCCGGTGCTGGCAAAGCAGCTCAAGACCTGGCGTCTGCGTGGAGCGCAGCTTTGCATCATCGCCTTTGACCGCCAAGTGGCGCAGGAATCGAAGAAGGCCCTGCCTTGGATGAAGGTCTATCGCCTGTCCTCAGAAAAGACCAAGGACAAGAAGCCGGTGGATCTGACCCAGCTCATTGCCGATACCAAAGCTGATGGCCTGGACGGCCTGGATCTGGGCTTAAAATGGGCGTGGAATGAGGCGTTGGTAAAACAGGTGAAAGACGCGGGCCTGGAACTGTATGTGTGGACGGTCAATAAACCTTCAGATGTGAAACGCTTGGCCGCCCTGGGCGTGGATGGCATCACCACGGATGATCCGGTGATGGTTCGTGCCGCTCTGAAGAAGTAATGATTGCAATGGTCGGCAGTTATCGTTTTCACTGCCCACCTCAAACCATGAAAAACATTCTCATCGCTTCTGCCCTGTTCATCAGTGGCGCTTTTGCTGCCGAGCCCAATTACGCCATCAATCCCGTGCCGCGTGATGGCGGCTGGGTGAAACGGCATGAAAGTTTCAATGCCATTTCCAAGCAAGGAACCGCCACGCTGGTCTTCCTGGGCGACTCCATCACCCAGGGCTGGGAAGGCAAGGGCAAGGCCACTTGGGAGAAGTTCTACGCCAAGCGCAATGCCGCCAACTTTGGCATCGGTGGGGACCGCACAGAACATGTACTGTGGCGCCTAGACAACGGTAACTTCGACGGGCTGAAGCCGAAGCTCATCGTGCTCATGATCGGCACGAATAATACTGGCCACGTGGGTCGTGCGCAGAAGGAGCTGAATGGAGCCATCTACGCCAGCTCTGCCGAGCAAACGGCGGAAGGTGTGAAGGCCATTATAGGCAAGCTGCAGACCAAGGCTCCTGAGGCCAAGATCCTACTGCTGGGCATCTTCCCACGCGGTGAAAAACCCACAGATGCCATGCGCCAGCAGAATGAGGCGACGAATGCCATCATCGCCAAACTGGCCGATGGTAAACAGGTGCATTTCATGGATATCGGAAAGACCTTCCTTCAGCCGGATGGGACCCTCACCCGCGAGGTGATGCCTGACCTGCTGCACCTTTCTGAAAAAGGCTACTACATGTGGGCTGAAGCGATTGATCCCAAGATCAAGGAGCTGCTGGGCGAGTGAGTTTGGCCGTCTCTAAACATCGCTGACTCTCTTGAGAGCCGCCTTTTCGGGCGGCTCTTTTTATGGGGATCTTGCCGCGTGCATTTCGCAAGGCTGGTATGCGTCCTTTGCACGAAAATCGTGATTTGAAGGCTCACAGGTGCGAGGGCAGATTGAGTTAAAATGTTGATGGTGAGGGGTTTGCTGGCGGCTTGGTGAGCGTGGCACTCTGTGTGCGATAGAAGGAGCCATACTGCTGCTTCCCATGATCCACGCCAATCCAAACCCCCGCTACTCGCAACTCCGTGTTGCCTCTGTAGCCGTTGCGATTCTCGCAGCGGCTGCGGCTGCCACGGGTGCGGTTGGTAACGGATCGGTGTTGGCCTGGGCGGTGGCGGTCATCGCTCTGATCATCTTCGGGGCGAGTTTTTTTCTCAAAACCTGATCCCCATAAAACTATGACTGTCACACCTCGCACCGACGAAGTCCTGCATGATACCGCCAATGATTTTCGCAATCTGGGAACTGCGGTCAAACAGGACCTGAACAACCTCCGCGATGAGGCCCGCACCCGCATTGACGGCTGCACCCAGAAAGTGGTGCAGGATGCCAATCAAAACCTCAACCAACTGCGTGATTACGCTGTGCAGAACCCTCTTCGTGCCCTCGCTTATGCCGCCCTCGGCGGTGTCGTTCTCGGTCTGTATCTGCGCCGCTAAGCGACCCTGAAGTCAATCTCCTGTATCTCAACCTCAATACACTACCTCTATGCTCTACACCGTCGCCGTCGTTCTTCTCATCCTCTGGCTGCTGGGTCTCGTCACCAGCTACACGCTTAGCGGATTCATCCACATCCTGCTGGTGATCGCCATCGTGGTGATTCTGCTCCGCGTGATCCAGGGCCGCAAGCCCCTCTGAGTGAACGCTACTTGCCTAACCATTAACATCACATTCCTATGAGCCTACTTTTCAAACGCAAGCCACTCACCACCACTGAACGGATCAACCACAGCCTGCGCACCATCTCTGATGAAGCCCGCGGCATCCTTGACAGCATTGGCAAGGATTCGCAGACCTACACGGGTCAGGTCAAAGAACGCCTTGCCGGCATCGCCGACTATGCGGGTGAAGCCAGCCATGAGATCGAGCGTCAGCTTCGCAACAAGGCTTCGGCGCTGGACTCGGTGGTCCACAAACGTCCCTACGAATGTCTGGGCGTGGCCATCGGCCTGGGCTTGTTGTTTGGCCTGATGGCCAGCAGCAGCCGTCGTTAGTTCACGTTTCGTCATCCCTAATTCAGGATCAGCGGAACTATCCTATGGAAGCCTTGCAACTTCAGATGGCTCCGCTCATCCGGCTCGCCACGGTGATGCTCACCGTGGCGATGCTGTGGGCGGGTCGGGACTTTTTCATCCCCTTAGCATTGGCGGCTCTATTCGCCTTTTTGCTGAAACCGGTGGTGTCCTTTTTCAATCACCGCCTGCACTTTGCCCGCACCCTGGCCGTCATCACCGTGACGGTCCTTTCGTTTTCAGTGATGGGGGCATTGCTGTGGGTTCTCGGAGGGGAGCTTCACCAATTGGTGAAGGAACTGCCCGGATACCGCCACACTATCCACCAGCGCGTTATCAGCGTGCGGGAGGTCGGGCAAGGCGGCGTGTTTGAAAAGCTGCAAAGCCTCGCGATGGAGATTTCCAACGCTTCAGATGCGGAAGATGTGAAGCGCAATGGTGCAGCTCCGGAAACCCCGGTGCTGATCGAACGGTCCACGAATCGATTGCAGGAGACAGCCATGTCGGCCCTGGGCTTTTTAGCTGACAGTCTGGGCACGGCTGCTGTGGTCGTGGTTTTTGTGATCTTCATGCTGCTGCGGCAGAATGATGTGCGAAACCGGGTCATCCATCTGGTGGGATACAGTCGGCTGACGACGACGACGCGGGCCTTGGATGAGGCGGCTTCACGGGTCAGCCGTTATTTGCTCATGCAGGGTTTGATCAATGGGGCCTACGGGCTGCTGCTGGCGGCGGGTTTTTGGGCCATCGGGCTTCCCTATGTTGTGCTGTGGGGGGCACTGGCAGCGCTGTTTCGTTTTGTACCCTACATCGGCCCCTGGATCGCTGCGATCCTTCCCGTCGCTTTGAGCTTGGCCGTGTTTGATGGCTGGACCCAACCGCTGATGGTCATCGCGCTGATCGCGGGCCTTGAATTGCTCACCAACATGGTGTTGGAGCCTTTACTCTATGGCCAGAGCGCCGGAGTGTCTGACCTCGCCTTGCTGATTGCCATTGTGTTTTGGACGCTGATCTGGGGGCCTGTGGGGCTGCTGCTGGCGACGCCACTGACGGTTTGTCTCGTCGTCTTTTCGAAGTACATCCCGGAACTGAAGTTCATCGAGATTTTGATGGGCGACCAGCCTGAGGTGCAGCCCTCATTTTTGGTGTATCAGCGTTTGCTGGTGGGGGATGTGGAAGAGGCGGAGGAACTGACTCACGCCTCCTCCAAGGAAATCGGGCATGGTAATACCCTGGATCAGGTACTGCTGCCTGCGGCCGTTCATGCACGCCGGGAAATGCTCGCAGGACGCCTTTCCAAAGAGGAGTCGGATGGGATTCTGGAAACGTTGACGACGCTCGCCTGCGAGACCGTGCTGGACGAAGTGCCTCCCGTCTCTGAGGGCACGGGGCCACTGCTCCTTTGTCGTAGCTTTGACACTTCGGCCGATTCAATCGCCCTGCACTGGCTGACGCGCACTGTGGGGGTAGGGCTGTGGCGTTGGGAGTCCATTCCTCAGTCGGCACTGGTTTCTGAAGTCATTGCGCAGGTGGAAAGCCTGAAGCCTGCCATCGTCTGCATCAGTGCCATGCCTCCGGGGGTCAGCAGCACAGCACAACTGCTCTGCAAGCGGCTGCGCCACCGCTTTCCTGAACAGAAGATTCTGCTGGCGCGTTGGGGTGCCTCCAAAGCGGAAATCAGGACGGATACTGGCGCAACCTGGGTGGTGACGACAACCGAAGAGGCGCGTGAACGTCTGGTATCCGTCTTGCCTCTGGGTGAACCTGAGGTGCAACCATCATGATCACGCACTGTGCCTGCTCATGCGTCATTCTTCTTCTAAGTTATTGAATTCCCCCCATTATGAGGACCTATCTTTGCGTCTGTGGACAGCCTGTCTTTTTTAACAACAGCGTGTGTATCGCCTGCGGTCGCGCGATTGGTTTTGATCCGGCCTCACGCGAAATGCGTGCGCTGGACCTAGCTGAGGAAGGCGTGCACCAGCAGGCACTCGCCGAAGTTGCCCCGAAGCGTGGTTTTTTCCGCCGCGCCCCCCGGCAGGTGACGCCGCAGCGCTATCGTTTTTGCGCCAATCTCAATGCCTGCGGCTGTAACTGGCTCATCCCTGCCGATGCAGATCCGGCCAGCCTATGCCCAGCCTGTGTGACGACCCGAGTCATTCCGGATCTATCCCAGCCAGGCAACGGCGAGCGCTGGACCAAGCTGGAAACCGCCAAACGCAGGCTGCTTTTCACCCTGCTGGATCATGGCCTCTGGGGTCCTGGTAGCATGCTGGAACCTACGGTGCCGATGGTCTTCGATTTTCTGCAGTCCCTCCCAGGCCAGCCTTCCGTGCTCACTGGCCACGACACAGGAGTCATCACCCTGAATGTGCAGGAGGCGGATGATGACATGCGGGAAAAGACCCGCCTGGAAATGCGGGAGCCGTACCGTTCTTTGTTAGGCCACTTCAGGCACGAGTCAGGGCATTATTATTGGGATGTACTCATCGCAGGCAGTCCATGGCTGGAGGAATTTCGAAATCTGTTTGGAGACGAAACTTTGGACTATGCCACGGCCCTCCAGCGGAACTACGCGGAAGGCCCGCCGCTGGGCTGGGAGGAAAATCACATCAGTGCTTATGCGGCCTCCCACCCCTGGGAAGACTGGGCCGAAACCTGGGCGCATTGGCTGCACATGAGCGATACCCTGGAGACGGCAGATTCTGCCGAGTGCCGCAGCAACATCATGCAGCCCAAAATTGATCCTGCGCTGCTATGTGGTGAAGGGCAGTCAATCACTCCAGATGTGCAGGCTTTTTGTGAAAGGGTCAGCCATTGGGTGGCGCTGACGACCTTGGTCAACGAACTGACCCGTAGCATGGGGCAGCCAGATGCTTATCCCTTTGTGTGCAGTGGCCCGGTTCTCAAAAAACTCTTCTTTATTGACCGCGTCATGCACCCTTCGAGGGTTGATTAGTTGATTGCATAATGCAATTCTTGAGCGCATTGAATTCGTGCAAAAAGCCGATTTTAATCAAAAGATGAGCGCGCGTTATTTTTTGTAAATCGTTTATAGTCAATAAGTTAATGGGATTTTTTGGCGGTTGGCAAAGACTTTGCACTGGATGGTCGGTGAGCAGGCGCTTTCTGAGCGTGCAGCTCCAGCATTCGATCTCCCATGAAAACCCCAGACCTCTCCCCCGACGCCCCCCTTCACACATCTTCTGAAGACAACACGGCACAGCAGGCGAGCTTTTTCATTTTTGCTTTTGGCATGTTGATCCTCACCCTCTCTTTCCTGAGCAGTTGCAACACCACGCGTGGTATTGGTCGCGACATGCAACACGTCGGCAGCACGATTGAGCGCCAAGCTGCCAAGGTCTAGTCGGGCCGATAAGAATCCTCGCCCGGCCACTGATTTTCAATTCTCTCCACAACACCATGAGCCCCCATCTGACTCCCATCGTTTCCATCGTCGCAGGCATCTGCGTGCTGATTTTTCCGCACCTGCTGAACTACGTCGTAGCCATCTATCTCATCCTCACGGGCGTGCTGGCCCTTGCCAAATAACCCTCAATCTCCATTCAAGTTATGAACGCGATTCAAAAACAGATCCAGACTGCCTTTGCCGCCATGTTAGCCCTCTTGGCGGGGCTCAGCCTGACCCTGGTGAGCTGCAAGGACAAGAAGCCGGAAATCAGCGGTAAGCCGGAGACCGCTGGTGAAAAGATCAAGGACAAGGTGGATGATGCACTGGACCGGCGGCCTAACGAAAAGGTTCGTGATGTCGCGGAGGATGTAAAGGATGCCGCCGAAGACGTGAAAGAAAGCGTCAAGGAAGCGGTCGAAAAATAAGCGGCCCGCGAGGTCTGCTGGCAGGTGTATCGGATGACGATTCTTCCGAGCCTGGCAGAAACTGTAGATCCGGTGGCTGATATCACCTCCCCAAATTCAATGCTTCGTTCCTGGCACGGCCTGTTCCTCATCTTTACCACACTCCTGCTTTTGCTGGTGATGGGCACTGTCGTTCGCAGTGGCAGGCTTGCCGAAGAGGGCAGTGAACTGGTCACTCATACGGATCTGGTCATTGGTGAATACCTCAAGCTGCGGGCCATCATCACGGAGGCCGAGTCATCCACGCGCGGGTACGCCATGACTCGTCAGGAAGCATTGCTGAAGCCCCTGCAAGGAGCCGTGACGCAATGCGAAAAATTGCTGAAAAATCTGAAGTCCATGACTCTGGATAACACAGCCCAGCAGAAGATTCTGGCCGAGCTCACCACCCTTGTCAGTCAGCGGCTTGATGCCTTGAAAAAGCTGGCAGATACGGCGGCCGCCAGTGATGCGGACCTGCCGTTGCGCGAGATCATCAGCCAGGGGGCTGGGGTCAATGATGTGATGCTGCAGAAAATTGATGAAGGCATCCTGACGGAGCGGAGGCTGCATTCCGGCCGTGAGGACCAGCTTCAGGATGTGCTCCAGACGATGACGGTGACCGGTATCGGTGGCAGCATCCTGGCGGTGATCACCGGCATTGTTAGTTTTGTGATGCTGCAAAGAAGTTACCGAGTCGCCCTGCGCACGGCAGAACTGGAAGCCGAGAAGGAACGGGCCATCGAATCAGATGCGCAAAAGTCACGGTTCCTGGCGAACATGAGCCACGAAATTCGCACGCCGATGAATGCCATTATCGGGTTTGCAGATTTGCTCAATGGACTCGTGCATGAGGAGCGGGCACGCGGTTATCTGCGGGCGATCCAGACCAGCGGCCGCTCCCTGCTGGACCTCATCAATGACATTTTGGACATCTCCCGGATCGAGGCGGGCAAGCTGTCGCTGAGACCCGAGCCTGCCAATGTCCACGAGATCGTGGAAGGCGTGGCGATGGTGGTCAAAAAGCAGGCGGAGGACAAGGGGCTCGCCCTGGAGACCAAGATCGAAAGGCAGGTGCCCAAAGTGCTGGAGGTGGACTCCCTGCGTCTGCGGCAGATCCTACTGAACCTCGCCAGCAACGCCGTCAAATTTACCCACAAGGGTAAGGTGAAGATTCACGTCAGCACGCTCAACGAGCCCAAATTGGGAGAGCGTTGCGACCTTCAGGTCAAGGTGAGTGATACGGGGGTGGGCATTGCCGAAGAGGATCGCGAACGTATTTTCTCCGCGTTCGAGCAGATCAGCTCCCAGAGCCGCAGCGGTGCGCAGGGGACAGGGCTGGGGCTGAGCATCACCCGCCGTCTGGTGGATCTCATGGATGGAGAAATTTCCCTGGTCAGCGAGCCTGGGAAGGGCAGCACCTTCACCCTCATCCTGCCTGGCATTCCGCTGAGCCAGCAGACGAACGATCCACCGAGCGACCGTTCGGCTGACTTCAATCGGCTCCGCCCCGCGACGATTCTGGTGGTGGACGATAATGCGACCAATCGCGAGCTCATCGCCGGCTACCTGCATGGCACGCATCACGAGATGCTATTCGCGCAGGATGGGATGGAGGCTTTGGAATTGGCCCGTACGGCCAAGCCGGACGTCATCCTCATGGACATTCGCATGCCCCGAATGGACGGCAAATGGGCGCGGCAGATTTTGCGTGAAGATGACCGCACCTCCACGATCCCGGTGATCGCGCAGACGGCCTCTTCCATGCCAGAGGAATCGGCACGGCTGAAGGAAATGTTCGACGGTTATCTGCGCAAGCCCTTCCATCAGAGTCAGCTCTATCATGAGCTTGAGGGGGTGCTGGGGCACGCCACCTTCCGGTTTACCACACCGCGGCCGCAGGTGCCCCAGGCGGAGGATTTTCCCACCAGCATCCTGGAGTCGTTTGATGCCAGCACTACCGCCGCCTGGCCTGGTCTCACCGCACAGTTGCACATCTGGGAAGAGGGTGATGTCAGCCGGTTTTTGGACACGTTCCCCATGCTTGAAATCGCCACTTTTGGCCATCAGTTGCACCGTGAAGCAGCGCGGCATGACTGCCCTCCGCTGGCCCGCTATGCGAGCGCCCTTTTTGGTGCAGCCGAGGCTTTTGAACTGGATCAGGTCGAGCGTCTGCTTCGCGATTTCTCCGCATTTTCACGCCGGATCACCGGAAACAAAAAAGACCCCTCATGATTGTGGATCCCCAGCCCCCCCTATCCCCCAGCACCGCACGCGGAGTCGTGCTGGTGGTGGATGATCAGATGCAGAACATTCAAGTGGTGGGCACGGTGCTCACCCGTGAAGGTTATGAAGTAATCCCCGCCACCAGCGGGGCACAGGCCCTGCAGCGCATCGCGGCCCGGCTGCCAGACCTCGTGCTTCTGGATGTGGTGATGCCGGATGTGGATGGCTTTGCGGTCTGCAAGAGGTTGCGTGAGCACCCAGACACGGCGGGACTGCCGGTGATCTTCGTCTCGGCGGCCAACGATTCAGAAACCATCGTCCGTGGGCTGGAGGCAGGCGGTGTGGACTACATCACCAAGCCCTTTAACAAGGCCGAGCTGCTGGCCCGTGTGCGCACCCAGGTGGATCTGCAGCGTGCCCGTGAGACCACTACACGCATCCTCCGTGAGCGGGAAAACATCGTCAGCATGGTGGCCCATGATTTGAAGAATCCTCTCGGTGCCATCCGTTTCAGCGCACAGACATTGCTGGAGCTGCCTCCGGAAAAGATCGTCACTGCCAGCGACCTCACAGGCCATATCATCACGACCTGCGACCAGATGCTGAAGTTCATTGACCGCTTCCTGAACAACCGTGCGAAGGAGACCGAGCATGAGCGCATGACCACCGTGCCTATCTCTGGCGAGCAGATCAAAGAAATGCTCACGGCTTGGTATCCGACAGCCAAGCGTAAAAATACCACCCTCTCCGTCCAGCTTTCTGAGACACCTTTGCACGCAAGTGGGGATTTATTTACCGTGCGGCAGATCGTGGACAACCTCATGAGCAACGCGGTGAAGTTTTCGCCGCTGGGCAGCCAGATCGTGTCCCGAATCTACAGCGAAAATGAGCGCTTCATCATTGATATCGAGGATGAAGGCCCTGGCTTTACTGAAAGTGACTTGGCGCGCATTTTCCAGGATTACACCCGACTGAGCGCCCGCCCCACTGGTGGTGAATCTTCCACCGGTCTCGGCCTGGCGATCGCCAAGCGCGGTGCCGACCGAATGGGTGCCAAGCTCACTGTGGACAACCTCCCAACAGGCCAGGGCTGCATCGCCCGGCTGACCCTGCCGCTGGTCACTTCTGCGGCCTAACTATTTTCAACCAACCAACCCCCCCACCCTAACCTATGGACATCCTCATCGTTGATGACGAAGCCAGCATCCGCCGGGCGACTAGCCTGGCCCTCGACGCCGCCGGCCACTACGTAGAAACTGCTGAAACCGGAGCCGTGGCCCTGCGCAGTCTCAAAGAATCCTCTTTTGATCTCGTACTTTTGGACCTCTATCTTGGGGAAGAGAGTGGCTTGCAAATATTGGAAACCATCCGCCGGGAACACCCCAGCGTGCATGTGGTGATCTTCACGGCGAATGCTACCATCCCGAATGCCATTGAGGCGACTCGCCTAGGTGCTGTGGACTTTCTGGAAAAGCCCTTCAGCCCGGACCAGCTTCGCCAGGCCCTCAAGCGCATCGCCACGCTGCGTACGCTAGAGCGCAAGGTGGAAGAACTGACCACTGAAGTCCGCACGCACACACCTCCTCCGCAGGTGATGTCAAAGAATCCCGGACTCCAGCGCCAGATTGATGTGCTTTTCCGTGCGGCAGATACCCAGGCCTCCATTCTGATTCTGGGTGAAAGCGGCACAGGCAAAAGCATGATCGCCCGCGCCATCCATGAACAGAGTCCGTTTCGTGACAAGCCCTTCGTAACGGTGAGCTGCCCCAGCCTGTCCCGTGAACTGCTGGAAAGCGATCTCTTCGGCCACGTCAAAGGCTCCTTCACAGGAGCCATGCGTGACACCTGGGGGAAGGTAAAGGCTGCGGAAGGTGGCACTTTATTCCTCGATGAAATCGGCGAGCTACCCTTGGAGATTCAGCCAAAACTTCTCCGCCTGCTGCAGGAGCGAGAGTATGAACGGCTAGGCGAAACAACGCCTCGCAAGGCGAATGTACGTGTGATCGCCGCGACCAACCGCGACCTGAAGCAGTGGTCCAGCGAGGGTCGTTTCCGCGAGGATTTGTTCTACCGTCTCAATGTCATCTCGGCCACGATGCCGCCCCTGCGGGAACGTCCGGAAGATCTCTTCGCCTGTGCGGACAGCTTCCTGAAGTTCTTTGCCGATCAGTTCCGCCGCAAGGTCCGCCGCTTCAGTCCGGCTGCTTATTTGGCCCTGCGCAATCATCCTTGGCCTGGCAACATCCGCGAGCTGCGCAATGCGATTGAGCGTGCAGTCATCCTTGCCGAAGGCGATGAAATCACGCCTCGCGATCTGCCGGAGGCTGGTGGCAGCACCACCCTCAATGGCCATGATCATGGGGCCGAGGTGGGGCAGCGGGTGAGCATTGAGAAGCTTGAATGCGAACACATCCGCCGTGTCATGGCCATCACTGATTCCCTACAGGAAGCGGCGGAGGTACTGGGCATTGATGCCGCGACGCTTTACCGCAAGCGCAAGCGTTACCAACTGGATACCTAACGGCTGTCAGGAAGCGTGGGCAGGGTGTTCACGCTTCTTGATGGGGCTCTCACCAGTAGAGCCGCTCCACCATGCCGAGCACCTTGTCACCGGGCAGTGCGCCGACTTCCATCTGATTCATCACGTAGGCTAGGGCGATGCCGTTTTCAGGATCGGCGAGAGACAGGCTGCCGCCTGCGCCGGGATGGCCAAAGGCGCTCTGGCTTTGGCCGTAGTGTTGGCGCAGTTTCGCTCCATCGTACCGTGGGTCCGGATTCACTGGATCCTTCATCACTCCAGCGCCAAAAGCGATGGGGGTGAGGAGCACGCTGTCCTCTTCTTCTGAGAGCGTGTGGCTGAGCTGCCTAACAATGGATTCAGAAACCAGGCGGCTGCCGTTCCATGTGCCGCCCTGGGCCAGCATGGCATAAAATTTGCCCAGGCCGCGCGCGCTGCCCACACCGCCCATGCTGGCAAAGCCAGGGGACCAGAGGGCAGGGGTGTTGAACTCGCTCACGGCATTGAGGCCAAAGGGGCTGGTAAAGGTGCGCTGTGTCAGGGTACCCCCTGCATTGTAGGCTTTGAGGAAAGGCTGGTCGCTGTTGGCGATGCTGATTTTTCCGGGATACACAGGCGAGACGCGGCCCCAGTGCTCCTCCGGTAGGCCGATCCAGAAATCCAGATCCATCGGCTCTCCGAAGGTCTCACGGAAATAGACGCCCAGGGAATCCACCCCGGTAATGCGGCGGACGATTTCATCCATCAGAAAGCCAAAGGTGCGGGCGTGGTAGCCCTGGCGGGTGCCGGGTTCCCAGAGAGGTGTTTGACGTTCCAGGGCCTCCACGACGGCTTCATAATTGAAGATGGGCACACGCTCGTCCAGCGCACACAGACCTGCTGTATGGGAGAGTAGATGAGCAAACTGCATGCCCCCCTTGCCCGCTCCCACAAACTCAGGCCAGACCTCGGAGACAGCGCAGTCCAGCGGCAATCCGGCCTCCTCCAGGGCCATCAGGCAGCAGACGGCGGCCGGAGCTTTGGTGGAGGAAAAGACGGGGGCCAGGGTGCGGGAATCCCAGGGCCGGGTGCTTTGGCGGTCGCAATGGCCCTGGGCCAGCGACAGCACTTCCACACCGTTCTGCCAGATGGAAACCGAGGCTCCTAGTTCACCGCGCGTGCGGAAGTTCTCTTCGAACCATTCGGTGATGGCGGTTTTGGCAGTGGGCGAGATGGAATGCATTTCAGTTCTTGTCTAGCTTCGCTCGCAGTCGGTCCAGGTCGGGATCTTTGCGGGCGTGGCTGCGCAGACTGCCATCCATTTCAAAGGATTGCTTCAGCAAATTCAGGGCTTTTTCATCTTCCCCCAGGCAGGCGAGGTAGCAGCCCAGATTGTAGTAATAGACCGGTTTGGTCCGCAAGGCTGCGGGGCCGCGGGCCAGCAAATCCAGCGCCTCGGTGGTGCGGCCCAGCTCATGCAGGCAATAGGCAGCGTGGATGAAGCCGCCGGGTTCTTCGGGTTCCAGCGCGCAGAGTTTTTGGGTCAGCGCCAGGGCTTCGGCCCAGCGGCGGTCCCCCATGTGGCAGAGCACGCTGAGTTCGATGACGTCAGCACGCTGGGCAGCAGAGGGGGGCAAATGCGCCAGCTCTGCCTGGGCCTCTTCATGGAGACCTAGCTCCACATAGCCTTGGGCGGCGAGGATGCGTCGTTCCAGATCGTTCATGTTCTTTGGGGGTTATCCTTCAATCTGGAGCTCGAGTCAACAGGGCGGGCTGTGGGTGTAGCAGCCGAGTTGCTGGGCACCTTTTTTCTCCGGCAGGCTTCACTGCAGTAGCGTACCTCCTCCCACACCTTTTCCCATTTCTTCCGCCACGTGAAAGGGCGCTGGCAGACGCTGCAAAGCTTGACCGGCAGATTTTCTTTTCGCACACCTCGCATGGGAAGAGGTTACGCCTCCTTCTTCTTGCCGGGGTCAAAGAAGATCTTCACCTCAGCCTCGGTAGTGCCCAGAATCTGCTGTGCACGTTTCAGCGCGTTGCGGGTGGCCACATTTGGGTTGCTGGGGCTGGAGGGGAAGAGGTTGTCTTTGCCGATGACTTCCACCATGCCGGAATCCCGCAGCACGCGGTAGATGTCCTTCATCACTCCACTGATGAGGAGGTCGCGCCCATCAGCCCGCAGCGCCCGCACCAGATCCTCCAGGGCCATCACGGAGGTGGCATCCATGTGACGGGCATTTTTCAGCCGCAGGATGATGATTCGCAGGTTCGGGTCTGCACAGGCCTGCTGCACTTGGCTGCGGAAGAGTTCCGCCGCACCAAAGAAGAGCTCTCCCTCGACATGGACGATGGAGATGGCCGGATTTTGCCGCATCCCTGGCTGGCTCGCTTCGGCCAAGTTACCTTCCTCGTTAAACTCATACTCGATGAGGGAGGGGCGGCTAGCCTTGCGAAGATACAGCATGAGGGAGACGCCCACGCCGGTGAAGATGGCTACGTGCAGAGGCACCATCAGCGTGGCGGCCAGGGTGAGCAAAAACGTGAAGGCATCCGACCCCGTGGCCTGTAGGCAGATGCGGATGTGGCGGCGATGAATGATGGACAAAGCCACGCAGATGATCAGCACCGCCAGGGAAGCCTTCGGCACGTAGCCAACCAAACTTCCCAGTGTAAGCGCACCCACCAGACAGACCAGCCCGTTGATCATGGCCGAGATGGGAGTCCGCGCACCGCTGGCAAAGTTCAGCGCGCTGCGGGTCAGCGAGCCGGAGCAGGGCATGCCGCTGAGGTAGGCACAGCTCAGATTGGCCATGCCCAGGCCAAACATGTCCTGATTGGGATCCACGCGCTGCCCTTTCAGCCCGGCCAGGGTCTTGCCCATGGTGGAGCTTTCCAGCGTGGACAGAAAGGCCAGGGCAATGGCTAGGCCAAAAAGGCGGCTGAAGTCAGACAAAAACTTCGGCGAGGCAAAGTCTGGGAAAGGGGGCAGCAGATCCAGCCAGGTGAACTGAGCATCCGCAAACGTGGGCACCGTCACGTGCAGCATCTTCATGCCCAGGCCGATCAAGGAAGCCGCCACCAGGGCGATGGCCAGCCCTGGCCAGGTGGGCCGCACGCGGCGGATGCCCCAGTAGATCCCCGCCGTCAGCGCTGCGACCAGCAGGCTTTCCCAGTGCGTCTGAGAGATGTTTTGCAGCAACTGCCAGACGATGCCGGGAAAGGTGCGCGGCTGGAAGACCTGGCCATCTTCCGAAACAATGCGCGTGCCGATGCCCAGCACATTCCCCGCCTGGTTCGCGATGATGAGCAGCGCCGCCCCGGTGACATAGGCCACCATCACCGCCCGGCTGATGTATTGCGCCAGCTCCGCCACCTTTAAAAAGGAGCCCACCAGCAGCAGGCTGCCCACCATGAAGACCAGCAGCGGCATCATGCTGATGCGGTCCAGATGCGCATCCGCCGCAAAGTAGGAAAAAATCATGAAGGCCGTCGCATTCGTGGGACCCAGGACCGTGAAGCGGGAGCTTAAAAACAGCGCGCCAATGATCCCCGCCACGGCCGAGCAGGTGGTGCCAAACTGGAGTGGCAGGCCCGCGATGGCGGCATAGGCCATGCCTTGCGGGATATCCAGCAGCGCCACGGATGTGCCCGCCTTTAGGTCTGCCTGGAAACGTCGCGGTCCATACCCACGCAGCCAGCGCCGGATGGGCAGGGGATCCAACCCCGTGTCCGCCAGATTCTCACTCAGCCACGAACGGCCCTGCCGCGCCAGATTGCGCGCGATCTGCCACCAGGAGGGCGTGGAAGGGCCGGACATACGTTACTTTAATGCGGGGAGATGGAAGATGGAAGTGGTTGGTTGCAGGTTATTCGTTATTGATCAGTGCCTCAGGCCGGGTTCCTGTCAAAAAACTCGTTTTCATCACGTCCCTTCCCATGCCTCCTCCGAAAAAGACAGCTCCCGCCAGCCAGGTCCATGCCATCTTGGGCACCGACGATGCCCGGGTGAAGGAGATGGCCATGAAGACCGTGCAGCGCCTCACGCCTCCCGGGGCCGATGAGTTCGCCAATGAGATCGTCGAGGGCAATGCCGACAATGCCGAGCACGCCGGGCAGATCTGCTCAAACGTCATCATGGCTCTCCAGACCATGCCATTCTTCGGCGGGGCCAAGATCGTCTGGCTCAAAGGGGCCAACTTTTTGGGCGACAACCAGACCGGCAAATCACAGGCGGCAGTCCAGGGATTTGAAAACATCCTCGACGTCATCGAGGCGGGACTCGGCCCCGATGTCAGCTTTGTCCTCAGTGCCAATTCCATTGATAAGCGTCGCACCGCTTACAAGCGCCTCGGCAAACTGGCTGCCATCGAAGTCTTCGACAAACCCGACACCAGCAAGGCTGGCTGGGAAGGTGCCGTCATGGCCCATGCTAGCCAAAAGGCCCGCGAGCTGGGGCTTACCTTTGAAAGTGGTGCGCTGGATCTTCTCGTGCAGATGGCCGGGGATGACACCCGCCAGCTTGAAAACGAGATCGTCAAAATTGATCTCTACCTGGGAGAACGCCGTCGCTGCGGCATCAATACCGTGCGTGGCCTTGTCTCCCTCAGCCGTTCCGGCGTCATTTGGGAAATCGGCAACGCCATCGGCGCACGCGATCTCCAGCGTGCGTTGGAACTCCTCGGCGTGCTGCTTTATCAGGGACAAAACGCCATCGGCATCCTCCTTGGGGCCATCGTTCCCCGTGTGCGCAGCCTGCTCATCGTCAAAGAACTGGCCACGAAGTACAAGGTGAACAAGTCCAACTACAGTGGCTTCACCTCCAGCCTGGAAGCCCTGCCCAGCAGCGCCACCTCCCACCTGCCCCGCAAAAAAGACGGCTCTGGCTTCAATGCCTACCCCCTTTTCCTCGCCCTCAATGAAGCCGGGCGCTTCACTCTGGAAGAACTCCACGCCGCCCTCGTCGCCTGCCTGGACGCCAATGTGAAACTCGTCACCACCCAGTTGGATAACAAAGTGGTCCTGGAGCGCCTCTTGGTCGGCCTGCTGACCCCTCGCGTAAAACGCTAAGCTTTTGGCCCGTGCGCCAAAACACGACCCTGAGCCGTCACGGAGTTTTGCTTGTGCCAACGATCTCTTTCTGGTGGAATGAGGTCTGCTCCCAAGCCCGTGATCATGAACGCCCTGCGCTGCCTCATTGCCCTGTTGTTTGCTTTGCCCCTGCTGGGCCACGGGGCTTTTCCGGCCTTGTACATGAAGCCGGTTTGTCTTCAACAAATCCATTCTCCCACCAACATCACGGCGGCCAAGGATGGCAGTGGGCGTCTCTTCATCTGTGACCAGCCGGGAAAGATTCATCTTTTCCAGCGTGGTATGCTCATGCCCACACCTTTCCTGGATCTTTCCGATGCGGGATTGGCCAAAGTTTATGTTCACCCAACCAACCTGGCGTCTTACTCAGAACGCGGCCTGTTAGGTATGGCTTTCCATCCGGATTTTGACGAGCCTCTGGCCCCCGGTTACCGTCGCTTTTACGTGAACTACACGGCGTTACCCACCACTCCGACGACTAACCCAACCACACCGCAGGATTGTGTGACGGTCATCTCAGAGTTCCGAGTCTCGGCCAATGATCCGAATGTGGCTGATCCTGCCAGCGAACGCATTCTGCTGACCTATGGACAACCCCAGTTCAATCACAACGGTGGTCAGATCGAGTTTGGTCCCGATGGCCTGCTCTATATCGGTAGCGGAGATGGCGGCAGCGCCAATGACAACAATGCAGGGCACACCGGAGGCAGCAGCACCAATCCACGGCCTAACGGCATCCTCGGCAACGGCCAGGACCGGCGGACCTTGCTGGGCAAGATTCTGCGTATCGATCCCCTCGGCACAAACGGACCCGGTGGACAATATGGCATCCCGCAGGACAATCCCTTCATCGATGCCCAGCAGGACTTCGCAGACAATGCCCTGGATGGCCCGATACGCCCGGAGATCTACGCTTATGGAATGCGAAATCCCTGGCGCTTTTCCTTCGACAATCTCGCAGGTGGAACCGGGCGGCTGTTTTGTGGCGATGTGGGCCAGGGCAAGGTGGAGGAGGTGAACCTGATCACCAAGGGTGGCAACTATGGCTGGCGCTACCGGGAAGGCACCTTCGTGTTTGATCCGCTCATGGCGACCAACGGCATCGCTCCGGCATCCCCGATCGATCCAGTCGCGCAATACAAGCACCCGGGCTCTGATCCCGCGATTCTTCTGCCAGAGCTAGGCCTCTCCATCACAGGAGGCTACGTCTATCGCGGCACCGCTATTCCAGCGATGGTGGGCAAGTATGTCTTCGCCGATTACGGAGCCACCTTTGGCAGTGCGGCAGGCCGCCTCATGGGACTAGAGGAAACCGCGCCGGACAGCGGCGTTTTCACCCTCACGGAGTCACTTCCGCTCATGGGTGGGAATCCGTTCCCTCTGCGTGTCCAATGCCTGGGGCAGGATGAGTCCGGGGAGCTCTACATCGGCACCAAAGAAACTGCCGGAGTCACCCAGCAAAGCGAAGGACGGCCCACGGGTGGGATCTACAAAATCATGCCCTTGCCCAGCACCGGCAGCGTGACTCTCAACACGGCCTCAACCATCAAAGACACGACCCTTTTTTCAGAAAGTGAATTCAGTAACGGCTCCGGCTCCCACTTCTTTGCCGGATCGGCTAGCATCACTGGAATACGCCGCGCTTTCCTCTCTTTTCCTGTCAACGACAGCACGCTGCCAGCAGGGGCGTTTGTTACCAGCGCCAGTGTCATCCTATTTGCGAATCAGCAGGCGCAGTCAGCTGTCCCCGGTGCCTTCTCACTTCACAAAGCCAGCGCCGCCTGGGGCGAAGGAACCTCCTCTTCTGATTCCCAAAATCCAGGCCCAGGTTATGGCATCGAAGCAGCCGTGGGAGACGCCACCTGGCAGTTGCGGCAGGTTGCCGTCGTTGGTGCCCCCCCCACAGGCACGGCCTGGACAACTCCAGGTGGAGACTTTGCCAGCACCCCCTCCGCGACGATCACAATCTCCAATACCGGGACCGTGACGATGAGCAGCGCCCAACTGGTCGAAGATGTGAATTCCTGGATCGAAACTCCGGCTACCAACTTCGGCTGGTGTCTGCGAGGCCCCGAGAATGAGACCCTCGTGGCACGCCGTTTCACCAGCCGCAATTCCAACTCCTCCTCTCAGCGCCCGCGCATGGTCATTCACTATGCCACAGGGACTCCTCCACCCAGCCATCGCGAAAACTGGCTGACCACCTACTTTCCTGATGAGCCCATAGGCTTTTACCTGGATGATGCCGCTGACCCGGACCAGGACGGCATCTCCAACCTACACGAATACGCCTATGGCCTGGGCCCCACCCATGCGGACGCTGACGATGGCTTCACGATCTCCACAGCCCCCGGAACCGGCGGCAGCACGGTGCATACCCTCACTTTCCGGCGGGACAGCGCCGCCACGGACCTGACCTACCAGCTCCAGACCAGCCCTGATCTGGTCACCTGGACCACCATCGCCACCAGTCTCGCCGGCAATGGCGCTCAGGGCAGCAACGGCGGATCGGTCCAGTCAGACACCGTCATCACCGGCACCCTGCGCCTTGTCACCGTCCGCGAAAACTTGTCCGCCGCCGTGAAGGCTCGCCGCTTCGTCCGGCTGAATGTGATCCGCTCGTTTTGACATGGAATCAGGCGGCGGGTTGATTCCGTGCTTGGAATGCGCGGCCGGACATCGTTATAACTGCCAGATCATGAATCCCGCCCCTCTTCCACGTCGTCAGTTTTTGAATCGCTCCCTCGGTGTCGCTGCGGTGGTGGCAATGTTGAAGGATCAGGCTTGGGCGGCGGAGGCCGGCGCTGGAAAGGTGAAGCACTCGGTCTGCAAGTGGTGCTACAAGGACATCCCGCTGGAGACGATGTGCCAGGCGGCGAAGGAGATCGGGCTGGTGTCCATCGAGCTGCTGGACCCGCCGGACTTTGAGACGCTGAAGAAACACGGCCTGCACTGCGCCATGGTCAGCTTTCCCACGGCGATGGGGCCGGATAACAAAAAGATCGGCAGCATTCCTCATGGCTTTAACCGCCTGGAAAACCACGCCCTGCTGGTGCAGGCCTATGAGCCGCTTTTGAAGACCAGTGCGGAGGCGGGCTTCAAGCAGGTGATCTGCTTCAGCGGCAACCGCGATAGCCTGAGCGATGAACAAGGCCTGGAAAACTGTGCCATCGGCCTGAAGCGCCTGCTCCCTCTCTGCGAAAAGCTGGGCGTCACGCTGGTGATGGAGTTGCTCAACAGCAAGGTGAACCACCCCGACTACATGTGCGACCACAGCGCCTGGGGCGTGGCCCTGTGCGAGAAGCTGGGCTCACCGCATTTCAAGCTGCTCTACGACATCTATCACATGCAGATCATGGAGGGCGATGTCATCGCCACCATCCGCAAACACCACGCGCACTTTGCCCATTATCATACGGGAGGTGTCCCCGGGCGCGCAGAGATCGATGACACCCAGGAGCTGCATTACCCCGCCATCATCAAGGCGATCCAGGACACGGGTTACACCGGTTATCTGGGGCAGGAGTTCATCCCGAAGAAGCCGGACAAGCTAGCCTCGCTGAAACAGGCGGTGGCAATTTGCTCCGTTGGTTAGACTTGGAAATGGAGGAGACATTCTTGCTTTTCCCTGCCTTTGACGGCTTGACCCCATGCCTCCGATATGAACAATCGGGGCATGAAATACATCCTCGCGCTCGATCAAGGGACCACCAGCAGCCGCAGCATTCTGTTTGATAAGAAGGGCAAGGTCATCGCCACGGCACAGAAGGAATTCACCCAACATTATCCACAACCCGGCTGGGTGGAGCATGATGCGGCGGAGATCTGGAGCACCCAGCTTCGAACGATGAAGGAAGTCCTGAAAAAGGCGAAGGCCAAAGGCAAAGACATCGCCGCCATCGGCATCACCAATCAGCGGGAAACCACCGTTGCCTGGAACAAGAAAACGGGCAAGCCTGTGGGCAAAGCCATCGTCTGGCAGGACCGCCGCACTGCAGCCTTTTGTGACAAGCTGAAGGCCAAAGGCGCGGAGTCCATGATCCGGCATAAAACCGGTCTGGTGGTGGATGCCTACTTCTCAGCGACCAAGATGAACTGGATGCTCAAGCATGTGCCTGAGACCAAGGAACTGGCCAAGGTGGGCGACCTGGCTTTTGGAACCGTGGATTCCTGGCTGCTGTGGAATCTGACCGGCGGCCAGGTGCATGCCACGGATGTTAGCAATGCCTCGCGCACCATGCTCTATGACATCACCCAAGGTGGCTGGGATGCAGAGCTGATGAAGCTCTTTGGCGTGCCTGCTTCCACCTTGCCCAAGGTGCTTCCCTCCAGTGGCATCTTTGGTGAGACTTCTTTGTTAGGCGGTAACATTCCCATCGCCGGCATTGCGGGGGATCAGCAGGCGGCCTTGTTTGGGCAAGTGTGCACCACCCCAGGTATGGTGAAGAACACCTATGGCACCGGTTGCTTCATGCTCATGCATACGGGTACGAAGCGCATTGCTTCTGGCAACAACCTCCTCACCACCGTGGCCTGGCAGTTGGGCGATGGGGAGCTGGAGTACGCGGTGGAGGGCAGTGTCTTCATCGCGGGTGCCGTGGTGCAGTGGCTGCGCGATGGGCTGGGCATCATCAAAAAATCCTCGGAGGTGGAAGCTTTGGCGGCCCAGGTTCCCGATGCAGGCGGTGTCTATCTCGTGCCTGCCTTTGCAGGTCTCGGCGCACCCCATTGGGATCAGTATGCGCGCGGCCTCATGTGTGGCATCACCCGTGGCACCACCAAGGCCCACATCGCCCGCGCGGCCCTGGAAGGCATCGCTTATCAAGTGACGGATATTCTTCACGCCATGCAGGCCGATGCAGGGGTGAAACTGCGAGAGCTGCGTGTGGATGGTGGGGCCAGCAACAACAACCTCATGATGCAGTTTCAGGCCGATCTCTTGGGCGTGCCCGTCGTGCGTCCCGTAGTCACGGAGACCACCGCTTTAGGCGCAGCCTACCTCGCCGGCCTCGGTACCGGCTTCTGGAAAAACCAGGCCGAAATCGCCACTCAATGGCAGACCGAACGCCGCTTTGAACCCACAATGAAAGCCGCCCAACGCAAGAAGCTCCTTTCAGGCTGGAACCGTGCGCTGGAGCGGACCAAAGGGGCTTAGTCGAAAATAAAGTGACTACTGCAGTCTCTTCGCCACTTCGGCGGAGAGGGCGCGGTTATCGGCACGGCCAGCGGCGCGTTCGCCCAGCAGTTTCATCACAGCACCCATGTCTTTTTTGGAGGTGGCTCCCAGTTCCAGGATCACGCTGTTGACCAGCTTTTCCATCTCGTCGGCACTCATGGCGGCGGGGAGGTATTTTTCCAGCACGACGATTTCGGCCTTTTCAGTTTCAGCGAGGTCAGGGCGGCCGCCGGCTTCGTAGCTGGTCACGGAGTCCTGGCGTTTTTTGAGCTCCTTGCGGATCACGGCGATGGCGTCGGTGTCTTCCAGTTCGCCTTCGGCCCCAAATTTCTCAATGGCGGCGTACTTGATCGCCGACTTCAGGCCGCGCACCACGTTCAGGGTCACGGTATCTTTCGCCTTCATGGCGGTCTTCATGTCTTCAGTGAGCTGTTGGGCGATGGGCATAGTCGTGGTGGAAAAAGGTTGGTTTAGAAAGGACAGTGGCGTGTGCCATCGGGATTGTCCAGAGGGGAAGGCCGCCAGGACTATGAGCCCCTCAAACGCAAAAAACCCCTTTGCGCGATGAAGCGTCAAAGGGGGCGTGAGGCTTTCTAGGTGTCTGCTATTTCAAGGTGACCTTGACGCCAGGAACGGCGTCGGTCAGGGCCTTCACTCCGGCTGCGGTGGCCTGGGTCTGGTAAAGGGAGACCGTCTTGAGCGACTTGAGAGTGGTGAGGTGCTGGACTCCGGCGTCCGTGATGGCCGTGCCAAAGAGGTTCAGGTTTTGCAGGTTCTTCAGGCCGGAGAGGGATTGCAGGCCTGCATCGGTGATCTTGGTCTGGCGCAGGTCCAGTGAGGCCAGCCTTGGGAACTGTGCCACGGTCTGCAGGGCGGCATCACTGATGGCCGTGCGGCCAAGGTCCAGTTGGGCGACTTGTTCCTTGATGGGCAGCAAAACGGTGACGGTTTCATCCGTGCATTTGGAGACCCCGGTGAGAAAGTCTGCCCGCAGCAGCGGACTGTCCGCTTTCAGGGTGGCGATCTGGGCACCGCCAGCTTTAGCTTTGTCTATGGCCGCAGCTTCGGCTGGCTTCAGGCCCTCCTGGAGCTTGGTATAAAAGGTCTCGTGCTCGCGCACCTTCACCACAGCGGCTTTGGCGGGCTCGGCTTCTTTAGGGGCCCCTTCCATATTACCCTTCCAGCCGCCAAAGTCGGCTCCGCCTTCGATCCACTCCTTCAGCAGCTTGATTTCATCCGCCGTCATGGGCTCGCCCTTGGGGGGCATGAACATGTCATCATCTTTGGGCAGGTTGACGACTTCGTACATGTAGCTTTTGGCCAGGTTGCCTGGCACCAGTGCAGGTCCGCTTTCTGCCCCTTTCAGCATGGCCCAGGCTGCATCCAGGCGGAGATCAGCCTTGGGTTTCTTCAGCTTGCCATCTTCCATGAAGGCCGCCTTGTGGCACCCCAGGCACTTGGCCTCCAGCACCGGGAGAATTTGCTTCTCGAAGTTCACTGCGGCGGACAACGATGAGGCGGCACCGGCAGCGGCGAGCGCAAAGATGGATAAACGAAGCGTAGCGAAAGACATACGATTTGGGTTGGTTGGGCTGAATGCACGATGAAACCTGCGGAATACCTGCATCTGGCGCGAGAGAAACGCTTGCCTCAGCGTCTTGTTTCAAGGAAAACTGACTGTAACTTACCGACCCTCATGCCCACACGAATCGAAACCGATGCTCTCCTCCGGCGTTCCACCTTGGCCATCGTCATGGGTGGGGGGGCGGGAACCCGCCTTTTCCCGTTGACCAAGGACCGTGCTAAACCTGCGGTGCCTCTGGCTGGTAAATATCGTCTGGTGGACATTCCTATCAGCAACTGCATCAACTCTGGCGTGCGCCAAGTCTATGTGCTCACGCAGTACAACAGCGCCTCCCTGAACCGCCACATCGCTCGCACCTACAAGTTCGACCAGTTCAGCCGTGGGTTCATTGAAGTGCTTGCTGCTCAGCAGACCCCGCAGGGCGAACGCTGGTATCAGGGCACGGCCGATGCGGTGCGTCAAAACTTGCGCTACTTCCTGGAAGGGGACCATGAATACTTCCTCATTCTCAGCGGCGACCAGCTCTATCGCATGGACTTCCGCAAAGTGATGGATCAGCACCTCATGAGCGGGGCTGAATTGACCATCGCCACCCTCCCCGTGAATGCTCAGGACGCTACGGGCTTTGGCATCATGAAGGCGGATACTTCCGGTCGCATCCATGAGTTCGTTGAAAAGCCCAAAGACCCTGCGGTGCTGGAGGCCCTGCGCATGCCCGACGAAACGCTCAAGGAACTCGGCTTGCCGTCGGATGAGGCTCGTTACCAGGCTTCCATGGGCATCTATGTCTTCAATCGCAAGGCTCTCATTGAGAGCTTGGACAATGATTGCATGGATTTCGGCAAGCACATCATCCCAGCCGCGCTGAAGAAGTACAAGGTTCACTCCTTTAACTTCCAGGGCTACTGGGAGGACATCGGTACGATCCGCAGCTTCTTCCACGCGAACCTGGACCTCTGCAAGCTGGTGCCCCAGTACGATTTCTTTGATTCCTCGGCGCCCATCTTCACCCACGCCCGGTTCCTGCCTGCCACCAAAATTAATGGTGCCGTCATTCGCGAAGCCCTCATTTCCGATGGCTGCATCATCACGGATGCTCACGTCGAAACGGCTGTCATCGGCCTTCGTTCCATCATCGAAACGGGCACCACCATCCGTGACACCATCATCATGGGAGCCGACTACTATGCTGGCGCTGCGGGCACGGATCAAAGCAAGCCCGCACCTGGCATCGGCCGGAACTGCCGCATCGAGAAAGTCATCCTCGACAAAAACGTCCACGTTGGAGACAACGTGGTCATCACTCCCGAAGGCAAGCCGGACAACATGGACAGCGACCTGTTCTACATCCGCGATGGCATCGTGGTGATTCCAAAAGATACCGTCATCCCTGCCGGGACCTGGATCTGACGTCCGAATATTTCCTCTGGCCTCCCGTTTCCTTGGTGGAAGCGGGAGGCTTCTTTATTCTTTGCCCAGCAGTTCACGCAGCTTCCGGCGCAGAGTCGCACGGTTCATGTTCAGCGCGGCAGCCAGGCGAGTTGGTTTGTCTTCAAACCGTGCCAGCAGCTCGGCCAGCAGTGGTTTTTCAATCTGGGCCAGCAGGGTGTCGTAATCCGGGATCAGGGCCTCCGCGCAGGTCAGTTTTTGATCCAGCCATGCCACCAGTGCACGGTTCAGCGCCTGGTCCAGATGGCTGCTTTCCTGGGCCGTGTTGACAATGGCCTCGGGCAGATGACGCGGTAACACGGGCGAGGTGGCACAAACCGCCACGACATGCTGCATCGCAGTCACCAACTCCCGCACGTTTCCTGGCCACTCGTATCCTTTCAGGGCCGCCATGGCCTCCTGCGACAGCGGCAGATCCCGGTCTGGAGCCGCCCGCTTCAGCAGGGCTGCCGCCAATGCAGGCAGATCGCCTGTGCGACCGGCCAGGGGCGGGATCGCTACATGCAGGACACTGAGCAAATAATACAGATCTTCCCGGAATCGCCCTTGATGGATGAATTCCAACAAAGGCAGGGAACTCGTGGCCAGCACCCTTTGCTCTCCCATGCTCATGGCGCGGCAGAGCGTGGCCTGGAGCGGCAGTGAGAGAGCACCGACTTCCTCAATCAGCAAGGTGCCACCTTTCGATTTTTCCAGACACTGGCTCAGCATGGCTCCGGCCTGCTCCGCGGGCCATTCATCGCTGCGGAAGATCACCAGGGTCCGAGGGCCGCTCTGGGCTGCGATGACCTCGGCGGCCAGCGTTTTTCCCGTGCCCGGCTGCCCAGTCAGCAGCACTGGAACGGGGGTGGCACAGGCCTGGGCGATCACCGCAAAGGCCTTTTGCATGTCCGGTGCATCACCGATCATGATGGAAGGATCGGGAGAGCTGGCCGTCTGTGGCACCTCGCTACGCGGCAGTTCCAGCAGGGCACGCAACTGCGGCTGGATTTCAGCGAGATTCAGCGGTTTGAGGAAGTAGTCATGGGCCCCCAGGCGGCGTGCTTCCAGCGCATTGTCCAGAGTGCCGTGCGCCGTGATGATCATCACCGGCGGGGGCATGCTGCCGGCTCGCAGCGTTGCCAGCACCTTTAGCCCGCTCATGTCCGGCAGCCCGATGTCCAGCAGCACCGCATCAAAGCTCTGCCGCTGGGCCTTTTCCAGACCTCCTTGGCCGGAGGCGGCCACCACGGGCTCAGCCCCCAGTCGGCGCACCACGGTGGAAAGGGCTGCCGCCAGGGCATATTCGTCTTCGATGATCAGGACACGTGGCATAAGGATAAAGGACGGTTAAGAATTGATCATCGGCAAAGCGATCTCTACCCGTGCGCCGCCTTTCGGATGATTTTTGAGCGACATTTGGCCATTGTGGGCAGAAATGATCTCGCGGGCCACGTTCAGCCCCACGCCCATGCCTCCCTCTTTTTCGGAAAAGAACAGTTCCACCCCATGATCCAGGGCAGATGCCGAAAAGCCCGGCCCCTGGTCATCAAAGGTCAGGGTGACGTGGCCATCCTCCGCCTTAACACCAATCTCCAGTCCACCGCCGCCGGGCATGGCCTGCATCGCATTGAGGATCACATTGCGAAACACCTGCTGCAGCCGCTGGCGGTCACCCAGGATGTCCGGCCCATTACTTGAGGCCATCGACTCCGCCGTCTGCACCTGTATCACGGTCCCCGTGTGCTGGGCCTGGGGCTGCAGCATCTGCACGGTTTCTTCCAGCAGCGGTAGCACGGCCAAGGGCTGCTTTTTGGGGGAGGCAGGTCTTGCCAGATAGAGCCACTGGTTCACCAGGCCCTCAATCACCCTCACTTCGGCCAGCAAGTGTCGCAGGGAGGTCTGCGACTCATCATCCAAGTCCACGCTTTCGATGAGCTGCGCGTGAAGTTGGATGGAGGCCAACGGGTTTTTGATCTCATGGGCCAAGCCTGTGGCCACCCGCCCCAGGAGGGCCAGCCGCTCCGATTGCGCCCGGCGCTCGCGCTCACTCATCAGATCTTCCCTCGCCTGGGTCAGAGCACGGGCCAATTCACCGATCTCGTCTGCCCGCTGGGTCTCCGGCAATGCGCGCTCCTGAGGGCCAAAAAAGCCGCTGAGCCGCCGCGTCAGCCTGCCCACGGGTTCCACCACCTGCCGGCCGATCACCCAGGCAAAAAGCGCTGAGAACAGCCAAAAGGCGACCAAGGAATAGCGCGTGGCCGGGTGCCAGAGGCTTAAGGTCAGCGCGGGGGTCTCGCGGATGAAGATCATGTCATGCTGCTCATCAAGCGCCAGCACCAGGGCCTGCCGTCCCGTGGGCAGTTGCAGCACTTCTTGGGTTGTCGGCGCATCCATCAGCGTCCGCGCCTCTTCCCGTCTCAGGCCTGGGCCTGCCTGGTCAAAGCGATTGCGGAAATGGATGTCGATGCGCAGCAGCAGGCTCAGGTCTTCCGCCAGTTTCGGGCTGCGCGGTAGATTCAACCGCTTCACAAAGTCCACGTCATTTTGCGCCACCGTCACAAACAGCCGCTGCGTTTCCTCCTGCTGCTGGTAGCGCAGCCAGGCCAGCAAAAGCAGCGACCCCATCGCCACAAAAATCACCATCACCACGCCGTAGCGCGCTGCGAGACTCTGATGCCAGCGCCGGGGGGAATTCATCGTAGAATTAATCAGGGGTGGCCGAGGCGATGCAGGACTTCAGCCACGATGGCCTCCGGTTCCTGCTCCAGCGAGACCGTCCACAGGTCCGGGGATTCCTCCAGGATCGCAAATTGGCTGTCCAGCAGGCTCACGGGCATGTAGTGGCCTTTTCGTTTCGCCATCCTCGCAAAGATTACCTCCTTCGGTCCCTTGAGATGCACAAAGATCAGTTCACTCTCGGCATCATCGGCTCGCAGTTTTTCCCGATAGATCACCTTCAGCGCGGAACAGGCCAGAACATACACGGGCGTTTGCCCCCGCATTTCTTCGATGCGTGCCCGCAGGCTCGCATACCATGGCCAGCGGTCTTCATCGGTCAGCGGGGTGCCGGCGCGCATTTTGTCCTTGTTCGCGGCGGAGTGAAAATCGTCGGCATCTTCACACACACCGCCTAGCCGTTCTGCCAGCAGAGTGCCGATGAGGGTTTTGCCACAGCCGCTCACTCCCATGACAATGAGGGTACGGGGCAGGGGATTGGGATTAGGGGCTGGCTGCATGAGGGAAAAGCCTGATTTTCATGCAAACCAGCGCCGACGCAAAGCCCATACAGGAAAACCACGCATAAATCTTTGCGGACACGGTGCCCCTGAGTGAGTTTCCACTCCTCATGTCATCCCCAGACACCGCCACCCTTCTCATTCATTGCCCAGACCGCCCCGGACTCGTGCATGATGTCACCGGCTTCATCTTTGCCCATCGGGGAAACATCATTGACCTCCAGCAGCACATTGATCCCACACTTGATGCCTTTTTCATGCGGCTGGAGTGGAGTCTGGAAAACTTCACTCTGGAGAAGGATGAGATCGCCTCCCGCCTGCAGCCCCTGGCCCGTCGTCATGACATGCAGTTGCGCCTGCACTTCGCCAGCCAGAAAAAGCGCGTGGCCCTTTTCGTCACCAAGGAAAACCACTGCCTCTACGATCTCCTGGCACGCCATGAAGCCGGTGACCTGCCCGTGGAAATCCCGCTCATCGTTGCCAATCACGACACCCTCAGGCCTGCGGCCGAACGATTCGGCATTCCCTTCTATCACTTCCCCATCACCAAGGACAACAAACAGGAACAGGAGGCTGCCCAGATCGAGCTGCTGAAGAAGGAACGGGTGGATACGGTCGTGCTCGCCCGCTACATGCAGATCATCAGCCCGGCGATGATTGCCGCCTTCCCGAATCAGATTCTCAACATTCATCACAGCTTCCTGCCTGCCTTTGTGGGGGCCAAGCCCTACCACCAAGCTCATGCACGCGGTGTCAAAATCATCGGTGCCACCAGCCACTACGTGACCGCCGATTTGGATGAAGGCCCCATCGTCCATCAGGACGTCATGCGCGTGAGCCATGAAGACAGCGTCCAGGACCTCGTGCGCCTGGGCCGGGATCTGGAGAAAACCGTCCTCGCCAAGGCCCTGTGGTGGCACGTGCGGGATCAGGTGCTGGTTTACCAGAACAAGACCGTCGTATTTGAGTGACGTAAAAAGGCAGCCTTTGAGAGCGCTTTACAGGCTTTCCACACGGGTGCGCAGGGCCATCGCTCTTGGGTCCCGCTGTTCTTCGGGGCTCAGCATCTTCAGGTGGTCCATGGCCTCCTGGGCCAGCCCCAGTTCCACATATCCTTCCACCACCGCGAGGCGGGCACCGAAGTCCAAATTCGCGTCTGGTGCGGAGGGCATCACGACGGAATCGAGCCGCTGTGGGGGTGTATCCGCCCCGGCAGTCACACTGGCGGCATCTGGTTCGGTCTTGGCCAGGTACACCCAGCCATCGCCTTCTTTCTGGAGTCGCCATTGGTTGATGACCAGTACCACGACCAGCCCCACAATCGCGATGGAGCTCTCCAAAATGAATGGAGTTGCCAGGGCACCAGCCACCATCATCACCGCCTTGGCCAGCACTTCGCGGGCTGTATCACTGACCTTGCACACGATCACCACCCCTGTAACCAGGGCCAGGGTGAAGAGCAGAGGGGAAAGCCACCAGCGCTTGGGAAAGTAAACTTCGGACATGCCGCAGATTACTGCAATCTGGCGGGCAATCCAGCATCGAATGCGGGCCTGGGATGGGTCACCGGGTGGGTTCCCAGTTCCTCGGCACTGATCACAGGCCCAGGCTGCACCTGCATGGAGAGAGTATCGGGCTGCGCACCAGGGGCTGCTTCATGAAGCGGGGCTGGGGGATTTCCTCGGGTCGCCTGTGAAGCTTCTTGGGCAACGTGGTAACCCCAGAAGCACGTGCCAATCAGCACCACGACGAACATCGCCAATCCGGCAGAAACGGGTGAGCGTGAGGTGCTTTTCTTGCGCATGGCATTCAGCAGCCGATCCAGCCGACGATCCTTCACCACCCAGGGGCCATGATTGTCCGTCAGGTAACGGTAGTCCGAAGGGCCGCCTAGACGGGAAGTCGGCAGTTCGGCCAGCAGTTCAGCCACATCCACTCCTAAATACTGGCTGTAGATCTTCAGAAAAGAGCGCGCGTAAGTCAGACTGCCAAAGGCCGCAAAGTTGTCCTGCTCCAGCCAGAGCAGGCGCTGAGGCGGGATACGCGTTTCATGGGCAGCATCCAGCACAGTCAGCCCGCGTTCTTCGCGTGCAGTGCGTAATTGGATGCCGGGTAACATGGCCACAAGGAATTTCGTGCTCAGATTGGCACACGGACGTCTGAAAATGAAGCCGAATTTTCTCGATGTGTGTTCTTTAGAACAGAGGTGTTTTGTTGGGTGTCGCTGACCCAAGCTTGGCCTCGTCTGACACCATGGCCCGAAATAAACTCTCCGCCTTTTAAGCGAATTTACTCTTTAGGCTCAATGCTTTCTGGCGGCAGTTTGGCCACTCGCTCCTTCAGCTCACGGCCTGGCTTGAAGCGGACCACACAGCGGTCGGGGATCAGTACTTCGTCCTTGGGTTTGTTGGGGTTGCGCCCGATTTTCGACTTGGCCACCCGCACTTCAAAGGTGCCGAATTTCCGGAATGTCACGTCATGTCCTTGCTCCATTTTCTTGCCAATGAGCTCCACCAGCCCATCAATAACTTCGGCCACTTGGTGATGTTTGAGCCCGGTCAGGTCGCTCAACTCAGTGATCATATCGCGTTTGGTGGCAGTGGGCATAGCTTTAATGGGTGATTTAGATGCCTGATAGGTAGGTGAATGCAAGTTATTCCTTAGGCTGATAAGGGGGCTCTTGAGGAAGAGTCGTCAGGCCGCGCACTGCTCCGGATTTCTTCAGTCGTCTTGAAATGCAGCTTCGCCACCTGGGCCAGGATATTTTCTCCCTGATTTTGGAACAATGTTCGCGCGCTGTCCTTCACCATCTGTGACACGCCTTTGGGCAGTGGCTGGCCCAGCTTGTGGCCTGTCTCACGCAGCCAAAGAACAAATTTCTCGCGGGCGAGGATGGAGGCGGCGGCCACGGCGGGATCGGATTCGGCCTTGGTGCGCTGCACCAGGTCAATCTGCCGCCCTTTCTCCTGGAGGGCTTTTTTCAGCACCGCCGGGTTGGCAAACTGGTCTGAAATCGCTCGCGGACAGTCTGGCACCCGTTCCAGCAGCAGTTCGATGACCTTAGCATGTCCCCAGGCCAAGAGGCGGTTCAGGTTGCCAAATTTCTCGTAGAGGGCGTTGTAACGCTCCGGATTGATCTGGACGATTTCCCAGCGCAGCCCAGGAATGCTGCGGATGGCCTGGGCCACCTGTTCGATCTTCTGGTCACTGGTGATCCGTTTGCTGTCCACGGCCCCCACCTCCCGCAGTTGCCGGGCCACATCCGCATCCACATAGACCCCCGCGATGACAAGCGGGCCAAAGAAGTCCCCCTTGCCGCTTTCATCCACGCCGATGTGGGGCTGGTACATTTCAGGATGGTGGACCTCCTCGTAGCCCAGTTCCGCCTGGCCCAGGATCTGCGGTTCCAGCAGGTGGGTCACAAAGTCGGCCGTCTCCTTGCCCTGCACCAGCACCTTGGGCCCTTTTTGATACACCAGCACATTCACCTTGCCCCGGCTGGCGGCATACAGGCAGTGCGGTTTGGTTTCAAAGTCCCATCCTTGCTCAGCCAGCAGCGCCCGTAGCTTGGCTGCCTGGGGCTCCGTGAGCGGTTTGGTGTAGGTCGTTAGCGGGGCCATGATTGTGCAAATGAATCAGCCACAGAAATCCTCGGCCTGCCATTGGGTGTATCGTATGTCTCGGAAGAAACTACTGCAAATTCCTTCGAGGGTTACAAAGTTTCGTCAGGTTGCCTGCCTGCTGTTGAATGGACTGGCATTTCATCCTTGTGTCAGAAAAAGCTGTCCAAATTCACGTTTTTAGACCTTCCTCAGTGTCACCTTCATCGCTTTCCGACTCCATGAAACATCTCGCTCTCGGTCTTTCCTTGTTACTCGCCCCACTGGCTACCGCCGCTGAATGGACGATCTCCACATTCGCGGGCACTGGGGAAAAGGGTTTCAGCGGCGATGGCGGCCCAGCGGTGAAGGCGAAGATGGACAATCCCTTCGGCGTCACCCGTGGCCCCGATGGTGCCCTCTGGTACTGCGAATACACCGGCCAGAAAGTGCGCAAAGTCACGCCCGACGGAGTCATCCACACCATCGCTGGCACGGGGGAAACAGGCTACACCGGCGATGGCGGCCCCGCCCTGAAGGCCACCTTCAATCTGCCTCATGAGATCCGCTTCGATTCGGCCGGAAACCTCTACATTGTGGACATGAAAAACCACGCGGTACGCAAGGTGGACCTGAAGACTGGCCTCATCAGCACCTTCGCGGGCAATGGGGTGGCGGGCAACAGTGGCGACGGCGGCCCCGCCTCCCAGGCCCATCTCAAGCAGCCTCATAGCATCCAGTTCGGTCCCGAAGGCGACTTGTACATTTGTGACATCGGCAACAACACCATCCGCAAGGTGGACATGAAGACGAATGTCATCAGCACCTTTGCTGGCACGGGCAAACCGGGCGACACCCCCGATGGTTCCCCCATCAGCGGCACCCCGCTCAAAGGCCCGCGCTCGCTCGATTTTGACAAAGACGGCAATCTCTGGCTCTGCACGCGTGAGGGCAATCAGGTCTTTAAGTTCGACCTCAAGGCGGGCAAGATTCACCACGTGGCAGGCACAGGGAAAAAGGGTTTCACTGGCCATGGTGGCCCGGCCAAGGGGGCCACCCTCAGCGGTCCCAAGGGCATCGCCCTCGATGCCGAAGGCAACGCCTGGCTGGCCGATACCGAAAGCCACAGCGTGCGGATGGTGAATGCCAAAACGGGAACGCTGGACCTCATCGCGGGCACCGGCCTGAAAGGCGATGGCGCGGACGGCGATCCCCTGAAATGTGAAATGGCACGCCTGCACGGCATCTATGTGGACAGTGACGGTGCTGTGTACATCGGCGACAGCGAAGCCCACAAGGTCCGCGTGCTGCGCAAAAAGTGATCTCCTGTTTTCTACCCTCCCCACCTTCCATGAAGCTTCTTCGTTCCTTTCTTCTTCTCTCGCTGCTGCCTGGATACTCCTTGGCAGAACGCATTCATCTGGTTGCCGGGGGGACTCAGGATGCCGTGGGCATCGCGGCCACGGAAGCTGTTTTAAAGGAACCTTTCGGGGCGGAGTTTGATGCAGGTGGCCACATGTGGATCGTGGAGATGGTTTCCGGAAACCGCCTGCTGCAGGTGGATGGTGGCGGCCTCGTCACCCACGTCGCCGGGCAGTTGAAACCTGGCTACAGCGGCGATGGCGGTCCGGCATTGCGCGCCCAGTTCAATGGCCCTCACAACCTCGCCATCCAGCCCGATGGCAAAGTGCTGGTGGGAGACACGTGGAATGGCCGCGTGCGCGTGGTGGATGTGAAGGCGGGCACCGTCAAAACGCTGGAGGGCTGGCAGGCCCCCGCTGGCAAGGAGCGCGGCAACGGCCCCTACTGCATCACCCTCGATTTTTCCGGCACCCAGCTCTACATCGCGGACCTTCGTCAGGTGCATCGTCTGGACTTGGCCACGGGCAAATCCCAGGTCATCGCGGGCAACGGCCAAAAAGGCGTACCTGAAAACGGCGCACTGGCCACCGAATCCCCGCTGGTGGATCCCCGCGCTGTTGCCGCCGACCGTCAGGGCAACGTGTATATTTTGGAGCGCAATGGCAACGCACTGCGTGTCGTGGACAAAGAAGGCCGCATCCGTACCGTCGTGAATGCCAGCGGCAAAAAAGGCGGTGAAGGCGATGGCGGTCCCGCCCTGGAGGCCACGATGAACGGCCCTAAACACCTCTGCATAGACAAGGATGACTCCGTCCTCATCGCCGATGCGGAAAGCCACCTCATCCGCCGTTATGTCCCCGCCACAGGCAAGATCGAGCGCATTGCTGGCACCGGTGTGAAAGGCAGCGCCGGAGTGGGGGGCGATCCCCGCCAGTGCCAGCTCGCCCGCCCACATGGGGTCACTGTCCATCCGCAAACGGGTGAGATTTACATCACGGATAGCTACAACAACCGCGTCCTGAAGATCGTCAAAGAGTGACCCGGCAGGGAGGCAGGGCTGTTTTTCCCGATGGCGCAGCGGCTGTCTTCAAGCGATAAAGGGGCATGCGCTCCGACTTTCATCGCAAGCCCACCGGCTCCCGCACTCCGCCTCGTCCAGGTCCTCGCCCGACTCAGGGCCAGGGGCCGGCGGCAGGCCCGCGCCCAGACCGCAGCCAGGGCGGCACCTCCTGGGAAAAATCCGCCGACTGGTATGACCGCATCCTCGGCGAACGCGGTTCGGAACTTTATCAGGCCGTGGTCATCCCGCAGTCCCTCGCGCTGCTGAAGCCGCAAAAAGGAGAGCGCATCCTCGATCTCGGCTGCGGCCAGGGCGTCTTTTCACGGGCGATGGCGGACAAAGGGGCTCAGGTCACCGGCGTGGATGCCGCACCCACCCTCATCGTCAAAGCCCGCACTTACCCCAGCCGCACCCCCATCCGTTATTATGACCGGGATGCCGCCCAGCTGGCGGGCCTCGGTGAATTCGATGCCGCCTCCGCCATCCTCTGCCTGCAGAACATGGAGCATCTGGACACCGTCATTGCTGCGACCGCCACTGTCTTGAAGCCGGGCGGGCGCATGCTCTGGGTTCTGAACCATCCCGCCTTCCGCATTCCGCGCCAGTCTTCCTGGGGCAATGAGGAGGAGCGCAAGATCCAATACCGCCGGGTAGATGCCTACAGCAGCACCCTGGGCATCCCCATCCTCATGCATCCAGGCAAGGCCGACAGCGAAAGCACCGTGAGTTTTCACCGCAGCTTTGAAACGCTCACTTCTTCGGGCTTCAAAGCTGGGCTGACGATGTCCGGCCTCGGCGAATGGTATTCGCACAAAGAAAGCCAGCCGGGGCCGAGAGCACGGGCGGAAAACCGGGCTAGAAAAGAGTTCCCGCTTTTCCTCGCCCTCCTGTGGCAAAAGCCGCATGTCACACCTACCGCCTAACCGGCTATCTATCGTCCCGATGAAATACCTCGCTCCCGTTTGCGCCCTTGCCCTGTTGCTCGCTGCTTGCGCCAGCAAACCTTCGGTGGCCCCCGAAGATCCGGTGGAGGCCCTGGCAGGCCGCGATTATTTCGTCACTTACGTCAAGCCGATCCTGGAGACGCAGTGCTTGCGTTGCCATCAGGGGGCGCATCCTCCGGCAGGCCTCTCCCTGGTCCAGCGCAGCGCCGCCTATGCCCCGCGCAAGCGTGACCGTGCCTTCATTGTCCCCGGAGATCCCGAAGCCAGCCTGCTGCTGGCAGCGGTCATGCGCGAGGGCACGCACCCGCTCATCATGCCGCGTCTGGACATCACCCTAACCGATGATGATATCGGCGCGCTGCATGAATGGATTGAGGACGGTGCGCACTGGCCAGACAATCCGGATGGCTTTCTCCAGCCGCGATACAACATCGAAAATCCTTGATTCTACAAGGGATTCAGGAGCACTTGGCACGCACTGATACCTTTATGACGTGGGTCTATTAAGACGGCATTTTGAGGGGGCTGTCACAAAAATACCCACATGCGCGAGTTTGCGCGTAGCCCCCTGTAGGATGCTCGACAATGTCAACGTTGTCCTCACCAACCGATTTCACATGGGCAAAGAATACGACACCACTCCAAAGACCGTTCCGCATGTCGCGACGAAGTTCCGCACGATCTGCACCCCGGTCCCTCATCCAGAATCCATTCAGCACATCGAGCGGAGTCGCAAGTATGAACCCCTGTCCATGCGCGGCATGCCGCCCATCGTTTGGGACCGTGCTGAAGACATCTTCGTTTTCGACAAGTATGGCAATCGCTGGCTCGACTGGAGCAGTGGCGTGCTGGTGACGAATTGTGGCCACGGCGTGCCGGAAGTCCGTCAGGCCATCATTGATCAGGTCAATAGCGGTCTCATCCACAACTACGTTTTCCCGAGCGAGGAGCGCCCTGAACTGTGCGAGCTCATTGCCAGTGTTTCTCCGGATCCGCTGAAAAAAGTTTTCCTGCTCAGCACCGGCAGCGAGGCTACGGAGTGCGCCATCAAGCTCAGCCGCGCCCATGGCATTTCGGTCGGCGGTCGTGAGAAGATCGGCATCATCGGTTTTGATCGTGGCTACCATGGCCGCACGCTGGCCTCCCAGCAGGCAGGCGGCATGTCGGGCCAGAAGACCTGGATCGTCAACATGGACCCCGCCATCATCAATGTGCCGTTCCCGGATGGTTATTGGGAAGGCGACAGCAGCTTCGACGGCTTCTTGCAGGCGGTCGAAAAGAGCGGCATGAAGCCCTCCCAGATCGCCGGGGTCATCATGGAAAGCTATCAGGGCGTCGGTCCCGACTTTGCTCCTGTGGAATACATTGAGAAGCTCCGCGCCTGGTGCACCGAGCACGAAGTCGTCCTGACCTTCGACGAAGTGCAGTCTGGCTTTGGCCGCACGGGCAAGTTCTGGGCCTTCGAGCATTACGGTGTGGTTCCGGATCTCATTTGCTGCGGTAAGGGCATCTCTTCCTCCCTGCCGCTGGCCGCCGTCATTGGTCGCCCGGACATCATGGACCAGTTCCCTCCAGGTTCCATGACCAGCACTCACTCGGGCAACCCTGTTTGCTGCGCCGCCGCCCTCGCCAACATCCGCAAGCTGCTGGATGAAGACCTAACTGGCAATGCGGCCCGCATGGGCACTGTGCTGCTGGCAGGCTGCCTGGCCATCCAGGCCAAGCATCCCGAAGTCATCGGTAACGTCACTGGTGCTGGCCTCGTCGCCGGTCTCCAGACCGTGAAGCGCGGCACCAAGCAGCCGGACCACGATCTGGCCCACCGTGTCATCGAACTCTGCTACCAGAAAGGCCTGCTGTTCTTCGCCCCTGTGGGTGCCTGGGGCCAGACTGTCAAAATCTGCCCGCCGCTCACCATTCCTCAGGAAGCTCTGGAAGAAGGCCTCGCCGTCCTGGCCGAAGCCTTTGATGAAGCGGTCGCTGAACTCGGTTGAGCCCAAGGCCTAACCAAAAAAATCCCATGACCGCAAGGCCATGGGATTTTTTTGTGTGATTATCTGTTAGGCGTGCCGTCCTTTGAAGGTCAGTTCCGCGATGCCAGATTTGTCCAGTCCGCCCAGGCCCAGGCTGACCATCTTCTGATACTGGGAGATGGTGGCCAGATTCAGTGGCAGATTGAGGCCGACGCTTTCGGCCATGCTGCCAGCGATGCCGCTGTCCTTGGCTGCATGCTCGGCGGAGAACCAGCAGTCGTGCTCACGGGCCACCATGTCACCGCTGTCCGTCTCCAGCACGCGGCTGTTGGCCCCGGTCTGGCTGAAGACTTCGCGGATCATGTCGAGATCATGCCCCAAGGCCGCAGCGAGGCCCAGGCCCTCAGCCAGGCCGGCGGTGTTGATGTTCATCACCATGTTCACCAGCGCCTTCACTTCCGCAGCCCGGCCGGGTCCGCCGATGAAACGGCGGTTCACACTCATCTGTTCCAGGATGGGCAGCACCTCATTGTAGGTGGCTTCATCACCTGCCAGCATGAGGTACAGCTTGCCCTCACGCGCATGGCTGATGCTGGAGGCCATGCTGGCTTCCAGGCTGTGCGCGCCGATGGCCTTGGCTGCTTCATACACCTGGCGGTGAATGCCCGGGGAGACGGTGGCGCAGTTGATGAATACCTTGTTAGCCGCGTCATTCAGCAGGTTGTCGCCGGGGGCGAAAAAGATGCCGCGCATGGATTCGTCATTTGTCACCACCGTGAAGATCACTTCCGCTGCGGCCGTCACCTCCGCCAGTTTTTCGGGTGCGGCGCAGCCCAGCTCTTCGGCCAGGGCAACCGCGATGGGACGATGGCTGTCATACACGGCGGTCACGCTGTAACCGCATTCTTTCAGACGACGGGCCATGTTGGCTCCCATGCGTCCGACTCCGACAAAGGCAATGGTTTTGCTCATAGATTGGGATGATTAAAAAGGCTGTTGGCGCACGGCTGCGGGCGCGGGTGGGATTACGGCTGCAACTCGCCCAAGTGCAAGGTTTTCTCGATCTGCGTCGCTCCCTCGGCATCCAGAATGCGCAGTTTCAGAGTGGGGTCGCTCACCGCCCAGTCAATGTCCAGCGTGCCCACATTCGGCTGGTGGAAAGTCTTGGGCAGCACGCGGTTGGCATTGGGCGTGGGGGTGCCGCGCTTATGAACCTGCGTCATGGAACTCGCCGTAAAATCATAGAGAGGGTAGGGGACGGCCTGGGTGAGGGCCGACATCTCGCACCAGTGGCGGTCCCCGCTGAGGAAGAGCACCCCGCGGGCCTTGCTGTCTGCGATCAGCTTCACCAGCCGCCGCTGTTCATGGGGAAAGTTCGCCCAGCTTTCGCTGCCGCTCGCCGCCGCAGCAAATTGGATGCTGGAGACGATCAGTCGCAGTTCCGCCGGTTGTTCCAGCACCCCTTTCAGCCAAGCCCACTGGGCCTCTCCCAGCACGGTGGTGCTGAGGTCATCCGTGGGCACCGCACTGCCACCGTTCGTGGCCTGGTCCTTCGGCACACGCTTCAGCGGGCTGCGAAAGTAGCGTGTGTCCAGCAGGATCACCTGCGTGCGCTTGCCTTCTGGGCCAAAGGTGCGTGCCTGATAGATGCCTTCCTGCTTCCGCAATGGGGAGCCGCTGGGTTCATTCAGCCAGTCGAGAAATTCCTTCTGCGATTCCTTCCTCATCGGGTAGTCGGCCCCGCCGTCATTGGCCCCAAAGTCATGGTCATCCCAGGTGGCCAGCACCGGGGTCTTGGCCCGCAGCCCCTGGAAAAAGGGGCTCTGGCCCAGCGCCACATACTTGGCCCGCATCTTGGCCATATCCTCAGTGTCGGCATAGATGTTGTCGCCCATGAACAGGAAAAGATCCATCGGCAGCGTCAGCGTGCGATCCAGCATCGGGTGTTCCGTCAGGTCCAAGCAGGAGCCAAAGACGATGTGCTGCAGCGGCTGGGCAGGCGCGTTCAGATCAAACGGGAAACTGGTCTCTCCAGGAAACAGCACGGAGAACTTCGGGTGCTCCACCCCGGCGATGTAATTGCGGAAGACCACCGCCAGCGGCGTGTCCTGGGTGGCACGGATGCGCCACCCTTTGCTGCCAGCAGGCACCTGCGTGTCCCACGTTCCGGTCAGCACCACGATGTCATCTTCACTGTCCAGTGGGGCGCGGTCATGGCCGGTGAACTCAAACTGAAAGTCCGGCTGCACCGGCCCAGTAGGCTCAAAAAGAAACTCCACGTACTTTTTCACCAGATCTCGCGCCTTCGTCTTCAGTTCCTTCACCCGCTCCTCGCTCAGGGTTGGTAGGATGGGCTGCATCAGGGATGGGGCGGCATTCGGGTCTGCGGTAAAGCAGCGCGGGTCCACCTCCACCGTCAGCGTGCACTTGCCTTCCTGGGTGAAATAGGCCCGCACCGGGATGTCCGGCACCGGATGCGCCCAGGCGGACAGGCAGGAAAAGAAGGCGGCAAGGGCGGTCAGGCGGGTTTTCATGAAAAAATCAGGCTTGTGTGCAAACGAAGTTTATGAACAATCGTTTACTGAACAGCAACGCAATCGGTTGCTCACATCCAACAAGCATCCTGAAACTAACATGAAAAAAGCATTCGCTACCCTCGCCATCGTTTCCCTGGCACTCGGCTCCGCCTACGCAGGCTGTGGCAAGGTCGTCACCAACGAAGGCAAGCTGAAGTCCTTTGACGCCGCCACCAAGGCTGTCGTCGTGGAAGGCAAAGACGGCAAAGAAGCCAAGCTGACCCTCACCCCCTCCGCCAAAGGCGCTTCTGACGCTGAGAAGCTCGTCGGCAAAGACGTCAAGGTGGACAGCGAGCACGGCAAGATCACCAGCATCGCCAAGGCCTAAGCCCTGGTTCTGACTCCTTTGTGAAGCCCGGCAGCAATGCCGGGCTTTTTAGTTTTTTTAGGACAAGGTCTCCCTCCTGGCGACGTTCCCACAGGCCATGTTTCGCCTTATTGTCTCCCTTGTCCTCGGTTTCACCCCCCTGCTGCTGGCGGCAGACTCGCCCAATGTTGTGGTCATTTTCATGGATGACATGGGCTACGCCGATGTCGGCTGTTTCGGGGCCAAGGGCTACCCCACGCCTAACATTGACCGCCTAGCTCAGGAAGGGCGTAAGTTTACCAACTTTCACGTCCCCCAACCCGTCTGCAGCGCCTCCCGCGCAGGCCTGCTCACCGGCTGTTATCCAAACCGCATCGGCATCCACGGCGCCCTCTCGCCCAAGGCCACCCACGGCCTGGCTGCCCAGGAAATGACCCTAGCCGAAGTCGCCAAACAAAAAGGCTATGCCACCGCCGCCGTCGGCAAATGGCACCTGGGCCATCTGCCGCCCTTCCTGCCCACTCGTCATGGCTTCGATGAATACTACGGCCTGCCGTACTCCAATGACATGTGGCCCTTTCATCCCGAGGCCAAGCCCGGCAGCTACCCCAAGCTGCCCCTGTATGAAAATGACCGCATCGTGGATGCCGATGTGACACCGGAGGACCAGACGCGCCTAACCACAGATTACACCACGCGTGCCGTTAGCTTCATTGAGCGTCATAAGGCCAAGCCCTTCTTTCTCTACCTCGCTCACAGCATGGTCCACGTCCCCCTCTACGTGAGTGAAAAGTTTAACGGCAAGTCTGGCAAAGGCCTCTATGCCGATGTGATGATGGAGGTGGACTGGTCCATGGGCCAGATCATGGAAACCCTGGAGAAAAACGGCCTGAAGGACAATACCTGGATCATCTTCACCTCGGACAATGGCCCATGGCTCAGCTATGGCGACCATGCAGGCTCCGCTGGCCTGCTCCGTGAGGGCAAAGGCACCGTCTGGGAGGGCGGCACCCGGGTCACCAGCATCATGCGCTGGCCCGCCCGCATCCCCGCAGGCAGCACCAGCGATGCCATGATGATGACCCTCGACATCCTGCCCACCCTGGCCTCCGTGCTCGGGGCTGCACTGCCACCGCACCCCATTGATGGCAAAAACGTCCTCCCCCTCATCACTGGCGATTCCGGCGCGAAGAACCCCCACGACTTCTACGCCTTCTATTATCATCAAAACGAGCTCCAGGCTCTCACCAGCGGCGACGGCCAGTGGAAAATCATTTTTCCTCACACCTACCGCAGCCTGGGAGATCAGGCCCCCGCCACCGGGGGCAAGCCTGTCAAATATCGCCCCGAAAAGGTCCAGGCACCGGAGCTCTATGACCTCTATGCAGACCTGGGCGAGTCAAAAAACGTCGCCACAGCCCACCCAGACCAGATCGCCCGTCTGGAAGCCTATGCCGCGACCGTCCGTGAAGAGTTGGGCGACAGCCTGAAAAAGCAGCCAAAGGGCACGGGCAGTCGTCAGGCGGGCAAAAATGCCGCTAAATAAGGTCAAAAACGGACATCGTAGGGGCCGAAATCCCGTCACAAGGCCTTTTCCATCAATGCAAAAGCCCCGGCTTTGTCATCTCTGAGACGCTTGAGACGAGATTTTGTGCCTTTTGATCTAATTTTTCGTCGTTTCCGAAAATCGTGTCTTGCTGCCTGAGGCCCTTTGCGGATAAAAATAAAAAATCCCGATTGTGACACCGCCTCTCCGGCGGGCCTCCAAGGGCCACCTTCCTCCCCCCTCATGATGAAAATCTACATTGCTCTCGCCACCCTCGCGTTCGGTATCAGCGCAGCCAGCGCTCAGGCTCCAGCCGTCAAAGTGGATGGCGGCAAGCTTGCGATCAATCCCATCCAGACACCCCAGTTCTCTGCGGGCAATGTGGGTGAAAAGCGCTGGCGTCCAAAGGATTGGCTGGAAGTGGACATGCCTTTTAAGATCAAGTTGCCTTCCTCGGCGGGTCGCAATGCCAGCCTGGAGTCCATGACCGTGAGTTTTTACATCGGTCTCAATGCCCAGACCAAAGATGGAAAAAATGAAGTGGTGAAAGGCACCTTCAACTATGTGGACATTCCTGAAGGGCAAGATTGCCATGCCTTGGCTTATGTCACGCCAGCCACGCTGCGCCGTCTGCTTCAGAAAGACGGCTTTACCTCCGCCGATATCCGGGCTTGGGGATATGAAATCCTCGTCTCCGGTCAGCGCGTCGGTGGAGACTCCAGCGTCACCGGCACTGCTTGGTGGGAAAAAACCGACAACCTTTCCATCAATGATGGTGTGATGCTCTCCAAGACGGAAACGCCCTTTGGCATCCTCTGGGGCGACTACGATGTGAGTGCCAAGAAGCAGTAATCTGCCTCGGCCATTTTCCTCACTCATACGGCACGTTTTAGAAACAAACAGCATGGCAGACAGCAAAAGCATAGCGGTCCTGAATCTCGGCTCTCAGAGATTGTCAGGTGCCATTTTTAGCAAATCCGGGGGCGATCTTGTGCTGAAAAAGTACGAGTTTCTCGACATGAGCGGTGATCCAACTGTGGACGCCTCGAGAATCCCCCAGCTCAAGGTGGGCGTGCAAGAAATTGCCTCCCGTCTCAAGCTTAAAGGCAACCCCGTCAACTACGCCGTCGCAGGCCACACTGTCTTCTCGCGCTTCGTCAAGCTGCCGCCTGTCCAGGGCGACCGCATGGACCAGATCGTCGAGTTTGAGGCCCGCCAAAACGTACCTTTCCCGATCAATGAGGTCATCTGGGACTACGAAGTCGTCTCCGAATTGGGTGAAACCGAGGTGATCATCGTCGCCATCAAATCGGATTCCCTCAATGAGACCAATGACACCGTTGCTGAGGCTGGTTTGAAGACCAACTGCGTTGACCTTGCGCCGCTTGCCCTCTTCAATGCCTTCCGCTACAGCTACCCGGATGTGGATGAGCCTGCCGTGATCATTGATCTCGGTGCCCGCTCCACCAACCTTGTTTTTGTCGAAGACGGCCGCTTCTTCACCCGCAACGTTCTCGTCGGTGGCGCTGCCATCACCAACGCGATTGCCAAGGAATTCAGCATCAGCTTCGGCGAGGCCGAACAGCAGAAAGTCGCCGTTGGTTTCGTCGCCCAGGGCGGCGCGGTCGAGGAACATTCCGATCCTGCTATTGCCGCCCTTTCCAAGGTCATCCGCAATGCCGCCACCCGTCTCCACGGTGAGATCATGCGCACCATCAATTACTACCGCACCCAGCAGGGCGGTTCCCAGCCGAAGCGCATCTTCGTCTGCGGGGGTGGTGCTCTCCTAGGCAACATGACCCTGTTCCTTGAGGAAAAGCTCAAGCTGCCGGTGGAAATTTTCAATCCTCTGCGCGGTGTGCAGGTGGACCGCGGCGTCAATGCCGAAGCGGCTGCCGCAGACGCCCCTTTCCTTTCAGAGCTCGTCGGCCTCGGCCTTCGCTCTGCTGGTGGCTGCCCATCGGAAATTGAACTGGTGCCGGAAGTCGTGGCCAATGCCCGCGATGCCAAGCGTCGCGCTCCTGCCCTCGTCATCGCCGGCGTCTGCCTCTGGTCCGCCCTCGGTGCTGGCATGCTTTATTTCCAGAATGCCGAGCGCGTCACCCAGGAGCAGCTCTCCACCATGCAGCAGGAAAATAATCGGCTCATGGCGCTGACCAATCAGATCAAGCAGCAGGACGCCCTGCTCGCCCAGTCCATCTCCCTGGTCACCCCCTTGGCCGAGGCTGTTGGCGACCGCGCCTACTGGGTGCGCATGCTCAACGCCATCAACAACGCCTTCGACAACGACCTCATCTGGCTCACCGTCGTGGAGCCTCTGAAAGATGGCAAGCCCATCACCCCGGCCCTCTTTGGGCAGGAAGAGAGCGCGGTGGATTCCAACATCAAGCCTGTCCCTGGCAAGCCCGTTTACGAACTCCGCCTCCAGGGCCTGTATCGTAAAAACGACGAGGGTGAGCAGGTTGTCTATCGCTTCGCCAGTGCCCTGGCCAAGATGAGCTACTTCTCCGCAGAGAAGTTCGAAGAAAAACGCGCCAATTACGTGAGCGCCGAAAGTGGTGTCGAAGAAGACCGCTACGCCTACAAATTTAACATCAAGCTGCCCCTTCAGCAGCCCATCAAATTCACAAACTGATGAGTTGGATCCAACAAAACAAATTGCCTGCTGCCATTCTTGGCATCACGGCAGCCGGCGCGGCAGGTCTGGGCTACATGCTCTTCTCCGCATACTCAAGCTACAGCACCACCCTGGAGCAGTTTGACACGGTCAATAACAGCCTCGCCTCGCTGAAAAGCGCCGTCTTGGCTCCTACTCCCGAAAATCTGGAGATCAAGCAAGCCAAGGTGAAGGAGTTCACCGATATCTCCAGCAAGCTTACCCTGGTGCTCAACACCATGCAGGCGGAGACCCAGGCCAAGCCGACCACGGACACCGAGTTTCAGGCCAAGCTGAAGACCAAGATTGCGGATTCTCGCAAGCTGGCTGCTGAGCGCGGCATGGGCCTCCCTGCTGTGTACAATTTGGCTTTCGATCGCTATACAAGCGAACTGCCGAAATCCAACGAGATCGCGACCGACCTCTCCGGTTACTTGGATGCGGTGGATCAGATCGTCGCTGCCTTCGCCTCTGTCGGCGTCAAGCAGGTGGAGATGATTGAGCGTTCGGAGTTGGATGCTGAAAAAGCTGAGGCTGCCAAACCCGCCACAGGTGCCGCCAAAAAAGGCCCTCAGGCCCGTCCTGGTACGGCCGCTGCCCCCAAGCTGTCCGAGCGCCGTCAGGTACGGGCCATGCTCACGCTGGACCAGGCGGCTCTTCAGATGTTGATGAGCAAGCTCGCCAGCCCTTCGGAGATGCCTTACTTCACTGTCGTGCGTCTTCTTCGCATCGAAAATGAACGCCAGGTCGGGCCTCTCCGTGCTGAAACTAACATCCTGCCTCCGCCAACGATCAATCCAGATGCTCCGGCTCCTCTGGCACCGCCAGCAGGTGATGGCAAGGAAGCTCCTCCTGCCGCCGCTGTTCCAGCCGTGGAAGACGCCATCGCTGTTCTCGGTAATGAGAAGCTGCGGGTCTTCATGGAAATCGATCTGGTGTATTTCTTGAATACTCAAACTGCCAGCACTGGCACCCGGTGAAGACATCAACCGTCATCACGACACAACTTTGAATTAGCCATATGCAGAACAGGAATGGGAATTATGAAAAAGTCCTCTTGGGCATCACTGCGGTGATCGCCCTGGGCGTTGCGGGTTACCTTGTCTGGTCCAGTCAGAGCTTCAGCGAGCGCTTGGTGCGCCGCCCCGGCAGTTCTAAAAACGACCCCGGCCAGCCACCCACGGCATTGATCAATCAGACGCTCAAGCTTCTGACGGAAAAGACCACTTGGATCTCTCCCGTCATCAAAGGCAAGCCCGTCCCGCTGAACAAATCAGTGCTTCTGGTGAAAAAGGGCGACCAGCTTTACGATCTTCAGCTTGAAGATCCGCAGCTTCGCCCGCCGATGACGAACTCCTACCTCGTCTCTAACGATCTGCCCAACATCCTCTCCCCTAACGTGGGTGACTTGGATGCTGACTCGGATGGCTTCTCCAACCTGGAAGAGTTCAACAAAAAGACCAATCCTCGCGACGACAAAAGCCACCCTCCTTTCACGGACAAGCTGGTCCTCAAGCGCCGCATCACCTTTGATTACGTCATCAAGCTCAACAGTAGCTCGCCACCCTTCCAGGTTCAGCGTCTGACGCCTGAGCCGAAAGTGAGCAAGTTCGTTTCCCCGGGTGAAGAGTTTGGTTTCGATAAAGGTGTGGTCCGTTTCCAGGTCAAAGCTTTCACTCCCAAAAAGGTGGCGGATCCTGCCGTGGGCGAAAAAGATGTGTCAGAGCTGGTCATGCTCGACAAATCTTCTAACAAGGAATTCACCCTGGTCCGTGGCAGCGAAACCAACCTTGCCGAATACGAGGCCGAATTCGAATTCATCCTCGGTGAACGTCCGACACGGACGGTGAAAAAGGGCGACACCTTCCAGATTCCAGGCATTGGCAGCACCTACCGCTTGCTCGAAATCGAAGAGACCAGCGCGGTGATCCAGCCTGTTGACGGCGGCGAATCCATCACTGTGACCAAACCTTAACTTTTTTTCAACCCAACCAAAAAACATCTCGCCAGACAGAAGCAATTCCTGCTAAACACCTCGGCTCATTGTTAATTTTGACAAACCGCACCCTTCTATGATGCATCCCTCCCGAATGAAGAAAAAACAAATCGCCCTGATGGTCGCTCTCGCAGCACCCATGGTAGCCATGCCCGCCTTCGCAGGTGAGGGTGGTGCAAATGTCCCTGGTATCGCTGAACGGGAAATCGCCCGTCGTGCGGCCAGAATCGAAGATGCACGTCAGGCCATGGAGAAGGGTGATGAGCTTTTTGCCAAAGGAGAATATGAGGCGGCCCTTGCCCAGTATCGCTCGGCCAAAGACATCCTTGATCAGCTTCCAAACGCTCCTTTCATTCAGGATTGGCGCGACCTCGCCAACCTCAAGTTTGCTGATTGCGCCATCGTCGTCGCCCGTGAAAAGGCCAAAATCGGTGACTATGTCGCAGCCCAGAAGTTGATCGACGAAGCCCAGCTCGCGGTTCCTGGTCATAAAGGTGCCAAAGTCTTCGCCAAGCATTTGTCTGATCCAGACCGCTGGCCGCCAGCCCTCACGCCTCAGCACGTCGAAAACGTCAGCAAGGTGGAAAAAGGTCTCCTGCTTGCCAACAGCTCCCTTGAAATCGGTGACTACGATAAGGCTCTTCTCCAGTTCGAAGACGTTGTTCGTATCGATCCTTACAACTCCGCTGCCCGTCGTGGCATGGAGAAGGTCGAACAAAAGCGCGGCGAATACTTCGACACCGCCCGCGATCATCAGCGTGCCCGCATGCTGAACATGGTCAACGAAGCCTGGGAATATAAACCCCCGGTTCGTGGCCTGGTCATCGACCCTGTCGCTACTGGCGGCATCGAGCCCACCGTTTACCTGACTCGCAAGATGCAGGAAATCGTCTTCCCGCAGGTCCAGTTCTCTGGTGCTAGCATTGAAGAAGCCGTGGAGTTCCTTCGCGTGAAGAGCCGTGACTTGGACGTCAATGAGTCCGATCCAGCCAAGAAGGGTGTGAACATCATCCTCAAGGCTGGCGACGCTCCTGTCACCGCCTCCATCAGCCTTGACCTCAAGGACGTGCCGATGGTCGAAGCCCTTCGTTATGTCACCGAACTCGCTGGCATGAAATACAAGGTGGAGCCTTTCGCGGTTCTCATCGTTCCTGTTTCTGAAACCACCGCTGAGCAATACACTCGCATCTACCGGGTGAATCCAGACTTCCTCAGCCTCGGTGGCAGTGGTGGTGCAGCCGCAGCACCTGCTGCATCTGCCGATCCATTCGCAGCAGGTGGTGGTGGTGCAGCTCCGGCTTCCAACCTCATCCAGCGTGCAACCGCCATCGACATCCTGAAGTCCCAGGGCATTCAGTTCCCAGAAGGCGCTTCCGCTGTCTTCAACCCGGTGACTTCCCAGCTCATCGTCAAGAACACCCAGCCTAACTTGGATCTCGTCGAAGCCTTTGTGGACGCCAACCGTTCCCAGGGACCGAAGCAGATCTACATCACTTCGAAGTTTGTCGAAGTCTCCCAGAAGAACACCGATGAACTCGGCTTCGACTGGCTCCTGGGTGCCATTGGTGAAGGCAATGCCGTTCAGGGCGGCGGTGGTTCCGACGGCAACTCCGGCCTCGATTCCTCAACCATCGGTTATCCTGGCAACATCGCCAACATGATCGCCACGGGTTCCATCTCCCCAGTCACTCGCAGCCTCCGCACTGGCAGCAACGCCATCAGCGGCAATGCCATCGACGCCCAGATCAACGGTCTTTCCGCTGTGCCTGAAGCTCCTGGCGTGTTCAGCGTCGCAGGTGTCCTTACTGACCCTCAGTTCGCTCTCGTCATTCGTGCCATGTCCCAGCGCAAAGGCGTTGACCTCATGAGCGCCCCGAGCGTGACCACCAAAGCTGGCCAGCGTGCTACCATCGAAGTGATTCGCGAATTCATCTATCCGACGGAGTTCGATCCACCGCAGATCCCGACCAACGTCGGTGCAACCAACGGTGGCAATGGCGGTGGTTCCAGCGCCATCCCGGTGACTCCAACCACGCCAACCGCCTTCGAAATGAAGCCTGTGGGTGTGCGCATGGAAGTGGATCCGACCGTTGGTGCCGATGGTTACACCATTGACCTCAACTTGGCTCCTGAAGTGACTGAATTCGATGGCTTCGTGAACTACGGCAGCCCGATCTACAGCGTCGCTGGTGGCAACCCCATCCTTGACGTCTTCGGCAACATCATCGGCTTCCTGCCTTCGACCCGTGTGGAACTTACCCCGAACATCATCAATCAGCCTGTGTTCTCCATCCGTAAGGTGCAGACCGCAGTCACGATCTGGGATGGCCAGACGGTGGTTCTCGGCGGCCTGATCCGTGAAGACGTCCAGGACGTCGAAGACAAGATCCCTGTGCTGGGTGACCTGCCTTTCGTGGGCCGTCTCTTCAAGTCCCAAGTGGAAGACCACTTCAAGCGTAACCTCATGATCTTCGTGACGGCCAAGCTGATTGACCCTGCTGGCCAGGCCATCAATCCAAACATGCAGGGCTCCCAGGCTTCGACGGATGCAGGTCCTTCCAGTGGTCTGCTTCCTGCGGTGAGCGGAAACTAATTCTGAGCTTCTAAACTCATTCTGCGGCAGGCAGGTGGTCATTGACCGCCTGCCTGTCTGCTTTTATAGGCACTGCGACTATGAATTCCTGGATTGTGACGGGTGGCATCGGCTGCGGCAAAAGTTCGGTCACCGACTTGCTCGCGGGCCACCTTCTGAAAGATAAAGCTCTGATTTTTTCGGCTGATCGCAGCGCCCAGGCCCTTCTGGATCAGCCTGAAATCCTGGTAAAACTCAAAACTCAGCTCGGAGAAGCCTCCGTCGTGAACAGAGAGGGCAGGGAAGTCGCGGATCGCGAGTGGCTGCGCACCGAGGTCTTTGCCAATGAGGCTCGCAGGCAGGTTCTTGAGAAGATGCTGCACCCCGGTGTTCTGGCGGAGCTGGAATCGGCCCGGGCCGCCCAGTCGGCAGCCGGGGCAAATCTTTTCCTTGCGGAGGTGCCCCTGCACTATGAGATTGGAGGCACAGTATCAGCGGATCTGATCATCGTCGTGGCTGCTAGCCCGGAAGTTCAGAAAAGGCGGTTGATGGAACGTCGAGGTCTCGACGAATCAATAATCGACAAGATGTTGAGGGCTCAGTGGCCCATCGAAGCCAAAGTTGAGAGAGCGAATGTGGTCATCTGGAATGATGGTGACCGCAGTGCTCTCGAGGCTCAAGTGCTGACACTGGCAAGACAGCATTGGCAAGCATGAATCCAACCGACTCCCCCGAGACTTCCACCGAGGTCCTATCCCCCGCCACTGACGCGCCATCTGCGGAAGTCCCCGAAACACCTGCTGCCCAGACACCCCCGGCTGTCACGGAGGCTGCTGAATCCCCGGCTGCTGCCAGGGGAGCTGAAGGCCGGACTCCAGAGGAGCCCGCCCAGGACAAATCTTTTGGCCCTACCGCCGAAGCTCCTTTCCCGGTAGAGATTTCCCTGAACGATCTTCAGGAGTCTTCCCTCGCCGAAATCCAGACCCTCGCCGAAAGCGTCAACTTCCGGATGAATGCCAGCCGGTCCAAGCACCAGCTCATTTACGATCTGCTAGCCTGGATGGCTGATCATCGCACCCGCGTCAAAGTAGACGGCATTCTGGAGATCGGTGCTGATAACTTCGGCCTCATCCGCTATCCCAAGTACAGCTTCGCCCCGCTGCCAGAGGATGTCTTTATCCCCCTCTTCCTGGTTCGTAAGTTCAATCTCCGCCCAGGCAATCGCATCACCGGTTTTGCCCGCGCACCCAAGGACCGGGACAAATACCTCGCGATTGATCGCATCACCGAAGTGGATGGCGTCTCCATTGATACCTGGCAGCCACCCGTGCATTTCGACAAGCTGACCGCCATGTTCCCCAACCAGCGGATCATCCTGGAGATGGCCAAGCCCTGCCCGGCATCCGTCCGCATCATGGATCTGGTGGCCCCCCTTGGCAAAGGCCAGCGCGGCCTCATCAATGCCTCACCCCGTTCCGGCAAGACCGTCCTGCTGAAGGACATTGCCAAATCCATCGTCCACAATCACAAGGAAATCTCCCTGATCATCCTTCTTCTGGATGAGCGTCCGGAGGAAGTGACCGATTTCGAAGAGTCCGTCAGCGGCTGCGAAATCTATAGCTCCACCTTTGATGAAAGCCCCAAGCGCCACAGCCAGCTCGCCGAGCTCGTTCGCGAACGCGCCTGCCGTCTCGTGGAAGCTGGCAAAGATGTCGTCATTCTGCTAGATTCCCTCACCCGTCTGGCCCGTGGCTACAACAGCCAGAGCGGCGGTGGCAAAGGTGCTCGCACCATGTCTGGAGGTATGGATTCGAAGGCCATGATCAAGCCGAAGAAATTCTTTGGCGCAGCCCGCAATGTCGAAGAAGGCGGCAGCCTCACCATCATCGCCACGGCCCTCATCGAGACCGAGAACCGCATGGATGACCTCATCTTTGAGGAGTTCAAAGGCACCGGCAACATGGAGGCCACCCTGGACCGCGAAATCTCCGAGCGCCGCATCTTCCCCGCCCTGCACGTGCTGAAGTCAGGCACCCGTCGGGATGACCTCCTCTACCACCCGGATGAATTCAAACGTGTCTCCGCCATCCGCAAGCAGCTAGCTCAGGTGCCTGCGGTGGAAGCTCTGGAAATGTTGATCCGCAACATCAACCGCACCAGCAACAATGCTGAAATTCTGCTCACGGGATTGAAATGAGTGACGTCGTTCCACCCCTGATCCCCCCGGCGATCGTCCCGGGTGACTATGTCTTCATTGATACGCCGGAGCATTTGCAGCAATGGCTTCAGGAAACCGAAGCTCACATGCAGGCCACCGGTGAAAACCGCTGCTGCCTGGATACAGAGGCGGATTCCCTCCACCATTATCACGAAAAGCTCTGCCTCCTCCAGGTCGCCTGCGCTGGCCGCTTTGCTCTGGTGGATCCCCTCGCCATTGAGGATGTCTCTGGCCTTCTCGCCCTGCTGGACCGGCATGAACTCTGGTTCCACGGCTCCGATTACGATCTCACCATGCTCCGCCGCACCTATGGCTGGGCACCTCGCGTCGTCCGCGATACCCAAATCGCTGCCCGCCTCGTCGGTTTCCGCCAGTTCGGCCTCGCTGCGCTTATTCATTCCATGTTCGGCCTTCAGCTTTCCAAAGCCTCCCAAAAGGCTGATTGGAGCCGCCGCCCGCTCCCGGAGCACATGCTTTCTTACGCCGTGGATGATGTCCGTTACCTCATCCCTCTGGCCGACTACCTGATGAAGCTTCTCCGCGAAAAAGGCCGCGAGGCTTGGTTCGAGGAAAGCTGCCGCGATCTCCAGGTGGATGTCGCCGCCCGTAGCATGGCCCCAAAGGAAGACCCTTGGCGCGTCCAGGGCAGTGGCCGCCTCCACCCCAAAGGCCTCGCCATCCTCAAAAGCATGTGGGAATGGCGCGAAGGCATCGCCATGGAGCGGGACATCCCCTGCTACCGGGTCATGTCGAATAAGCAGATGGTCATCTACGCCGAAACCTTCGAGTCCGGCGGAGTCATGAATCCTCCTGGCGGCTGGCGTCCCCGTTGGAAAAAGGAATTTCACGATCTCATCGCCGATGTCTTCCGTGCCGGCCAGGCTTCCTGGCCACAACGGGTGAAGAAAGCCAAAGCACGCCTCAGCGATGCCCAGCGGGATCAGATCGATCGCCTGTGCAGCCTGCGTGACAAAGTCGCCGAAAGCCTCGACATCGAAAGCAGCCTCCTCGGTTCACGCAGCACCCTGGAAGAAGTCGTCGCCGAAAGCACCGGCCTCGAGGCTCTCATGAGCTGGCAGCGCGAGCTCTTGAAGGAGCCGCTTGAGGGCCTTGTTCAGCCCCAGGCCGAAGCGGCCTGATTGGTCGTTTATCGAAAGGGCAGGGAAGCACGCCCTCGTGCTTCTCACCCTTGTCGTTAGGCTCAGTCAAAGTGCATCGTCGCGATGTCCGTGCGGCGCTGTAGGCCATCGAAGGTCACCTTGCGGGATTCGGCATACGCCTTGTCGCGTGCCTCCTCGCGCGTCGTGCCCTGCGCCACCACCGCCAGCACCCGGCCACCGTTGGTTTCAAAGTCGCCCGCTGCATTCTTCCGCGTGCCGCAGTGGTACACTCGCGCACCTTCCACCGCTTCCAGGCCGGAGATCACATCGCCATTGCGTGACGTCACCGGATATCCCGTCGAGGCCGAGATCAGGCAGATGCTCCAGCCTTCCGCAAACTGGATCAACTCCGGCTTCAGCGAGCCCTTGGCCGCTTCAAAGACATAGTTGGCAAAGTCGCCGCGCACCATCGGCATCACCGCCTCAGCCTCAGGATCGCCAAACCGGCAGTTAAACTCCAGCATCTGCGGTCCCGTCGGCGTCAGCATGATGCCAAAGTAGAGAAAGCCCCGGTACTTCAGCCCATCCTTCTGCAGGCCCTTCACCGTAACCTTCACCATCTCATTTTCGATCTGGGTCATCAGTTCAGGCGTGGCCAGTTGCCGGCTCGCCACCGCGCCCATGCCGCCCGTGTTGGGCCCCTGGTCATTGTCGCCGATCCGCTTGTAGTCGCGCGCAGGCATCAGGATCTGGTACTGGTCATCGCAGACCGAGACAAAAATGCTGATCTCCGGTCCCGACAGGCATTGCTCGATCAGCAGATCACCCGCGCCAAAGAGGCGCTTCTCCAGCACATCATCAATGAAGGCCTCCGCCTCCGCCCGGTCCGGGCACACCGCCACGCCTTTGCCTGCGGCCAGGCCGTCGAACTTCAGCACGATGGGAAAAGTCGTCAGTGCCGCCTTCGCTTCCGCAGCCGTCGTCGCGATGCTGAAATCCGCCGTCGGGATGCCGTGCCGTTGCAGGAAACGTTTCGCGAAAATCTTCGAGGCTTCCAGTTGTGCCGCCTCCTTGTACGGGCCCCAGCAGGGGATGCCAGCCTCGGCACACAGATTGGCCAGACCGCGATCCTTCACCAGCCAGGCCTCTTCACCCGCCACGCAGAGATCGATGCCCTGGTCCTTCATCCACTGGATCAGCTCCGGCAGCCCGGCCACCTCCACCCGCGTCGCCAGCGTGGCGATGGCATCACTGCCGGGATACGCATACAGCTCATGCTGCTGCGGGGATTCGCTCAGTGCCGTGATGAGGGCGTGTTCACGCCCGCCTTTGCCAGTAACCAGGATCTTCATGGGGCGGGATGCATAGCGCGCCACACGCCGGAGGCAACCAGGGAAACCGATCACCTCCGTGCTCCCTTGGGTTCCTGGCAAACTTCACGCAGCCCTCGCCAGCTTTGGGGCTGCCCCGGCACCACCCTCCTTAGGGGGCAAACCGCCCGCCATCTCCCCTCCCACAGCCTTCACTGCAAAGACCGCAGAAGACGGCATTGATTCATTCTTCATCAGGGTGCAAAAGGGCGGGGGCTATTTGGCCTTTCCCGATTCACCATGTGGTTCAACAGCTTCGGTTTCTGGCTTTTTTTCGCACTCGTGGCGCTGGTTTACAGTCGCCTGCGCCTCGCTGGTCAGAACCGGTGGCTCCTAGCCGCTAGCTACTTCTTCTACGCCTGCTTCGACTGGCGCTTTCTTTCCCTCATTATCTTTTGCACCGCGCTGAATTACCATGCCGGGTTAAAGATCGCCGCCTCCCAGGATTTGCGGCAGCGTAAATTTTGGCTCGGCTGGAGCCTCCTCATCAGCCTCTTTGTCCTCGGGGTGTTTAAATACCTCGGCTTCTTCACGCGCGAGATCTCCGCCCTCCTCCTGAATTTTGGTGTGTTGGAGACCCCTTGGATCCTTCACATCCTCCTCCCGGCAGGCATCTCCTTCTTCACCTTCCATGCCCTCAGCTACACCATCGATGTGTATCGCGGGCACACCACCGTCTCCCGGAATTTTGTCGAGTTTGCCCTCTTCATCTCCTTCTTCCCTCAGCTCGTCGCCGGGCCTATCAACCGCTCCACCCTCCTGCTTCCGCAAATGGGTAAACCGCGCCCGCCCTGCGATGCACAGCGCTTTCGGGAAGGGCTCTACGCCATCCTCACCGGCCTCTTCCTGAAGATCGTCCTTGCGGATAACATGGCCTGGCTCGCCAGCCACGTCTTCACTTCAGATCCCCAGTCCCTCGCCGGGTCGGAGGTCCTGCTGGGCGTTTACGCCTTTGCCTTTCAGATTTACGGGGACTTCGCCGGTTACAGCTCCATCGCCTGCGGTACCGCCTGCTGGCTGGGGTTTGATCTCATGGGGAATTTTCGCCGCCCCTACTTCGCCACCAGCCCCCAGGACTTCTGGCAGCGCTGGCACATCAGCCTCTCCACCTGGCTGCGGGATTATCTCTACATCCCGCTTGGCGGGAACCGCGGTGGGAAATGGGCCACCTATCGGAATCTCCTCATCACCATGCTCCTCGGCGGCCTCTGGCACGGCGCCGCTTGGACTTTCCTCGTCTGGGGCGGCATTCATGGCCTCTGGCTCGCCCTTCATCGCGCTTTCAGTCCGGGCGGCCCGCCCCCATCCCGTCCTGCGCCCCTCTGGCTCACCGGGGTGAAAATGGCCGTCACTTTCCACCTCATCTGCCTCACCTGGCTCGTCTTCCGTGCCGAGTCCTTCTCCCAGGCCTGGGCGCTCCTCCTCCGCCTCGGGGCCGACTGGCAGCTCACGGCCTATGCGCAGACCACCCTCTCTCTCATTGCCTTCTTCATCCTCCCCTGGCTGCTTTTCGAGGCCTGGCTGGAGCGCCGCCGCGATGACCTCGCCCTGCTAAAGGTTGCCTGGTTCTGGCGTGCCCTGCTTTACCTTTACCTCGTCCTCATGATGCTCTTTTTCCCGCCGCCCATCCCGGCAGAGTTCATCTACTTCCACTTTTGAAAACAACGGTATGCCCTTGCTCCGCCTGCCTGAGGTCAAAGTCATCCTCTTCCTCCTCCTCGCCCTCGTCGGGCTGGAGGGGCTGTCTCGCTGCTTTGAGGTCCGGCTCTCCAAGGATGTGAAGCACATCCGCTCCCTGCCTGCCGTGGCCGCCACCCTCCGGCAGGCCCCCAAAGAACGGCTCAAGGTCCTCATCGTTGGCAACTCCCTTTCCCGCGAAGGCCTCGACAAAGCCACCCTCACCGCCGGCCTCGCCCGCCTCACAGGTCGCCAGGTGGAGCTCGCCGCCATGTATCCAGACGGCAGCAACATCCACCAGTGGTACTATGGCTACCGGCGCTACTTCCAGCAGACCGGGTCCCTGCCAGACCTCGTGCTCCTGGGCACCGCCCGCCCGCATCTTCTCGACGGTCGTTCCGAGTCCGACCGCCTCGCTGCCTTCTACACCAGCGTCGCCGACATGCCCCAGTTGCTCTCCCAGCAGCAGGGCGATGTGGAGGCCATTTCCAAGGCTCTCCTCGCCCGTTCCTCCATGCTCTTTGCCCACCGGGGCCGGGTCCAGCCCCTCGTCTTTTACAATCTCGTCCCCGGCTACACCGAGACTTCCCAGACCATCGGCGTGGTGCGGGATGCAGCCCCAGTTTCAGATCAGCCTACCTCCGAGCTGCCGGGTGAATCTTGCGACCTGCTCTCCGCCTTTCTGGCCATGCTCCGCGCAGACCAGGTTCGCACCCTCATCCTGGCCGTACCCATGCCCCAGCCCTACACTCTCCCGGCCTGCGTTCAGGCCAGTGCCAGGGCCGCCCAGGTGCCCATCCTGGTCGCGGGGGAAACCCTGCACCAAAATCCCGCCCATTTCCCCGATGATTACCACCTCGGCCCCGATGGAGCCGTGGAATACACCCGTCAGCTCCTCGAAAAAATCGCCCAAAGCCCCGGCATCCTGCCCATCGCACCCCAGCACTGAGCCAGCAAAGCCTGGCGGCCTGTTCGTTGCCTCTTCACAAAAGACCTCGAAACAGACTGACCAAAGTACTCCAGAGCTTTAGCTCGCGCAAATCCCGCTTCAGCCTAAAAACTGGGATGGGAAAGTTGTCACCGATCCCGGGTTTCGGCGGAATGGGCTGAGGGTGGGCAAACGTTGACTTTGACAGCTCACCTTGCGAGTCAGAGGGCATTGAGAGGAGCGTGGTCATTCGCTTCGCGGCTTCGCACCTGACCGCAATCCTAAAATAATGCGACGAAGTCGCCTGACTAACAAAGCGTCTTGAATGGAAGCAGATGCGCGAGTTCATCACCTTCATTGAATAGGGTGGCGGCTGCGCCGCATCTTGTTTCGGCTTGCGGAGAGGTGCGAAGCCGCGAAGCGAATCTCCGCGCTCCCCTCAGGCGGCTGCGCCACTAGGAAAAGACACTTCTCATTCCCGTTTTTAGGTTCAGATTCAGCTCGGCATTTCACCCGCAAGTAACGGTTTATCCCTGCCGCAGAGCGGCAATCGTATCGTAGCCCGGCCTTTCAAGGCCGGGAAAACCCGCACCTTTCAAGCCCCCGCCGCATAGCGTCGCACGAACCTGTCGCCAGCCCAGTTCAAACCGCCTGTCGCGCTTTCAGAAAAGGGATCAACTCATCCACCCCAAAGTCAGCCAGCACCTCGCCGTCCCAGTCCATCGTCGGGGCCTTGCTCTGCCCGGAGAGATCCACCATCTCCTTCATCGCAGCCGCGTTGCCAGACACCACCACCTTTTGGTAGGGCAGCTTTTTTTCGTCCATATAGTCCAGGACTTCATCGCACCAGGGACAGCCAGTTTTAACGTAGAGAATCGGGGTCATGAGAAAAGGATAGGTTAAGACGTTGTTTCGTCAGTAGCATACGTGTGCCACTCCTTCCACGATCCTTTTATGACCGACCTCACCGCCTCTCCCGCCACCGATCCCCTCAGCCTCTACCGTTACCGCGATGGCCTCTACGCGGTGGATCTCATCACGGCGGCCCTCCAGATGGATTTCTTCACTTGGCTGGCTTCTCAGCCCTCCACCCTCGATCAAATCTGCACCCATCATGGCTTCAGCCCCCGGCCTGTGGATGTGATGATGACCCTCTTCGTCACCCAGGGTTGGGTCACGCAAAAAGACGGCGTCTTCCACCTTTCCGCCACTGGGCACGAGCACCTGCATTCCGGGTCCGAATGGTTCCTCGGCCCCTATTACGCCTCCCTGCATGATCGCCCCATCGCCCGCGACTACCTCGAAGTCCTGCGCACGGGCAAGCCCGCAGGCTGGTCCGGCGACAAGGCCGCATTCGATTGGCACAAGGCCATGGAGCAGGAAGACTTCGCCCGCAGCTTCACCGCCGCCATGGACTGCCGGGGACGATATCTGGCCCAGTCCCTCGCAAAGAGTCTGGACCTCACAGGCCGTGCCAAGCTGCTCGATATCGGCGCAGGTTCCGGCATCTACGCCTGCTCCATCGCCGCCCAGCACACCCACCTTCAGGCGACTGTTTTTGATCAGGCCCCGGTGGACCGCATCGCGGGCAAACTCATCGCCGAGCGCGGTTGTGCAGATCGGGTCTTCGTCACCACCGGAAACATGTTCGAGGGCCTGCCTCAGGATTGCGATGTGCATCTTTACTCCAATGTCCTTCATGACTGGGATGTGAAAGAGGTGCGCCAGTTGCTCGCCATCTCCCACGCCGCCCTGCCTCCTGGTGGCCTCCTCATCATTCACGATGCCTTCATCAATGCCGACAAAACCGGCCCCCAACACGTGGCGGAATACTCCTGCCTCCTCATGCACTCCACCCAGGGCAAATGCTACAGCACCGGCGAGTATGCGGAACTGCTGACCCAAGCTGGCTTCACTCCGGGCGATTACCAGGACACCGTGGTGGGCCGCGGGTTCATGGTGGCAATTCGCTCATAGTTTCACCCCCAAAAAAAGTGGCCGCTGTTTTCACAGCGGCCACTGAGGCTAAAAAAGCGATCTAAATGCTGAATTAAGGCACCTTCGCTGGTGTTCCTACGTTGGTGCAAACGGCCACCCCCGGGACGAATGCTGAGACAGTGCGGTTATAAAGCGAGTAGCGGGCGCTCAGAAGCTGGAAATAGCTTGCTGAGTAGCCCGTGACCAGACCAGTGGTGGTATTCAGATACACCGTGACAGTCAGGTTGTTCTTCACGTTGGAAGCCGTAGCGTCTGAGAAGAGCAGGGCGACCGGCAGTGAATTGCCCATGAGAGGCACCTTGCGACCGTTGAAGATGATGTAGGACAAGTCCGGTGCGATGAAGAACTTGACTGTCGAGTTATTCGCAGGGATGCCTTTCATGGTTCCCGTCACATTGATGCCCACTCCGCCTGCACCAGGAAAACCGCTGAAGTCAAAAGTGACTGCCTGGGTGAGAAGGCTGGTGTAGTTGCCTGCGGTGCCGGGAGGAATGTCGCCACCATCTGGGGCTCCCAGACCCAGGTCTTCTAATGTGCGACCAAATTCAAAACCACCGGCTTTGATCAATTCTGTTTTTGGGTCAATCGGGGGCAGGGTGAAAAAGCCAAAGGCCCGAGGGATTTCTGGGTTATCCACATTGAACAAGATGCCTGCAATGGCGAGCTTGCGCTTGATGAACTTGATCGGCACTTTGTTTTCTACACCATCCAGATCAACGAGGTCAGACAAGGTAAGAGTGCCAGTGTAAATACCAGTTTTCGGGTCCACTTTACCCGTCCAAATTTTTGCCCATTCTTTCAAATCTGTGGGGGCAAAGGCGTCGCCATAAACGGGCACCAGATTGCCTTTAGCATCCACCGTGAGCTTTTTCGGGATCATGCCCAGATACTTGTTCACCAGATCGAGATCTGCACCAAAGAGGTCGAGATCAAACTGGAAATTTTCGGTGCCAAGAACTTGAGCCAGTGTCTCGCCTTTGCCTGGCAGTGTCCATTTTTCAATAGAAACGAAAAGGTCCAGCGGGCCAAACCCAGCACGATAGCTTTTGTCAGTGGTTTTGGGCAGCAGGCTGGCTTTTTTCCATTGGAAGTCATAGCCGCTTTCTGCTGCGATCATATGATAGCCATTGCCTTCGTCTTCGGTGAGTTGGATCTTGCCTGCCAGGAAGCTGTCCACGCGCTTGTATGGGTTGATGAAAGCCACATAACGGTAGTCTGGTCCTGCTGGGATGGATGCCGTGAAGGCTGTTCCATCGGCAGTTTTACCTGTCATTTTGAGCAGGCCTTTGGCGTCAATCGTTACCGCAGCATAACCGGAACCAGATGGATCATTTGGGCCAGGAACATCCGCTGGAGTCAATGCCATGGTGTAAGCACCCGCTGCGGCATAAGGCAGGGCCCCTTTGGCGAAGGTGATTAGCTTGAAACCATTTTCAGTGCTGCCGAGGGTAGTGGCCTCTTCATTGACGAAGATATCCACCGTGTCGTTCTCTTCGAAGTCCTTAATGCTGAGATTGACGCTCAGATTGGGAGTGGTTTTCCCTCGAACGATCTGGATGGTGGGTGCTGTGGCGCTGCCTACTGGGGCACCGGGAGCCGGATTTTCAGTCGTTGAGTAACTCAGGGCCGCCTTGAGAGGGTAGGTCTTGTTTTCCACCGTGGTCAGTTTGCCGGTCAGGGCACCTTTGGTGGTCACGGCCAAGGTGACCAGACCTACTGGGGAACCTGCATCTCCATCTTCGGAATAAAGCAGGGCTTGATAGCTCCCTGCCAGTGTCTCAGGGAAAGTTGTAGTAGGGAGGGGGGCGGCCCAGGCACTCGCAGTGCCGAGTAAGGCCATCGTGAGGCTGGTTTGAATGAATTTCATGGAGAATGGGAGCAGCATTGGATAATAGTGATTGGAAGAAATCCTTATCAAGTGACCTCTCGGACCCGAACGGAGTTATCGGCCGTCTAAGCCAAGCGATCACGGGTTTATACGCGATTATTCACTCGAGGTGTCAGTTAAAGGGAAACTTTTTTCTGCATTTAAAATAAAGAAATGATGTGGCTACGCGTCTTCTAAATTGCGCATGAAAAAACCACTGTTTATCTCTCTCTGTCTATTGTTCGCTGGCGTTGCCCGGGCTGAAACCACCGTCACCCTTGAAGGGGTTCACAATTGCTGCAAAGGCTGCACCAATGGCATCGTCAAAGCAGCCTCTGGACTAAAGGACGTCACCGTGACCGCCGAGGGCGAAACCGTGACCATCGTCTCCAAGTCCAAATCCAATGCCAAGAAGGCCGTCGAAGCCATCATGGAGGCAGGTTACTACGGGAAGTCTTCAGAGGCTGAAACCACCGCTTCCTCTTCCCTGCCGAAAACCGAGAAAAAGCTCACCGCCGCCACCGTCACAGGGGCCCACCTCTGCTGCCAAAAATGTGTCAACGCCATGACTGAAGCGGTGAAATCCGTCCCCGGCGTGACCGAATACAACATCGTTAACAAGGAGAAGACCTTCACCGTCAAAGGTGAATTCTCCGAGTCCGACCTCCTCGCTTCCATGAACAAGGCCGGTTTCCACGGCACCGTGGCGAAGTAGGCTGCGCGTCCCTTTCCTTTCCCACGGTGCAGGTGTCGCCTGCCTGTGGGATCTGTCAGCAACAAAATTCCCCACTTAGCCCCACGGGCCTCCTCTCGGCTTGCACCCCAGGTTCCCATGACGGACATTGGTCAGTGTTTCTGCCGTCTTCCGTCTCGGGCTTTGGGTTGGCCATTCCTCAGGGATCCCCAGGATTCCCCACGCCTCCCCGGAATTTCCCCGTATGGGGAACTGTATCCCCATCAAATCCCCATCGCAATGCGTTGAACAACAACGTTTTGGAGGTTGAAATCCCCCAATGGGGATTTTTTGCATTTGTCCCCATGTCTCGGGTTTACCGATGCGGCCCCTTGCATCCCTCTCTTGCCCTGCGCGTCCCCTTGGTCTAGGCTCCGCGCCCTTTTCCCGAATCCATGAGCGCCGAGCCTGCCCCTGCTAAGAACTACAAAGACACCGTCCTCCTGCCGAAGACCGACTTCCCGATGAAGGCGGATCTCGTCGCCCGGGAACCGCAGCGCCTGGCCAAGTGGCAGGAAGGCAAGCTCTACCAGCGTATCCAGGCCCAGAGCAAAGGGAAGCCCACCTTCATCCTGCATGACGGCCCTCCCTTCGCCAATGGCGACGTGCACATGGGCACCGCGCTGAACAAGATCCTCAAGGACCTCATCGTGAAGTCCAAGACGATGGCCGGTTTCCACGCCCCCTTCGTTCCTGGCTGGGATTGCCACGGTCTGCCCATCGAGTTCAAGGTCGTCAAACAGGCCGCTGGCCTGACCCCGGTGGAAGTGCGCCAGCGTTCCGAGGCCGAAGCCCGCAAATACATCGACATCCAACGCAACAGCTTCAAGCGCCTGGGCGTCTTTGGCGACTGGGAGAACCCTTACCTCACCCTCGATCCCGTTTACGAATCCGGCATCCTGCGCACCTTTGGCAAGGCCGTGGAGCAAAACCTCGTCTATCGCATGAAGCGCCCCGTCCTCTGGAGCTACGGCGCCCAGACCGCGCTCGCGGAGGCTGAGGTGGAGTACAAGGAGAAAGTCAGCCCGGCGGTGTTCGTGAAGTTTGCCCTGGCCAATGGCTCGGCCTTGGTCATCTGGACCACAACGCCCTGGACCCTCCCGGCCAACCTTGCCATCGCGCTTCATCCAGAGTTCGAATACACCGACGGGACCTTTGTTCATGAGAGCGGTCGTACCGAGCGCCTCACCATCGCCACCTCTCGCATCGAAGCCTTTTCGGCCAGCACTGGTTTCAAGCTGGATGCCTCCCAGCCAGTCACAAAATTGAAGGGTAAGGACCTCACCGGCTCGGAAGCCCAGCATCCCTTCCTGCCTCGCACGTCGAAGGTCATCAATACCCTCTTCGTGACGGATGACACCGGTACTGGCGCGGTTCACATCGCCCCCGGCCACGGTGCGGATGACTATCAGGCCGGGCGCGAGCATGGCCTGGAAATCCTTTCCCCCGTGGATGGCGATGGCAAATACACCGCCGAGTGCGGTCTGCCTGAGTTCGTCGGCAAGCACGTCTTCCAGAGCAATGAAGGCATCATCGCCATCCTGGAAGAGAAAGGCGCGCTGCTGGGTAACGAGAAGTATGTTCACCAGTACCCGCACTGCTGGCGCTCCAAGACGCCGATCATCTTCCGTGCCGTTGAGCAGTTCTTCATCAAGATCGATGACATCCGCGTCCGCGCTTTGGCGGAGATTGACAAGGTCGCCTGGCTGCCTGCCTGGGGCCGCAACCGCATCTACGGAACCGTGGAAAGCCGCCCAGACTGGTGCATCAGCCGCCAGCGTACCTGGGGCGTGCCGCTGCCTGTCTTTTATCAGGCCGATGGCACCATCATCATGGACACCGCCATCATCGGCAAGGTGGCCGACATCGTGGCCAAACAAGGCACCAACCTTTGGTTTGAAAAAGATGACGCCTGGTGGGCGGAGGCCGTCGGCCTGCCTGCGGATACGAAGCGTGGCAACGACACTCTGGACGTCTGGATTGACTCCGGCTGCAGCCACGTCTCCGTGCTGGACCAGCACCCCGAACTCCACGCTCCTGCCGACATGTACATCGAGGCCACCGACCAGCATCGCGGCTGGTTCCAGAGCAGCCTCATGATGAGCATCGTCGCCCGCAATGCGGCTCCTTATAAGAGCGTCATCACCCACGGTTTCGTCGTGGACACCAGCGGTAAGAAGATCAGCAAGAGCGACCAGGGCGCTGCGGGCAAGAGCGCCAAGCCCATGACGGCCGACCACTACTACAACACCTACGGTGCCGACATGGTGCGTCTCTGGGTCGCCAGCGTGGACTACCAGAACGAAGTGCCTTTCTCCGAAGACCTCTTCAAGCAGAATAGCGAAAACTACCGCCGCATCCGCAACACATTACGCGTCTTGTTAGGCAACCTTCACGATGAGCCCAAGGACTTCGCGCCGACCGCCGCCGATTTCACCCTCATTGACCGCTGGATCCTCGAACGCCTCCACACTCTCACCAAAGACTGTGTGGATGCCTATGCGGCCTATGACTTCCGCAAGGTCTTCACCCTGGTGAACCAGTTCATCACGGGCGACCTCAGCTCCCTCTACATTGATATCACCAAGGACCGGATGTACTGCGATGCGGCCAACAGCCCGCGCCGCCGTGCCACCCAGGCCACCATCCGTGAGATCACCGAGACCCTCTGCCGTCTCCTGGCCCCCATCCTGGCCTTCACCGCCGATGAAGCCTGGGAGTATCTGGGCCACGCAGACAGCCTGCACATGGAAGTCTTCCCGCAGCCCAACCCGGCCTTCGCCCCCAGCGATGCCGCCACCGCCGTGGACCAGCTCCTGCAGGCCCGTGCGGTGATCCAGCAGGCCATCGAAAAGGCCCGCCAGGAGAAGAAGATCGGCTCCAACCTCGAAGCCACCGTCTCCCTGACCCTCCCCGAAAAAGGCTTCGACCACTCCGTCTTCGGTGACCTCGCCACCCTCCAGGAATTCTTCATCCTCAGCGACCTGAAGATCTCCCAAGGCACCGACCTAACCGCAAGTGTGGAAGTCTGCTCCAACCCCAAATGCGCCCGCTGCTGGAAACTCCTCCCCGACGTCGGCACCCACCCCGCCCACCCAACCCTCTGCGGCCGCTGCGCCGAAGCAGTGGGGTGATTGCTTTCGAACATTGAGGCTGCTAGTGATCCGCAGCATAAACAAAAAGAGCGCGGAATGGCTTCCGCGCTCTTTGGAAAGACAGAGTCTGTTACTTCATCAGCTCGGCCAGCTTGGGCGTGATGGCATCGGCCCAGATCTGGTAACCGGCGGAGGAGAGGTGAAGGAAGTCGGGCATGACGTCCTTGGTCAGGGCACCATCGGGCTGGGGGAATTTGTCACCGATGTCGAGGAAGTGGATGTTTTTGCCATCGTCGAGCTTGGCGATGATCTTGTTCACTTCCTTCAGCTTGTCATTGGAGGCACCCAGTTTGCCGGTAGGCCGATCACCACGGGGGAAGACGGCGAGGAGAAGGATCTTGGCCTGAGGCTGCTTGGCACGGATGGTTTCGACGATGACGGTGATGCCTTTGGCGATACCTTCAGCGCTGTCTGCACCGACGTTGTTGGTGCCGATCATGAGGACGACAGCTTTGGGCTTGATGGTCTCAAGCTCGCCATTGGTGATGCGCCAAAGGACGTGCTGGGTGCGGTCGCCACCGATGCCGAAGTTGGCGGGTTTGTAGGCACCGAAGGCCTTGTCCCAGATGGCTTTCTGGCTGCCCCAGCCAGCGGTGATAGAGTCCCCAAGGAAGAGGAGATCGGTGTTGCCTTCCTGGGCGATTTTGAGGAAGCGCTCATGCGCGGCGATGAAACCAGGGTTTTCTTTGCCATCGGGCCCCATCTTCGGGGCAGCGACATCGGGGGCCTGAGGAGGAAGTTTGACAGCCGGTGCTGCGGGCTTGGCGGCTGGGGCGGCGGTCTGCGCGTGCGCGGTGAAAGCGAGGAGGAGGGCGGCAAGGATGGTTAATTTCATGCCTGATGATTTTGAGAGCCGTCTTTCCATGAGGCAATCACAAAGTCTGCGGCGAACTTCATAAAGGCAGGTCGCTTTGGATTGAAAGAGACTAGCGCCGACGCCTGCGCCTGACTGGCCGAGGGTTTGGACTCGCCTGCGAGATGGCATTGGATGCCTGCAGCAGCCGGGCGCGCCGACGCATGATTCGGCTCATCAAGAGGCAGCCAAAGCCGAGGAACAGCAGAAAGGTGGCAGCGCCGAACCAGAGGTTGCCCTGGCTCATCACTTCGGAATAAGCTTCGATCTGGCGGATATTAGCGTCGGTATCAGAGGGGTCTTTAAAACGGATGTGGCTCAGGGCTTCACGCTGGTGGGAGCAGCCTTTGATCAATGTGACCAAGGCCATGAAAAAGAGGAGGAGGGCCGTGCTGCCAGCCGGAAAGGCAAACTTCATGGGAATGGAGGCGAAGCCTCCGATGCGGGACCTGAAGTGTCCAGCAGGAATCGTTTGGTCTGCTGACTCTTGCTGGTTTCAGCAGGGGGCCTGGGGTTAAACGGAGATGACCTGCCGCACACCCTCAGCGCTGGCGAAGGTGCGCAGGCTGCCATCGGCAAGGGCGAGGATGAGGTGGCCTTCTTGATTGAGGTCAAGGGCGCGGCCGTAGATTTCCTGACCCTCGACGGTGGCGCGGATCTGCTTGCCCAGTAGCCAACTGCGATCACGCACTTCGGCCACGGCTTCGGCGTAGTCGGTGGAGATGCGGGAGAACTGGTTTGCCAGTTCCAGAAGCAGGCGGATGGCGATCGGCTGCCGGTCCAGTTCGCGGATCTGTAGGTGGGCGGGCAGGGACTGAAACAAGGACGTGGCGGTGCCTGCGAGGGCAGGGGGAAACGCGCGGGTGTTCACGTTCAGGCCGATGCCGAGTACCAGGCTCATGCCAGCGGGGGCGGTGACGGCTTCGGCCAGGAGTCCGCTGACCTTGAGGCCATTGATGTAAATGTCGTTAGGCCATTTGATCTGAGGCCGCAAGGGAAGCTCTTCCTCGATGGCGCGGCAGATGGCGAGGGCGGCGAGGGTGGTGAGGCGGGGCCAGAGGGAGATGGGAGCTTCGGGACGCAGGAGCAGGGAAAACATGAGATCCTGCCCGCGCGGGGTGACCCAGCGGTTGTCCCGGCGACCGCGGCCAGCGGTCTGGGATTCGGCAAAAAGGACGAGGTCAGCCGGTTCGCCGCGCAGGGCTGCGGCGCGGAGGGCATCGCTGGTGGAGGGGATTTCCTCCACAACCTGCACCTGCCAGGGTAGGGAAAGGGCAGCGCATTCCTGGCGCAGGCCGTCGGGGTCGAGATCACTCATGGCCGGACAAACGAGGATCAGTTGAGGAGGAGATCGCAGATGCGGTCGGTTTCGGACAGGTCTTCGAGGCATTGCCAGGGGGAATGGCCTGCAAGTGCGGCAGCCTGAAAAGTGCCGGTGCCGACGGCGAGGCAACGTGCGCCGATGGCCCGGGCGCAGGCGATGTCCTTGGGGGTGTCCCCGATGACGATAATGTCCTCCGGCGCATATTCATGGCCTGTGATGGCCTGAATGCGGCGGGTGGCGAAGGGGCCGAGGAGATTGCGGTCCTCGGCGTCGTCCCCAAAGGCTCCTTCAAGGAAAAAGGAGTCTAACTGAAAGCGTTGCAATTTGATGTTGGCACCTTCCCGGACGTTTCCTGTGAGGAGTCCGAGGTCGGCCTGGGCCAGCGTCCTGAGCTGAAGCAGCAGGGATTCGACGCCGGGGAGAAGACGGCCCGTGAAGGAGTCATGATGCAGGCGTTCACGGAGACGAGTGAGGTAGCGGGCGAGATACTGGTTCACAAGAGTGTCCTGCAGGTCGTGGCCCGTCTGGGAAAAGAGGCTGCGAACGACGCCGGCATCGGTCGCGCCGGCGAGGTCCAATGGAGCAAGCTGACTGCGAGAGACGCCGAGCACGTCCTCGACAGCATCCAGAAGGGAAGCACCGCCTGCGCCACCGGTATCCATGAGGGTGCCATCAATGTCGAACAGGAGAAGTCGGGGCATGGGGGATTTTACGGGAATGAGGTCCTGACACACATTGGCCGTGGTTGGTGAGACCACGGCCAAGTGTAAGGAGGAGGTTAGCAGGTGGGATCAGGCCTGGGCCGGGGTGTCGCCATTGGCGTGATCGTCATGATGCTCATCATGTTCATCGTGTTTGTCTTCACGTGGATCATGGTCACCCTGGTGCATGTCTTTTTCGTCAGTGACACCCTTGAGGTGGACCTTGAACTTGCGATGGCGCTGGCGTTCAGGCAGCGGGCTCATCTGCATGTTGATGTTACGGCCAGCCATCTTGGGCTCCTGATCGGCATGGCCCATGGTGCTCAGGTCAGCCTTGATCTTGGCAGCCAGGGCATGGCCGAGCTCCTGGTGGGCCATCTGGCGACCACGGAACTGGAGCTGGATGCGCACCTTGTTGCCTTCTGCGAGGAAGTCTTCCGCGTGGACGATCTTGATGAGGTAATCGTGGGGATCGATGCCGATGCGGAATTTGAGTTCCTTCAGCTTGCCGCCCTTCTGGTGTTTGTGGGCTTCCTTCTTGTGCTTTTCCTGGATGTACTTGTACTTGCCGTAATCGACAATTTTGCACACCGGAGGTTCAGCATTCGAGGCGACTTCGACGAGGTCGAGACCACGTTCCTTGGCCATGCGCAGGGCCTGCTGGGTCGGCAGCACGCCATACTGCTGGTTGGTGATGCCATCCACGACGCGGACTTTGGGCGCACGAATGCGCTCGTTGACGCGGGTTTGGTCGGCGTAGCGGCTGTTGTTGCGCTGAGGTCCACGGCCGCCGGGGCGGTTGAATGGAGGGCCGCTGCCGCCGGTGCGCGGCTGATAGCCGCCTGGGGCGGCAGGGCGGTTGACAGGGGCGCCAGTCGCGCCTCCGGCAGCAGGTGCAGGAGCCCCTGCCGCAGGCTGCGCAGGAGTCGGATTTGGATTGGGGCGAGCGCCGAATTGGCCGGTGCTCAGATTGTTGAATGGATTGCTAATGGCTGACCTCCAGTTGTGTTCGGATCAAGGGGGCACGGATTGAGCGCCCTTGAAAATTGCATATCGCTCCACGGATCATATCAAACATAACGAGCCGTGGGGGCGGTGGGAAGCATGGACGAGTTTTCCTGAACCCGGTCATGCGGGCTAACAAAGGAAAGGCTCAGACAAATCATGCGAAGAAAAACTTGTGGGAAAAAAGCAGACGAATGCTGCTCAATATTCGCGGATAAATCCGCATCTGGTTCCCACAACGTCAGAGATACTCAATTTCTTAGCGCTGGGCAAGATGTTTTCCGAGAAAGTCTGCTAATCCACCCTCGGAAACGGGTCTGTTTCGCGCCTTCAGGCCAAATGCACTGGCCCGAGGGAAATGAGGTTGAGAGAGGGTTTGCCGTCCTCCCGGGCTTTGGCGAGGTCCACGGTGAAGATGGCCTGCCAGTCATTGAGGCCTTCGAGATCCACGAGGACCTGGGAGACTTTCCAGGTTTGGCCGTCTTCGGCAGGCTCGGGGAAGGTGTAGCGACCGTTGCGGGCCTCGTTGTCGAGGAGGATGCGGTCGTGCTCGTCGTAATAGGGGGCCATGGTGGTGGCGAGGAGGTCGGCCGTCCAGGGGGCGGCATGAGGGCCGAGGGCATGGATGGCGAGGCGGTAATCCTCAATGACGAGGCCGCGGAAGAAACGGAAGATCTCGGTGCGAATGAGGGCGATGAATTCGCGCTTGTTGCGGGTGATGTCGGGGGCTTCTTCGTGCTCGGGTTTTTCCTCGTCGGGTTTCCAGTTGGGGTCGCGCAGGCGTTCCCATTCATCCAGCAGGCTGGAGTCGGTACCGCGCAGAACACCGGCCAGCCAGGCTTCCATTTCCTGAACGGGCTCGGTTTTGAATGACTCAGGGACGGTCTGTGAGAGGACCTTGTGGACGCTGGAGAGGTGGCGGAGGAGGACGCCTTCCGTGCGGTGGAGGTCGTAATCCTGGATGTAGTCGGTAAAGCTGCGGAAGTTTTCGAACATCTCGCGCACGATGCTTTTGGGGCGGATGTTTTCCTGGCCGACCCAGGGGTGCAGGGAGGCGAATTCATTGAAGGTGTTGTAGATGAAGTCGCGGCAGGGTTTGGGGTATTCCAGCTCCTCCAGCCTGGCGATGCGCTCTTCATAAGGCAGGCCTTCCTCCTTCATGGCGGCCATGGCTTCGTCCTTCACCTTGCTGAGCTGACGGCGGAGGATAAGGTCTGGATTTTCCAAAATGGACTCGCACAGCGTCAGTACATCTGCCGCGTAGTTGGGCGAGTTCGGGTCAATCAGAGCGAGGGTATCAATGAGGTAGAGGGACAGCGTTTGATTGAGGGAAAAATCATCCTGAAGCTCGACATTGAGACGGAGTTTTTGCCCGGGTTTCTGGCGGTCTTTGGGCGGGATGATGGTGATGATTTTGCGCTCGACCAAGGCACGGAAAAGCTGCCGGGCGCGCTGGCGATGCTGCTTTTTCGCCGTGGTGGATTCGTGGGAGTCTGCGATGAGCTGCTGCATGGCAGCGCAGCCGTCGTCCTCACGGCTGAGCACCTGGAGGAGCATGCCGTGGGAGACCTGAAAGCGGGAGACGAGGGACTCGGGCGCGGCGGTTTGCAGCTTTTTGAAGGTGTCCTCATTCCAGCCGACGAAGCCTTCAGGCGGCTTCTTTTTCACCATCTTGCGCATCTTCTTCACATCGCCGGCGGCCTTGGCCTCCATCTTGGTGTTTTCGATGATGTGCTCCGGGGCCTGGGCGACGACGAAGCCGATGTCGTCAAAACCCCGCCGCCCGGCGCGGCCGGTGATCTGGTGAAAGTCGCGTGCGGAAAGGGTGGCGACCTTTTGGCCGCCGTATTTGCTGAGGCGGGTGAGGAGGACGGTGCGGATGGGGACATTCACGCCAACGCCGAGGGTATCGGTCCCGCAGATGACCTTCAGGAGGCCGCGCTGGGCCAGTTTCTCCACCAGCATGCGGTATTTGGGCAGCAGGCCAGCGTGGTGAATGCCGACGCCGTGGAGGAGGTATTTTTTGACCTCCTTGCCATAGGGGCTGGTGAATTTTTCGCCGACGAGGTATTCCTTGATGGAGGTCTTTTCTGCGGTGGAGCAGAAGTTCAGGCTCATCAAATCTTGCGCGGCCTGGGCAGCATCGTTTTGGGTGAAATGGACGAGGTAAACGGGTGTCTTTTTGGCCTCGACGAGTTCCTGGAGGGTGACATCCACGGAGGTCTGTGCGTAGCTGAATTCCAGTGGCACGGGCCGATTTTGGGAAGAAACGATGACGCTTTCTGCCTTGGTGAGGCGGGTGAGCTCGCGCTGGAAGAAATCGGTGGTGCCGAGGGTGGCGGAAATGAGGAGGAAGCGGGAGCGGCCCATGGTGAGCAGCGGCACCTGCCAGGCCACGCCGCGTTCGTGATCGGAGTAGTAGTGGAACTCATCCATGATGACTTCATGGAAGGGGGCCATTTCGCCATCGCGCAGGGCGTAGTTGGCCAGGATCTCGGCCGTGCAGCAGAGGATGGGGGCGTGGCGGTTGACCGTGGCATCGCCGGTGGCCATGCCGACGTTTTCCGGGCCGAAGTCGCGACAAAGGGCGAGGAACTTTTCATTCACCAGGGCCTTGATGGGGCAGGTGTAAACGGAGCGGCGTCTTTTTGCTAGGGAGCGGAAATGCAGGGCGGTGGCGACGAGGGATTTGCCAGAGCCGGTGGGGGTATTGAGGATGACGTTTTTGTCCTCAAACAATTCCAGGATGGCCTCTTCCTGGGCGGGATAGAGCTCCAGATTTTTCTCGGCGACGTATTCCAGAAAACGGCCCAGCAGCTCGTCATTGGAGCAGTCGGGAGATTCAGGCAGGAGACGCAGCAGGGGGTGATCGGACATTCAGGGCCTAGTTTCCCCAGGGGGGAGGGTTGGGCAATCCTGGATCGTGGCTGGCGCACGAAATTGGTGGTTTTTAGCCATCACAGAAATAGTGTTCTCTTGAACATTTTGAAGATTGTGTCAGGGTCGGGTTATGTCGTCCTCCCCGTCATCTCCCATTGCCACGCGTCCGCGCTGGTTGTTCGTGGATTTGAACAGTTACTTTGCGAGTGTGGAGCAGCAGGAGCGGCCCTATTTGCGGGGGAAACCGGTGATTGTGGTGCCGCTGATGTCTGACCATACCTGCGCTATCGCGGCGAGCCAGGAAGCGAAGAAGTTTGGCATCAAGACGGGGACCAATGTGGGAGAAGCGAAGCGGATGTGCCCCAGTTTGGTCCTGGTGGAGGCGAGCCATGAGCGCTACGTGGAATACCACGAAAAGATCAAGGATGAGGTGGAACTGCACTGGCCTGTCCAGGTGGTGGGATCGATTGATGAAGTGGGATTGCTGCTGGATGACAAGCGAGCGAATGAGGCCGCTGCGCTGGACATTGCGCGCCGGATCAAGGCCGGGCTGCGAAAGAATGTGGGGCAGGTGATCACGTGCTCCATCGGCATCGCACCGAACCGTTATTTAGCCAAAGTGGCGAGCGATCTCACCAAACCCGATGGACTGGAGATCATTCGTCTGGAGGACATGCCGGGACGGCTGGCGCACCTCAAATTGACGGACTTGCCTGGTATTGGCCGCCGCATGGAACCGCGCCTGCATGAGTGCAAAATCGAAACCTTTTTAGATCTTTGGAACGCCAGCCCAGCGGTGCTGCATCAGGCCTGGGGTGGGGTGGGTGGAGAGCGTTTTTGGCGGCACCTGCATGGGGGCGAGCTGGATGGGGATTTCGATGACATGGAGAATGTGCCGCCGAAGAGCATCGGCCATAGCCATGTGCTGTCGCCGGAGTTTAGGAATCCCCCGGAGGCGGCGGTGGTGGCGCAACGTCTGCTTTTAAAAACAGCCAGCCGACTGAGGCGTGCCAAGCACCGAGCGAGCGAGCTGTACCTGAGCCTGCGCACGGAGAACGGGGCGAAGGGCAAGGCGCACATGAAGTTTTCACCCGTATCAGACAGCTATGCTCTGACGAAGAGCCTGGAAGTGCTTTGGGAGCGGGCGCTGGGCCAGCTTCCCGGACACCGGATCAAGAAGATCGGGGTGACGCTGATGGATCTGGAGTCCAATGAGCAACCGGTGCAACTGGACCTTTTTTCCATGATGGGCGGCAGCGTTTCAGGAGATGTGGAGAGGCGGAACCGGCTTTCGAAGATCATGGACGACATCAATCAGGATTTCGGCCGCGACAGCATCGCGCTGGGGTTTGCGCCGGATTTGGTGAAGACGTTTTCGGGGACGAAGATCGCCTTTACCCGCATCCCGGATCTGAAAGAATTCAAGGAGTGAAGGGGGCGGCGCTTGCACGCTGCGGAGATGAGGGGAAAGTCGGGGACGAATGAAAACGATCCTTTGCTTTGGCGACTCGAATACCTGGGGATATGACCCGGCGAGCATGACGGCCCCGTATCCGAGGCGGCATGGGCCCGAGGTGCGATGGACGGGGGTGCTGGCCCGGGAGTTGGGGGCGGATTTTAAAGTCATTGAGGAAGGGCAAAATGGCCGGACGACGGTGCATGAAGACCCGCTGAACATCTGCCGGAAGGGCAAGGACTACCTGCCCGCCTGCCTGGAAAGCCAGAAGCCGCTAGACCTTGTGATCCTGATGCTGGGGACGAATGATCTGAAGAGCACCTTCCATGTGCCGCCGGGTGAAATCGCCGCCGGGGCAGGGGTGCTGGCACGGATGATCCTGGCGAGCGATGCGGGGCTGGGAAATCGCCCACCGCAACTGCTGCTGGTCTGCCCGCCCTTGGTGGGGGACCTTTCGGGGATGCCGGATGTGGAGGCCAAGATTCCGAATGGAGCAGCGCGGAGTGCGCAGTTTCCACGTTATTACGAGGCGCTGGCGGCTTCATTGAAATGCGGGTTCTTTAACAGCCAGGAGGTGGTGGAAACCAGTCCGGTAGATGGCGTGCATCTGGAGGCCGGAGAGCACCTGAAACTGGGCCAGGCCCTGGCGGCGGCGGTGCGAGGTGTGCTGGGCTGACTGAGGGCTGGAAGAGCCTAACAATAAGTGTTGAATAATCTCCCCGTCATGTCTGCTCTCCCTGTGCCCCGGCGTAATTGGCGAGAGACTTTGCTGCATGCCTGGGATCATGTGTGGCTGGCCCTGCGGCTGCCTTTGCCCCGCTATCTGATGGAGGTGCAGATGAAAAGCCCGCGCCTGCGGGGAGTGCGGCTGAGGCAGTACCGTGAAAGTGACTTTGAGGCGTGCCGAATGCTGTGTGACCTGAATGCGCCGGGCCGCTTCCCGCGTGGGACGGCGGAGGCCCAGATCGAATACCTGCAAACGGTGCCGGAGAGGAATCTGGTGGCGGAGGTGGATGGGCAGGTGATCGGCTGCGGCGGCTATCTGCTGAATCATCCCAATCACGCGATCTTGGTCTTTGGGCTGGTGCACCCGGCCTATCAGAAGATGGGGGTGGGGAGGCTGCTGTTTTTTGCCCGGATCGTGCAGATGCCGCTGATCCGCACGGATACGATAATTCAGATCGCCACCGTCAAGGCGGCGCTGCCATACTACCGACAGTTTGGTTTTGAGCCGCAGCCGACGTTTTGGGAAGATGAAGAGAAAGGGAAACACCCGCTGGCGCTCATGGCGGTGAATGCGGAAGGCATCCGGCGGGTAAAACACTACCTGAAGCTGGCCCAGGTGCCGTATCCCGACCTGAGTGAGCTGCCGCCGGAGAAGCCGATGCTGCTGGAGTAGCGGGCGGGAGGTAAATCACAGTTTGTCCTCGCCCTGAAGGATGCGTTTGAGCAACTGGCCGCGGACACCGACGCCGCTTTCGGTGAGCTTGAGGAGCTTGGCGTCCACTCGGTCCTGTTCGACCAGGGGCAAGTTTGCCCAGGGCAGGGTGATGCTGTGGGGGCCCTGGCAGAGGGCATCGTAACGGATGAGTCCTTTGACGTAAGCGGACCAGGAAGGATAACCCAAAAGGCGGGCTCGTTTTTCGGCGACGTCGAGAAGATCTGGAGGAAGCTTGAGGGAGCGGGTGCTAGAGGCCATAGGGAATCGATGCAGGTGGTGTATCCGAGAGAATGTGTGAATATGGCGAGCAAATGCCCTTTGTCCAATGTGTTCTATTGAACATTATTTAAGGAAAATGAAGCTTTCAGCCCCCCTGGGGAAATCTGAATGGGAAGGGAGAGGCGGCTGGGATTGCCGGGCCTCGTCAGTCCTTTTTGCTGCCGCGCTTTTTGGCGGTGGATTCCGCGAGTTTGGCAGGGCTGTTGCGCATTTCCTGGCGGACGAGGAAGATCATGTAGTCGCGCACGGAGAGGAAGCCGGCGAGGACGCGGCGGCGTTCCAGCTCCTCCCACTCCTTGAGGGTGAGGGGCATGTCCCAGTCGGCATCGCCGCCGGAACTGAAGAGGGGGGTGCCCTCAATGAGGTGCTCGAGCAGGAGGGAGGCGGGACCGGAGGGGGCCTGGCCTTTTTCCCACTGGGTGACGGCGGTGGGGGAGACACGAAGCATGCTGGCAAACTGGCTCTGCGTGAGTCCTTTGGACTCGCGGTAGGTGCGAATTTGTTCAGCGGTCATGGCTGAATTGTTCAGGTCAAACTAAATGATTGCAACATATCTTTGCAGCCGGAGGGGGCGGATGGAGGGAGGCTGGCGGAGCGGAGCTGGCTTCAGGCGATTCTCGTTTTTTTGTATCATTAGTTAGGCTGTGGCGGCGGGAAGGCCTGCGTATGATACGATTTATCGTGATGGATTGGTGAAATTGCGCCTGTTCGGGTGTCGCGCTGCGACGCGATGAGTGAAGGCGGTGCTCGGGCCAAAATGGTGCCTTGAAAGGCGCGGCTAAGATACGGCCGCCGCTCTGCGGCTGGGGAAAGATGCATCGCGATGCGTCTCAAGCCCTGGGGGCCTTAATCAGTCAACAGGTCCGCCATTGCGCGGGTGGTGATCAAGGATCCGGGAAGAACTGGAGCTGATGCCTTTTGAAAATGAACCAGCCATTGGCCTGTGAAGTTCCAATGGCTGGCTATTTCATTTCTTTTCCGCCGTCCTGTGTGGGTAGCTGCGGGAGTGTGTTTCTGCCGGGCAGTCCGTCAGGGTTCCAATGTGACCTGACCGGAAAGGACCGGGGTGAGGGTAGCGGTGGGTGAGGCTTCGCTGGGGAGCTGCTGGATGAGCTGGAAGCCTACTGCTTTGGGCCCCTCGGCGGTGCGGATGGCGATGCCTTCAAACTTGATGGCTTGTTTGATGATGGCCGGTTTGCCTGTGGGCAGGGGGTTGGGGTTCTCGAGGTTAAAGCTCCCTTTGATGACACCGGTCTTCTCCGTCAGGGTCAGGGTGACCTTGCTGGGGTTGGTGGTGCTGAGGGGCACGGTGGTTTTGCTCTTGGCGCCGATGCTCACTACGATGTCCAGCACCTCAGGTGATGGCACGAGGGCCTCGATGCCGCCTTCCTGGAAGCCCAGGGTGACGTTGCTCCCGGCAGCTTGGTCTAGGAAGACCAGCGGCGAGATTGGGGCGGTGTATTCGCCTCCGATGGCCGTCAGTGTGAGGATGCCAGGGAAGCCTGAGCGATAGACGCGATGTTTGTCAGAGGGTGTGGCTGGACGATTCCAGGTGACTGTCCCCGCTAGGTCGGGCTTGTTGATGTCCAGGCTTCCGGCGACGGAGCCTTTCTCCACGGTTTTATACAGTGTCTTGAAGAGGGCGATCTCTCCTTGCGGACCTGCAAAGCCCGCGAAGGTCAGTGCTTCGCCGTCGGCGAGTTTGCCGGCGATGGCCAGCTTGCCGTCGGGTTTCACGGTGAAGGAACCGTAGCTGCTTCCCTGAGGGATGCTGGCCACGCCGAGGGATGCTTCGGGAATCTCCAGGGTGAAGGTGTGGTAGGCACCCAGTTCGGTAGGGGCAGGACGGGTCTTGGCGAGCCAGACATTGCGCCAGCCGGTGAAGCTGAGTGTGGCGGTTCCATCCGTGATCTGGCCGCTGGAGATGCGGTTGTTCGGGGCATCCAAGGTGAGCGTCAGGTCCAGGCTAGGCAGGGCCTTGCGGAGGACGGTCTGCTGAATCGTCTGCGTGCTGGCCGTCACACCGATGGCAGGCGTCACGATGAGGGCACCCTTCAAGGCCAAGGCCGTGCTACCCAGGGTCAGCTTGCCCGTGTAGGCGCCTGTTTTGGTGACTGTCAGTTCCAGCAGGCCGCCGAGGTTGCCGTTCAGCGTGGCCTCCCGGCCAATCGGAGCTGCGAAGGTGCCGATGACGTTTTCTGGCAGGGCCTGGACGATCAGCCGTCCCTCGGCTGTGGCTTTGCCTTTGGAGTTGGTGGCGGTGAGCTTCACTAGGTAGCCGAGCGGATCTTTGGAAACCGCTGTTGGCCTGCCGGTGATGCGGCCTGTCTTGACATCAATTTTCAGGCCTGGAGGCAGCCCTGTAGCTGAGTAGGAAAGAGGAGCCTTCTTGGGAGCAGGATCCACCTGGATGGTGTAGGGCGTGAAGTCACCCCCGACGATGGCGGCCGGGAAGAGGGGAGGATTTTCCGTGATGACGGGTGCTTCCGTGAAGATGCTGAGCCGGTGACCCAGGGTGGTGAGTGTGCCGCCGGGGCCGCTAACCACAAGTTGGTAAAGGCCCGAGTCTTCGTCGCCCAGGGGCTTGGCCAGACTGAGGATGTTTTTGTCTACACCTGTGATGCGTTCGGTCGCGGCCAGGGCGGTTTCATCCTTTTGCCAAGCATAGGTCAGGCCTGCACCGCCGGTCTTTACCTCAAGCTTGGTGGCTCCGCCGCTGGCGAGGGTGAGGGTGCGTTCGGCTGCATCCACCAGGCCCACTTCCACATTTGCACTGCTCACGGGGGCTTCACCGCCGGAGCTGACATCCACGCGGTAGGTGCCAGCGTTTTTAAGCTGGGCGTTGTTCAGACTGAGCTGGGCAGCGGTGCCTCCGGCCACCTTGGCCGAGCCAAGATACCACTGGTAAGTCAGCGGCGGCTGGCCGACGGCCTGGACCTGGAGAACCACGTTTGTCCCCACGCTGCGCAGTTGGTGGGGCGTGAGGCTGATGATTTTCGGCGTGTCTCCGGCCACCACCAGGGCGGCAGGTTCACTGATGGTGGTGCCGACGATGTTGGTCACCCGCACGGAGTAGGCCCCTTCATCGCTGAGTGCGAGATTGCTCAATGTGAAGGTTGCCAGGGATGCGGCCTCACCTGGGAGGTCGGTGCCGTTTTTCCGCCAGCGGTAGCTGAAGGGGCCTGTGCCCGCTACCTGCACGCTGAAGGTGGCGCTGCCGCCCACCAGAGCACCCTGCGGGGCTGGGGGAATGGTGAAGGTCACGGGATCGTTAACCAAAAGTGTGGCGGGATCACTTAGGCGTGTGCCGACGACGTTGGTCACGGCCACCTGATAGTCGCCCTGGTTCTCTTCAGTGACCGAAAGCACCGAGAGAGTGTCCTCTGTTTCATCGGGAATCAGAGTGCCGTTTTTCCGCCACTGATAGGTGAAGGGCCCCGTGCCGGTGGCCTGAACGGTGAAGACCGCATCGGCTCCTGGATTCAGGGTGACATTGTCAGGGGTGTCGGCGAACGTCACCGGGTCATTGACTGTCAGGACCGCCGGAACGCTGGTGGTGAAGCCTGCAGGGTTGGTGACGGTGACGGTATAGCTGCCCTGGGCTGCCTCGCTGGCGGTGAAGGTGCGCGTGGCACCTGTCGCATTTGGGATGGGTGTGTTGTTGAAGTTCCACTGGTAAGTGTAGGGCTCCAGACCCGTCACCGTCGCGCTTGCCGTGATCTCCGTGCCTGGGTTCACCGTGGCTGCGGGGGTGAACTGGATGTCTCCCACCACAGGGGGCTCGGGGCTGATGAAGAGCAGGCCGTCGGTCACAAAGAGGCTGCGGTTCCAATACAGGCCCACAGGCAGGGCTGGCAGTTCTAGGTCCGTGAGGAGAAGGGGATTGAAGCCGGTGCCATTGGCATCCGCATCGGTGTTGAGGCTGCTCCAGTTGGCGAGATTAAACACATCGCCCAGGGCCGGGGTGTAGCCTTCTGCCAGTTCGATCCGGATCGTGCTGCCTGCATCCAGGGCGAGGATCCCGGCGATGGCCAGATGATCATGCTGGGTGGGCACTGTGCTGCCAAAGGTGGCCAAGCTAGGCGTATCCAGCGGGTTGGCCACCTGACCTGTCGGCCCGGCCAGACGCAGCGTGACGCGCGGGAAGCCTGGCAGTGCTGCGGCTCCCAGGGTGAGATTGCCACCAAAGTTCAGGATACCGATTCCATCTCCAGCGGTGCTGATATCGCCCTCCAGGGAGGAGGTGCCGGGATGAATGCCAGCCAGGCCATTGATGATGTAGCTGCCATTCAGTGTTCCTCGGCCGCTGATGATGCGGGATTCTACGGTGCCACCAAAGGTGATGCCGGCCACCACGGCCTGCGCATCCAGCAGCGCTCCCTCATCCACCTCAATCCAGCGGGTGCCGTTCAGTCGGCCTCCTGTTCCCAGGATGATGGATCCTGCGGTGATCTTCACCTTGCCGGTGAAGCTGTGGGCGGTGTTCAGAGTCAGGCTTCCGGTGCCGCTTTTGGTTAGGCCGGTGAAGCCTCCGATGGATCCAGTGCCGCCGAAGACATAATTTTGCGTCGCGGAGACCACGACCGAGGAAGGGGTGAGCACGCCTGTCAGGGTGACATTGGGATTGGTGCTGCTGTCATCAAAGGTGACGGCATCGGATTGGTAAAACAGTTCCGTTCCGGCATTCCAGATGCCGGGGGTTGTGCGGTCCCAGACATTGGTCGTGCCATTGCGTGACCAGACAAGGTTACCTGCGGTGCCGCCGACATTCAATTGGACAACCCCTGGGGTGCTGAAATCCAGTGCAGTGATGTAGCGAGTGGGATTGATGAGGGTCAGATTTGCGGCATCTCCAGTTAGGCTGCCTGTGTAATTGATTAGGCGGTAGCTCCCGTTCAGCAGGACACCCGTGGAGCCGAGTTCGATGCTGCTCGGGCTGGCGATCACGAGATCTCCACCGACGGAGACTGCATCATTAAAGGGGGCCCCTTCGGCAGGCGGCGGCGTGATGGCGACCTGGAAGGTGCCGCCCTGGAGGGTCAGGTTTTGGGTGATGCGGACTGAGCCCGCAACTGCGCCAGAGCCTGGATTAAGGAAGGCATTGCTTCCCAAGGTGAGTGAGCCCTGGAGGGTGCCGGTTCCGCGCAAAGATTGGTTGGCTGCGAGGGCTAAGCCTCCAGGAATATCGGTGACATCCAGCACGCCTTCCGTGGCCAGATCAATGTTAGGGCTGTTGGCCAAGCTGCCGTTTGCGCCGATTTTCAGCGTGCCTGCCGTCACCGTGGTGTTGCCTGTATAGGTGTTTGCGGCATCCAGCACCCAGGTGCCTGTGCCGAGTTTCTGTACGGTGAGGGCAAATGGGCCGCCGTTGCTGAGGATGCCCGTCACAAAGCCAGAGCCAACACCATCCAGCAACAGACCGCGTGTGCTTGTGGCTGCGGCTGCAGAGCGCACTGGGCCAGCCAAGGTAAGAGTGTCGCCAGCGACCAGGATGCGGGTGTTGCCGCCACCGCCATTGGTCAGATCAATGCTGCCCTGGATGACGTTGTTGCCAGCCTGATTGAGAATGGCCCCCGCCGGACCGTCGCTGCTGGTGGTGAAAAGGATCGTCGGAGCAAGGGTGATGTCTCCAGCGCTGCCATCCAAGATCAGCGTGGGTCTGCGCGCTGTAGAGATATCCACCAGCTTGGTGGGGGCAGGTTCGCCTTCTGCTGCGGGTGGCAAGGTTTTACCCAGAGCGTTGCTATTGGTAATTTTCAAAAAGGCACGACGAATGGTGACATTGCCTTCAAAGGTATTGTCGCCGCTGAGGGTGACGACGTAGTCATTGGAATTTGGAATGGCATCTGGCAGACTGATCTGGCCGATTCCTGAGATTTTTTGTGAGATGACCAACGGGGCTCCGCTGCGGCGGAAGATGAGGTTGCCATTGTTGATGATTTCACCTGGCGGCAAGTTGCCGGTAGGGCCGTCGTTGCCGATCCAGAAAGCACCTTGGCTGATGGTGGTGGTGCCGCTGTAGTCATTAGCATCATTGGTGATTTTGACGATGCCTGTCGTGGTTTTTGTTAGTCTGCCGTTCCCGGTGATTTTGCCAGCCAGGACGATCTCCGTTGATGTGGCCGCATTGACCGTCAGCCCATTGGTGATGTTGATGGTACTGCTGATGACATTGGTTGTGCCGCCTGTGGCATTGATCGTGGCAAGATCTGCAAAGATCGGCTTGGTGACGGGCACCGTGCTATCTTCCAGCCCCAGTTGGGCTCCAGATTCGATGCGGATTTCACCTGGACGATCACCCGCGGTGGTGTTTCCGGCCAGAGTCAGTCGGCTGCTTGCTCCGTTGATGAAAAGGTTGCCCAGATGAGTTTCGCCGATGTTGTGCCACTGGATGACATTGGAACCTGTCTTGGTGACATCATGGCCGTTGGCATTCACACCGCCCGGGCTTTCGCGAATGTCCCAGCGTGCGGAACCACCGAGGGTGGCGGGGCCAGTCAAAACGAGCTTTTTCAATCCCACTCCCGCACCGCCTGCGCCTGTGTTGATCAGTGCGCCGGACTGGGCGATACCCTGACCGCTGATGCGGACGATTTCATCCTCTGGGAGAAGCTGGCCGTTCAAGTCCAGCGCCGCGCCATCCGCCACCACGGTGGCCCCTGCTGTGTCGCCGAGGGCGTTGGCATTGGCGAGCCGCAGGGTGCCCGCATTCACTTGGAGTTCGCTGGTGAAGCTGCTGTTGCCAGAGAGAGTTGTCGTGCCTGCGCCCAGCTTGATGATGCTGCCCGCACCGCTGATCGCCCCGCTGAGGGTGTAGGCATCCGGACGGTTCAGCAGCAAGGTGCCTGTGTTGATGATGGGGCCATTGCCCAGGCTGCCTGCCAGCGCGGTGATGCCATCGCCTACCTGGACGGTGCCTGCGTTGATGGTGGTCGTGCCTGTGTAGGTGCTGGCGGTGGTGTTAAGCAGGATCAGGCTGCCAGTTCCATTCTTGGTTAGGCTGCCAGGGCCCTCCAGATTGCCGGGTCCGTCAAAGGTGTAGGTTTTGTCCGAGTTGCTGACCAGGACGGAGGCCGGTGTCAGTGGCCCGCTGAGGGTCACGGTGGTCGGCCCGCTGGCGGTGTCGTCAAAGACCACGGAATCTGTGGCAGATGTCCCTTGGAGGTAACGTGTGAGTGCGCCGCTGTTCACCTCGCGCCAGTTGGTGGTGCCTGTGCCTGTTCCATCATTGATGTCCCAAACGGCATTGATCTCGCCCGTCCAGCGGGGCAGATCAAAGCCAGTCACATTCAGCAGAACGAGACCGTTCAAGCTGTCATCCACGAGGGAGGCAGTGACACGCGCAGGCACTTCTGCGAGTTGCAAGCCTGCAAAGCCGGCACCGCCAATGCTGCCTTCATAGTCCAGGAGAGGAATCTGCCCGATGCTCAAGCCACCGCCTTTCAGCGTCACTCCAACCACACCCGTAACGCTGAGAGCTGATGTTTTGAGCACCGGAACAGAGGGGTTTCCAAGGCTGCCCAAATCAAAGGCCAGCGCGGCATCGGAGGTGCCGGAAAGACTGACGGACGTCGCTTCCACGCTCTGTCCGGGGACGGTTACTTGCAGGCCCAGCGTGGCGCCGTCGGCCACGGTGATGGCGTTTTCTGCGGCATGGGCCGTGGTAAGATCCAGACGGCCCGCATTAACCTGCACCGGGCCGGTGAAGGCATTGGCCCCGCTCAGGGTCCAGGTGCCCAGACCGGTTTTGGTGATTCCCAAGGCATCGCCCCCGGCACCGATGATGCCTGCGATCTGGCCGGCACCAGCGCCCTGCAAATGCAGGGTCGTGGCACCCACGCTGTCACCATAGTCAATGGCCCCCTGCACGGTTACTGTGCCTGCGTCCGAGCGCAGGGCATACTCTGTAGCGCCTGTGTTCAGGAGCAGTGGGCTGGTGAGGAGATTGTTGCCAGAAAGATTGACCAGCAGAGGTGCATCTGCGCTGCTGCGGCCAGAGATGACCAGGGGCTCATCCAGGGCGATGCTGCCGGAAATTTCTAGCCTGCCAGTGGAGAGACCGCCGCCCAGCACGGTATCGCCTGCGGCAGAGCCCAGCGAAGTGGCGCGGTTGATGCGGATGCTGCCTTCCTCCAGGAAGATGCGGCCATTCCAGGCGGCGCTGCTGCCATTGAGCAGGAGGCTGCCGGGACCTTGTTTGATCAGGTGACCGCCTTGGCTCGTCTGGCTGCCCAGGCCAGAAATCAGGCCGCTGATGGTTACGTTGTTCGGGCCGGTGATGATGAGGTTGCGCCCGGTGGTGGCCGCGCCGTTGCCGATGTCGATGAAGCTGTTGGCCCCGACGGAGATGGTGCTGCCTGCGGCATCCAGCTTGCCAAAGGAAAAAAACACGCCGCCCGTGGTGGTCAGGGCCAGGTTGGCAGTGCTGTTGTTGATGAAGAAGCCGGAGTTCGGTTGCACCGTGCCCGTGCTGGTATCCCCCAGGCGCAGGGGAAAGGCGCCCTGGAATGTGTAGCCCAAGCCCCCGCTGACGATGATGCTTTTCGACGTGGCATCCAAATTCACATTCACGACGCCTGTGCCTGTGCCGGGGAAGAGCAGGGCATCGGTATTGGCGGCGGCCCCGAAAGTCGGCCGCTGCTCATTGTTCCAGTTGCTGGCGTTGTTGAGTGCATTGTTGGCATCGCCATCCCAGGTTTTGAGGACATCGACGGCCGGAGACAGGAGGGGCAGCCCCAGGCTGAGAAACAGCAGTGGGCGAAGGATATGGGGGAGTTTCATAACGGTGTGGAGGCCCTCTTCCTGAATGCAGGTCGGATGGGCGTGGAGCCTTGAGATTGAGCGGGTGCCTTCCATTTTTCGGATCGGCAGCGTTGCTGGTTTTTGACCTCACAACTAAACCCATACTGAATGAGTATGAGATTAAGTGGCCTTTTATTCCTCTTTGTCTAGTAGGAATTAAAAAAGGCTGATTAAAATTTCTGCGAATGATTTCAATCTCCTTGAATCCGTAGATCCAAGAATGATTGAGCCCCACAGATCGACCCTTGCCGAGGGGGATAAACGCGAATGGCGCTCAGTGGCGGATGCGATGGCAATGCTGGTGGAGCCTTCAGTTCCCTGGAAATCAGTGATAACTTTTGGCTCTTTTTTGGCTCCAGGCCGCAAAAAAGCCCGACTCAGTGAGTCGGGCCTTTTTTGTGTAAACCCTTGATTTTCAAGGGGTGGTGCCGGTGGTCGGACTCGAACCGACACTCCTTTCGGAACAAGATTTTGAGTCTAGCGCGTCTACCATTTCACCACACCGGCATGTGCAGTTCTTGCGAAGGGACTGCTAAAATGCCGAATCGCCGGAAGATTGCAAGGCTTTTGGCGGACCAAGTATTTCCCGAAGCAAAACAGCCTGGCGAAGATTGGCTGGTGTTTGGAGGAGTTTGCGGAGGTCGTTGAGCTCGGGTGTGGACAGGCTGGAGGCCGAATCATGGGCGGGCTTGAGCAACGGTGGGGTGGGTGGCGAGGCGAAAAAGACGGGTGGTGTGGCTGGCGTGTTGGCCTTGGCCGTTTCGGGGAAGGGATCCGCAGGGATGGGGGGCGGAGTGGGAGCGGGGCGGACATCGGCCCGAACGGTGCCGGGCTGTGTGCGCTGGCGGCTAGGGGGCGGAGTGGCAGGGCGCTGGGGGACGGGCGGAGGAAGGCCGGGGTTCTGGGCTTTGCGGGATTCTTCTTTGATCTGCTCGAACACGTCTTTGACGGTGGCCCAGGGATCCTGGACGGGCGGTGGTGTTTTGGGAGATGGGCGGTTGGGGCTGCCTGGGGACTTCATCTGCTGCTGCCAGGCCTGTTCGCGAGCTTCACGATCTTCGTCGCTCAGCGGCGCGGCGTTGCGCCGTTCGGCCTCGTCTTTGCCCTGTTTGATGAGTCCCCAGAGCCACTGCACAAAGCCGGCGCCCATGGCGATGACGATGATGATGATCTGGATGGGATCAATCTCGGCGAGCAACATGTGCGGAGTGTGGCATCAATCCAGGGGGCGCGCCACCACGATTCCGGCGTGACTTTTAAAGTCGGCCAGGTAGGCATGCAGGGCTTTGTCTACCAGCACCCGTTTATGAGTCTGGGAGGCGTGCATGAAATGGCAGGTGCCATCGGCGGTGCGCACGGCCAGCCCGACGTGGCTGCAATAGACATGGGGCTTGTGAGTGACGATGCCGATGATGTCGCCGCTTTGCAGCCGGGGTTCGATGTCGCGCACCTGGTCCTTGGGCAGGTAGCGGAAGGGGCGCGTTTGCAGCTCGGCCTCGATCCGGGCCATGCCGGGACGGAGGTCGGGGTTGTGCTTCAGGTAGCGGTAGCTTTTCCACAGCACGGTCATTTCATCAATGCGGCGGCCTTCGAGCGGAACGGTTTTCCCCAGCGTGGGGGTGATGTTGCGAATGTGGCCACGTTTTTGGTTATCCTGGAACCATTCGTCGAGGTAGTGGATGCGGTCCAGGTAGCTGCCATTGCAGATGCCGCTGCGGTAGCGGGTGAGTTCGATCTGATGCAGGAGGTCGGCGGGCGTGAAGCGGTCCTGAGGGAGGGCCAGCATGCGGGCAAGGCCGAGGGCGATCTCAAAGAAGGTCCAGCAGTCCTGACCATCGAAGTTGGCGGAGGGGGATTCGATGTGGTCGTGGATCTCAAGGGTGTAGCCGACATACGGCGTGCCGGCCATGGCGCGCGCGGCGCGGGTGATGCGCTCGCCGATGGGCAGGGTGCGCCATTTTTCCTGGAGGGCACGGGTGACAATGCGGTCAAATTTCGCCTGGCCGATGAAGGTTAGATTTTGCGGGAGATGCTCGGCAGCTGGCAGGAAGCCCGGAAGGGAGGCGGCGGCCAGGGCGTGAAGAAGAGAGCGGCGATTCATGCAGGAGGATACGTGGAGCACCACGGGGTGTTGCGGGGCAAAAGGCAGGTGGAGAGCCGCAGGCCAGATCTGTGGGTAGCGTGGGGAACAGATTAGTGGCTCAGCTTTTTTAATAATTAGCAGAAATGAAATACAAAAGTGGTAAAATTTCCATTTTTGATATTGATGAATGTGAGAGTGCTCTTATTATTTCCAGACATAACACTCATATTTGATAATCAACGCAAAAGTGAGTGTCGATCTTGTGCATCGTCTAAGCCTGCCCCTATGAAAACTTTAATCGTCTCTTTTGCGACCACCATGCTGCTGGCCGCTTCTGCACAGGCCAATGTGTTGGGGCGTTTTGACTTCAATCATCTGGCTGGCGTGAATGCTGCAAATGAGGCGAGCTGCATTTCCCCGTGCATTGATGTGACGGATTTGGATGCCTGCTGCCTGAATGAAGGGCTGCGCACTTCAGGTGGACCGGATGGCAGTGCCTTCCGCACTTATTCAGGCTGGGACCGCAACCAGTATGATTCGGCAGTGTATTTGAACCGTAGCGGACTCTGGCAATGGCCAAAGACGCTGGCATTTGAGGTGCAGGCCTCGGCGACGAGCCTGGGCACGATCAGCGGACTGTCGGTGGATGTTAAGCGGCCCTACGCGTATTCTCCAGACTCGATCATGGCCTCTATTTTTTGGGAAGATGCGACGGGAACAATCCAGCAGCGGAATTCTGGCCCGGTCAGCATTGCGAGCGCTTCTGGCTGGACGACGTTGGACTTTGATTTTGCCAATGGCAGTGCCGAACTGCCTTTCGGCATCGAATTCAGCGGCGAAACCTTTAACGTGGAATTGTATGCGTGGGGTGGCACGGGTGGTGCCCTGTATCTGGACAATGTGACTTTGAAAGGAGATTGTGCACCAATCCCCGAGCCCAGTGGGGCGATGCTGATCGGCATGTCGGGCCTGGCTCTGCTGCTGCGTCGGCGCAGCCGATGGAGTTGAAGGTAAGGTCTTTAGGCCTGGCCTGCGGGCAATTCGAGTCTTGCGCAGTCGGGCGGTAGCAGCCACATTGGATGGTTAGAATCCATCCTGCCTCATGTTTCGCTGCGTCCTTTTCGCTGCTGCTTTTGCCCTCATGACCTCATCATCGTCCGTTGCTGCCCACGTCGTCTCCACGTCCTGGGGAAAAACAACCGCAGGTGAAGAGGTGCAACTTTTTACCCTGAGCCGAGGTGCTGGGCTGGAGGTGCAGGTGACCAATTACGGGGGCATCATCGTCGCCGTGAAGGTGCCGGACAAAAAAGGCGTGGTGGCGGATGTGGTGCTGGGATTTGACACGCTGGAGCCTTATCTGGGCAAACATCCTCACTTTGGCTGCATCACAGGACGTTATGCGAACCGGATTGGCGGGGCCTCATTTCAGATTGATGGCGTACAGCATGAAGTCACGGCGAACTCGGGTAAGCATCACATCCATGGTGGTAAGGAGGCCTTTGACAAAAAAGTCTGGAAGGCCCGGGTGTTGGAAGATGAGGTGGCGGTGGAGCTGAGCTACACGAGTGCCGATGGCGAGGAGGGATTCCCTGGAAAGCTGGACTGCACGGTAACCTACACCGTCACGCCTGAACAGGAACTGAAGATCGAATACCGGGCCACGACGGACAAGGCGACAGTGGTGAACCTGACGAACCACAGTTACTTCAATCTCGCAGGGGAAGGCAGTGGGGATATTTTGGGGCATGAGCTAACCATCCCGGCAGAAACCTTTACCGCGACAGATGACGCCCTGATTCCTACCGGGGAGATCGTGAGCCTTGTGGACACGGCGCTGGATTTTACGACACCGCATCTTATCGGCGAGCGCATCGGAACAAACTATAAACCGTTGATCCAGGGCAAGGGGTATGACCACAATTATGTGCTGCCAGGTTCTGGGATCAAGCTGGCGGCGCGGGCCAAGGACCCGAAAAGCGGCCGCGTGATGGAGGTGCATACGAGCGACCCTGCGGTGCAGCTTTACACCGGCAATCATCTGAAAGGTGTGAAGGGCAAGGCGGGACATGTGTATGAGGCCCGCCATGGATTCTGTCTGGAAACCCAAAAGTATCCGGACAGCCCGAACAAGCCGCAGTTCCCCAGTGCCGTTGTGCGCCCTGGCGAGCCCTATTTGCACACCACGATCTTTAAGTTTTACGCTGAGTGACCGCTCCTGTCCCACTGCCCATTTTCATGCCACCTACCGCGCCTGCTTTTGTGCAGGAGCAGGACTTTGCCGCGCGCCAGTACAAGGGGCGGCGGGATAACCAGGAGGACTACTATGCCTTTGCCGATGCGGCAGAAATGACGGAGGAGCCGTTGCAAAAGCTGCTGCTCGTCGTGGGTGACGGTCTGGGGGCTCATGCTGGCGGCAGCGTGGCCAGCTACCTGGCGGTGAATGCTTTTGTGCGGGCGTTTCATGAACAACCGGGAGATGCGAGCTGGCGCCTGCGCACGGCTCTGGATACGGCCAATGAAACGCTGGGCTACATCACGGACCGCATGCCCTCCGTGGCACCGCCGATGGGCACGACGATGCTCTCCGTTCTGGTCAGCCACCAGGAGGTGCAATGGATCAGTGTGGGGGATTCGCCTTTGTTTCTTTACCGTCGGGGACTTTTGACCCGACTGAATGCGGATCACTCGCTGACACCTCTCCTCGAAGAGCGCGTGCGTGCCGGAACGATGACGGAGGAGGAGGCGGCACACCACCCGGACCGCCACACGCTGCAGAGTGCAGTGATGGGGCTGCCTATGGCGCTGATTGATTTTGCGGCGGATCCGATCAAGCTGCTGCCGGATGACATCGTCATCGCGGCCAGCGATGGCATTTTTACGCTTACCTCCAAGGCTCTTGAGGAATTGCTTCACTTTGGTCAAAATACCACGGCGGACAAGATCGCGGATGCCATCATCTTTGCCATCCGGCGGATCAACTATGATCGTCAGGACAACACGACGGTGGGAGTGGTGAAGATTCCCTGAGTCCTGGGCGGGCTCACTTCACCGTGTCCCGGCCGAAGGTCTGCCACTCCAAATTGAAGCGGGCGAAGTGTTGGCAGGGGGAAGGAATGACGGAAAGGCGAGAGTTTTGCCCGTCCGCCCCTTGACCTCTGGCCTCTGCCTCCTATGCTCGCCCGTCCCAGCCCCGGGACGTGCAGCTATCTCCCCCACTTTCGCTCCATGAACATCCACGAATACCAGGCCAAAGAACTGTTTGAGAAATTCGGTGTCGCCACACCTCCTGGCAAAGTTGCCTCCACGGCTGAAGAAGCTGGCAAAATTGCCGAAGAACTGGGTGGCGCTGGCCTCGTGGTGAAGGCCCAGGTCCATGCAGGTGGCCGTGGCAAGGGCACTTTCAAAAACGGCTTTAAAGGCGGCGTGCATGTGATCAACACGGCGGCTGAAGCTCAGGACATCGCTGGCAAGATGCTGGGGCAGACCCTCGTCACCCACCAGACCGGGCCGGAAGGCAAGCTGGTGAGCAAAGTGCTCATCGCCAAGTCGGTGGACATCGCCAAGGAGCATTACTTCGCCATTCTGTTTGATCGCCAGAGCAGCAGCCACGCCCTCATCGCCAGCACGGAAGGCGGCATGAACATCGAAGAAGTGGCCGAGAAGACCCCGGAGAAGATCGTCAAGGAATTCGTCCACCCGACCCTCGGTCTGCAGAGCTACCAGGCTCGCAAGATCGCCGCCTCCCTGGGCCTCAAAGGTCCTCAGGCCAATCAGACGGTGAAGCTGGTCACTGCGCTGTGGAATCTTTACATCAAGAGCGATTGCTCTCTGGTGGAAGTGAACCCACTGGCCATCACCACCGACGGTCAGGTCGTGGCCCTGGATGCGAAGTTCAACTTCGACGACAACGCCCTCTACCGTCAGAAGGACGTCGTCGCCATGCGTGACACGACGGAAGAAGACCCGCGTGAAGTCGCCGCGAGCGAGTTCGGCCTGAGCTACATCGGTCTGGATGGCAACATCGCCTGTCTCGTCAATGGTGCCGGTCTGGCTATGAGCACGATGGACATCATCAAGCTGCACGGGGGTGAGCCTGCCAACTTCCTCGACGTGGGCGGTGGCGCCACGAAAGAGCAGGTGACAGCAGCCTTCAAAATCATCCTGGGCGACCCGAATGTGAAGGGCATCCTGGTGAACATCTTCGGTGGCATCATGGACTGCGACATCATCGCCAACGGCATCATCGCCGCAGCGCAGGAAGTCAGCCTGAACATCCCCCTCGTCGTCCGTCTGGAAGGCAACAACGTCGAAGCTGGCAAGGCCACTCTGGCCGCCAGCGGCCTGGCCATCACCAGCGCCGATGGTCTCACCGATGCGGCGCAGAAGATCGTGGCTGCTGTGGGCAAGGCGTAACCGTAAGCCTGTCCAAGTTTAACATTCAAAGCTCCGAGGGCGACCTCGGAGCTTTTTTGCGCACAGTGTTCATCACTCTCCGAGTGATGGGATTGATGGACAAGATAAGTCAGGTTAGGCTTGAATATTGGAGGACCACGCAAGATGCCAAAAACCTACTTCTGCTGGCGCTGTAAAATTCCTGTTCCGATGCTCACTGATGATGAGTGGGAGGAATTGGAGCCTTTGTTGAAAAAGGATATTGAGTGCATAAAAGCCTACCGCACTGAGACCGGGGTGGGACTGCGGGAGGCACTTGACATCCTTCGTCATGACGCTTGTGAACGATGTTTTGAGATCACTGGTTTCACAGAGACCAATCCCGATGTGCTTTGGCATCATCGTCTTTCGATTTATGGTTCTGAATGCACACAGTGTGGTCATCTTTTCAGAACCCCCGAGGCCTCGTTTTGCGCAAACTGTGGGTATATACCGAGTGCCATGGTCGAGAGTGCTGTATAAAAACCGACGCTAACTCTTCTGGAAGTCACCTTTACATCCTCCCCTTTCACTCTGTAACTCACCTCCATGATTCGTCTCGCCACCCTTGAGGATGCTCGAAGAATCGCCGAGATCCAAGTGGCCTCTTGGCAGGTGGCCTATCGGGGAATTCTGCCGGATGAGTATCTGGAACAGATCAATATGGAGCAGCGGGAGGCCGTTTGGCGGGGATGCTGTGGGAAAGAAAAAGAGGTTCTTTGGGTGGGGATGAGAGATGATGTGGTGGCCGGGTTTTGCCATGTCAGGGCATCGCGAGATGCGGATGCCGACAGTGCCAGTGCAGAGGTGACTTCGATTTACCTGGATCCTGCTAAGTGGCGGCGGGGCCTGGGGCGGGAGCTGATGGCTGCGGCGAGGACTTCTGCGAGCGAACTGGGGTTTGAGCAGATCAGCCTGTGGGTGCTGGTGGAAAACATGGCGGCCCGGCAATTTTATGAGGCCGTAGGATTTCGCTCGGACGGCTGCCTGAAGCAGGAAGAGGGCCCGGCATTTTACTTCAACAAACTGCGGTATGTTTGGGCAGCGGGAGGCAATGTCGCAAATGATCTGCCTCGGTCTCACTAGGAATTGCTGAATGCTCGGCGGAGCAAGGCAGACTCAGGTGAATCGAAGATTCTTAGCTGGGATGAAGTGAAAGGACGGATAGGAATGGGGTGAATCATTTTCTTCACGCGCAGATATGAGTGGCGATCCGTTCCTGATTTGTAAGATGGTGATTGCCGCCCCACCCTTAACCTCACTACCACTATGCTTAAAGTCACCGAATTTGCTTTTACTGGTTACAGCGTCACGGACATGGACCGGGCGCGTGCGTTTTATGAAAACGTGCTTAATCTGAAAACGGCCTCGACCTTTGCCGAGGAAGGGCAGGAGCCAACCTGGGTGGAGTATGAAATTGGGCCGCATACGCTGGCCATCACCATTGGCGGTGAGATGTGGAAACCGAGCAAGGATGGCGGTGGTGTGGCCCTGGAGGTGGAGGACTTTGAGGAGTCCCTGAAGTGGCTGAAAGACAAGGGGGTAGAGCCTTACTTTGGCCCTTATGAATCTCCGGTCTGCCACATGGCGCTGATCTCAGATCCGGACGGCAACTCCATCTGCATTCACAAGCGCAAGCCTGGGCATCATTGAACCAGGGCGGCATTACTCCACACGCACCTTGATGCCGATGTCCTTGAATCCGGCGATGATCTCGGCGGCCAGTTTGGCATAGGGCCGTTCATCCAGGAGGATGGGCAGGTGCTTTAGCGGGGCGGTGTCGCTCATATCTGGTGGCGTGAGTTCGCGCGGGTAGCTGAAGCGGCCGCCATCCATGCGCTTGACACGGGGGTCGGCAAAGAAGGCACGCATGGCGGTGACTTCGCCGTGGACGGCCTCCATGAAGCGGATGAAACGGGTGCCTTTTTTGTCGCCATCCAGGTGGCAGAAGTAATAGACCAGGAGCTGGGAACGGTGGTACATTTCACGCATCTTGACCGGGGAACTGCAGGCGGCGAGCCACTGGTCTCGGGTCATGCTCATGTGCTCTTCCAGCTTGCCCAGGTCGGGAGGGAAGCCTTCCTGTTTCTCCCACACGGTGGCATCTTCTTTCATGCCACTTTTGTGGGCGTCTGCGCGGAAGGTGCCAGATTTATAAGGGAGCATTTCGGTGTACTCCGCCGTGCCTTCGACAACCCAGGTGGGCAGGAAGCCGAGGTACTCATCCATGAGTTGGTGGGTGATCTCATGCACCAGCGTGCCGTTGCTGTAGTTGTCGTTTTTGAAATAGGTCTGGCCGCGCTTCTCCATGCCGAGGCTGGGGAAGGGGATTTTGAAGACCTTGTCGCCGGTGCTGTAAACGCCGCCGGAATTTTCCGGCCCGCCAGCCTCAATGTAGTCCTGGCGGGATTCAAAGAGGGCGGCCTTGAAGCGGGGCATGCCCTCCGGCGGGCGACAGACGATGCCCCAGGGCAGGGCCTCCACCAGGGAGCGGGTGGCCTCGAAAGTACGGGCGACTTCCTTCATCACGCTGCCGGCGAGTTTGGCCTGGGAGGTGAATTCGAATGCCTCTGATTGATAGACGTATTTGCGTTCGGCCACGCTTTCGGAGATCACGCTGATTTCGACGGAGCGTGCGGGCACCTCGACGTTCTGAGGCCAAGTGCGTTGCTCGATTGGCAGTCTTTTCGGATCTGCGGGTAGTGCGGGCGAGGTTGTCGCTGGGCTGGCGGTCTGCGCTTTGACAAAGGCCTGGTCCTCTGCGCTCAGCCGTGCCAGGGGGAAGGGGATGGTTTTGTCTGCGGAGAGGCGGAGCAGGACGCTGTCTCCCTGCATGCCGGCAAATTCGGCCTCGACCTTACGGCCGTTGTCGTCTGTCCAGGCGCGCGGAGCCGCCTGCACCTGGGCGGACAGGCAGCCGAGCGTGGCGAGGCAAAGACAGAACGTGATTTTTTGCATGACAAATCCCGGTTTATCATGGGCCGCCGCCTCCGTGCAAGCGGTGTGTGCAAACTATCACTGGCACAGGCGCTGCATCTCTCTAAAAAAGCAGCGACTATGGCCCCAACCCCTCCGCATGTTTTTGAGCAGCCTGCTCCAGCCTTTGATGTCTCCAGTGTGGAGACGCCCGCTTACGTCGTGGACCTGGGCCTGCTGAAACGAAACCTGGAAAAGCTGGCCGATGTGCAGCAGCGTTCCGGTGCTCGCATCCTGCTGGCGCTGAAGGGGTTTTCCATGTTTTCCACCTTTGATCTGGTACGCCAGTATCTGCATGGCTGCTGCGCCAGCGGCATTCATGAGGCGTTGCTGGGTCACGAAGAATTTCGCAAAGAGCTGCATGTTTATGCGCCTGCCTTTAAGGACGCCGAAATGCGGGAGATCATTCCCATCGCTCATCACATCAGCTTTAATTCGCCGGGCCAGTGGCGGCGTTTCCGTCCGATGCTGGATGCGGCCCGTGCGGCGGGACTGCATGCGCCCAGCCCAGGCATCCGGGTGAATCCGGAGCACAGCGAGGTGGAAGTGAGCCTGTATGATCCGTGCTCGCCAAGCTGCCGCCTGGGCACGCGGGATGAAAGCATTGAGAACGAAGATCTCAGCGGCCTGGAAGGTCTGCATTTCCATGCTCTTTGCGAGCAAGATTCGGACGTGCTGGAGCGCACGCTTGCGGCTGTCGAGCGCCGGTTTCCCAAGCTGCTGGCCCAGGTGAAATGGGTGAACATGGGCGGTGGCCACCACATCACCCGCAACGGGTATGATGTAGAGCGTCTGGTGCGCGTGATCCGCAGCTTCCGCGAGCGCTGGGGCAAAGAAGTGTATCTGGAACCCGGCGAGGCCGTGGCTCTGAACACGGGCTACCTCATCGCGAGCGTGCAGGACATCGTGCCGACGGATATTCCGACCGCCATTCTAGATACCTCCGCCACGGCCCACATGCCGGATACCCTGGAGATGCCGTATCGCCCGCACATTCTGGGGGCCGAGCTTCCCGGTGTGTTGCCGCATCATTACCGCCTGGGGGGCCTGACCTGCCTGGCTGGAGACGTGATCAATGAGTACAGCTTTGCCGAACCTTTGCAGTTAGGCCAAAAGCTGGTCTTCACGGACATGGCCCACTACACGATGGTGAAGACGAGCACCTTCAACGGTGTACCTCATCCGGACATTGATCTGTATGATCCGGCGGTGGGTGAAGTGCGCGTGATCCGCCGTTTTGGCTACGAAGACTTCAAGCGCAAGCTGTCCTAATACTCTATTGGCTTGGGCCGCCAGACTTCCAGGGCTGGTGATGTTTTGTTTTCACGCGTTCTGTTTCTTTTGATCATGGTCTGCCGAAGCTGGGGTTCTCTCTTTTTTCATCGTCAGGGTTGGGTGTTGTTGGTGCTGGGGCTAGCCTGCAGCGGTAGTATGGAGGCTGCTCCGGCTGTGTTTAAGGACCTGAACTTCAGCAACACGGTCATTGTGCGCGACCTCAACGGCGCGGGTATGGCTCCGGTCAACTATGGTGGCGGTGTGGCCCCGGCTGAAACGAATGCCGGGGGAGTGAGCACGTTCACTTACACGGGGGCGGCCAGTGATCCCATGATCATCCTGAACAGTCCCGCAGGTACGTTTGACTTCGCTACCTTTAACTGGGCACGGCTGCGTTATCGCAGCAGTTCGGCACCCCAGATTTGGGAAAACAGTGCGGTGGGTGGCCAGTCGTTCAATGGAGGTGCCAATGCCGCGGCCTTTCTTGAGGCCCGTGGTGATCCCGCCAACCCAAACCCGACGGGTTCAGGCTACCGCATTGATCCGGTGAACAGCGTCGTTGCTGGCACGCCTTATACCTTTGAACTCGACTACTTCATGGCCGACCGAATGCAGACGCTGGGCCTGGGTGAGTGGGATGCCGATGGAGATTTTAACGGCCCCAGTGCCAGCGGCAGCACGTGGACGGGAAGCAACCTCACAGGGCTGACGGTTTCCGGCGGCGTGATCTCCGGCACGGGTTCTGGAGATGCGGTTCTCAACCAGGGCACGAGCTTCAATGGGGCTACGTGGGGGCTGGTGGAGATCCGGATGAAGGCCACAGGTTCCTCTGCTGAGTTCTTTTGGGCAAACAATGGCTCGTTCGTTGGCGCTCAGCGGGTGGATCTGGGCAGTCAGGATGGAAGCTACCATGTTTACACCTTAGACTTTTCCAAGGAGAGTACCTGGATCAGCGGGGCAAACATGCGCCTGCGGCTGGATCCGGTGACGGTGGCAGGGCAGTCTTTCGAGGTGGACTATGTGCGTGTCATGCAGGTGCCTGTGGGCTACTGGGACGCCGATGGAAACACGACTTCCGCCACAGGGGGCAGTGGTGTGTGGGAATCGTCCCAGACCAATCGATCCTGGCGGGGCGAGCAGAGCAGCACAGCCGGCGGTGGCCTGCCCACCTATTGGGTCAACAGTCCCTATGATGATGCGGCCTTTGCCGGAACGGCAGGCACGGTGACGGTCAATGGCACCGTGACCGTGAATGATCTCTCGATCCAGACCAGCGGCTATCTAATCACCTCCGGCACCCTCACGCTGGCAGGCACAGTTCCAGCCATTGAGGTGACAACGGGCGCCTCCGAAGTCCAGTCCACACTGGCAGGGACGGCAGGGTTAAACAAAACCGGCAGCGGCACGCTGGTGCTCTCGGGCAGCAACAGTTACTCCGGTGGTACCACCATCACTACAGGCACTCTGCTGGTGGCAAATGGCAGCGGATCTGCCACGGGAACTGGGACTGTGAATGTGGCCGCAGGTGCGACTTTGGGCGGCAACGGTTCCCTTTCCGGGGCCGTGACAGTCAATGGGCGTTTGTCGCCGGGTGGGGATGGCTCACTGGCGAACCATGGCATCGGCGTCCTCAGGACCGGGGCCCTGACGCTGACGGCATCCTCCACCGGCAGTGTGCTGGAACTTGCAGGCAATGGCTACGCCAGCGACACCCTGACGCTGCAAGGTGGCAGCGGCATCAATACAGGCTACATCGGCACTGCGGGCAACCGTGTGGCGGGTCGAAATGACCGGCTGGATGTCCTGGGTGCTTTGAACCTGAGCGAAGCCGGTTCAGTACAGGTGGCCTTTGCTGACGGCTATTTGCCCGCCTATGGCCACGCATACGATTTGTTGGACTGGTCCAGCCTCACCCTCACCAATTTCACTTACGGCAGCCTGGGGACATTGCGCACCGGAGGCGACCTGGAAAACGCCTCCTTTGATCTTGATCTGCCGGATCTGAACTCGGCTACCACCGGCCTGTATTATAACATGGACGCCTTTCTTTCCCACGGCGTCATTGTGGTCGTCCCGGAGCCGGGCCGCATGGCGTTGCTGCTGTGTGCGGGCTTTTGTCTGTTGCTGCGCCGTCGTCGTGCCGGGCTGGCCTAAACGGGGGTCATTCCAAGACGGCTCAGCACTTTGGTAAGGTCTTCCGCCAGCGGTGCCTCCACGCTTAATCTCTGGCCACTGGCCGGATGTTTGAGCGTTAGCCGATGCGCATGAAGAAAGAGGCGCTTTAGCCCCAGATCCTTCTTCATCTTCCTGTTCAGTTCGAAGTGGCCGTACACGTCATCGCCTAACAAATGATGCTGACGTGACGAGGCCTGTACTCGGATCTGGTGGGTTTTGCCGGTGATGAGGGTGATGTCCAGCAGGGAGACTTTTTCTGAGGCATGATGTGCCAGCGTGCGGAAGTCCAGTTCGGCATTGGGCAACCTGCCTTTGATGACTGCGGTGCGTACGTGTCCTTTTTCTCGGATGGTGGTCAGGTTGTCCAGCCAGGTGCCTTCTGGGCCGGGGTTTCCACGCACCAGGGTGAGGTACTGTTTCTGCACGGCGTCTTCATCAAAGAGGGCGCGGCATTTCTCCGCCGTTTTTTCATCCAGCGCCGCCATGAGGACGCCTGAGGTATCCTGGTCCAGGCGGTGAATCAGCCAGACTTTTCCGGCGGGGGAGTCGAAGCATTTTTGATCCAGGTCATACCGTCCTTCAAAGGCGGCCTTTTCCGTGCTGCGGGCGGTATTGGGATGGGAGAGAACACCGGCGGGTTTGTTCACGATCACGATGAAGCGATCCCTGTGCAGGATGGGGCAGGTGGTGATGGCAGGGGACTCAGCCGAAGACATGACTACGGATGGCATGAGGTGGGGCAGGTGTCACGAAAACGATGGCACGAGGCGCACCTCGTGCGCCCCCATCTGGGCATAGTCAGCCGGGGTGCAGGTGAGGAGGATGATCTGAAGACCGCGGGTGGCGGCTAGATCCAGCATGCGCTGGAGGTTCTGCACGCGTTCGGGATCGGAGTGGGCGAAAGCATCGTCGAAAACCACGGGAAGGCAGCCGCCGTGAGATTCGGCGAGGATTTCTGCCAAGGCCAGACGGAAGGCCGCTGCCACCTGTTCCCGGGCTCCTTCGCTGAGGCTGTCGAACGAGAACGCTCCCTGGCTGGCCCGGCTGAGCGTGAGGCCCTGAAACTGGTTTTCCTGCAGCGTAACATTCACCTGCACATCTGTGCCGAACAGACGCTGCAAGTACCCCGTCACACGCTCCGCCAAGGGGCGGGTGAACTGATCTGCCAGGGTCTGCTGCTCCTCCAGCAGGAGGTCGTGGATGTGTTTGACGGCGCGCGCATGGCGTTCGGCAGCTTCCCGATGCGCCCGCGCTATCTGTAAACGTGCTTCGGCTAGGGCCAGCGCTGCGGCGGGGTCGCTGCTGCCATCGCTGCGGAGAAGGGCGGCGGCGGAAATCCGCATCTCATGCGCCTGCATTTTCTTATCGCTCTGAAGCTTCCATGCCCGCTCAAAGCGAGCTTGGTCAGCCTCTAAATGTTCCGGCTGATGCTGCGCCAGGGCCTGTCGGGTGTCGGTGATCTGGGCCTCAGCCGTGGTCTTGAGAATCTGTGCCTGAGCTAAAGCTTGGGCCCGGGTGTGGTCATCGCCTTCATGCTCGATCAGCATGGAGAGACGTGTCTCCACCTGGGTGATTTCTGTCTCCAACGCCCGCATGGATTCACCTTGCAGAGAAAGGGCTGCATCAGCCTTTTTGAGGCCGGATTGCTGGGCCTCAAGCTGCTTGCGGCAGGTCTGCTGGTGTGTCTCGGTTTCAGCGAGGGTTCGTTTGGTGGCTGCCAGATCCAAAGAGGCTGGTGAGCCGGTGGCATGCCGTCTCTCCACCTCGGCTTTTGCGGCGGTGAGTTCGCGTTCGGCAGCGGTCAGTTCGGCGGCCAGCTTTTCGTAGTCCAGGCCTTTGAGTTCGGCCGTCACGGTCTTCCACTCGGTCTGCAAGTGCTCGCGCCCTGCCTGAGCTGCACTGGCTTCAGCGAGTGTTTTGATCCCGAGTTTGGCAAGCGCTTCGCGTAACTGGTGCAGCGTTTCCTGTTCCTGCTGGCGGGCCTCGGCGAGGGAGGTGCCACCGCCTGGGCGGATACGCAGCCGGGTTTCGCCCACGGCCAGTTCAGTCTCCTCCGTGAGGGTGAGGCGCTGCCCGTTTATGAGTGTTTCCTTGCCTGCCTGAACGGGGTGCGGGGAGGACAGAACTTCAATCTCCGTGGCCACGCTGGCCAGCACCGCCTGGGCTTTGTCATGCGCACGTTCCAGCCCTTGAAGCTGGCGCAACGCGGCCGCATCCACTTTGGGCAGGCGCTCGGCCTGTTGTTCAATGGAAGTTCGCTGCTCCAGCAGATCCTGGATTTGTTTCGCACGCGCTTTAAGGCGATCTTGCAGTCGGTTTTTCTCCTGAAGGCTGGCCTGAGCCTGGGCGAGATCATGCTGCGCACGTGCTTCTTGCAGCGTTTGCTCAGCGCGACGGAGAGTGTCCTCGGTCTCATCCAGTGCCAGCCGTGCGGAAAGACTGGCTTGTTTGAGGGTGCCCAGCTTTTCATTCTGGGGGGCTAGGCTGGCGCGCTGGCTCGCCAAGGTGCGTCTGAGTTCCGATACTTTTTGTTCGGCGTTGAGACGAGATTCATGGAGCCGGATGGCTTCATTGGCGGTGCGGAGCTGGTCTTGCTCCAGCAAACGCAAGCGAGTGATTTCGGCGCTGCGTTGGTCGAGGGCGACTCGCTCCGCCTCCTGGTGCTTTAGAGCGTTGTCAGCCTCAGCGATCTGGGTACTGGCTCGTTCATACTGGGCAATCGCGTGCTGAAGGTTTTGCAGAATGCTCCGCGCCTGAGCTTCTGCCTCCATGGCTTCGCTCTCGGCCTGAAGGGCCTGGCCATATTCGGAGTTCTTCCGGGGCTCGCCCGCATTTTGAAAAAGTTCCTTGATGAGGTTGGCGAAATGTTCGGCCACCCGGGTGTCCAGTGCCGACTGGATCACGGCTGCACCACCATGGGACTGGAGGCGCTGCACGAGAGTTTCCCGTTCGGCATTTGCCTGGGCGAGCGGGTCTCCTGAAGAGCTGCCCTGCCATACCCAGAGGTGGTTCCATTGCTCCGCGAGTTTACGTCCCGTGCCACTGGTTTTGAGAAGCGCAGAGAGCTGTTCTTCAGCTTCATCTCCTTGCCACGTCTTGCCGCTGGCTTGCATGAGGCGGGTGATGCCGCTGGTGCCTTTGAAGCTTTTGCTCAAAGTGTAGCGGCTGCCTCCGGCTTCAAACTCCACCTCCACTTCAGGTTTGCCGCCATGGGTGAGGGAGAGCATTTCACGGTGCTCTTTGCTATTGCCCTTCGCCTTTAAAAACAAGGCCCGGTGAGCAGCCTCCACCAGCGTGCTTTTGCCAGACTCATTCGGGCCGCCGATGAGTGTGCGCGCCGGGTCCAGATCCACCCGCAGCTCTTTGTGGCGGCGATAGTTGCGGACGGTGATGGAATGGAGGCGCATGGAGGGACAACAGGCGGGCAAGGTGGAACGCAGCCCGTGCAATGGCAAGGCTGCGCAGGAGGAAACGTGCGTTCTTCGCTGGCTTACATCTTGCCGATCTGGCCCACGGTAAGGCCACCATCAATGGTGATGATTTCCCCGGTGAGATAACGCCCGGCCTGGGAGCACAGAAACACCACGGCACCGGCGCAATCCTCGGGTTTGCCGACCTCACCGAGCAGGATTTTTTTCTCGTACTGACGCAGCAGGTCCTGCGCGCGGGGTTCCATCCAGGCGGAGGTCAGGGGCGTGCGGATGAGACCGGGGGCGATGCCATTGACGCGGATCTGCATGGGGGCCAGGGAAACGGCGAGGGTGCGCGTGAGCATGACCAGCGCGCCCTTGCTGGCATCGTAGGCGCAGGAGTCCGCCTCGGCTTGGAAACCATTGGTGGAGGAGGTGATGACGATGCTGCCGGGCACTCCCCGGGCCACGCACTGGCGGGCAAAGGCCTGGGCGAGAAAGAAGGTGGAGGTGACATTGAGCTGGAAGGTGCGGTCCCAAAGTTCCCGGGTCATCTCCAGCACGGGCAGGTCAAAGAAGCTGCCCGCGTTGCAGACCAGGATGTCCACATCGCCGGCGGAATCCATGAGAAGCTGGGCCCCTTCAGGATCGAGCAGGTCTGCCTTCACATAACCAGCCGCATCGTGCAGGTCGTCTGGCCGTTTTTGCAGGCCGTGATGCACCACGGCGGCTCCGGCTTCATGCAGAGCCTGGCCGATGGCCAGACCGATGCCCTGCGAGGAGCCTGTGACAAGGGCGCGATGTCCTTCAAGCGAGAATGCTTTCATCTTTCAGCTTCAGGTAAGCGCGGGTGTTTGTCTCGGCAATCCTTTGCACGACTTCGGGCGGATTCTTTTTCAAGGCCTTCACTTCTTTTTCATAGGTGCAGATGAGGCGAACAATCTCGTGATTGATCTCCGCCGCGTAGCTGTAAAAGGGCGAGTCACTGCCCCACATGAACTTGGTGGGGTAAGCGGCGGCAAGATCGGCGATGACACGGGCTGGGTCCGTGTAGTCGCTGTCAAATCGGCGATGGCGCGGAGCGATGAAGGGCATGTCATTCACGGCGCCTTCGCAGTGGATGCAGTGGGCTGAATTGTCGAACCAAGTGTTAGGCAGCGCATTGATACGGTCCAGGCACTCCTTGTCGTAACGGCAGGAGTGGGCCAGGCAAAAGCGCACCTGGGGATTCTCTTCGGCAATGTCAAGAATGTCGCTGGCCTGTGCCCAGAGGTCGCTCTCAGCGACGCTGGAGTGGATGAGCATGGGGAGGTCCCATTCCTCGGCGAGTTCCAGGAAGACTTTGCCACGGTCCCGCAGGTGCTTGATGTCGGATTGCAGGATGGTGGTCTGCATCTTGATGCCGTAAAACGGGTAGTCCTTGCGCAGGCGGCGCAGTTCCTCGGCTTGGGCTGCGGGGTTGCGCATGGGGTCCACCATGATGAAGGGCAGCAGGCGCGGGGCGTATTCGGGGAAGAGATCATAGATCTCCTTCAGCAGGCGGCGGTTTTCCAGGGCATAGGGGACCTGGGTGAGCTGCATGCCGCCCTCACGAATCTCGTTGGTGAGGAAGCCACTGGTATCCAGCGCCATGTGGCTGACGAAGGGGAAGACGATCCAGCGATCCACCCCCAGCGCCCCGCCTTCCTCTACCATGGCAACGAGATGCTGCGCATAGGGAAAGTCGCCATGCAGATAAAACAGCACGTCCACACCGACATGATTGTGACAGTCAATGATCATCAGGCAGACAAACGGCCCTCAGGGAGAAAACCCTTCATTCAAACACAAAGGGCAGGCCCTGGGCTTTCATGAGGTCGCGTTCCTTGGCCAAGTATTGGTCCGCCAGTTTGGCAAAGACGCCTTCCTTTTTCATCCGGGCGATGGTCTCATTCACCTGGGCCTTCAGATCTTCGCGGCCTTTTTTCAGGCCCACGGCCCAGGATTCCTCCCGCAGCGGGGCCAGCAGGGCGCGGGTGCGGTCTGGATGCTGCGCGTGATAATTCATGACCGAGACCTGGTCATACACCCACGCATCCACCGTGCCATTGACGACTTCCAGCACGCAGGCGGCATCGGTATCCAGCGAGACTTTTTGGGCATCGGGCAATTCGGCGCGGCACCATTGTTCACCAGTCGTGGCCAGACGTACGGCAAGCTTGCGGCCTGGGGCGCGGAGGTCCTCGGACGTCTTTACTGGGGAGTCTTTGGCCACCAAAATAGAGAGCCCGGTTTTGACGTAAGGGTCTGAAAAATCTATGGTCTTCCGCCGCTCTGGACTGGCGGTGACGGAGGAGATGATGAGGTCAACCTGGCCGCTTTGCAGGGCGGGGATGAGGCCGTCAAAACCCATGTTTTTGTACTCCACTTTTTTGCCCAGCGTCTTGCCGATTTCATCGCCGATGGCAACGCTGATGCCGCTGACTTGGCCCTGTGGGTCTTTGAATTCGAAGGGTGGGTAAGTGGCATCCATGCCGATCACCAGGACATCCCGGCGCGCACATCCGGTAAAGGTGGTTAGGCAAAGGGCACTGGCAAACAGGGCGAGGCAAAGGGCGGTGGCTCTCATGACAGAGCCATTACGCACCAGAAAGCGTGTGAGTGCCAGAAGAGAAACGCGGGGATCTTTCCTGGGGCGCTGCGGGCTCAGTCCAAAGTGGACAGCATCTTGTCGAGCCGTTTGCGCGCCGCCGCCGCCTTTTTTTCTTCGCCCTGGTTTTCCAGGAGGGCGATGTAGTCCAGGCTCACGGCTTCATAACTCACTGCTTCATTGGCCAGATGCAGCTCCAGAATGCGCAGGCTTTGCTCGAAGTCACGAATCGAGGCCGCATTGTCCCCAAGTTCATGATTGGCTGTGGCCAGGTTGCAGTGGGATTGGGCCACATCTGGATGGTCCGGACCCAGCAGCTTGCTGCGGATTTGGAGGGCTTCGGTGAACATCTCCTTGGCCTGATCTGGAAAGCCGGCGGTGTAATAGAGGCTGCCGAGGTTGTTGTAAACGGAGGCGACTTCTTCGGTCTCGCGACCGCGTTTGGCCTCCAGGGTTTCCAGGGCACGCAGGTAATGCTGCTCGGCCAGGGCAAACTTGCCGAGGCCCTTGTAAATCATGGCAAGGTTGTTGCGCAGTTGCGCGGCGGTTTCCTCGTTCGCCGGAGTCAGGGCTTCATAGTCACTGATGGCCTGTTCGTAGAGCGGAATGGCTTCAGCTTCGCGCTGACTGAAATCCAGGAGGGTGGCCAGTTGGGTGCGCACGTGGGCCACCTCATCTGCCGGGATCGTGGCGCGTGCGGAAATTTCCAGCGCTTCGCCGTAGCTGGCCTCTGAGCCTGCGACATCTCCCATCTCGCGCTGGATTTCTGCCAGCACCTGCAATCCGGTGAAGAGGCGGGGTAGTTCGGCCGGATCATCTTCGACGGCTTCGCGCAGGCCAGAGAGCGCGCTGGTGGCGGCACTCAGGGCTTCCTCCAGGCGGCCTTGGCCCAAAAGATTGGCGGCGTGGTTGTCCAGCAGGTTGGAAAAGCTCGAAAGACTCGCAGACACGGTGTTTGGGCGGGGGGTTTGGTAAAAGCCTGATAACATCAGGGATGCTACCTTCCAACATCAAGCAAAAAAGAAAGGGTGAGGATATGGCGGGACAACAATCAGACCAATGAGGATTCCCTCCGGGCAGCGGGCGGTCTGGGGTCAGTAAGCGTTGTCACGTTTAAAGAAAGTCAGGAACATGATTTGGACGTCCAGCAGGAGGCTCCAGTTTTCCAAGTACCACAAGTCGCATTTGATGCGTTCTGCCAAGTCTGTGTCGCCCCGCAGGCCCTTGACCTGGGCCCAGCCTGTCATCCCCGGTTTTGCATGGTGCCGGGCGTTGTAATGCGGGATTTCATGCTTGAAGTCGGCGATGAGTTCGGGGCGTTCCGGACGAGGCCCGACGAGGCTCATCTGTCCCTTCAGCACGTTCCAAAACTGGGGAACTTCATCAATGTTCCATTTCCGCATGAAGGCCCCCACTTTGAGACGTCGTGGATCGTCCTGCACACACCACTGGGCTCCGGTATTGGCCTCGGCGTTGAGTTTCATGGAGCGGATCTTGATGATGTCGAAAGGCACGCCGTTCATGCCCCAGCGGCGCTGACGGTAGAAGATGGGGCCGCCAGATTCCCACCAGACCATGAAGCCAAAAAAGGCGATGATGGGAGCGCTTAGGATAAGACCCACAGTGGCACCGGCGATGTCGAGTGCCCGCTTGGCCATCACATTCAGCGTGCTGTCCAGCGGCAGTCGGTTCACGCCTAACACGGGCGTGCCAGCGATGGTTTCCAGCGACAGGCCGGAGACAAAGATTCGGAAAACGGATGGGGCCAGCTTGAACTGGATCATCTCGCGCTCGCAAAGGTTGGCAAGTTCCACCAGGTGCTGGCGGGAAAGGTCTGCGACAATGATCATGTCCACCTCATGCCGTGCGATGACGCGGTGAATGTCCTCCAAGTAACCAACAAAAGGAATGTCTAGCGGCGGGGCACTGGCGTCTCGCCAGCCAGAGGCATCCACCCAGCCGATGAGTTCGAAGGCATGGGCTTTGTCCTGGCTCAGCGTTTCCCAAAGCCTTTGGGCATCCTCATTCCAGCCGACAAATAGCGTGCGCTGCTGGAGGGAGCGGATGCGTGAGGGGGAATGTAGGAAGCGGTTGAAGGCGATGCGCCAGCCCAGCAGCAGCAGCAGGGCACAGGCACCGTTCAGCGCCACATAGACGCGGGAGATCGGAGGCTCCATTTTCAGGGCCAGCGTCATGGCCAGGAAAGCCAGGGTCCAAATCAGGACAGCCTTGCCCAGGCGGGAGGCGATCCAGCGGTTTCGCAGGAGGACATTGCGATGGTAGATGCCCTGCCAGCCAATGGCCAGAATGAGCGTCAGGCTGCCCAGGGTCATGTGGCCTGTATACTGGCGCAGCGTCATGTCATTCCAGTTGCCAAAATCGCGCAAAAAGGAGTGAAAGCGCAGCCAGTAGGCCGCGTGGCCTGCAGCGACGGCCATAATCAAGTCCCCCAAGATGGCGACGAGGACCCAGAGATGGGGAGAAGCCGTTTCCTTCAAACGCCAGGCACGTCGCTCTTCGAGTTTTTGCAGCAAATTACCCGTCACCGCTCCAGGCGTGCCGATCAGCATACGGTCGGAATTGGAAGGTGTTGGATTTACCTTGGACATGGTTGGGTATGGTATTTGTAAATATACCGTCAAATATGGATGAAAATCAACCGGAGAGTGAATTGTTTATAAAAATGAGAATATATTATGCAAGTTTTATCAAATGTGATAAAATGAGGCGTGGCCGCCGTGCTCGTAGTTTAGTCACGCCTCCCTCCCTCTTGAGGGTGCTCACTTGCTCACTTGCGCTCTCGCCTTTTCCCAGAAAGGAAAGAAGCCGGATTTCGCTAAAGTGTGGACTTCCACATCCGATGGGCGGCGGATGAGGTGCAAATGGCAATGGATTTCTGCCAGTCGACGACGGATCTGGGGCAGGGCATCCGCGATGGGACCAACAAAAGGTGCATACGCGACGATGTCCCGAAGCTGCTCCCTCTGCGCCCATTCAAACAGCCCCTCGGCTGTGGTCGGGGCCTCTTCCAGCGTGGTGGGACAGGCAAAATACTCTCCGGACCTTGTGAGGGCATCTGCCAAAGCAGTGTGGAAATGCTGGATTCGTCCACGGCTTAACTGAAAGTGTGCGTAAGCGGGCGCGCTGGTGACGGCAGCGATGGCGGAGGGACTTAGTTGGGCGAGTGGTCCCACTTCCGGGCAGAGATCATCGGGGTGCAGCCAGAGTCCGAAATGGGTGGTGAGCCGGGGGGCTTGGGTAGGGAAATCTGCCGGAGGCTGGGGAGATGTCTCCGCTGGGGCTGACAAAAGGGCCGGGCTGACCCGGTCGTCTTCCAAAAGTTCTAAGCCTGGGCTGTCCTGGAGGAGGTGGGCGGCCATGTATCTTTCCAGATTGCTGCGACGCACGAGGTAGGTCTTGCCCCGGGTTTGCAATCCCGCCACCCAGCGCCAGGAGAGGGTGTTGCTGGCGGGGTCTGCGTCCAGCAGATGACGAAAAAAGAAATCGGCCCCGAGCTGCCACGGCAGACGCTCCACATGGATCCAATAGCTGGCGAACCACATGCGGGCATGGTTGTGCAAATACCCAGTGGCTGCCAGTTCCCTGGCAAAATGGTTCATGACCGCGATGCCGCCCTCACCCTGCTCAATGGCATTTAGACGTGCTTTTTGTTCGGCGCTCAGATTCTGCCTTTCCGTGCGGAGGGCCTGCCGGTATTGCCGCCAGACTTGCGGACGCATTTCCAGCCAGCCTTTCCAGTAGCGCCGCCAGCAGACTTCTTGCAGCCACTTTTCCACACTTGGCAGGCTGTGGCGTGCCAGGGTGTCGGTGATGATTTCATCCTCTAATATGACACGGGTGCGCAGGGCAGGGGACAGTCGTGAAACATGGGGATGCTCTACTTCCACATGGTTTCGTCGTGCCGCGTAGCTAGGGGTGGCGGGGAGAAACTCGTGCCAGCGAGCCAGTGCGGCATGACGGGTGAGTGGAAAGGCGGCAGACATCTCCCGGATACGCTTCCAAGAGAAAGTCTGGACTGCGGATTGGCCTGGGAAGCGAATTACACCCGCTTCATTTCCAGGGCGATGGCGGCTCCGGCATCAGCATTTTGAAAATGGGCAATGCCCACTGCGAGTGCGTCGGCAGCATCTGCCGGGGGTGTTTCACGTAGCCTCAGCATGGAGCGAATCATGAAGGCTACTTGGTCCTTTTGCGCGGCCCCGCGCCCCACCGCAGCCTGCTTGACCTCTTTGGGCGCGTACTCGTAGATGGCCAGCCCGTGCTCGGCGGCCGCAATGAGGCAGGCCGCCCTGGCTGTGCCGAGCACGATGGCCGTTTTGAAGCTCTGCACATAGATGGTGGCCTCGATGGCGCAGACCGTGGGGCTGTGCTGGCGGATGACCTCCTGCAACTGCTCACGAATGGCCACAAGGCAGCCGGAGTGCAGGAGTTTTGGTTTGTTCGAGATCACCCCGTAAGCGATGGCTTTGAGATCCCGCCCTGTCTTTTCCAAAATGGCCCAGCCGGTGTTGCGCAGGGCCGGGTCAATGGAAAGCACGCGCTCCGTGACTGGGGGGCTGGCGGCTGGACGTGAGGCTGGCATAAAGGTGGTGGAAAATCAGTCTGCCGCCAGAAAGGCCCTCAGTCACCCCGAGGGCACAGGCTGAGGGATTGCGGCCTAACTGGAAGTGTGTTGCGGTGGAAGCCGGGGCTCACCATTTTTTCTTTTTGGGCTGACCCCAGCTTTCACCCAGGCGGAAAAGCTTGTCGATCGAGACTGCTCCCGATCCATAGAGCAGCAGGGTAAAGGCGATCAGCAGGTACAGCCAGCCGATCTCTGTGTAAGCAGGTCCTGCCTTTAAAATGACACCGATGGCCACTGGCATGAAGGCCACGGCAAAGAGTCGAGTGAGGAAGCCAATGCACCAGCTTGCAGCGACAGCCGCCACGACGATGGCGATGGTGGGCGCCAGCAAGGCAGGGTAGGGGAGACCAGCATCGTTGAAGGCCTTCACCCAGTCCCATCCCTGCTCCTCCCAGAGGAACTGATAGGCCCCTTCGGCAGCTTTCCAGCCGTGCTGGGTGAGCAGCAACACCCCAGCCCCGATGCGCAGGATGGCGATGGTTTTGAAGAGGCTGCTCCAGGGATTCTGATTTGCGGCTGGATTGCCGCCGATGTGCTCAATCATGAAAGATCAAAGGTCAGGGGACAGATAGATGATGTCGCCGGGCTCAGGCTCGCGCTCGTCCGCCGCTTCCAGGCTGGGGTAATAGCGCCGCTGGCCTTCTCGAATAAGATAGATGCCCTGATTGGTGGAGCCGACCTTGCGTCCGCCTGCCACGGTGACGGCCTGTTTGATGGTCATGTCTTCCCAGGCAGGAATAAACTCATCCTTGATGACATCCCCTGTGATGGAGACCACCGGCACATCTTCTACCGAGAGGATGTGGACGGTGACAGGGCGTGTGATGCGCATGCCCACGCGGAAGGTCGAGGTCAAGGCGGCGACCGCCTCAGGAAGGGTGGCCCCACCGATTTTGGCACTGCCGATTTCATCGCCGAAATCAATGACGCCCGAGGAATCAATCATCGCCACGCCATTGTAGATGCGGTTGGTGGAGCGGCTGCCTTCATAGACATGGAGGCGCAGGGTGTGGCCATAGCCCAGGGTGCCACGGGAATTGAAAGGCATCTGCGGATCATCCTCCGCAGCCTTGTCGCTGTCTGGCATGCCTGGTAGGATGCGAGTCACCTTTTTCAGGGTGGAGAAACTGGGCATCGGCGGCACCGGGATCTTGGTAAGGTCCGGGGTCAGTCGCTTGACGGTGGCGCAGGCGCTGAGGCCAGTCAGCAAGGCCAGGGCCGGCAATAAGGTTTTGGAGAAGGAAGGCATGGAAAGAGAAAGGAGTGAGTAGGCTCAGCGCATTCGCGCCGGGGAGAGACACTGGACGTCACGTCTGGAAATGACAAGGCCAACGTCAAAGACGCTGGCCTCATGTCCGGGTCAGGGAATCCCTGGGGAGGGGCTGGGATATCAGGCGGCCAGCTTCTGCTTGCCTGCCTGCATCAGCATCTGCGCCAGATCGGGCATGTAGCGGACGATTTCATTGGCCAGCACTTCCAGGCGGGCATCGGACTTCCAGCCGCCACGGGGGCTGCGGTCCTTGTCGTTCATTTCCAGGCTCATGATGGTGGTGAACACCTGGGTATCGCTCTCGGCAGTGGATGAAGTGATCATAGTAGGGTAGGGTATCGTTAGGCGGGCAGTGGCAGGGCCACGACGTCGCCGTCCTGAATCATGAACTTTCTCCGAGTCAGCAGCCCATCCTTGATCTTCGCCTCGATCGCCTGGCTGATCAGCAGCCTGGCGGCTTCAGCCGGACTGCTCCCGTATGTACCATCGAGGGTCAGATCCTCCAGATACATCTTGATCTGGGGAGTGACTGCGATGGTCATCGAGACCGAATCGAAGCTGTTAGTAGGGCGAGCCATGGGATAAAAACCCGGAATTAATGGCATTAAAACCGATCCAACTTGTTTGTTCAAGTTGGAACTGGATTATTTTGGGGTTTTAATGGGGTTAAAACCCTCCCTTTTAATTAAGACATATTAAATATATGCGGTTTTTGCAGGCTTGACGATGGATTTTTCTGCGGGCGACGTTTTTTCCGCCCATGAAAAAACAACTTCTCATTTCTCTCGTGGCCGCCCTTTCCCTCAGCGCACAGGCTGAAGACGGCTGGCAAACCTGGTTCAAAGACGGCCTCGGCGATGCCAAAATCGTCAGCGGTCAGGCCACCTACACGGTCGAAAACGGCATCCTCACCGGCACCACGGTGGAAGGCAGCGGCAATACCTTCCTGGCCAAAGGCCCCTTTAAGGACTTCGAACTCCAGTTCGAGGTGAAAGTGGACAACGAACTGAATTCGGGTGTGCAGGTGCGCAGCAAAATCGCCAAAGAGGGCGATCCCGCCCCTGAAGGCGCGAAGGGCGACAAGCCCTTGCCTGCTGGCCGCCTCTACGGTCCGCAGTGTGAGATCGCTATCAACGGCACCGCTGGTGACTTCTACGATGAAGCCCGCCGTGGCACCTGGTGGAGCATCCTGACCAAGACGGAAGCCGTCCGCAGTGACGAAGCGAAGGCTGCCTTTAAAAAGGGGGAGTGGAACCACTACCGCATCGTGGTGAAGGGCGATCACTACCAGAGCTTCGTCAATGGCGTGAAGACCGCTGATTTTACCCAGCCAGGCGATCCTGAAGGCCACATCGGCTTCCAGGTGCATGGCATTAAAAAAGGCACCGGCCCCTACAAGGTGCAGTGGAAAGAAGTGAAGTTTAAGGCGCTGTAAGCAGCCGCAGGCGTTCCCATTTAGCTCTTTTTTGGCGGAGGCAGGTCCCAGTACCTGCCTCCGCTTTTTTATGCAATCGTGGCGGCATGCCAGATCTTCTTGCCCAGGCCCAGACCGTTGCTGAAAGAGCGTATGCGCCGTATTCCAAATTCCAGGTCGGCTGTGCCCTCGAGACGGTCTCGGGTGGCATTTACCTGGGCTGCAATGTCGAAAATGCCAGCTATGGCCTGACGATCTGCGGGGAGCGCAATGCCATTTTCCAAGCGGTGGCTCAGGAAGGTACGGGAATGAAAATCCGCCGTTTGGCGGTGGTCTGTTTGGGCCATGAATTCCCGCCCTGTGGTGCTTGCCGCCAGGTGATGGCGGAATTTTCACTGCCTGCAGGGCTGACAGAAGTCACTTTTTTACAGGGGGGCCAGCCAGTCACGCGGACGATGGCCCAACTCCTGCCGGAAGTATTCGGCCTTTGAAGGGCATGAAAGAGATGGCGGTCCAAAGATCCTTTGCAAGGGATCTGGGATGCTCCGGGGGTTGCATGTCGGCGGGGCCTCGCTAGGCTAGTCCTCCTTTTTTTAACCCAGCCACCCCTCCATTCCATCCATCATGTCCGACATCGCACTCGCCAAAGGTGAAAAATTTCTCGAAGACAACGCCAAAAAAGATGGCGTGGTCGTGACCGCCAGCGGCCTTCAGTACAAGGTCATCACCGAAGGTGCCGGCAAGAGCCCCTCCGCCACGGATACGGTGCTGGTACACTATGAAGGCACACTGATTGACGGCAAAGTTTTCGACAGCTCCTACAAGCGTGGCGAACCCATCGAATTCCCTCTGAACCGCGTCATTGCAGGCTGGACGGAAGGTGTGCAGCTCATGAAGGAAGGTTCCAAATACCGCCTGTATCTGCCATCGAAGCTCGCCTACGGCCCACGGGGTGCCGGACGCGACATTGGCCCCAATGAAGCCCTGATTTTCGACGTGGAACTGCTCAAAGTGCGGTAAACACGATCTGCCCGACGGCAAAGACTGGCTCAGCACTTATTTGACAAAGGGGGGACAATGCGTAATCTCGCGCCCCCTGTTGCTGGGGCTAGGCTGTTTTTGACGATGCGCCGGGCCCGTTGCGAAAGGAAAAAGACGTTTTAGCACCCCACACGATTATGCCCAAGAGGACCTACCAAGCATCCAAGCGCACCCGGAAACGCCAGTTCGGCTTTCGCAAACGCATGAAGACTGAAAATGGCCGCGACATCCTTCGTCGCCGCCGCGCCCGTGGACGCAAGCGCCTCATGCCAGTGGGCGTCGAGGTCCATTACAAGCGCCACGTGCAGCAGCACGCCTAGTGCAGGCAGGCCCGCCCCATGCGTCTTCCCTCACGCCTTCACCTGAAGGAGTCCCGCGATTTCGCGCGGATCAAAGAGAAGGGACGCAGCCAGGCGGGCCGCTTTTTTGTCCTGGCACTGCTGCGTGATGACTCTGTCGCTGATTTTCAGTTCGGTCTGGTCACCAGTAAACGACTGGGAAAGGCGGTGGTGCGCAATCGCGTCCGGCGCCAACTGCGCGAAATCATTCGTGCTCACCGGGCGGAGATCGCCCCAGGGTGGCAATTTGTCACGATTGCCCGCTGGCGGGCGGCAGATGCCCCTTTTGCCGAAATGGAGCAAGACTGGGTTCGCCTGGCCAAACGTCAGGGACTGTTCTTGAAACCCGCGCCTCCCACGCCATGAAATGGCTCGTCCGCATCCTCATCCGTGGTTATCAGCGCGTCATCTCCCCTGTTTTACACTTCATCGGCGGCCCAGGCACGGGCTGCCGCTTCACGCCGACCTGTTCGGAATACTTCCTGCAAGCCGTGGAAAAACACGGCATTTTCAAAGGAAGCTGGTTGGGGACCGTGCGCATCATTCGCTGCAATCCCTGGGGTGGCCATGGCCATGACCCCGTGCCGCCTGCCGTTACAAAAGGCGGACGTTCCTGTCAGGGACAAACTGGCAATTCGTGCTCTGGTCAGCACGGGCAGGAAGATCCTGCGCCAAGCGCTGCCGATGAGGCCGGGCGCTGAGTCCTCTCTTTTCTAGTCTCTTTTCACTCATCTCTTTTTTCTACAAGCATGGATCGCAAAGCCTGGATCGTCGTTACCCTCTGTGTCATTGGCCTCGGTGTGAACCAATGGTTCTCCTTCAAAAACCAGCAGGCCTATGCGGCCCAGTTGGCTCTGGCTGAAGCGAACAAACCCAAAAACACGGAGACCCAGCCTGCGGTGCCAGGCGTGGCCACCACCTCCACGGATGGCGCTGCCACCACCACGCCCACGCTTTCTGCCGCCAAGCCGGATGCCGTGGCGGCCGCGACGGCCAATCTGCCTGAGGAGAAGCACACGCTCGTCTCCGGCAGCGTGACCTATCACTTCAGCAGCAAAGGGGCCGGTGTGGCCAAGGCCGTTCTGGCCGCCGGGGACAAAATCACCCTGAATGAAGTGGGACGTAAGACACTGGAGCCCATCGGTGCCCTGCGTCGTGAGGCCACTGGGATCGACATCGTTCCCTACAAGATCATCGAGAAGAGCGACAAAGGCGTGACCTTCGAAGGCGTGTCTGCCGATGGCATCACCATCCGCAAAGCCTACAAACTGACCGAAGGCGAAAAGTCTGACGAGCACCTGCTGGCCCTGTCCATCACGCTTACCAATACGGGGACCGTCCCGCACAAGTCTGAGGAATATTACCTCTACACGGGTGCTGCCTCCAGCATCAGCCCCGATGAAGTGCTGAAGCCGAGTTTCTTTTGGAATGATGCCGGTGATGCGGATCACAAAGACACCCATTCTTTTGCTGGCGGTTGGTTTTCTCAGGAGAAAAATGAGCACCGCGCCAGCCACACCCGGCTCCGCTACGGCGGTGTCATGAGCCGATTTTATGCGACCATTGTCAGTCGCGTGACCCCTGGCGGCGACAAGCCGGGTAAAATCTGGTCCACTCGTTTCTTGGTGGATCACGGCGGAGACAAGTATGCGGCCTATGACTCTGCGAAGAGTGATTACGCCATCGAGTCCGCTGTCAGCCTGCCTCCTGTGGAACTCGCCCCTGGAGCCAGCCTGACCGAGCAGTATGAGATCTATCTCGGCCCGAAAGAGTATCACCGCCTGAGCAAGTTGGAAGGCCAGCGCGACTTCATCATGTTCTACGGCATGTTCGGCTGGATCAGCAAGCCGCTGAACATCGTCATGCGCTGGATGCACGACGTCAGCGGCAACTGGGGTGTCGCCATCATCCTGCTGACCCTCGTCATCCGCACCGTCCTTTGGCCGCTGCAGTCGAAGGCCCAATATTCCATGAAGCGAATGGGCATGCTGGCTCCGAAAATGAAGGAGCTTCAGGAAAAATTCAAAGACGATCCGCAGAAGCAGCAGATGGAAGTCATGAAGCTGTACAAGGACTACGGTGTGAATCCCGTGGGCGGCTGCCTGCCCATGCTGATGCAGATTCCGATTTTCTTCGGCTTTTACAGCGTGCTGCAAAACGCGGCTGAGCTGCGTGGCCAAGGCTGGCTGTGGGTGAAGGACCTGTCCATCTCCGACACCATCTACACCTTCAACTTCCCCTTCTCCCTGCCGATCATGGGCACGGACTTCGACCTCAACCCGCTGCCGCTGATCATGGGGGTGACCATGATCCTGCAGATGAAGCTGACGCCGCAGCCCGCCACCGTGGACAAGAGCCAGAAGATCATGTTTGCCATCATGCCCTTCTTCTTCCTGTTCATCTCGTATAACTTCGCCGCCGCCCTCTCCCTCTACTGGTCCACGCAGAACCTTTTTGCGATCTTCCAGAGCCGCGTGATGAAGCTCTACATGAAAGACCCGGTCCTGGAAAAAGTGGAGCCCAAACCCAAAGGCCCAGCTTCACAAAATCCCTTCTTCAATCCCATGAATCCGAATCAGAAGGAGAAGAAGACCAAGCCGAAAACCCCGAAACTGGGCGGCTAGCCTCTTTTATTAAGCCCCATTCAGGCAACTGAGTGGGGCTTTTTTGTGCACCGAGGAGCAGGCAGATTGGGTTTTACATGATCTCTCGGCAAAGAATCTCCGCAGTTCCTCATTGAGGCTGGTGGCATTCGGACGTACTTTGAGCTTACGCGCCATGACTCCTCTCTCTCACGCCCGCCAGATTGTGGATACCATGCTGGGTTACCTCGGCTTCACGGTGAAGATTGACGAACTAGAAGGCCCCGAAGGCCCCACCCTCCAACTCCACACGGAGGATTCCCAGCTCCTCATTGGCCGGCGAGGCGCGACCATGGAGGACATCCAGTATCTTGTGAACCGCATCCTCCAGCGCCACATTCCTCAGGCCCCGCGCATCCGGGTGGACATCGAATACTTCCGCTCCATCCGCGAGGACAAGATGGTGGAACAGGCCCGCGAAATGGGCGAGCGCGTCCGCGCTACGGGTCAGAGCCAGACCCTGGACCCAATGAACAGCTACTACCGCCGCCTGATCCACAATGTCTTTGTGAACGATCCCGAAGTGCAGAGCGTGAGCCTGGACGGTGGAGACAGCCGTTTTAAGCGCATTTTGCTGAAAAAGCGGGGTTAAGCGGCTTGGCCTGCCTCAGCAGACCGAAAAAAAGATTCTCCATATCGGTCGCTTGTGAAATTTTTCACAAATCCCGGTTGCCGCCTCCAAGCGTAGCTTGATACTGCAAAATATGGCCTCCGCTGTTCAGTATCTCCCTGGCAAAGAACCGCACTCACGTGAGAAGCGGCTCATCTTCAAAAACATTGACCGTGTCGGTTACGATCCGTCCATCGAATGTTACCTGAACGATGGCGGTTATGAGCAGCTCAAAGTGGCGCTGAAGATGGAGAAGACCGCCATCATCAATGAAGTCAAAACCGCAGGTCTGCGTGGCCGTGGCGGTGCAGGTTTCCCCACCGGGGTGAAGTGGGGTTTCATCCCGCCGACGAACACCAAGCCCGTCTATCTCATCTGCAATGCGGATGAGTCCGAGCCCGGCACTTTCAAAGACCGCTACATCCTGCATCAAGACCCGCACCAGTTGGTGGAAGGCATGGCCATTGCCTGCTTCGCCACTGGGGCCAAACTGGCCTACATTTACATCCGCGAGGAGTTCCCTTACGCCGCTAAGATTGTGGAAAAAGCCATCGCCGAAGCCCGTGCCAAAGGTTTCCTGGGCAAGGATATTCTGGGGTCCGGTTTCGACTGCGAGATCTACGTGCATCGCGGTGCCGGTGCCTACATCTGCGGCGAAGAGACGGGTTTGATCGAATCCCTGGAAGGCAAGCGCCCTTACCCGCGCATCAAGCCGCCTTATTTCCCGGCCGCCCTCGGTCTCTACATGTGCCCCACCATCGTGAACAACGTTGAGTCCCTCTGCCATGTGAAGCACATCATCCAGATGAGCGGTGCGGAATATGCCAAGCTGGGCACGCCTAACAACACGGGCACCCGAATTCTCTGCGTGAGCGGCGACGTGCAAAAGCCTGGCTACTACGAAGTGGAAGTGGGCAAGGTGACCATGGGCGAAGTGATCAACGATCTTTGCGGCGGCCTCAAGCCTGGCCGTAAGCTCAAGGCCATCATCCCTGGCGGTAGCTCCTCCAAAGTCCTGCGTGCCGATGAGAAATTCAAACTCAAGGATGGTCGTGAACTCACCATCACGGACATCCCGATGGACTTCGACACCATGGCCGCCTGTGGTTCCATGGCCGGTTCCGGTGGCGTCATCATCATGGATGACAGCCGCAGCATGACTTGGGTCATCAACAATCTGAATAACTTCTACGCTCACGAGTCCTGTGGCCAATGCACACCTTGCCGCGAAGGCAGCCTGTGGATGAAGAAGATCAGCGACCGCATCGTCGCTGGCACCGCCAGCCCGGACGATGTGGACACCCTGGAAAGCGTGGCCAACCAGATCGAAGGCAAGACCATCTGCGCTTTCGGTGAAGCCTGTTCTTGGCCGACCCAAAGCTTCATCAAGAAATTCCGCGAGGAACTCACGACGAGCTGCAAACCCGAACTCGCTGGCAAGATCGTCTCCGAAGAAGGCCTCGTCGCCGCTGCCAATTTGGCGATGAAGTAACGAGCCGACTCGGAGTCCGCTGATTAGAATCAAAAAAAGGGTGAAGGCGAAGGCCTTCACCCTTTTTGTTAGGTCTTGCGACTTTTTGGAATCCAGGGGCTTTTGCCCGGAAGCCGAGCAGCCCCACCCTACGTCAGCACTTTGTAGATGACGTAAGACAAGGCTGAAGTGACCGGAATGGTGAGCACCCAGGCCCAGACGATGCGCTCGACGAGGCTCCAGCGGATGGAGTTCCAGCGCTTGGCTGCGCCCACGCCCATGATGGAGGTGGTGATCGTATGAGTGGTGGAAACGGGCATCCCTAAGTGGCCTGTGACAGCGAGGATCGTGGCCGCTGTGGTTTCGGCCGCAAAGCCGTGCACGGGCTTCATCTTCACCATTTTATGACCCAGGGTTTTGATGATTCGCCAACCTCCAGCCCAGGTGCCTGCGGCCATGACGAGGGCGCAGGTGATCTTTACCCAGCTCGCCACCTCAAACTCCGGTGTGCGGAGAAAGCCCAAAATGCTAGGCACATTATCCAGCGTTCCTGCTGTGGTGGCCGTGAAGAGGGTGAGGGCGATGATACCCATGGTTTTTTGGGCATCGGCAAAGCCATGGCCGAAGCCCATGTAGGCAGCGGAGACGATTTGGAGCTTGGAAAACACAGTATTGATGGTGTGCGGACGCCAGTTGCGGATGAGCCAAAAAAGCAGCCCCATGACGATAAAGCCGACCACGAAACCCAGCACTGGAGAGGTGATCATGGGGATGACGACTTTGTGGAAAATACCGTCCATGGTCACAGCACCTGTCTTGGCATCCACTTTCGCCTTGGACCAAATGAGCACATGCCAGTTGCCGTTGGCGGAAGCCAGGGTGGCACCGCAGAGCCCGCCGATGAGGGCGTGGCTGCTGCTGCTGGGGAGACCGAAATACCAGGTCAGGAGATTCCAGATGATGCCCCCGAGCATGGCGCAGAGGATGGTCATGGTGGTGACGTGGGCGATATCCACCAGGCCGGCACCGATGGTTTTGGCCACGGCGGTGCCCCAAAAGGCACCGATCAAATTGGCCGTGGCAGCCAGGGCGAGAGCCTGGCGGGGAGTGAGAACCTTCGTGGAGACCACGGTGGCGATGGCATTGGCGGTGTCGTGAAAGCCATTGATGTATTCAAAGGCCAGCACCACCAGCAGCACCACCAGGAGCAGGATGAGAGCAGAAGTCATGCGCGGAGGCGGATCAGGAATACTTCAGCACGATGTGGGACACCACATTGCCAGCGTCGCGGCAGCGGTCATACACCTTTTCCATGAGCTCATAGAGATCCTTGAGCATGATGGTTTGGATGGGGTCGCGCTGGCCGGCGTAGAGTTCCTTCAACAGGCCCATCATGAGTTTATCCGCCTCACCCTCAATGTGCTGCAGCTTGGCGTTCATGTCCTTCACACGCTCCAGGTGCAGTTTTTTCCGCAGTTCTTTGACGATGTTCAGCACCGTGGTGGTGGCTTCTTCCATCATCTGAAGGTGGCGGCTGAAATCCACATCCTGCAAACGCCCACCCGTGATGATGACGCGCTCGGCGATCTTTTCGACGGTTTTTGGGATCTTGTAGAGGACGTTGGAGAGGGCTTCGATGTCTTCGCGCTCCAGCTCGGTGACAAATGTGCGGCAGAGTTCTTCGTTGATCTGCTCGGTGATCTTTTTGTCTTTCCGGCGGGTGAGAATCAGTTCATCCAGGTTCTGGGTGGCGACGGGCTGGGTGATGAGTTTCCCCAGGGCCTGGACGCTGTGCAGGGCCTCTGCGGCGCTGGCTTCCAGCAGGTCGTAGAAGATGTCGTTTTTGCCAAAAAGCTTCTGCAGGGAGATCATGGGTAGGGTCGGGGAGTCCGTTGCGATGAACGGGTCCCCCAAGATGGAGCAGAGCCGATGGAATGTGTCAAATCTGTAACACTCGGCAAATCAGCGATCCGTGTGCCGATCCTGTTTTTAACCCATGAAAATCAGCACGCCTAAACGATCACACCCGCTGTGTGGCGGCTGGACAGATGCGCACTTTGTCAATGCGCTGGCGGTCCATGTCGGCCACCTCAATTTTGCGCCCTTGCCAGTCGAAGGATTCCCCTTCGGCAGGGACGTGCCCCAGGATGTGCATTACAAAGCCCGCCACCGTGCGGTAGTCATCGTCATCAAAAGAGGCAGGGAGAGGCAGGTCGGTGAGACTAGCCGCTTCTTCCATTTCCATCTGGCCATCGACGAGCCATGATCCGTCATCGAGCTGCCGCCCTCCGGGGGCATTGGGCGTGGGTTCATTGGGCATGGTGCCCAGGATGGCCTCCATCATGTCATTGAGGGTGATGAGGCCCTGCATGGCCCCGAATTCATCAATCACGAGAGCTTGATGGCGGTTGTTTTTGCGGAACTGCTCAATGATCCGCGCGGCGGGCATGGATTCCGGCACAAAGAGCGGGGTGACGAGGAGAGATTGCAGATCACTGGCCGTGAGTTTTTCTGCTGCCTTCCAGAGGGCTTTCACGGAGATCATGCCCAGCACGTCATCGCGGGTGCCCTGATAAACAGGGAAGTAGGAGTGGCCGCTCTCGATCATGCGCTTGCGGTTTTCTTCAGGGCTGTCGGCCAGGTTGATCCAGACGATCTGCGGCTTGGGCGTCATCAGGTCGGCTGCGGTCAGTTCATCCAGCTCCAGCACGCTTTCCAGCATGTCTTTTTCGTGGCTTTTCAGGGCTCCTGTTCGGTGGCCTTGGATGATGGAGGCGCGCACTTCTTCCTCAGACATCACTTCCTCCGCGCCTGGCTTGACGCCAAAAAGCCGCACGAGGGCATCGCTGGAAAAATCCAGCAGGCGGACGATGGGGGAAGCGAGGGCCGAAAGGCGGGTCATGGGCCCTGCCAAGGCGGCTGCCCAGCGTTCGGGCGCATGAATGGCGAGGCGCTTTGGCAGCAACTCCCCCACCACCACACTGAGGAAGGTGATGATAGAGACGACGATGACCATGCTGATCGTGGGTGCCCACTGGCCCAGCCAGGGGATGGCGGTTAAAGCGGGCTCCAGTTCCCGAGCCAATCCGGCACCACTGGCCGCACCGGCGATGATACCCACCAGGGTGATGCCCACCTGCACGGTGGAAAGAAAGATCCCCGGATCCGCCTGCAACTCCAGGGCTTGGACGGCGCTCTTTTGCCCTTCATGCGCCATCATTTCCAGTCGGGTGCGGCGTGCAGAGATGAGAGCGGTCTCAGCCATGGCAAAGACGCCATTGAGGAGGAGCAGACCCAAAAGAATGAGAAGTTCAGTCAAAATGCCAGACATGATAATAAAGATAGCTAGAGAGGCGGGAAGGGGATGCAATCGCAGAGGCAACTCTGAAGGCTTTCCCTGTGGAACCCGTCATTCGGACGCATGTACTTTTGAACGGCAGTTGATTTCCATGGCGAGCGCGTCTAGTTCCGCCCGATGACGGACAACTTGAAGATTTTAAGTGGGTCAGCGCACCCCGAACTCGCGCGCCTGATTTGTGAAAATTTGGGCACCAAGCTTTGCGAGGCCACCCTCACCACCTTTCCGGATGGTGAAACCTTTGTGCAGATCCACGAAAACATTCGTGGCAGCGATCTTTTCATTGTCCAGCCCACCTGCCCGCCGACGAACCAGAACCTGATGGAGCTACTCATCATGGTGGATGCCGTGCGCCGCGCCAGCGCCCACCGCATCACCGCTGTTCTGCCGTTTTTTGGCTATGCCCGTCAGGATCGCAAAGACCGCCCGCGTGTGCCCATCACCGCGAAGCTGGTGGCCAACCTTCTGGTGGCCAGTGGTGTGAACCGCGTGCTGACGGTGGACCTTCACGCCGGTCAGATTCAGGGTTTCTTTGATATCCCTGTCGATCATCTCTATGCAGGGCCGGTGCTGATGAAAGCCATCAAAGAGCGCCAGATTGAGGACCTCGTGGTCGTCTCGCCGGACGTCGGCGGTATCAAAATGACTCATGCCTATGCCAAAGCCCTGAAGGCCCCGATGGCCATTGTGGCAAAAAATCGTGTGAGTGCCGAAGAAGTTGAGGCGCTCAATGTGATCGGCGATGTGAATGGTAAAAATGTGCTGCTGGTGGATGACCTTACGGAAACCGCCGGGACTTTGACGGCTGCCGCAGAGCTGCTGCTGAAGCACGGTGCCAAGGCCATCTACGCAGGTGTTTCCCATGCGGTGCTAGGGGAAAAGGGCCACAGCCGCATTTCAAAATCCCCGATTTTGGAACTCTTTTCCACCAATTCCACCCCGCAGGCGCAGGGTGAAAAAGTGACGACTTTGGACATTGCCCCCCTGCTCGCGCAGGCCATCCGGCGCATTCACGACAACGAGTCCGTCACATCTCTCTTTGACATCTGAAAATGGCCGTGTATCCTCGCGGCCCTTTTCCCCTCTAACATACTGTTCAGAAGAACTCACGGACATGGCCAAAATCCTCGACATCATCGCACAACCCCGCAGCAGTGAAGGCACTGCTGCCGTCAACCGCCTGCGCAAGGCCGGTTCCATCCCAGCGGTGGTCTATGGCCGCAAGACCCCTCCTGCCAATGTGCAGGTGGATGCCAAGACCTTCACGAAGCTCATCGAGAGCAGCGCTTCTGACAACATCCTGGTGAGCCTGAAAATTGATTCTGCTGAGCAACTGGCCCTCGTCCAGGAAGTGCAGCACGACCATCTCCGCGGCGGCATCCTTCACGTGGACTTCCACGCGATCGCCATGGACGAAGAAATTCACGCTGAAGTTCCTCTGAACCTCACGGGCGAATCCCCTGGTGCCAAGGCTGGCGGCCTCATCGAAGCCATCCACCACAATCTCGAAGTGCGCTGCCTTCCGAAGGACCTTCCAGAAGGCATCGTGGTGGACATTTCTGACCTCCAGGTCGGCAAAGCCATCCACGTGGGCGACATCAAGCTTCCAGAAGGCGTCCGCGCCAAGCTGGCTGACGATGTGGTCGTCATCATGTGCGAAGAGCCAAAGGTGGAGCCTGAAGCTCCTGCCGCTGCCGCTCCTGCTGCCAAGGGCAAAGCCGCTCCTGCCGCCAAGGCTGCAGCTCCTGCTGCCAAAGCTGCTAAGAAGTAATCCTTGTCCGGAGTCTGACTCCAACCGCCTACGGTGCCCGGTGATGAAACAGTTCCCCGCGCCGCTGGCGGCCTGAAACCCAGGCTCATCATCGGACTCGGCAATCCCGGGATTGATTACCGCGACACTCGTCACAACATCGGCTTTATGGCGGTGGATGAGTTAGCGAGGCTCTCGGGAGTCTCCTTCACGGAGGAAAAACGCTGGCATGGTTGGGTAGCCAAAATTCCTGGTGCCCTCCTGCTGAAGCCTTCGACCTTCATGAACGACAGCGGGCGCTGTGTGCAACTGGTGAGCCAGTTTTACAAAGTGCCCGTTCAAGAACTCCTTGTGATCTACGATGATGTGGATCTCCCGCTGGGCCGCATGAGAATGCGCCTGGCAGGCTCCGCCGGAGGTCACAATGGGCTCAAGTCAATGATCCGCTCCCTGGGGTCAGATGCCTTTCCTCGCTTGAAGTTAGGCATTGCGACTCCTTCGGGCCGCCCTGCTGGCGAACGTCTCGTGGGGCATGTGCTGGGAAAATTTCGTGAAGACGAGCGGACAGAACTCGCCATCATGATTCAGCGTGCTACAGATGCCGTCCGCCTTGCCTGCCAGTCCGGGCTGGAGACCGCGATGAACTATTTCAACCGCAAAGAAGAACAACCTTAAACCTCAACAGAATACACCACCGATGAAGCGCAAATACGAAGCCATGATCGTCCTCGACATGAAGGGCAAGGAAGAATCCGTCGAAGAACTCGTCAGCGGCATCGGCCGTGAGATGGAGAAGTCCGGCGTGAAGCTTGAGCAGATCGACAAGCTCGGCAAACGCAAGTTCCCCTTCAACCCACGCCACGTCGAGAGCGGCTATTTCGTGAATTACCAGATCGAGGCTGACAATGCCGGTCTGGACAGCATCCGCGCCAAGCTGAAGCTGCATGACAGCGTTTATCAGCAGTATTATCAGCGCCGCTAATCGCGGGTTGAGTCGCTTTTAAATCCCCCATGAAACCCCGGCCTGGCGTGCATACGCAGGATCGGGGTTTCTTTTTTGGGTGGGCGGACCTTTGTGGGAGGACTAAAGTCTGGCTTGCGCGGCGGCGAGGAAGCAGAACGTTTGTTCTTCATGCTGAAACCTGCGCCCTCTCAATACCTGCACACGGTGACGCTGCGGCGGGGGGAGGTGCCGGGATTTGAAAATTACCCTTTTGATATTCCGGCAGTGCGTCATTTGGATGCTTTGGAACTGCACCCCAAGGTGACGTTTTTTGTGGGCGAAAATGGATCTGGAAAATCCACCCTGCTGGAGGCCATAGCTGAGAAACTGGGCTTCAGCATGGAGGGCGGCACGAAGAATACGAATCTGATGATGCACGAGTATCGGTCTGCACTGACCTCGAAGATCACGCTTTCGCGCAGCCATCTCCGGCCCATGGATGGCTTTTTCCTGCGGGCGGAGAGCTACTATAATTTCGCCACGCTGATTGATGAGTTAGGGAACTGGTCCTATGGGGGCAAAAGCCTGCATGAGCAGTCGCACGGCGAGTCCTTTTTCGCGACGCTGGTGCATCGCCTCGGTGGCCACGGGATCTATCTTTTTGATGAGCCTGAGGCGGCGCTTTCACCTCAGCGACAGATGTCTTTGCTGGTGAGGATGCATGATCTCATCGGTGAGTTTTCGCAGTTCATCATTGCCACGCATTCCCCCATTCTCATGGCCTACCCCGATGCCTGGATTTATGAGTTCAGCGAGGATGGGATCAAACGAGTGGCTTATGAGGACACGGAGCACTTTCAGATCACCAGCCGATTCATGCGAGATCCCCAGGGCATGATGCGGCGGCTGCTGGGGACCCAGGATGAACTGGACCTCGGTTAAATCAGGTTCCCCGGGTATTGCCGAAGAGCTCGATGTGCAGCCGGGGGCTGAGGCGGTAGCCGTGGGTTAGGCAAGCATTGACCAAGAGATCATAGCGGGTGCGCATGATCTCCATGCTGGTGCCTTCGGGCATCAGGAGGATTTTTTCTGGAGGCACGGGGATGCCGATGGCCGTGACAACCCGCTGAGCCTCATGCAGATCCGCTTCATTGGAGATGACAAATTTGAGCTGGAAATCCCGGGACTGCTCCAGCCAGGCCCGCAGGACTGCGGGCTGAAGGCGGGTCTGATCATGGCGGGTAGCCCATGCAGCCCCGGCTTTTTCGGTGCTGGGGACGGAATTGGCCAGCTTCGGGCTGAGGGAGGCCAGGTCAATGGTGACCGGAGAGGGGAGGACGGTGCCGGCGGTTTCGATGGTGATGTGTTTGCCTGCGTCACGCAGTTGGAGAAGGAATTCGTGGATGCCCTTGGCCACCATCGGCTCTCCTCCGGTGACCACGACATGGCGGGTGGGGTGGCGCAGCACTTCCGCCAGGATGGCATCCAGGCTCATTTCGGGGCCTTCCGGCGACCATGAGGCATAGGGCGTGTCACACCAGGTGCAGCGCAGGTTGCAGCCAGAGGTACGCACAAACACCGATGGCACGCCCGTGAGCGAGCCTTCCCCCTGAACTGAATAAAAAATCTCCGAAATGCGCATCGGCTCCAGGATAACGAGGAGTCGCCTTGGCACAAGGGGAGCGGCGGTCTGTGGGTGATGAGGACGGCCTCATGGGATTTTTAATGGTGGAGGTGTAAAGACGGGCGGGCCTTGCCACTTTGAAAAGGCCGTTTAATTTCGCCGATGCCCGTCCGTTTTTGGCCCTTATTTTTCATCGTCCTCGCCCTCTGCCTCAGCAGTTGTTCTTCGCAGAAAAAAGTCTGGGATTACGAGTATAGCCGGGGCAAAACGGCCGTGGTTGTGGGTGGCAAGGCGGTGCCGCCGGCAGGTCTGCCAGCGCCTGTGATGCGGGCGATCAGTGCGGGCAATCGCATCGCCGGGTTGCCGTACAAATACGGTGGCGGCCATCGTTCCTTTGTGGACTCGGGGTATGATTGCTCGGGAACGGTGTCTTACGTTCTGCATGGGGCCGGTTTTTTGAGCAGTCCAGGCACCTCTAGCAGCTTGCGTAGCTATGGCAAGGCGGGGGTGGGCAAGTACATCACCGTGTACTCACGCAACGGCCACACTTTCATTGTGGTGGCTGGCTTGCGCCTGGATACCGGCTACAATGGGGAGCGAAAAGGCCCGCGGTGGTCCAATAAATCACGCCCGATGAAGGGCTACGTGGCTCGGCATCCACCTGGGTATTGATATCGAGGTGTCGCTTGGTTGACGTTTGAAAACCCGCCGATGGCTGAGGGGGATCGCCAGTCTCTTGCCGGAAGTGCCATGAATGCAGATTTTTCTGACATTCTTTGGGACCGAGTTTCAGATCGTTCGTGACAAAAAAAGTGCTCCTGGTAATCTCAGCTTCCTTTTTCACGAAAAATGTCTGGTTATTGCCCTGTGATTCAACGCCCCTGGATTATCTTTGATCATTCCCACCCGGGGTGCGTGTCAGAATTGTGATTGTTCTGATCAGGTCCGCCATGATTTACTCGTCTCCGTCTGCCATGCGAAACGCTCTCTGCTTTGCTCTTGTCCTTGCCTCCGGGCCTCAGTTGATTGCCCAGGCCCCACCGCCTGCAGCCCCGGCCGCGCCTGCGGCTCCGGCTGCTCCTAGCGGTGCCCTGAACATCCAGCAGGAAACCGAGGCGCTGATGGCCGAGGCCATGCGTCTTTTCCAGGAGGCCAAGTATCCTGAGGCGCTTTCGAAAATTGATCAGGTGAAGAAAAACCTGAGCAACAAACCCTTTGCTCAGGTGCTCTTCATCGAAGGGGCCGCCTACTTCAATCTCAACGAGTACGACAAGGCCATCACGGCCCTGGAGGAGTACATCAAGTCCTTCCCGGAAGGGGAGCAGATCAGCCCCGTGAAGATGGCCCTGGGCCGTAGCTACATCAACAAGGGCGATGCAGACAAAGGCATCACCATCCTCAAAGAGGTGGTGGCCCAGTCTCCCGATCTCAAGTCCGAAGCCGGTCTTTTCGTGGCTGAGGCGCTGAAAAAGCAAGACAAGGTGGATGAGGCTCTGGCCGTCCTGAAATCAGTCCTCGAAGGTGGCATCCGCAGTTCCGAGGCCATCCAGGCCGCGATGATGGCGGCAGATCTGCATGTGGCTAAAGGTGAACTGGATCAGGCGGGTGAGCTGATGGAGAAGGTGAAGGGTTTTGCCACCGGCGGTGACAACGTCGCCCAGATGAACAACATCTACCTACGTCTGGGTGACCAGATGCTAGAAAAGAAAAGCTTCCGCGAGGCCCTGGGCGCCTACCAGTTTGTGCGCCGCAAGAGTGAAATCACCCGGCTTCAGAAGGACGTAATCGCCAAGATCGAGCAGAGCCTGAAAAGCCCCGGCAAAGGCCCCATCAAGGGCACGAAGGAAGAGCTGGAAGAAAAGCTGAAGACCAACAACGGGCTGCTGGAGGAAATCGAAAAGCGCACGGATTACGATGCCTCCCTCTACTACCGTCTGGGCCGTTGTTACTTTGAGATGGGCCGTTTCTGGGAGTCGCTGCTGGCCTTTGATGTGATCGTCAAGGAGTTCAAGGAATTCCCCCAGCGCGACCGCTGCGTCTTCGGCATGATCATTGCCAATGCCCAGCTCAAGCGAGTCACCTCAGCCCGCAAGCTTTGCGAACGCTACATCAACGAGTTCCCAGACGGCGCTGATCTCGGCACCGTGTCTGAAATGTACGGGATGCTGGCCTATGAAAACGGCAAACTCCAGGATGCCGCCGACGCTTTCAATAAGGCTGAAGGCTTTCCCAAGTCAGACAAGGAGCGCCTGCGCTTTCTGCGTGGCAACGTGCTTTTTGAAATGCAGCGTTTTGACGATGCCCGTACCACCTATGAGCTGCTGCTAAACGAGTTCCCTGAGTCTGCCTATAAGGACGACTCCCTCTACCGCATCGCCCTCATTTACTTCTATCAGAACGATTCGATCAACACGACGAAGGCGCTGAATAACTACATGAAGGAGAACCCGAAGGGGCAGTTCATCGTCGATGCACGCTACCGTCTGGCCTTCATCAAGTTCCAGAGCCGGGACATCGACAATGCGATGAAGGATCTTGAGAGCATCGTCAAGGATGCGCCGAACGATCCCAACATCGGTCAGGTGCACAGTTTGTTAGGCGATGGCTACAACCAGAAGGGCGACTATGACAAGGCCCTGGAAAACTTTGCCGCAGGCGTGGATAAGGCCAAGTCGGAAGACGTGCTCAGCTACGCCATGGACCAGGCGACCGACCTTTATGCCGGCACTGGCAAGTGGAAGGAGCTCGGCGACATGTGGCAGAAGTACCTGAACACCCACAAGGACAATGAGGAGCAGGAGCTGAAAGCCGTGCTATGGATCTCCCGCGCCCGGGTGAAGGAGAACAAGCTGGACGAAGCCAAGCAGTTGCTCGCCACTGCGATCAAACCAAAGATCGGCAATGCAGCCAATGAGCAGGTGGAAGGCCTGATTCAGCAACTCGTCAGCCTCGTGGCTCCTAAACGCCGCCGCCCTGCCGCACCTGTGGAAGGCGCACCAGCGGCACCTGCAGAACTCACTCATGAGCAGGTGGAAAAGCAGCTCGAAGAGCTCATCACCCCGCCTGAGGCTGGCATGAACGGCACGGCCCAGATGCGCATCCTGTTTGCCAAGGCCTGGCTGGCCAAGGTGATGCGCGAGCCCGTGAAGGCTGAGAAGCTTTTCGCAGTCATCATTGAGGTGGCCAAGCCGGAAGACCTCAGCCCCATGCTACTGGCCACGGTGGGTGACAATGCCCGCACCAAAGGGGACTTGGACAAGGCGGCCGGCTGCTACAACCGCCTGAATGAATTCTACAAGGACACGGAATATGCCGACGGTGCTGCCGTGGGCCTGGCCGAGATCGCCTACGCCAAAGGGGAATTCGACAAGGCCCTGGAGCTGTTCACCACGGCCATCGAAGGTTACGCCGCCAGCTCCCGTCTTCTGGATGCTACGCTAGGTAAGGCCAAGACGCTCTTCAAACTGAAGAAGTATGACGATGCCAAGAAGCTGTATGTGCAGATTCTGAACACCAAAGAATGGCGCGGTGAGGCCCATGCCACCTCCCTCTTCATGCAGGGCGAGATCGAATTCGCCAACCAGAAATGGGGTGAGGCCATCCCTTACTATCAGCGTGTGTTCATCGCCCATCAGAAGTGGAAGAGCGTGATGGCGCAGTCCTATCTCCAGTGCGCACGTGCCTTCATCAAGCTCAACCGCCCGGCCGCCCCTACGGACATGCCACCGCGCCAGTATGCCGACCGTGAGGCTGCCAAGCTGCTGCTCATCGAAATGACTAAGCGCCAAGACCTGAAGGATCTGCCAGAGATGAAGCAGGCTGAGCAGGAGCTCACCAAGCTGTAATTCCAGTCCTTTGAACTTTCTTTTTCTTTACGTCTCCATGTTTCGTCACACCTTCATTTTACTGGCTTCGGCCCTGCTGTGCGGGGCCGCCTTCGGGCAGGCCATCGTGCTGAAAGACGGCACGCGCATTGCCAGCAACGAGTTCACCATGGATGGTGACAAGATCGTCCGAACGATCAAAATCGGTGATAAGTCGGCGACGACGGTTCTGCCTTGGCAGAACATCGGTTACCTCGACTGGCCGGAGCCGGAAGAGCTGCTGGAAGCCAAAAACCTGATGGCCCAGGCCAAGTCCGAAGAAGCCCTGGCGCTGCTGAAGAAGTCCCTCGATTTCTTCCAGAAGTTCGAAAAAGTAGAGGGCAACTGGTATCAGCCCGTTTTCTTTGCCTATGTCGAGACGCTGAGCCAGGCCGGGAAGTTTGAAGACACGATCAAGCTCATCCCACTGCTGAAAACTCTGCCGCTCACCCCCGAGCAGAAGATGTCACTGCGCATCATCCAGTTGGACATTGACCGCCAGACGTCCTCTGAATACACCTCCATCCTGGCTGAGGCCGAGAGTATTTTGTCGGACACAAATGACTCCGGCGTCGGTGCTTCCATCTGGATGATCATTGCCGACATCCACGCCAAAAAGAAGGAGTGGGAAAAAGCCCTGATGGCCTACCTGCGCATCCCGGTGTTTTACGGCACTCAGATGCAGCGTGTGCCGGACGCCGAACTCAAGGCCGGTCAAATGCTTGCCAAGATGAAACGTTATGAGGATGCCCAGGCCCTCTTTACCCGCATTTCAGATTCCTATAAAGGCTCCGCCATCGCAGATACTGCGGCCAAAGAAAAAGCCGCGATCAATGGCATGAAAAACGAGCCTGAAGAGGAAGCCGAACAATCCCCAGAAGGCGAAAAAACCGACAAAGCCGCCCAGTAACCATCCTTTCTTTAACGAATCCAACCCACCCACTGCCTCCCATGCACACCCGCAATAACCCCTCTATGATCCAGACTCTTCTCCGTGGTTTCGTCCGCCTCAGCGCCTGTGCGTTGCTCCTCGCTGGCAACCTCATGGTGGTAGCCCCGATGCACGCCCAGGAGCCCGCAGCCCCTGCTGCCGGTGAAGCCGCCGCCCCGGAAGTACATCAGCACACTCTGATGGATCGCTTTCGTGAAGGTGGCTGGGTGATGTACCCGCTCACCCTTTGCTCTGTCGCGCTGGTGTGGCTGACGGTGGACCTTTGGATGCGCACGGCGCTGAAGAACATGGCCCCTCCTGGACAGGTTAGCCAGGTGCAGGACCTGTTCCGCGCTGGTGACTATGTGGGCGCTTACCAGTTTGCCAAAAACAACAACTCCTACTTTGCCGATGTGAGCCGCGTGGGCCTGAGCTTTGTCGGGGAAGGGCAGAATGCCGTCGAAGAGGCCCTTTTCTCCGAGCTGAACAAGACCAACGCCACCATTCAGACCCGCATCAACTACCTTTCCGTGTTGGGTGTTTGCACACCGATGATCGGTCTGGTCGGCACGGTGACGGGGATGATGAGCGCTTTCGCCACCCTGGGTACCAGCGGTGTTGGTGACCCTTCCAAGCTCTCTGGCGCCATCGGTGAGGTGCTCGTCGCGACGGCCTCCGGTCTGGCCGTGGCTGTGCCTGCGTTCATGGTGTTCTACATTCTGCGCAACCGCCTTCAGGGTTCCATGCATGGTCTGCAGGAAATCGTCAGCTCCCTGTTCCGCAAGATGCCCTACGAGCATCTCAAGGACGCCCATGTCGGTGAAGAAGAATTCTACGCCGCACTGCCAAACTGGGTGGCCGGTGGCAATGATGGTGCCGCTGTTGCCGTGGCTGTTTAATCTGATTTTCGTTCTGTTGGTACAACCTTAACCTGATACCCTTATGGCTGGAGGAGGAGGCGGTGGAGACGGAGAACCGGAGTTTCAAATTGCTCCGATGATTGACGTGCTTTTGGTGCTGCTCATTTTCTTTATGAGCATCACCTCGGCGCAGGTCTTGAGAATTGACAAGGACATCAAGCTGCCGGTGGCAGCCGATGCGAAGAAGAAGGAGGACAAGAACACCATGTTCGAGGCCGCCATCAACGTTCGCTGGATCGCCGCCAGGCAGGAGTCCAAAATCAAGCTCGACGACCGCGAGATGGAAAATGAGGAGATCGTGAATACGCTCACTCAACGCAAAAATAGCAATCCCACTTACCGGGTCGTCATTCGCGGAGATCGCGACGTGCCTGCGGTGGAGATTCAGAAAGTCATGGCGCTGATTGCCCAGTCGGGCATTGACGACATTTCCTTCTCAGCCCTCAACAAAGATTCCTGATCCCATGGCTCACGGTAAAAAACATCGCGCCCTGGAGGCAGACCAGGCCACCATGGGGTTTCAGATCGCACCCATGATTGACGTGGTTTTCGTCATCATGCTTTTCTTCATGGTCATGGCGGGTGCCGTGAAGGTGGAGCGCGAGCTGAAAACGCAGCTTCCTGGTCTCGGAACCCCGGCTTTGAGTGATGAAACCACTCCACCTGACGAGATCATGGTGACGGTGGAGGAGTCCGGGGCGGTCACCCTGAATGAGGAGGAGTTTGACTCCCCCACAGACAAGGCGCTGCCCAACTTCACCAACACGCTTTTCCGTCTGAAGCAGGAGGCTGACCATCGCAATGCGAAGGTGATGGTCACCATCCAGGCTGAGGAGCAGGCCCGCTATGAGCGTGTCATCGACGTGCTGAACTCCATGGCCAAAGCCCAGATCGGCAATGTGACCTTCACGGTGGGTGGCGAGGATTTCTGATCCCTCACCCGCTTTTTTAAACTCCCTCCACCCCCTGTGGCCGCAACCTTCGGCGGCTCCACATTCGTTCTCTTTTAGTTATGTCTGATACCCCTCCTCCGAATTCTGGTGGCCCCCCTCCGCCCTCGGATCCAGGTGCCACACAGCCTATGGTTTATCCTCCAGGCTACCCCCAGCCTGGAAACCTGGGGTACCCTGTTCAGGGAAATCTGGGCTATCCGGTGCAGCCGAATTTGGGCTACCCCGTGCAGCCCGGCATGATGCCGCCTGGCCATCCCGCCCCCACCTCTGGCCCTGTTCCTGTCGCTGCGGCCATCGAGGATGAGGCCGTTGCCGTCGAGGCCGCTCATGGCGAAGTTTTTCACCCGCCCGCCCTCAATCATTTCGAGCCCGTGAAACCGGCCAACGCCCTGGTGAAGGCCTGGCGCAAGGTCGGAGGCGGTTCTTTGACCCTCAGTCTGGCCATCCATGCAGGCATCCTCATCGTGGGCGGGGCCATCGTGGTCAGCACTCAGATGATTCAGAAGCAGGTGGACTTCCTGCCTGGTGGCGGCACCCAGCAGGGGGCGCAGGCCTCGGCCGAGATGAAGCATCAGGTGAAGCAGAAGAAGCAGAAGACGCTGAACAAAACGATGCCGATGAAGAAGATCGTGAGCACGAGCCAAAACTCGGCGATCACGCTTCCCGATGCACCGCCAGATCTGCTGGACGTGCCGGATGTGAGTTCGATGCTGGGCGGCGGGAGTCTGGGCAGCGGAGGATTTGGCAAAGCGGGAGCGGGAGGCGGCTTTGGGACAGGGATGGGAATGGGCGGGATGCAGGGTTTTGTGAGCCTGCCTCCCTCCATGCAGCAGCGCTGCTCCCCAGCGGAGCGGCTTGAAAAACTACGCCAAAACGGCGGTAATCCCGAGTGTGAACGCGCGGTTTCCGCCTCTCTGGAGTGGCTGAAAACGCAGCAGAACGCCGATGGTTCCTGGGGACAGGGCGGCGGCAAACGTAACAAGGCCGCCATGACGGGCCTCGCTTTGCTGTGCTTCTTGGGTCGCTGTGAAACACCCGATTCGCCTTTCTACGGGGACAATGTCATGCGTGGCATCCTGTTTCTGGTCGAGCTTTCCAAAACCAATGAGCACGGTGCTATCACCGATGACTTCAAAAGCAATGCGGGCGCATACGAGCACGGCATCGCCACCTACGCGCTGGGCGAGATGTACACTCTGGCCCGTCTGGGCAGCAAGCAGTTGCCAGGGATGAGAGAAGCCTTCGAAAAGGGCGTGCAGCTCATCATCAAGACTCAAAACAAGGCCGATGCCAAAAATGGCGAAGGGTCCTGGGACTACTACACCAAGAACATTGCCGAGGGGAAAGCCACCTCCTCGCGTGAAGACTTGTCCGTCGCGGGCTGGCAATACCAAGCGCTGAAGGCTGCCAAATACACCGGTTTGAAGATCGCCGGCCTGCAGAGCGCCATTGACCGCACCTGCGACTACATCGAGCGGAAGCAGACGAAGGACGGCGGCTACGGGGTGAGCAACCGGGATGCCCACTACAACCAGTGGAGCCTCACGGGCGTCGGGTCCTTGGGCCTGCAGACTCTGGGAAAGGGCCGCACCGCCTCCATCAAGAAGGGCATCAAATTCCTGCGTGAGTTCATCACCGCCGAGCCGCTGGACTGGAATAAAAACTGCAATCTCTACTGCTGGTACTACTACACTCAGACCTTCTTCCAGGCGGGTGGCGATGACTGGAAATTTTACAATGAGCAGTTCCTCCCACAGATCCTGGCTGCCCAGCAGCCCGATGGAAGCTTCAAAAAGGGCCGACCCAACTGGCCTGGTGGGGACGCGGCAGACCCGCTCTACCGCCAGGTGCTGTGCACTCTGCAACTGGAGGTCTACTACCGTTACCTGAAGGTGGGCGACCGCGACGAAGAAAGCTTCTTTGATCGTCAGTAAGTCCTCGTTTTCCAAAGGCTCTGCGTTACTGACGCAGAGCCTTTTTTATTTTCAGAAGAATGTCCAGATGGTCATCCGACGCGCAGGTGCCACAGGCGCTGTTTTCGTGAAGTAAACCCGGCCTACAGCTCTGTTTTTGGGGTGGCGATTCCGGGAAAGATTTGTCAGACTCTGAGCCTCTGTGCATGGAGTCTCTTTGTGTGTCTCCATCAAAGGGGGAAGGGGAGGACAAAAGTCAGATTTTGAGCGAGATCGGGATGGCATTCGCACGAATTTCCTCTTGCCAATTCCGGCTTTCGTGATTTCTTCACGGCCCTTTCAACTTTAAACACAACCCGCCTGACAAGGTGTCGGGTTTAACAACAGACCATGAGCGAAGCTACCACCAGCCCCAAAGAATTCAAACTGCACGAAAAAGACACCGGCAGCGCCGACGTGCAGGTCGCGATCTTGACGGCCCGTATCAATGAACTGACGGAGCACCTTACGGTTCATTCCAAGGACCACTCCACACGCCGCGGCCTTCTGAAGATGGTCGCTCGTCGCCGGAAACTGCTCGACTACCTGAAGCTGACCGCCAATGAGCGTTATCTGAAGCTTCTGAAGAGCCTTAGCCTGCGCCGCTAATAGCCTATTTTCCAGACGAGGGGTGATGAGAACCATCACCCCTTGTTTTTTATTTGGGGCGCTTGCTGCCTCGGCTTGAAGTATTCAGTGACCAGCATTCGGCTTTCAATGGCTGAATCTGTCTCCCCCCGTGGAATGCCTTTTGAGGCTCCAGACTGAATGCCGATGACTGACCACTGAATACCTTTTTCAGTCTCGCCGCGCCCCCACCCTTCCCCCAAACGAAACAAAGAAGACAAAGAAGAAACACACTATGGCCATCCATAAAGTAACAGCTCCCTGCGGTTCAGGGATCATCGAAATCGAAACAGGCAAGCTTGCCCACCTCGCCGACGGCGCTGTGACCGTCCGCCTGGGTGACACCATCGTCATCGTCACTGCCGTCTCCGCCACCAAGATCAAGGAAGGTCTCGACTTCTTCCCCCTGTCCGTGGAATACAAAGAAAAAGCCTCGGCTGCCGGAAAGTTCCCTGGTGGCTACTTCAAGCGCGAAGGCCGCCCAACGGAGAAGGAAATCCTGACCTGCCGCATGACGGACCGCCCATTGCGCCCGTTGTTCCCAAAAGGCTACCTCTACGAAACCCAGATCGTCGCCCTCTTGCTCAGCGCTGATGGCCAGAACGATTCGGACATCCTCGCCATCAACGGTGCTTCGGCCGCTCTTTGCGTGTCCGACATTCCTTTCGCAGGCCCCATCGGTGCCGTGCGTGTCGGCCGCGTGAACGGTCAGTTCATCGCCAACCCTACCCACAACCAGCGTGAAGACAGCGATCTGGACCTGGTTTACGTCGGCAACAAGACGGACGTGATCATGATCGAAGGTGCCGCCCTCGAAATGCCCGAGAGCGACTTCATCGCCGCCCTCCGTTTTGCCCAGGACAGCATCCAGAGCCTGGTGAAGGCCCAGGAAGAGCTCGCCGCCCTCGCTGGCAAAGTGAAGCGCGTGGTGCCTCTGATGCTCGTCAAAGACGAGCTCCTGGAAGTCGCCTACGAAATCGCTGGCGACCGCATCGAAGGCGCCATCTATCAGCCAAGCAAAGTCGCCCGTAACAAGGCTGTCGGCGCACTGAAGGATGAAGTGGAAGCCGCCATCAAGGCGAAGTTCCCTGAAGCGACCAACTTCGAAATCGGCCAGGCTTTTGATTACCTTCAGAAGAAGGCTTTCCGCATCTCCATCCTGGACAAAATGAGCCGCTGCGACGGCCGCGCCGTGGATCAGATCCGCAACCTTTCCGGCGAAGTCTCCGTGCTTCCCCGCACGCATGGTTCGGCTCTGTTTGCCCGTGGTGAAACTCAGGCTCTCTCCATCTGTACGTTGGCTCCGGCTGACGAAGCCCAGGAAATGGACACCTACGCAGGTGGCCCAGACTCCAAGCGTTTCATCCTTCACTACAACTTCCCTCCCTTCTCGGTGGGTGAGTGCGGCCGCTTCGGTGGTCAGAATCGTCGTGAAATCGGTCACGGTGCCCTCGCTGAGCGCTCCATCGACGCCGTGATCCCGCCGAAGTCCCAGTTCCCTTATGCGATCCGTATCAGCAGCGAAGTGATGGCCTCCAACGGCTCCACCTCCATGGCTTCGGTTTGCTCGGGCGTCATGGCCCTGCTCGACGCTGGTGTGCCTCTCATCCGCCCTGTGGCGGGCATCTCCGTCGGTCTCGTCACCGAGTTCGAAGGCGACAACATGAAGCGCTACTTGACCATGATGGACATCCTGGGCTCCGAAGATCACTTCGGCGACATGGACTTCAAGCTTTGCGGCACGGACGTCGGTGTGACCGGTTACCAGCTTGACCTCAAGCTTCCTGGCATCCCTCTGAGCATCCTTGAAGAAGCCATCGCCAAGGCCAAGAATGGCCGTGGTGAAGTCCTTCGCGCCATGGCAGACGCCATCAGCGAAGTGCAGCCTCTGAGCCCGCATGCTCCTCGCATCGAGATCCTGAAGATCAACCCGGACAAGATCGGTGAACTCATCGGTCCTGGCGGCAAGAACATCAAGGGTATCCAGGCCGAGTCCGGCGCTGAAATCAGCATCGAAGACGACGGCACCATCTACGTTTACGCCACCCGCAAGGAAGGCCTTGAGCGTGCGATCGAGATGATCAGCGGCGTCTCCCAGGAGATCGAGCCCGGCAAGATCTACACCGGCAAGATCGTCAGCACGACGAACTTCGGTGCCTTCATGAACCTCGGTGGCAAGAAGGACGGCCTGATCCACGTGAGCGAACTGGCTGACTTCCGCGTGAACCGCGTGGAAGACGTCGTCAAGGTCGGTGACATCGTCACCGCCAAGTGCCTCGGCATTGACGAAAAAGGCCGTGTGAAGATGAGCCGCAAGGCCGCCATGAAGGAGAAGGACGACGCTGCCAAGGCTGAATCCGGCGCTCCTGCTGAAGCGGAAGACTTGGGCTAATCCAGCCCGTTGGTTTTAAAACCAGCGAAAACTTATCAGCGGCAGCCAGGAAACTGGCTGCCGCTTTTTATTGGGATGGTGGTGCAGCGAAGTCCGACGGAGCGCGGGTTTCCAAACCCGCAGCGGGCCGTAGTGCGCTGGCATTCGAGGGTTTGACGACGTCACCGGAATCCATGCCCAGCTCCACTGATCTGGCGTGCTGGCGGTGTTGATGGTTAGCTCATGATCACGCCGTGCTGCGATCCGCTGCGGACTCGGAGGTCCGCGCTCCAGTGCCTCCTCCAGCCTGCATGGTCGAGTATCCGATGGAGCGCGGGTTTCCAAACCCCCAGTGGGTCGTAGTGCGCTGAGATGTGAGTGGTCTGGTGACATCACTGGAATCCATGCGCAGCTCCACTGATCTGGCGTGCTAGCGGTGTTGATGGTGTCAGCTCATGATCACGCTGGCTGCGACCTGCTGCGGACTCGGAGGTCCGCGCTCCAGGCTCCTTCAGCCAGCGTGGCCCGCGCATCCGACGGAGCGCGGGTTTCCAAACCCGCAGCGGACCGTAGTGCGCTGAGATGTGAGTGGTCTGGTGACATCACTGGAATTCATGCCGTGCTCCACTGATCTGAGGCGCTGGCGGTGTTGATGGTCAGCTCATGATCACGCCGTGACGCGACCTGCTGCGGACTCGGAGGTCCGCGCTCCAGCCTCCTTCAGCCAGCATGCCTTTACTTCCGCACCTGTCCGCTGCCATCCACGAGGTACTTGTAGCTGCAGAGTTCAGCTAGGCCCATGGGACCACGGGCGTGGAGCTTGTCCGTGCTGATGCCGATCTCGGCTCCAAAGCCAAATTCGCCACCGTCATTGAAGCGGGTGCTGGCATTGTGAAGGACGACGGCGCTGTCCACTTCATGCTGGAATCGCTCGGCGGCGGCTCGGTCACGGGTGATGATGCTGTCCGTATGGTGGCTGCCGTACTGGTTGATATGGGTGATGGCTTCATCCAGGCCGGAGACCGTTTTGGCTGAAAGTATCAGGTCCAACCACTCGGTGCTCCAGTCCTGCTCGGTGGCGGGGATGCTGGAGATGCCTAACAAGGTTTGGGCTTCCGAATCTGCGTGGACTTGCACCTGGGCGGCAGCCAGTTGCTGGCCGACGATAGGGTAGAAAGCTGCGGCGATGTCCCGATGGACCAGGATGGTTTCCAGGGCATTGCAGACGCCGGGTTTTTGCGTCTTGGAATTCAGGATGATGCGTGCGGCCATGTCCTGATCCGCATCGGCATGAACGTACACATGGCAGACGCCGTCGTAGTGTTTGATGACTGGCATGCGGGCGGTGGCGACGACTTTTTCAATCAAGCCTTTGCCACCCCGGGGGATGATGAGGTCCAGGTGCTGGTCCATGCGGGCCATGTGCTCCACGCTGGCGCGGTCGGTGAAGGGAATGAGCTGCACGCTGTCCGCTGGCAGTCCGGCACGTTCTCCGCCTGCCTGGAGGGCAGCGGCGAGGGCTACGTTGGAATGGATGGCCTCGCTGCCACCGCGCAGGAGGGTGGCATTGCCCGTTTTGAAGCAAAGGCTGGCGGCGTCGGTGGTGACATTGGGGCGGGATTCAAAAATGATGCCGATGACACCAATAGGGACACGCTTTTTGGTGATGTGCAGGCCATTGGGGCGTGTCCAGTCGGTGAGCACTTCGCCCACAGGATCAGGCAGGGCGGCCACATCGCGCACAGCCTGAGCGATGGCGGTGAGACTTTTGGAATCCAGCTTGAGACGGTCCAGCATGGCCCGGGACAGCCCGTTCTCTTCGGCGCGGGCGAGGTCTTTAGCATTCTCTGCCAGGATGGTGGCCTCCCTTGCCTGGATCTCATCCGCCATGGCCAGCAGGATGGCGTTTTTTTGTTCTGTGCTCAGCTTCACCAGTTCGCGGGAGGCGGCGCGGGCGCGGCGGCCCATGTCGTGGATGGCGGATTGGATTTCGGAGTCAGTCATGGGGCAGAGGGCGGGGAAAAAGGGAAAGCTGGGCGGCCAAACAGGGCATTAACCCTGACATTAAATTCGATGGGTCGCCACGGAAGAATGAGGTCTTTGAAAGGGGGGGACGTGCGACAATCGGGTATACCGACATTGACAGGAAGAAACAAAAAGCGGTGACGCGTTCTCACACGTCACCGCTTGGTCAGAAGGAGAGTTTCCTCAAATTAATCAGGCTGGAACGCCGGCGAGACCGCCAGGAAGCCCGCCGAGGTCCTCTTCATCCTGGGACACGGGACGTGCATCCGTGACTTTGGGGAGAGGCGGCGGCGTTGGCGGCTTGGGCTTGTCCTTCGGTGGGTTGATCATGTAGCCGTGCTGCATGATCTCTTTGATCTGGGCTCCATCGAGAGTTTCATATTCCAGCAAGGCAGCGGAAATCGCATCCAGCTTGTCCTTGTGATGAAGGAGGATTTCTTTGGCTTTGGAGTAGGCGCTATCAATGAAGTGCTTCACTTCTTCATCGATCTTCTGGGCAGTGGCACCGCTGTAGTTGCGGTTACGAGCGAGGTCACGCGCCAGGAAGATGGCTTGTTCGCCTTCGCCGTATTCCACCATGCCCATTTTGTCGCTCATACCCCAGGCGCAGACCATGTTGCGGGCGATGGCGGTGGCCTGGCGGATGTCGCCCATGGCCCCGTTGGTGACGTCGCCAAATTGGATCTCTTCGGCCACACGACCGCCCATGGCGACGACGAGGTCGTCCAGGAGTTCGCTCTTGCGATGGGTGAACTTGTCTTCTTCAGGAAGCCACATGGTGGAACCCAGGGAAGGACCGCGAGGGATGATGGTCACTTTGTGGAGAGGATCGGTGTGCTCCAGCACTTCGATGAGGATGGCGTGGCCAGCTTCATGGTAAGCGGTGTTTTCCTTTTCCTTCTCGCTGAGCGCCAGGCTGCGGCGCTCACGGCCCCAGCGGACTTTGTCGCGGGCCTCTTCGAGTTCGGGGGTGCCGATGGACTTGAGGTTTTTGCGGGCAGCCAGGAGGGCGGCTTCGTTGATGACGTTGGCCAGTTCTGCACCTGAGAAACCAGGAGTCCCGCGGGCGACCTTGGAGAGGTCGGCGTTTTCGCTGAGCTTCACACGCTTGGCGTGGACATTGAGGATTTCCTCACGGCCTTTCACGTCAGGCAGGCTGACGGTGACCTGACGGTCAAAACGGCCTGGACGCAGAAGTGCAGGGTCGAGAACGTCAGGGCGGTTGGTCGCCGCGATGATGATGATGCCTTCCTGGGTGTCAAAGCCGTCCATCTCCACAAGGAGGGCGTTGAGGGTCTGCTCACGCTCGTCGTGACCACCGCCCATGCCATGACCGCGATGGCGGCCGACGGCATCGATTTCATCAATGAAGATGAGGCAAGGCGCATTCTTTTTGCCCTGCTCAAACATGTCACGCACACGGCTGGCACCAACCCCGACGAACATTTCGACGAAGTCCGAGCCGCTGATGCTGAAGAATGGCACATCGGCCTCGCCAGCGATGGCTTTGGCCAAGAGAGTTTTGCCCGTGCCAGGGGAACCGACCATGAGCACGCCTTTGGGGATCTTGCCGCCCAGACGCTGGAAACGCTTTGGATCCTTGAGGAACTCGACGAGCTCCTGCACTTCTTCCTTGGCTTCTTCCACGCCAGCAACGTCCTTGAAGGTCACCTTGTTGCGGTCCTGGGACAGCATCTTGGCCTTGCTCTTGCCAAAGCTGAGGGCGCCACGGCCCGCGCTTTTGATCTGCTGGCGGACCAGGAAATAAAGCAGGAACAGAAGGAGCAGGATCGGGAGCATGGAAATCAGCACCGTACCCCAGGGACTGTTGTCATACTTGGGGATGAGAATGAGCCCTTTGGAGTTCATCAGAGCCTGCAGCTCTTCCTTTTGATACTGAATGCTGACAGGCACTTTGAACTTCACGGAGCCGGTGGCTGCGGTTTTGGTTTCCGGTGCAACCGGTGCCACCAGGGGCTTCGTCGTGCTGTCGGCAGGGACGGCAGCGGCGGTGCGGAAGCCGTAACCTTCGATGAATTCGGCCGTCGTCGTATCCTGCTGGATCAGGAAAAGATCCTTGGTTTTGTCGATCTGGTCTTTTTCGACCATTTCTTTAAAAGCCTTGTAGGAGATATCTTCGGAACGGGAGCTCTGATTGCTGGCGACATAGGCCGAGGCCATCAACAGGACGGCCATGGCAAGCAGAAGGAAGCCTCTCCAGTTAAACTGGGGCTCTTGATTGCGCCTGTTGGGGCCTTCGTTTTTGGGTGTGGGGTCGTCTGACATGAATGGATGTGGGAACGAAAAGAATTACGAATGGCGAGCATACACGTCACTCCATCTTTTGCAAAAACCGATTCGTCGGCGTTTTTAGCAGTATTTCCAGGGCCTATTTCTTGAGGCGGTAGGGGGTACCGCAATACATGCAGCGGAAAGAGCCCGTGCTGAGGATGGAAGCAACGGCGGAAGTTCGGTAGGAAAGCGGCGCGATTTTGAAGGCCTCGGCATGCTTGTGACAGCGTTTTTCATGCAGCACGGGACCGTGACAGAGGGTGCAATTCAGATGCCGACCCAGGATGAAGCTGGAAACCCGGCCCAGAGTGAAAATCACCAGTCCTCCCAGGGCCAGCCAGCCTGCCAGGCTGGCTCCAGTGCGCCATAGGCTGAAGGCATAGGCCGCAAAAATACCCAGTCCTAACCAGGAAAGCATCAGGAGAAGTGACACGCTGACGACGCGACCCGGGCGCGGATGATGGCGGGCCCGGCGCGTCTTAGCGCGCACCAACGGCTGGGGTTCGGCTGCCTGAAAACTGGCCTTCATTACGAAAATTATAAACCAACCCGAAGGATCAGCAAATTAATCGTATCTAGAAAGCTCATTTTTCTGGGGTGTCTTACTTGCTGAAGTGCCGTTTGGCAAAACGCAGATACTGCTCCCAATCATAGCTGGTGACGTCATGCTTCCCGGTGCGGACGTGGTAGGCGATGGCATCGCCGATGGGAGTATCAATAGCGGGTTGCTCCTTCACACCGTAGCCTTTTTGGCCAAAAAGGGCATACACAGGCTCTGCATGCAGGCCGGAGAGGAACTCGCCTTTGGGGTCTGCCCAGGTATCCTCCACCGCGCTGGCGATGTAGATGGGGCGCGGGGCAGCCAGGGCGATGAGCATGTGTTTGTCAATGGGGCAGGCGGCTTCGTTATTGGCGTAGCTGGTGTACGTTTTGGTGAACCAGTGGGGGAAGGCTTTGGTGATGATGGCGGTGGTTTCGCCAATGTTCCGGCGCATGAGGGCCGCGCCGCCTTCGCCCGAGTTGTTGGAGATGACGACGCCGAAGCGCTGATCCTGAGCCCCGGTCCAGAGGGAGGTTTTACCCAGGCGAGAATGACCGATAACGGCGAGCTTTTTGGCATTAACGCTATCGTCGGTCTCCAGGTAGTCGGCAATGCGGCTGAGGCCCCAGGACCAAGCGCCGATGGCACCCCAGTCGCCATTTTTCCATTCGGTGTTCGCTCCGTCTTTGCTCAGGACGGCGCGCAGGCCTTCTTTCCAGCCGTCGGCGTGGTCGGGCTCGATGTCCCCATAGTAGTAGGTGGCGACAGCGAAGCCTTGGCCGATGATCATTTCCAGGGGCCAGCGGCTGCTTTCATTGCCACGACTGGCTTCGGTGGCGCGGTTGTCCACGATGTGCTTGTCCTTGCTGGGACGCATCCAGCGGGTGGAAAGAGGGACATCGGTCTCGGTGCTGACGGCATGGTTGCCGCCGAAGCTGGGACCGACGAAGCAGGGGGCGGGCAGGGAAAGGCCATTGGGGATGTACAGCATCACTTCCATGCCGGCCCAGGTGGGGTGCTCTGGCAGGGCGATGTGGATGAGCTTGCGTGTGGCTTTGCCGCCGAGGGCATCTTTTTTGACCTCGCGAGTCTCAAAGCTGACCTTGCCCCAGTTCGCTGGAGTGCGGCCAAAGACGTGCTCTTGGAACAGGGCCAGGACTTCGGGGCGTCGGGCGTCAGTCCAGGCCTCGGCAGAGGAGACCTTGCCGCCATCCTGAGTGGTCAGCAGGGCAGGCAGGGTGTAGGGAGGGATCTTGGACTCGTCGTAGTTGGCCGTCTTTTGCTGGGCATTGGCCCAGTCTTCACCGATGAGGATCATGAGAGAGAGAAGGATGCTTTTTCGCATGGGAAATTCATTGTCACAGGGACGGGGTTGAATGGGCAAGGAAGCAATCGTTGCGAGCAGTCGCTTTCCTTCAATGGATGGATTGACTGGCGGCTGGCGATGCCGAGGATTGTCTCGACACTGGGAAGCAGATTGGATACAACGCGTTCATGGAAGAGGACGACATCGAACAGCCTCCCGTTTCGGAACCGACCTTGGATGAGGCAAGCGAAACGCAGATCAACCGCATGGCTGGCTGTGCGCGGCTGGGAAAGTGGATGCTCTATGCTCTTCTGGCTGGGATTGCCGTGTCCCTTATGTACCGGGGGTGCTCACGGATGATGTCGAGAACGGAAAGCGGACGGTGGGATGGCGTCAAATCCACGATGAAAGATCTGACGATCGCAACGGGGCACTTCAGGGTGGAGTACAATCGGTTTCCCCTGCCTGCTCCGATTGATGAAACCAAGGACATGTTCCTCCGCTCCAAAGGGGCAATGTTTGCAGCCCTGTTGGGTCAGGACGACAAACTGAATCCACGCAAGATCAAGTTCGTGGATTTGCCTTAGGCCAAAGATCAGAAAAATGGCCTTTCTCAGGAAACCGGAGAGTGGGTGCTCGTGGATCGCTGGGGCGAAATGTATTACCTGGGTATGGATACCAATGCAGACAACCGCATTGATAACCCAGAGCCTGAAGGGCCCAAAGCACCAGCGTTCCTGAACACCTCGATGATGGTCTATTCCTCCGGGCCAGATCGTGACCCGAAGACATGGGAAGACAATGTGTGTTCTTGGCGGTGAGGTTTTATCTGTGACGGTGTTTAAAACCGGGCAGGCAGGAGTGCCCGCCTCACTTTACATTTTGCCGACGATCTCCATGGTTAGGCGCTGGCGTTCATGGACCACGGCCTGGCCTTTGAGGGCTTTGGCTTTGGCGGCGGCGGGATCTTTGGCCATGGCGACGACAGCGGGGACGATGCCGGGGATTTCGGATTCTTCGTCCATATTGAAGAGCCACTCGCCGAGGCCGATATCGCGCCACATGAGGCCCTTGCTGGTCTGCTCCGTCCAGCGGCAGACGATGGCGGGGATGCCATTGCCGATACACATGATGGGGCTGTGCATCTCGGCCCCGAAGAGGCCGGCGCTACGCACGTAGGTGCTCAGGGCCTCACCCGTGAGCCAGTAGGTGGGCCGCCAGACGACCTTGGCTTTCACGTCTTCGGGCAGCTTGTCGTAGAAGTTCTCTTTGTTGACTTCCATCTGGCTGGAGTCTTCAGGACAGAGGAGGACCTTCATGTCGGTCTGTTTTACCACTTCGATGATGGCCTGGCGCAGGGGGCCCAGGTCGTGCTCCTTCATGGCATCGTTGCGCTTCTGTTTCGTTTCGTCGAATTTCACGCCGGGCTTCATTTTCCAGTAAGGCGTGAAGCGCAGGCGGCCGATGCAGCAGAGAAATTTGCCTTCTTCCAAACCGTGCTCTTTCAGGAAGGCGACTGCCTTTTCATCATCGCGCAGATCGGTGGCAAAGGCACCATCCGGGCCGAACTCCAAGATGGGGCAGGTGCAGCCGAGCTTCTTGACAAGGCCCAGGGAAACGGTGTCGCGGAAGAAGGCGAACTTAGCTCCACTGAGGACAGAGATGGTCTTTGCGATGTAGCTTTCAGAGGCAGGTTTGGTGGAGGTGGACGCCTGGGCAGCGACGGTGATGCCATAGACGCCGTAAGGTTTGCCGGTGGCTTCTTTCCATTTCACTACATCGTTCTGGGCTACCAGCGAGGGGCCGGAACCATGCAGGAGGAAGTCGCATTCTTCGAAGGCCTGCTTGAGGTCTTCTTTTTTGAGAATAACCAATTTTGGGAAACGCTTCATCAGCATTTCGTCCACGCCATTGTCCACCTTGCTGGGCCACAGGCGCACTTCGACATGCGGGAGATGCTTTTCCAGAAGGGCAAGGACACCCGGTGTGTGGGCGATATCGCCAATGTTCACCGTCTGCCAGGAGGAGCGCAGGATGATGCGCGGGGCGCGGCCTTGCTGGGCGGCGATAGGTGCGAGAGTGGCGGCAAGGGCGGTGGTGAGGAAATGGCGGCGGTTCATGTGAAGCCAAGAGTCTCTTGTGGCCCCTCTTTGGACAAGATATTTTCCGTCCGGTCTTCTGCGCCGCAAGGGAATCAGATCGGCAGAGCAGCACCGGGTACTTTTTTGCCTGCCTTTTTGGCCGTGGTGATGAAGGCTTCCTGCAAATAGACGGGCTCGAGCGGTTGGGCGGCCAGCGTTTGGATGGTGTCATCCGTCAGCGTGGCGGCGATTTGGGCCAACTTGCCAGCGTCGGGCGGGCACAGTTGGACCTGGGGCAACGCAAGAGGGGCTTTGGCGTCAAAGCTGAACCAGTCACCTCCCGCTTCCACAGCCGCTTGAGCTGTAGCTGCATCCACGATCTCAATGGGGCCTAACGTGGATTGCTTCACGGAGGTGAGATAAAACATGCCGCGTCGGGCATCGCCAATCACCTGATAATCGGCCTGAGGTCCGCTGGTGATGGAGGGCCAGCCAAAGACGGGCCAACCGCGTGAAAGGGCGATGCCCTGGGCTGCGGCGATGGCGATGCGCACGCCTGTATAAGAGCCGGGCCCAGTGCCGATAACCACGATGGCGGACTCCGTGCCGATGGCCTCCAAGGCCTGCCCGAGGGGGGCAAAGACTTGGGCATTGTGAGATCTCTCTGCCGTGAAGGCAGCCTCAAAAAGAACCTCGCCGTCACGCAGCACAGCTATGACTCCCCGGGTGGAGGAAAGGTCGAGAGCGAGGATGGTGCGAGGGGAGATCATGCGGTGGCGGAGTCGCTTTCCTTCACCCGTCTTTCGCCCGTGGGCAAGGAGGTGAAATGAAACCAGCGGGTGTGGTCCGGCAGGAGTTCCGGGAAAAGGTCTGCCCACTCTACGATGACCACGCCGGGTTCATCCAAAAAGTCATCCCAGCCGACGGTAAGCACCTGCTGGGCGGTATCCATGCGGTAGAAGTCGAAATGGAAAATGGGCACGCGGCCATCTAAGTATTCATGCACTAGGGTGAAGGTGGGGCTGGTGACATCTGCCCGGGAACTGAGGCCGCTGACGATGCCCTTGGTGGCCTGGGTTTTGCCAGCGCCGAGATGACCGCACAGGGCGATGACGCTGCCGGGTTGCAGGGTGCGAGCAAGCTCGGCCCCCCATTCAAGGGTAGCCTCGGGAGTGGGCAGAGTCACGTCAGGATCCATCATGCAATCAGGAACGAAAGTGCTGCCAGCCGCCATCGGGGGCAAGTGGGGCGTGTTGTTTTTCCACCAGGCGACCGATGCGTGTAAGCTTTAGTTTGGGGAAAGCGTGTTTCCAGGCGGCGAGTTTTTTTGCCTGAGTTTTGGGTGAGATAGCCAGCAGCAGTTCGTAGTCCTCACCATCGCCCCAGGCCTGCTGCGGTGTGCATCCCGGAGTGCGGGGAAGGGCGGAGAGGTCCACCTCAAAACCCAGTCCGCAGGCGGCGGCCATGCGGGGCAGATCCTGGGCAAGGCCGTCGCTGATGTCCATCATGGCATGCACGGACAGGTTCTGGGCCAGCCAATGAGCCTCGGCCATGCGAGGGTGAAACTTCAGGTGCTTGCCCCGGATGGAGCCGCCGAGGCGACCGGTGACGTAAAGATCATCGCCTGCACGCGCTTGGTTTCTGGAAACCCATTGATGGTTAGGCGCGGTGCCGGTCATGCTCACGGTGAGGATGAGCTGGCTGCCACGGGAGGTTTCACCGCCGACGATGTTCACGCCGAAGGACTCGGCCATGGAGCGCAGGCCTGCATACACTTCCAAGGCGCGTTTCACCGGCGTATGAGGCGGTGCGATGAAGGTGATGAGGGCATGGCGCGGAGTGGCGGCCATGGCGGCGAAGTCGCTGATGACACGAGCCATGGCCTTGCGACCGATGAGGCGTGGTGGGGTGGCTTCCGTAAAATGCACACCTTCGACGACGGTGTCGGTTTTGAGCACGAGGGCCTCGAGATTGCCCTGCACGACAGCGCAATCATCCCCCGGTCCGGCGATGACGCTGGCATCCTGCTTCAGCCCACGCACGAATCGGCGGATGAGCTCATCCTCACCGATGTCAGCTAGGGTTTGCATGAGGAGCTTCCGGAAAGAGGATCATGAGGCCGATACTGGTCCCATTGAACAGGCCGTGCATGACCATGGGAACGGCGAGACTGCCGGTGCGTTCATAGGCGGCGCAAAAGATGAGGGCCAACACCGCCAGCGGGATGACGCTGCCCATGTGCAAATGGACGATGGCAAACAGAACGGCTGAGCACACGGCGGCAAAGTAGCTGTCGGTGAAACGTTTGATCACCCCATAAATGAACCCGCGAAAGACGGTCTCTTCCACGATGGGGGCCACAATCACGGCGGCGATGATGAGCATGGCCTTGGCCATGGGATCTTTGGAATTACGAAAAGCTTCCACCGAAGCTTGCTGCTCCAGGTCCGGCCAGAAACCCTGCATCCACTGTGTGACACCGGCGGAGGTGGCCATGACCACGAGGCAGGTGGGAATCATGAAAACCAGTGCCGCAGTGGCGACTTGGCGGACGGTGAGACGCCGCAGGCCAAAGAGCTCCACCGGATTGAGATTGCGCACCGCCCGTAGGTAAAAGAGCAGGACGGTGCAGATGAGCAGTTGCAGGACAATGCTGGAAAACAGGGCTACGGCGTTGAGCTCATTGGCAGCGGCATCCACTGAGCCCTGTGCTGTGGGCTCTGCGCGCTGCAGGCCTATGAGAATCATCAGGGAAAGCGCCGCGACGATGATCGCATCAAAATACAGATATGGGCGTGCGTCCACGTTGCCTTCCCAGTTCCAGCAGGCGGTGGGGCGTGTCTGGCGGATCCATTTGTAAGCCGCGACGCCGATGAGCAAGGAAAGCCAGACCCAGAGGGTGATGTCGCGTAAAACTCCGGCGGTGGGGGCGTCCATGAGAAGAGGGCGTGTGGATCAGCGGAGGTAGGCGCCGGGCAGGTAATACATCATACCGGGCTGCAGTTTCGGCAGGGCCCCGCCAGTGAGGTCGAGCTCCACTTTGGCCGGAGCCTGGGCTTTGGCGGAGGCCACCCCGAGAATGCTCAGCAGATTGGGCACCGACTGGTATTTGATGACGGCTGCATCGGGCGCATCCGCCAGTTCCTTGGCCAGGGCATAGGCGTCTTCGATGTAGCCGATCTGGTCCACCAGCTTGGCCTCGAGCGCCTGGCGTCCTGTGACCACACGGCCATCGGCCACGGTGCTTTTGAGCACGTCTTTGGGCACTTTGCGCGCTTCAGACACGATGCCCAAAAAGCGGTCATACATGGTGTCCACGAGGCCCTGGACGTACACCTTTTCATCGTCGCGCATGGGGCGCGCGCCGCTCAGCGTGTCCTTGAAAGCACCGCTGGTGAAAGTCTGGGAACCGAGGCCCACCTTGCCAAAGAGTTCGTGGTAGTTCATGGACTCCATGATGACGCCGATGCTGGCCGTTAGGGTGGTCTCGCTGGCGATCACCTTGGTGGCCCCGCAGGCCACGTAGTAGCCGCCACTGGCTGCGACAGAATCCATGTAAACGATCACCGGTTTTTGCGCTGCTGCCTTTTTGACAGCGGCATAGATGATGTCGGAGGCAGTCACTTCACCGCCAGGGGAATTGATGCGGAGGACGATGGCTTTGACCTCGGAATCTGCCACGGCCTGTTCGAGGCCGCGTTTGATCCCTTCGACACTCGGCATAGCGCTTTCCAGAAAACCGCCGGTGCTCATGGAGCTGATGATGCCTTCCAGATCGAGGTGGACAATTTTGTCGGGGACATTCGCCTTGCCCTGGACTTCGATTTTTTCAGTGAGGGTTTCCTTTGGCTGAGGAATGCCCGCAAACTGTTCCCCCACGAGCGCCATAAACTGCACCGCGTTAAGCCCCAGGCTGACGAACAAAAAAAGGATGAGTGCGCCCAGAAGGCAGCCATAAACAGAACGATTCATGTCCGAACCGTAGGCGGGACCTGGGGCTGGCGCAAAAGGAATGAGGTGGCAACCTCCCAGAGTGGGATAGCCAGCAGGGGCTGGCCTTGAAAATCGGAGTTTGAATGTGCCGCAAAATCTGAAGAAGGTGCTTCAAAGTCTGAATGAATCCTGTCGTCAGACCCCGTTCAATAAGAGCACAACCATGAACCGCCGCCATTTTCTTCAATCCCTCGCTGCGCTGACTGCGGCACCTGCCTGGGCCGCCACTTCCCCCTGGAAGCTGAATTACATGCTGGCCTCTGCCATGTATGGCAATCTTTCCCTGACGGAAATTCTGCCTGAGGTCAAAAAGACTGGGGCCACAGCGATCGAACTATGGCCGAAAAAGCATGGCACCCAACGCGAGGAACTGGATGCGATGGGGCACGACAAATTTGCCGATTTGCTGAAGCAGCACGGAGTCGGTTTTGGCGGCAGCACACGTTATGACCTCGGGCCGCTCAAACTGACGGAAGAGATCAAGCTGGTGAAAAAGCTGGGAGGTACATTCATCGTCACCGGAGGCACGGGCGAATATAAAGTCACCCCAGAGCAACTCCGCCTGAACGTGAAAGCTTTTGTCGAGAAAATGAAACCGCACGCTGCCCTGGCGGCTGAAAACGGCGTGGAGATCGGCATCGAGAACCATATCAACAACCTGATTGATACTCCCGATTCGTTGCGCTGGCTGGCCGATGACATCCGCGACCTGCCGGGCATTGGCATTGCCCTGGCTCCTTACCATCTGCCGCAGGATTCGAAGCTGCTTTCAGATCTGATCCGCCACATTGATCAAAAAATGACGCTGTTTTATGCCTGGGAGCATGGCCTGGGCTGCATGAAACCGATGCCCAAAGAGGAAGAAATTCAGCAGATGCCCGGCCGTGGCAAGCTGGATTGGAAACCCCTCTTGCAGGCTCTCAAAGAAGTGAATTTCACCGGGCCGACGGAGATCTTCATGCACCCCACTCCACGCGGCATCCCCATTCTGCCCACGGCGGCGGAAACGACCGCCGAAATCGTGCGCGCCAAAAACCATCTCGACAGCCTGATTTAACTTTCTGTTCCATCCCCCAACCCTGTAAAAGACCCAGTCTCATCCCTCTATGTCTGAAGCCAAAGTCCTCCTGATCGTCGGTGATGCCACCGAAACCGTTGATACCCTTTATCCTTTTTACCGCCTGATTGAGGGTGGCTACAAGCCCATCGTTGCTGCGCCGGAAAAACGGAAGTACCAGATGGTGCTGCACGAAGTCAAACCCGGCTGGACCATCACGAAAGAGTGGGAAGGCTACAGCATTGATGCCGACATCGCCTTCAAAGACATCAATCCTGAAGAATACGTGGGCATCTTTTTCAGCGGTGGTCGTGCCCCAGAATACATCCGTGAAGATGCCGACCTGCTGCGTATCACCAAGTGGTTCTGGGAGCAGAAAAAGCCCTGCGCCAGCGTGTGCCACGGTGTGGAAATTCCGGCCCGCGCGGACATCGTCAAAGGTCTGCGCATGGCCACGGTGGCGAAGTGCAAGTTCGATCTGGAAATCTGCGGAGGCATCTACGTGAATGAGCCTTGTGTGATTGATCAGCACATGTACTCAGGCCGCACCTATCATGACAGTGGTCACTTCATTGGTCCCTGGATCAAGGCCCTGGACGCTGAACGCGCCAAGATGGGCATCTAGCAGATAGAGTAAACGCCAAGGTCCACCCACCATGACCCGTTCCACCAAGCTCCTGGCCATTTTGGCGCCCATGGCGTTTCTTGGCGGCCCTGCCCGGTCCCATCCGCTCCAGGCAGAGCCCATCAACCATGCCTACGTCTTTAATTTCGATCAGTTCAACCTGCCCGAAGATCCAGACGAGCATGTGGTGGAAGGTGGATACTTGTTGTTAGGCGAGCTGAACTGCACCGCCTGTCATGTGCCGCCCAAGTCATGGCAGGAAAGGCTGGCTCCCAAGGCTGGGCCCAACTTGACCAAGGTGGGCTCCCGCCTGGATGCCGACAGTCTCTGGCAGATGATCCGCAGCCCGCAGCATCGCAAAAAGGGGACCCAGATGCCCGGCCTGTTTGCCGGAGAAGAGGGGGATGCGGAGAAGGTGGAGGCGCTCACGGAGTTTTTGGGATCGCTGAAACCCGCCACGCCGAAGATGCCAGCGGGAGACATGGCGCGGGGCAAGGACATCTATCATAAGGTGGGCTGTGTGGCCTGCCATGAGCCCGCCACGGACTACCGCCCAGCCAAGGCGGCGGCTGATGCGGAAATCGAGAAGCCGGGGCTAGGATCGGTGCCTTTGATCTTGGCGGAAGCTTATTCGGTCGATGCGCTGACGGAGTTTCTTTTTGATCCCCTGTCACATCGTCCTGCGGGACGCATGCCAAACATGCGACTGAGCCTACAGGAGGCGGCGGACATCGCCGCCTATATGCATCTGGGGCGCGAGGTGGAGCCTGCGGCAGAGCGTGCTGCCCTCAAGATGCCCCCACAAGGAGTGGAAAAGGGCAAGGAAGTCTTTGCCCAAATGAACTGCGTTGCCTGCCATGCAGGGGTATTGCCGGAAGACTTGACCAAGGCCTCCGCTGTCAAAACCAAAGCGCTGGCCGCACTGAAGGTGGATGCGGGCTGTCTGGCGGGAACCCAGCCGAGCGGGGTGCCTCGCTACGATCTCAATGATCTACAAAAGCGCGCTCTGCGCCTAGCCATCACGGCCATTCAGAAGCAGGATGCACCGAAGCTGACCGCCGCGCAAAAGGTGGACTGGCAGATGACGCGGCTGAACTGCTATGCCTGCCATGACCGTGATGGTAAAGGTGGTCCTGAAGATCCTCGTGCGCAGTATTTTGGCTCCAACGACGGCAGCGCCGAATCTCTGGGCGAACTTGCACACCTGCCCCCCAATTTGGACAACGTGGGACGCAAGCTGACGAAGGACTGGCTTGGCAAAGTGCTGTGGGGTGAAGGCGGCAGTGTGCGCCCCTACATGGATACCCGCATGCCCAACTTTGGCCGGGCGCACACGGAGATGTTGTTAGGCCTACTGCCTGAGGCGGATAAGCGGGAAACACCCGTGACCATTGATGTCAGCGGCCTGGGTAAACATCATCGTGCGGAGACCGGGCGGCAGCTCCTCGGCTCCACCGGACTGGCTTGTGTGGCCTGCCATGGGCTGAAGGAACGCAAGTCTCTGGGGCCCCCGGTGATCCGTCTGACGCACACCGTCGAGCGGCTGCAGCCAGAGTATTTTAAGGAGCTGCTGTTGAACCCACAGGCCACTCAGCCAGGGACCATGATGCCTCCTATGTTCATGGGGAGGAAGAAGGCGGACCAGGAGATTGAGTCCATCTGGATCTATCTCAAGGAGCTGGAAGGACAGCCGTTGCCGGAGGGGCTTTTGTCTACGGAAGACTTTGAACTGAAGCCTGAGAAACTGGGGCGTCCGATCGTCTTCCGCAGCTTTATTGAAGGTGCTGGCAGCCATGCCATCGCGGTCGGTTTTCCTCAGGGATTGCATGCCACTTTTGATGCCGTCCAAGTTCGCTGGACGCAGGTTTGGCGTGGCCGGTTCCTGGATGCGATGAGCAATTGGCAGAGCCGAGAGATGCTGCCCATCAAACCGCTGGGGACCGATCTGAAGGAATTGCCAGCCGCGACGGGTAAGCGGGTGTTTTCGGGTTACCGTCTGGACAAGGCCGGTGTGCCGACTTTCCTGTATCTGCAAGATGGTCAGCCGGTGGAGGATACGCTGCGGCCCGCCAAAGATGGCAAGGGCTTCGACCACGAAATCAAGATCAACGGCGAGATCACGAAGGAGGTGCTGTCATGGTAATGTCATTCAAGAAAGCGTGCAGGCTGGTTCAGTTACGGCTGCGCAGTCGCATGCAGCGCGTGCTGCCAATGGTTTCTATCCTGGCCCTGCCTGCCATGCAGGCGGAGGAAGCGAATCCGTATTATCGCATCGTGACCTACGCCGTGCCGAAAGGCACCAATCTGGAGGCCAGCGGCCTGGCCGTTTTGCCCGATGGCAAGCTAGCGGTCTCTCTCCGCAAAGGGGAGGTCTGGATCATTCAGAACCCCCAGGCGGAACCGGCCACGGTGGAGAAACTGGGCTACAAGCTCTTCGCCTCCGGCATGCACGAGATACTGGGCCTAGCCTGGCATGAGGGCGCGCTTTACGTGACGCAAAGATCCGAGGTGACGCGTCTGCGTGACACTGACGGCGATGGCTCGGCGGATGAATACCAGACCGTGGGCCAGGGCTGGGGCGTCTCCGGTGCCTACCATGAGTATGCCTACGGGCCCGTGTTTGACCGCGAAGGCAACATGCACAACACGCTCAATTGCTCGATGGGCAAAAAGTGGGCCGGGGCAGGGGAGGAGGGCGTGCATCCGCTGTGGCGCGGCTGGTCCGTCATCACGCCGAAGGGCAGCACGCAGGCCACGGGATTTAGCGCCGGGTTTCGCAGTCCGTGCGGTATCGGCCTGAATGCCGAAGGGGACGTTTTTGCTACTGACCAGCAAGGCAACTGGATGCCGACGAATCCGCTAATGCACATCCGCAAAGGGGCCTATTTCAGCCATGCCGATTCGCTGGTGGACATGAAGCGTGCGGATTCGCCCATCCCAGCCCCTGAAGGAAAACAGCCCGATGGTATCACGGTTGCGGAGGCCATGAAGCAAGTCCCGCATTACACACCGCCAGCGATCTGGTTTCCATACGTGAAGTTAGGCCAGAGCCCCACGGGCCTTCGCTGCGATGAGACCGGTGGCAAGTTCGGGCCTTTTGAGAAGCAGCTTTTTGTCGGTGAGTTCGTGCTTTCCGGGGTGAATCGTGTGTTCCTGGAAAAGGTGGGTGGCGAATATCAGGGGGCCTGTTTCCCTTTCATCAGCGGCCTGCAGAGCGCGGTGCTGACGCTGAACTTCCTCCAGGATGGTTCGATGGTGGTGGGGCAGTCGAACCGTGGCTGGAACAGCTATGGCAACCGGCCCTTCGGTATCCAGCGCCTAGTGCCAACGGGCAAGCCTCTGCTGGAAGTGCAGAAACTGGAGTCTCTCAAGGACGGTTTCCGCTTCACCTTCACCCGCCCCATCAAACCGGCCAACTGGACGCTGACGAAGGCGCAGAGCTACACCTACCTGTTCACGGCGAAGTATGGCAGCCCCGAGGTAGAAACCCAGCCTCTGAAACTGAGCGGCTGGCAGCTTTCCAAAGACGGACTGAGCCTGACGGTGAAATGTGCAAACCTGCGCGCCGGGTATGTTCACGAGTTCGAACTGCCTGAGGTGAATGCCAAAGATGGTTCGCCTCTGTGGCATCGCCTTTCGGCTTACACGCTGAACCGCATCCCCGCCGAATGACGGAGAGGATGGGGGCAGGTCATGGGGCCTGCTTGGCCAGGGACTCTTCGCTCGCTGCTTCGGCTGGGTCCACTTCTGCACCGAGAAGTTGGAGCCCGATCTTGGGCGTGTGCATGAGTTGGCTGGTCAGCAGAGCGATGGATTCATCACGAATCGGAGCCATCGGGGTGGGAAGGTGCCGGGTGGCGAGTTCCCATTCCAGGCGGATGTATTCGGCGATCACGCTGGCGAGGCTGAGCTGGAAGAAATGGGCCACGGCTGCCCAGACGATGAGAAAGTGGCCAGCGGTCTGGGCTTCCTCTTGGAGTGCCCTGTTGAAGGAAAGAAACCGGATTGACCCGGAAAAGGGCGGATTCGGGCGGTACATTGTGACCCACACGGACCGCTAGACGGGGGGATCTACAGGCGATCTGACCCACTTTCCGCCAGATCCGGCATGCTTGGGGCAACGTGGCCCCGGCGACCTTGATCGGCGGTTGAGAAGCTCTTCAGCGCCTTTTTAGAGGTTTTTGAGCGGCGCTGGCTCTTGTTGCGGGTCCAGGAGTCACCGACGCCCCTCTTGGCGCTGGTCCGGTTGATGATCGTGAAGCCCAGTTGCTCCAGTTGGTCAGGATCCAGGGATTCCATGGACCGGCCCGCAAAACGGGCCACCGCGATGCTGCGTGTGTAGGCCCAGGCTTGGCGGGCGGCTTCTTCGGCGGACATCCTGGGGATTTCGGGGAGCTGCTCCTCGGGGCGCAGGGCGCGGATGGCCTCATTGGTGGCCTTGTCGTGTGCGTTGGTCGCCAGGGTATCTGCGAGGGCGGAGACCTGGCCAGCGAGACGCCAGGCCATCTGGCGGCGGGCCTCGTTTTCGGGGCCCGCGTTCAGGAAGTCGTAAAAGGCCCGCTCCAGGTTGCCAATGACCGTCCACCACTTGCCCCGGATCTCCAGATAATGGCCTTGGTTGGCTTCCTTCAGGGAGGCCACTTGCGCGGCCTCCATTTGACCTTCGCGGCGGTACTGTTCGGCGGTCATTCCATCGTCCAGGGCCCCGCGTGCTTGGGCGGCTTTGAAGGCCTTCGAAGCCAGGGCGCAAAGCTGGGTGATTTGGACCTTAGAAAGGGGCGTCATGTACCGCGTGGTTTTCATAATCAGGCGGCCTCCTTTTTCTTGCTTTCGCCCTTCACTTTGCCGCCGGTGGCGGTGGTGATCACGAAGGTCTCTTTTTTGACGACAGTCGCCCCGATATTGGCGAGTTTTTCGCGTTCAGGAGAACCGGGGGCGGTGGAGTTCCAAAGCACCCGGAAGGCTTCGCGATCTAGCTGGGGATCAATGCGGATCAGTTGGTCCCTGAGGTCGGCATCTTCATCAGGCAGGGCCATGATCCGGGCGATGACATCGGCATCATCCAGATCCGGGGAAAGCTCGCACTTTCCAGGGGTGGCCTTGAAGCGGAGTTCAGCGGCCAGGATCGTGATGGATTTCTTGTCTCCGAAGAGTCTTTCACGGTTGGATTCACACCATGCGCGGGCGCGGCTTTGTTCGGCGTCCAGCTTGGATTTCAGGTTGTCGATTTCCAGGCTGTAACGCTCTTTGATGGCCTGCTCTTTTTCCTTCAGATCGGCCAGTTCCTGGATCATCTGCGCCTGCTTGCGTTCGATGGAGATTTCAAGGTCGCCGGCACTGGCTACGGCCAGCTCCAGTTCTTCATCGGAACGGATGGCGTTTGGAAGGAGGAAGAGGCCGGATTTTTTGAGGTCTGAGACTTTGATTCGTGACATAATAGTGGGGTGGGTTTGGGTTGAGAAAATGAGGAGTTCAGGCGGCCTCCATGGAGGGGAGGAGGAACATGTTGGCGATGCGTTTGACGCGGTCGGGTTGACGGGATCTCCAGACCTCGATGCCTTGGGTGTCCTGGACCAATTCGGAGACGATCTGGCCACGCTCCTGCAGCCAGATGGACTGCAAGACGAGTTCGGCCAAAGCGCGGTCGTTTCCACGGGTCAAAAGGATGGCGTCCGGGCTGGTCAAAAACCGATACAAAAGGGTGATGACAGAGCCTTCCGGCGCCGTGCCTGTGACGAGCTGGTCAAACATCTCAGCGACGGCCCCGTCGGTGCCATCCACAGCCAGAGCAAAAGCGAAGCCGGCCAGTACGCCCACCTGTTTCAGCCCGTGGGCCTTGGGGCGGTTGGCAATGACCCAATCCACGGCCTCTTCAAAGGCTTCGTGGATGTCCAAAACTTCCCCCACCGTCAGGCGGCGCGTGCGCTCCGGGCTGCAGATCCCGGCAAGCCTGGCGCAGATCCCGGCGAGGATGCTACCACCTTTGAGACCATGCTGAATTTTGAGCTGATCCGCGACGGTGCGAGTCTTGCCACGATCAACGGCATCCATCCCAGTCATTCGGGTGTTTTCCACACGAGTGGGAAGGCCAAAAGTCACCAGCATGCGGACGGTTTCGCCGCTCATTTCGATGGCCATCAGGCGATGTTGTCCATCAATGAGTTCATCCCGCGAATTGAAGGCAATGCCCTGATGTGTTGGGATCCATTTGTTGTTCACCATCTCCCGGGCGTAGGAGCGGACGGTATCCATCGAAACCTTGCGGTTGTTAAAGTTGTTCAGCAGCCAAAGCCGGGCCATTTCCGGGCTGACATCCATCCAGCGGGTTTGCACCCCGGCTAGGTTGGTGACCAGCTCGCCACCCGTCTTATCAATGGGCAGGGCCTTGACCAGAGGGCAGCCATTCGGGAGGGCCTTGAGCTTGCGGCCATTGATGGCTGTGAGGATGCCCCGCGCCTCGATGTTGGTCAGTTTTCGGGCCTGGGCTTCACCGCCCATCACCAGGCCTTTTTCGCGGGCCTGATCCACAAGGGATTTCACGTCCAGCGGCCCCACCCGGGAAAGCTCTTCAGCTTCCAGTTCATCCAAGAATTTTTCCAAGTTCATGTGCGGTTCCTTTCGAGGTTTGATTGACGCGCTTCAGCAGAGCGGCGGTATGGGCGCGAGATCTGCGCGTGAGGCCGGCGGCTTGGTTCTGCCTTGCCAGGTCATTCCGGGTTTCCAGATACAGGTTGGCCGGATCCATGTTGTTCTGATTACCGTCGCGAAAGCGGACAATGCCATCGGATGGAATGGGGCCGTGGTAACGGCTGTAAAGGAGGCGGTGAAGGCATTCCCGCCCTTTGCCCTTCGTGAAGCCTCCTCTCACGTAGCCATACTTCTGGATCCAACAGTAAAGCTTGCCCTCAAAGATCACTCCCCGGCTGCAGATTTTAAGATGACAAATCCAGTCGCGGGAGGCAAGCCCGGCATTCATTTGGGCCGCCACCTCATGAGCACGGGGGCTGGTGTAATCGAAAGGTTCCAAGCCTGCGCTAAATGGGCCTTCCGGGCGCGGGTTGGGCCATCCATGTTTAGCTACCATCTGACGGACCAGCGAAGCGCGTTTCTCCAGCGGCCATTCGCGCCATTCAGTAGCCAGCGGACGAGGCACCACGAAGCGCGTGCTTTTCTCCACAAAGGCAGCGATCTCAGCTTCCGAATGAAAGTACAGCGTCTTTTGAAAACGACCGTCGCCCCGCTTGATGAGTTGCAAACCAGCGCCTTCAAAAGCCTTCCGAATGTTCCAGCGACCATAGCCATACTTTGCCTCCAGCTCAAACAGGCGGAGTCCGGCCAAATGATCCTCGTGCATCTTCTTCAGCAGGCCGGGGACTTTTTTAATGTAAGGCTTAAAGCTGCGGCCTTTGGTGGATTCAGGGGCCATAATTAGAGGGCGGGTGGGCAGTAGCGGGCGAGGGTTTCCCAGTCTTTTTGTGCGACCAGTTCTTCGATGGCGGCGAGGCGATGGAGGGAGAGAAAGACCAGCTCCACTTCGGGTTCTGTCAGGGTGTACTCTGCTCCTTGGGTGAAGGCTGGATCCAGTTCCTGCAGGAGGCTGCGAAAGTCAGGCAATGGGAGGTCTCCAGTCATGGATTTAAAGCTCGTCGTAATTGACCTTGAAGAAGCCCAGGCGGCCTTTGCAGGGTTTGAATGGGATTGCCTTCACGTTGATGAGTTCAATGCCGCTGGTGAAGGCCCAGGGGGCGTCGCCAGGATCGACTTCGCTAAACTCGACAAAGTTGGCGGCATGGGCCTCACCGATGATACCGCCTCTTTGAAGCTCTTCGAAGGGGGGCAGGATCACGCCATTTTCCTCTGCCATGCCATGGGCCATGGCGTACTCGTCGCGGGTCATTCCCTGGGCAGCGTGAATGAGGAAAGGGCCTCGAAAATGGCGGGCAGGATTCAACTTTGACCACATGCGGTTTTCAAAACGCTTTGGGCCGTGAACGATCAGCCAGGCCCAGGGCTGACGAATGGAAAGGGCATGTGAGGGAAACCTCGCGACGCCAGCCAATGGGGGCCATTTGGCCTGATGCCGTCTTGCAATCCGTTGGACCCTGCGAAAGACCCGCGCATCCATCTGCCGCCGCTCTTCATTGGCGCGTTCCACCTGCAGGAGGACCCAGGAAGGCCGTTTGTAGAGGAAGCATTTGCGTAGCAGCCCCCAGGGATGGGTAAGGGTAAGATGAGGGTTCTGTAATTGAGCTTCGCGGATGGCCACATATCGGGCCAGTGGATCTGCTGGCGCGGGGAGGGCGAGAAGGGCAGGCATAAGCGTTAGGCGGCTTTGCGGGTGGTGGTGGAAGCGCGTTGAATGGACTCGTATTCAGAGGCTTTGATCTCCTCAATTCCGGCCCGATTCTTTGGCAGCCAGCAGTCATCACATGCCAGATAGAAATCAGAGCCTCTTTGCTTGATTCCTGGGGTGCCAGTCTGATTGACACGCATGATGTCTTTGCAGGTGCTGACCGTCATCATGGCCATAAGTACTTGCATCCCTCCGGGACGAGATGGGAGGGCCGCCATTTCTGCCGCCAGGGCTTTCCCTTCTTTGCAGCCTTTGTTAGGCGTGAAGCCGCCTTTTTTATGCTTTCTCCAAAGGTTTCCCGTTGGGACATGACCTTCGACAAACGTCACGCATAGCCCCCGGATGCCTTCAATCTCAGGGTATTTCTTTCCCCATTCTTTGGCGGCAGCTTGAGCAAGTTTGTTTTGCTCACTGATTTCATTCAATATGGTGTAAAGAGAGCCAGACGTGATCTTGAAATAGCTTTTCATAAGGGGCTGAATATGGGTTTTGTTAGGCGGCTTTGCGGGTGGTGGTGGATGCGCCGAAGAGGGCGCGGGTGGTGCGGACGATGGGGACATGGCTGCGATAGTCAGCGATGGCGGCGTCCACGATCTGGTCAGTGATGACAGCTCCGGTCTTCACATCGGCGCGGATCATGTCGGTGATGCGGCGGACGGCGCTCAGGGCTCCCAGGTCATTGGCGGCCTTGGCGATGCGGACGAGCTGGCCCTCGTGGGCCACCTGGGCATAAAGCGCGGGGTTGAAGAGGCGGACGATTTCGGCGGTGATGGGCGAGGCGGGGAGGTTGGCTTCGGCCCGGGCGAAGAGCTGCGCGAGTTCGTTGCCACCTTTGCCCAAAAGGGTGTCGTGGGCCTCATTGGTGATGAAGATGCAGACGGTCAGCGTCGTCTCATTCAAGATGGTCTTGATGAACTCCTGGGACTGATGACAAAGGCTCTGGACCTCTTCGAAGAGCAGCACACCAGCGAGGGTCTTCATGGACTTCAGGACGACGGTCTCCAGATCCAGGACGGTGCGCTTGGCCTCGCTGATGCCGATGAGTTCGGCCAGCTTCAGCAGCATGGCTTTGTAGCTGGCTTTCCAGCATGGGGTCGCGGTGACTTTCCAGGTCACGATGCCCTCTTCCATCAGCTTATCAGCCAGCCAGGTCTTGCCGCCGCGTGTGCGGGCACGGAAGACAACCAGGCGCTCTTCGTTGCGCTCGCCGATCTTTGCATGCGCGGCACTGATCGCGCCCCGGATGGCCTGATAATCGGGCAGCTCAATGAACTGGCTGGAGACGGCGGCGATCTGCGCCCGCTGCGCTGCGTCCTGGGTGCGCAGCTCGTGATTGCGTGCATGGGCCAGGAGATCGTCCAGGCCAAGGCGAAGCTCTGTGCGGGTCTTCGCGGTCGCGGGATAAGGGTAGAGCCCCACACGGAAGGAAGCCCATTTGCCACCGATGGCGGAAGTGCCGGCGAAGTCTTCATCCGACCAGTTGCGGCCCTGGGCTCCGGTGGCCCGAAGACGGGCCTGGATATCGGCGCACTGGATGATGAGATTCTGCCACTCTTCCGGGTAGGTGGTCCAATGTTTCCCGGCTTTCCAGAGGGTTTTGACTGCGGGCTGAACTTCGGTGCGTTCTTCCGCTTCAGGATGGTTGTGATGGAGTGCAGGCATAAGGGTGGGGTGGGCTTGTTTTTGGTTAGGCTTGCTTGTTGCGCCGCAGATATCGGGCGGCGGCGGTTTCCTTTTTGGCGGGGGGGAGAGTGCGGCCTTCCATTTCCTTGACGAGGGCCTCGCTGGTCTCGCTGTGGATGGTGGCGACGGGGACGGGCGCGGCGTGAGGGCCTTCGAAGGCCGTCATCAGCGCGGCGGTGTTGAGGTTGTCTTGCAGGGCGGCGATGGCATCCGGGCTGCTCAGCTCATAGCGGCGTACTTCCTGGATGCCCCGGGCGAGTTCGGCGGCTTTGAAGGCGGCGCGATCCTTCAGGGCATCGGCATCGTGGTAATGAGCGCGGTCTTCGCGGTTCAGCGTGCCCAGCGGGCGGCCTGCGAGATCCTGCACCCAGACAGCGGAGGGCGCGTCCTGATTGAAACGGAAGCGCAGCTTGGTCTTCGGCAGCACGTCTTCCAGGCGACCTTTGAACTCGATCTTGTCGCCCGCGATGTCCAGGCGGATGGCCCCGGTGCCTGGCCATTCGGCAGTGATGCTGTCCAAGAGCAGCTCCGCAAGGCCCGCATCACTGACCTTCACGAAGGACACGCCCTTGAGCAAACGCAGCCAGCATTCGGCGGAAGATTCGGCACGCACCCGGCCCCAGGAAAGCATCCTGTTTTGAAGGCTGTCGGGGTAGGTTAAGAACTCTTTAATCAGCTCTTGAGTGTCCTTTGACTGCTGCTCAAACAGAGCCTCGTGAAGCGGGTAAAACGTCGTGCCCTGGGGATCCGTGCGGAACTCGGCGACCTCCAGGAAGCCTTCCATCTTATGCCAGGTCCGCGCATCCATGCGCTGGATGGCCAGATGAATTTCCTGATGCGCTTCCCACAGGGAGGGAAAGGGCATTTTAACATCCCCTTGCTGGGTGAGCTGGGCCAGATCGCTCTGATCCATGGGACTGAGGGCGCGGGCGCGTTTGATGAGGGCGCTGGCCGCATTCAGACGGCCCTGATGCTCTTCGGGCTTGTGGATGTAGTTGCGGCCTGTCGCACCACGGACATGGGCCAGCTCGATGTCAAAGAGGCGGAACTTGCTTTCAATCGGGGCCTTGCCTGTGGGTGTACCACCGGACTGGCGAAAGCTGGCCATCTGGCACACGCCGGAATAAAGCGCGGTGCGGTCAATGATGAGGCGGCCATCTGTGACCCGATGAAGGATCATTTCGAAGTCGGTCGTGATCGCAGCGGCGGCGTTTTCGCAGTGGAAATAAGCGGGGTAGTCCCGGGGCAGGCCGTACTTATGCAGCCAGCCTGCAACAAGATGCTGCACATCCCGGCGGCTAATGCTGCGCTCGGTACCGTCTTCGTCCTTCAGACGCGGGCGGACGACGTAGGCCATCACACGACGGCTGCGGACTTCGATCAGCACGATCAGGCGCAGACGTACCAACTGACCTTCAACAATGCAGCGGAAGTCCACGTCATGGTCATCAATCATGTAGCACTCGCCGATGCGCAGCGATGACCATTCCATGCGGACGCCAGCTTGGCGGGCCAGCACGGCCTTGGCCGCGCCCATGCCGCGCAGGGCCAGGGCCTTGACCACGTCCGAAGGTTTGGGCTGGGCGGCGAAGTTGCTCTGGCTCCATCCTGGAGGCGGGTTGTGATGATTCCAGGGGCAGGCAGCGGGCAGATCTGCAGCCGGGTGCAGGCTGAAAAATAGGGACTGCCAAGTGATCCCACCATTGAGCTTTTCACCCTTCACCAGCTTGGCCATCAGGGCGCGCCAAGCGGCGGCTTCGCTGGCCTTGTCCTTCATGTCCAGGTAAAGGGCCCAGAACTGATCCACGATGGCCGGGGGGAGAGACTTTTTCTCCGGGGCCTTGCCGCACAGGGACTTGTTGATCAGGGCTTTTTCTCCCACTTCCAGCCACTTGTCATGGTACTTGCGGATGCGTTCGGCGGAAAGCTCGATGCCGTATTCGGCGCGCAGTTCGGCGGCCCAGATCACGCACAGCGGCCGCTTTTTCTGGCCTGCCTTGATGAGGGTATCCAGATTGACCATCACCCACCGCAGACCGTCGAAGAAACGGCGGGCGCTATCCGTCATCAACCGGCGCTCCTCAGCACTGAGGGTGCGGGAAGCTGGCACGGTAATGGCGGTGCAGGTCTGGGCAAAGTAATCGTCGCGGTCCATGGTGAGAAAATTGGTTAGGCGGCTTGGGCCGTTTTGAATGCCTGGTCTTTTTCCAGAGGTTTGAGATAGCGGGTACTGAGAACCACGATATTGACCCCGCCATGCAGGCAGACGGCATGACGGCCCTGGTTGACCAGGCGCTGAAGGATCAGGCGTTCCGGTGGAAAGAGAGTGATGGTTTCGCGGGTCAGGTCGGCATCCTGGATCGCGTAGTCGGGATTGGTGCAGTGCGGCTGTACCTTGGGCATCATGACCTTTTCAGTCAGCGCCAAGTGCAGGCCAACGGGCCAATCATGAGCAGGGAGCATGGAGGGGCGCATGAGAGTCAAAGGGTGGGGAGGTGCAGGGCCTTGAGGTGCAGCTTCTTCAGCTTCCTGTTTTCGGGCAGGATCAGGCGGGGGATGGGGGCTGGGGTCGCGGCGGGTTTGGCCTGCGGGATCTGGCGGGGTTTGGGAGCGGCTTGGATCTCCACGGCGGCGGGCGTCTCGGGGATCTCCACGCGCAGCAGCTCCGCGCCTTTGGCCGTGATGAAGTAGCGGATGAAAACGCGCTTCGTTCCGTTGCTGCGTTCTTCCCGGCGGATCAGCCCCGCGCCTTCCCACTTTTGCAGCGTCTTCAAATTCAGGCCCAGGCCTTCTTTGTGATGGGTGGCGTCCAAGTATTCGCGCAGGGTGATTCCACCGGTGCCAGCGGCGGCGATCCGCATCAGCTTCAGCCAGCTATCCAGCTTGAAGCCAAAGCATGGAGCGACCGCCTCCCATCGCTTGGTGATTTCAGTGGGGTTCATATCGGCTCAGTTGGAAAGGTTGGACCAGTCGCGCTCGGCGACCTTGTGACCGTTGCGGGCGGCCCAGTCTTCGGCGCGCCACATGAGGGAGACGCGGCCATCGCGGGAAGGTTCGATCGTGTGAATGACTTCCCGGGTTTCGATGTCGGTCAGGACAATCGCGGGGACGTCTTCAGGGGTGTAGGAGGCGAGCAGTTCCATGAGTGGTTAGCGTTTGCGGGTGTTGGTGCGGTCCTTCAGGGCCTGTTCGCGGTTATGCTGTGCGACGGCCTCGTGGGCTTTCTTGAGTTCGGCCTCCAAAGTCAGGAGACCGACGCTGCCCGGATCAGGCAGGGCGTGGAGATAGCAGTGCTGCCATTCCTTGGCTTTGAAGCTGGCTAAAAACTCATTGAAGGCTTTTTCAAAAGCTTCCCGTTTCACCATTTCGAGGGGCTTCACCTGGCGCTTGTTGGCGGCGTCCTTCTGATGGCCGTTCGGCGTGTTGGGTAGCTCTGGGGCTTCCCCCAGCGCCAGCGGGCTGTCTTCATTGAGCAGCTTGGAAAGCGAGCGCCCGCCGATGAAGTCGCTGACCTTTTGCAGGATGGCGTTATGCTTCAGGGTTTCGGCATCGTCGAAAAGATCGGGCTGGAAACAGACCACCTGGCTCAGCTCGGAAGCATTGGTCAGCGTGTTGCCTTTAAGCAGATCCAGATGCCGCATAACCTTCTTCGCGGCGGCGATGTACTTTTCCAACTGCTTGGCGCTACGTTGGCCAAAGTGCAGCATCAGGAGATTAGCCTGAGTGCCACGAGGCTGGGTCTTTTCCACCCAGACCAACACCATGCCGATCCTGACCATGCGCAGGGTCAGCGAGCGTTCATCACGCTCGAAATTACAGACCTCATTTTTCAACCACAGGCCAATTTGATTGATATCGCCAAATTCAGGGATAAGTGGATTGCTTAGCGTGGTTGCGCAAAGTTTACCCTCCCGAGAGGGTGATTCGTCCGGCTTGACGATCTCGACCGAAACGGTCTTGGTTGGTTTGGCTTTGGACATGATTAGGCGGCAATGGCGGTTTCTGTGAGGGGCAGCCAGCGATGGGCGATGTCTTCGGGGATGGCCTCATCGCTGAGGTCAAAGACGGCCGGGGGCGGGGTCGGGGCTTCGGGTGGTTGGGGCAGGCGGGCTTCCAGCTCATGCAGTTCCAGGATGAGTCGCTGGCCTTGCACGCGCAGCGCATTGGCCGTGGCCTGCACGGCGGCGCGGTCTTCGGCGGTGGGCTGGTTCAGGGCGGCCAGATCCAGGAGGTCGGCCTGTTGGGCAGCGTCATCAATGAGCTGGCGCTGATAATGCGCTGCGCGGTGCAGTTGGGTGGTGGTCACGATCGGGAGCGAGGGTGAAAGGTTAGTGGTTTTCGCTTTCCTCTTCGGCGCGCTGGTTCAGCTCCTGCAGGCTGGGCATGACGTAGAAGAGCACGGCAGCGCAGATCCAGACGAGCGTGCCCAGCGCGGCGAGGCCTAACCACAAGGGCGACATCTGATTGTAATGGATCAGGAAGCCTGCAACCGCGCAGACCGTGGACATCAGCGCGCAGAGGAAGGCAAAGCGCAGGGCCTGGCACTGGCGATGCATGAAGAAGAGCTTTTCACGAAGCTCAAAGGAATCACCGAAATGGATGCGGGTGGCAGTGGTCATGAGGATCAATGTTTAGGGGTGAAGGTCTGGGGATCAGCCGTGCGGGGTTTTATGCCGAATCACTTTTTGATGAGACTCCCGAAGCGTCGTGAGCCCAGCGAGTAGAGCGGCCCGGTCTTTTTCGCAGTCACAGCCAGGCCGTCCGCATGGCTCGGGGGTAAGGCTGAGTTCGGCCCAGGCTCGCTGACTCATGTTACCCACGGTATTGGCCAGCAGGATGGTCAGGAAATTGAGCCAAAATGAAGCCGGTATGGTTGCTAGCGCGATGACCAAGACTTTCTTCACGATGTTGGATTGGCGGTTGATCAATTCTTGATATCTCATGACTGTGGGGCTGTAGGGTTGTGGGTGAAGGTCTGGGCTGTTTGAGCGGCGCGGCTGAGCAGCTCATGAAGGCGGGGGCGAGGTGGGGCGATTTGCAGGCTGGGCGTCTGCTTGGCATGGGCGCGATGCGCTAGCAGTTGGAGGTTGGCCGCCATCACGGCGGCGATGTCTGGCCGGGCGGCTTCGGTCTGGCCCTGGGTGATGAGGCGATGCCGACGAAGGATGGGATGTTCGTGGTTCATGCTCACGCGGCCTCCTGGTGAAAGGTTTCGATGTTGGCCTTCGAAGTGGGGGCGCTTTTGGCCTCCAGCTCGTCGGCTTTCTCCATCAATTGGGCCGCCTGTTCGCGGAGCTTTTCCACCAATGAGGGGAGCTTACGGGCTTTGGCTGCGATGATCGAAATCACGTCATCTGCGCTAACTCCTGAAAGCTCCCATCCGGTCTCACTGCAGTAGCCTTCCCAAGCAACCCGGGCCGGGAGAGTGTCGGATTGGTATGTTCGTGCGGTCAGGATGATCTCGCCAGGGGCGACGGCGCGCAGTTCGGCCAGCTTCTTCAGCAGGTACTCTTTAATCTGTTCTTCGATGTCGTTTGGGGTGCTCATGGGGTGGGGTGGTTAGGCGATGGTGCGGGGGGTAAAGAGGTCGCCGCAGTGTCCGGCCAGGGGGTCGGTGGCGGGGGCGGCTTTGGGGCGCTTCTGGTTGGGCGAGATGGCCAGCGGTGCCGGGGCTGGTGACAGCGTGTGCAGTCCGGCAGTTTTCAGGGCCAGATCCAACCAGGCGGGCGGGCAGCTTGTTTGGATGCTGTGAAAAAGGGCTGTGCGATCGCCACTGCAGATCTTGACGATGTACACCAGGACGGCCTCCCGGGTGATGCGGATGCTATGCCGGGATCCCTGCCCCCGGCCGGAGTGGCGTTTACTTTCGATGTCACCCCGGTTCACGGCCCGGGTGATCGTGACTTCATGGACCATCAGGACGTCTGCCACCTCACGGACCGTCAGATCGCGGTCGCGGGGTGTGGCTAACAGTCTTTTCAGGTCGGGATCCATGAAATCGGCTTTAGTGCGAATGAATAAAAAAGGGGTGTAACGCGGTGGCTAAAAATGCGTATTCCAAATGTATGTTAGGCCGCCTCCATCTTCGGGAGCTTCATCCCCATCTTTTCGAGCTTCTCGCGAAGGGCTTCACGGACCAGCTTGCTGCGGTCCGTGTCCTTCATGGCGACAGCGGCGTTGATGGGTTTCTCCCAGTTTTTGGGGATTGGGATGGAGATCCGAGTGCTGCGATTGTTTGGGACAGCTCCCCGCTTCTTCGTGCCTTTTTTTGGATTTGGTTCCATGTCTGAACGTGTATTACTGAGTATTACACGTGTCAAACAATCGTTGATATATTTTTAGAGCGTGTCTTACTCAGTATGAATGCCCCCAAGACGAGACCCCAGCCAAACCATCATGACAGTGAGCTTGCCAACGAAGCTGCTGTCTTTGGTGGACCAAGCACGAATACGGAACCTCAAGGGGGTGGCGCGCGCGCAGTTCGTTCGAGAGGCTTTGGCGGAAAAGATGGCATCCATGGGGATTGAGGTTCCGCCAGATTACTTGTCGGTACCAGATCGCGTGAATGTGTCTCTAAATGAAAGGCCCCCAAAACCTGAGCCCGAGCCATTACAAAGCCCGCCTGAAAAAGTCATTTACCCCAGCAAACGAGCCGCCAAAAAGAAAACATGACCCCCACCTATTACATCGCCAGAAACGGGCAAACGGAAGGCCCTTTCACCCTAACCCAGTTGCGCGGGATGTGGAAGCAAGGCGCGCTCAATCTCGCGATGCAATTCATGCCTCAAGGGGAGAGTGAATGGAAGCCTCTCGCTGATCTTCAGCCTGTGCTTGAACCCAAGCCTTACACGCTAGAGAAAAGCCCTGGCCATCTCACGCCATTGGGCATCGCTGGCGTGTTTATTTTTGGCCTGTTGGCCATCGCCTCTTATCAGGTGCCTTTGCCTTCGATGGTGATCAATGTGATCATCTTCCTTTTCAATCTCTTGGTCGCCGTTGGCTGCTACCTGTGGGTGCGCAGTGAGAAGGCGCGGCCCATGCCGGGCGGGGCCTTGGGGTATGCAGCCATCACGGTGGCTTTGGTCTGCTTTGTCTTAGGCGCTGCTGATTGGTGGCGGGTGAGGAAAGAGAATGAAGACCGCCTGCGAATGAAGGCGATGGAACAGCAGATCCTGAGAGACAGTAAAAAGGAATGGGATGAGTGGGTAAAGCGCACCTCCCGCGACTAATGCACTATGCCTGGTATGAATGGCTGATGATAGCTATCGGCTGGCTTCTCTGGTTGTATTTCCGGGGATGGCTCAGAAGTCGTTTTGGAAAGTGAAATAGAGCCCGGTCTAAAAAAGGCCGGGCTTTTTTTGTGCCTGTAGGTTTGCACGACGGGCACTTCGGGTCAGGTGCGCGGGGTGAGGTCTGGGCGGATGATGGAGGCCTAGGGGTTGTTAACGCGAAGGGTGGCGCGGTGGTCGGGTTGGCTATTGCCCGGCTGCCGCGTCATTTTCGGTTAGGCCTCTCTCTCCATCCTCATCCTCAGCACCTGTATGAAAATCAAAGTCTTCTCTCTGGTCGCCATCGCCAGCTTGTCCTTCCTTTCCTCCTGTGCCAACCCGGCCCAGAATGCCCGCCTGCAGACGGTGAGCAACATCGCCCTCACTTACGCCGCAGCCAAGGGGGCTGTGACTCCAGAGGATGCCGCTTTTGCCCGCGAAGCTGGGGCCGCGCTCTTTGGTGGCGCTCCGGTCGCGACTCTGCCGGTCGTGGATGTCACCTCCAGCAAATAAGGCCATGGTGGAAGACCTGCCCAGCATCAAGTACGTCCGGCCTGCCCAGTTTGGGTTTGGTTGGCTGCCTGGGCGTCAAGGTCCGCTCTGGCGTCTGCAAGAGGATTACCAGTTCAGCGTCGCGATGCCTGATGGCAGCCTGCGCACGTTCTGGATTCCCGGCGGCTATGAGTTCGACAAGGCCTCCGTCCCGTCCTGGTTCTGGGGGCAGCCGTTTCTTTTGACTCCTGAGGGGCCGTGGACGCTGCCATCCCTGGAACATGATTTCCTCTGCGACCTGCTCAAGGGCGGGTCGGATTTCTTGCGCGACAACTTGTTAGACCAGTTGCCCGAAGCTCCCCCGGCTTCGGTGATCCATGGCCACTTCGCTGCGCGCCTTTGGGACCATGTCTCCTATGAGGAAGGCGAAGACGGCATGCGTGCCCGGCAAGCCTTTCTGATGGGCCAGGCCGTGATGGCCTTCGGTCCCCAGGGCTGGGCCTGGCTTTGGATCCAGCTCGCTATCGCCCTCGTCCTTCTGCGCATCGCCTTTCATTACCTTCACCCGTACCTCCCATGAAGACGCAAGATATCATCAACATGCAGCGGAAGATCGGTGCGACTCCTGATGGCTTCTGGGGACCGCAATCCATCGCCAAGCTGGCAGCCTATCTGCGCAAGCTGATGCCCAAGGTCAATCCCTGGCCTAAGCCTAATCAAGCCGCGCTGACCGCCTTCTATGGCAAACCGGGGGATGAGAGTCGTCTGGTGAACTTGAACGTCACAGGCCTGGGCGTGAAGTATGAGGGCAAAGCCGTGAAGACGATCCGCTGTCATGAGCGCGTCGCTGAAAGCCTCTACCGGGTCATTGTGGACCTTTCTAAAACTCATCCGCAGATCCTGGCTAAGTTTGATGGCTGCTACAATGATCGGCCTATGCGGACCAGCTCGCTGCCATCGCTGCATGCCCGTGGCGCTGCGACCGATTGGAACCAGGCACAGAACGGTCTGAAAATGCACTGGCCAACAGTCGCAGTCATGCCGTTGGAAGTGATGGAGGCCTTCGCCCGGGAAGGCTGGAAATCCCTCGGGGCGCTGATCGCCCGCGATGCCATGCACTTCGAAGCCACTTCTTAAATCTTCGCCCAGGCTGCCAGCCCCATGATTGACATCCTCGCCCATCCTGACATCTGGAAGCTCGCACTCATCCTTGTGTGCGCGGTCCTGGCGGTGCTGGGCATCTTCATCCTGTACATCATCTGGGCCATCCACATGATGCGCCGCGACAGCGAGCGCCAGTTCCTGGCGATGAGCAATGCCGGGGCCAAAAGGCAGGAGACCATCACTAAGTCGATCCATACCAGCGAGCTGCGCGTGACGAACAAAATGCTGGACGAGCTGAAGCACGTCTATCGCCAGATCAACCCCTTGAGCGATCGCGTCTCCAAGATCGAAGGGCATCTGGATATCGGCTGCAGCGACGATCCCGAGAAAGACATCAACACCCACTGACCCCATGCCTAAACCTCCTTTCATCAGCACAGCCCTGGGTAAAGAACTGCGCCCCATCATCCGCGAAACCATGCAGGCTGCGCCTAAGCGCAAGTGGACCTTGAAGGCCCTGCATTCCTTCCTGGTGACGAACGGTTACCCCGACCTTCCCGCCACGGATGTCAATGCGGCCCTACTTTGGAACCAGTCCCAAGGTTACGTCCATTTCACCTACAATCACGAGTCCGAAGCCGATGAATGGCATCTGACCACACGCGGCCTGGAGGCCTGAATTATTATGGCTCGCAAAATTCATCCCGGTGCCAAGCTCAAGACTCTGGACGAAGACATCCAGGAGAGTCTTTGGGATTGGCTTTGCGACGATCCCAAGCGCACCCTGGCCCAGGCCAAAGACTGGCTGGAGGATGAGTACCAGATTGAAACCCGGGTGCAGCGTCTCAGCGAGTGGCGCGGCTGGTATGCCCGTACCTTGGAGATCCGCACGGCAGAGAGCGAAGCCAGCGAGCTGGAGCAGCTCCTTAGCACCAAAGCCCTGACCCTGACCCCGGATCAGATCTCTGCGATCGGCAACGCCGTCTTTCTGAACCGTGCCACCAAGCTGGGCGATGCCAAAACCTTCGTCCAGGTCGCGGGAGTCGTCCAGCGCAGCCAGGAGCTGAAGGCCAGCCAGCAAGGCCACAAGGATAAGATGAGTTTGGCTGAGCGTAAGCTTAAAGTGGAAGGTCAGAAGCTGGACCTGGAAGAACGCCGGGTGAAGCTGCTCGAAGACAAGATCAAGAGCGCGGATGAAGTCATGAAGACCGCCGTCAAAAAAGGCGGGTTGACCCCTGAGACCCGGGCGGCCATCCGTGCGGAGCTGGGCATGCCGAAGGAGGATGAGCCGTGAATCTTTTGCTTCCAAAGGAAACGCCTGAAGAACGGATCCAGCGGGTCACAAAGGCTTACTGGCTACCAACACAAGCTGCCTGGATCAATGACCGTTCACGCATGAAGCTCATGGCCAAGTGCCGACGCTTTGGTGGTTCCTACTGCGAAGCCTACAGCACTGTCGAAGACACGGCGATGACGGGACAGATCTTTGATGCTTGGGTCGGTTCACGGGATCTCCTGGCGGCCCGCCTCTTTGTGGGGGACTGCAAAAAATTTGCCCGTCAGTTCGATGCGGCCGCCCGTGACAATGGTGAAGTGCTGCTGGATTCCGGCGAGCGGGATCTCCGCGCCTTTGAGCTGGAGCTTGGCAATGACCGCAGCATCCGCGCCCTCTCATCCTCGCCTGATGCCTTTGCCGGCAAACAGGGCCGCTTTCGCTTGGATGAGTTCGCCCTTCATAAGGATCCTCGCCAGCTCTACAGCATCGTTCAGCCTGCGCTGATCCGTGGTGGATCACTGGGCATCATCAGTACCCACCGTGGATCGCAGAACTTTTTCAATGAACTGGTCAAAGAGGTCAAAGAGAAGGGGAATAAAAAGCGCATCAGCTATCACGAGATCAATATTGAAAGCGCCGTTCAAGAGGGGCTTTGGATCAAGATTCAACAGACCCTCAAAGCGGCGCGGGTGGAAGATGAGCGGCTAGGCTGGAGTGATGATGATTTTCTTCAAAGCCTTCGTGATGAGTGCGCGACGGAAGAGGCCTGGAAACAGGAGTTTATGTGTCAGCCGTGCGACGACAACAGCGCACTGCTGACCTGGGAAGAGCTTCTAGCCGCCTCCCTGAACCAGGCTGACATGCAGAAGCTTCTGGCCGAAGTACCCGAGACCGCCCCGCGATATCTCGGCTTGGACATCGGTCGTCATAATCACCCTTCGGTTCTTTGGCAGTGGGTGAAATGGCGCGGGCTGATGATCACTGAAAAGATCCTGCCGATGCATAAGCTGCCGTTTGCTCAGCAGGAAAAGATCTTCTTTGCCCACCTGAGCAATGCCGCTGTGGTCAATGCTTGCGTGGATGCCACGGGTCTGGGCATGCAGTTGGCAGAGAACAGCGTCGCTGAGTATCCCGGGAAAGTGCTGCCCATCACCTTCAATGCGAAGATCAAGCTGGAGATGGCCGTCAAAGCCAAGCGTGCTTTCCAAGACCGCATTGTCAGGATCCAGGATGAAGCCAAGGTTCAGTATGAGCTGTACTCCATCAAGCAGCGTTCGGGCAGTGGTGACAGCATTGTGATCACCAGCGAGGCCGGGGTCTTGGATGGACATGCTGACTATGCCTGGGCGGCATTCCTGGGTATGCACGCGGCTGAGACAGGCGGCGGCCCGGTGCAGTCCCAAAGCATCCCGAAAGGCGACCGGGAGCGCTCCCTTTTTGGCAGTCCTTTTGGCCGTCTGGGTCGTGTTTTTGGGCTGGGCTGATTTAAGGCCCTTGGCCCCCCGGTTGGCTGTCATCACAGCACCCAGACCTCCCAAAGCGAATTTAAGAGCGTTTCAGAGCATTTTAAAAGCCATGCACCATCTTCCGCGCAACCTCCATCCAAGCCAGCTCGAAATCCTGCCCCGACTCGGGTTTGAGATCGACGCCAAGCAAAGCGGCGAAATCATCCACTGGAAAGGCTACGGCCTGACCCTCATGTTCGCCTCAGATCAGGAGATCACCCGGGATCTCGCCATGAGGCGGACGGTTGAGCAAGCCGGCGCGCAGGCCCTCCACGATCTGGGGCAGCTCTTGAAACGGAAACTGGGGCTTTGATCGGTTTTTAGTCGTGCTTTCCATGCACGACGGGCACTTCGGGTCAGGTGCGAATGTCTCGTGGGTGGTGCTGATTGATGGCCTTGAGCAATCCTCTTGCCATCACCCCGAGCATCGCGGCCCAGTGGAAGCAACAACGCTTCAATCCACTGCGGACGGTGACCCCTGCCACGCTGGGGAGTCTGATTGATCAGTATGATGCGGGGTATCTGCGCGGCTTTGCTTTGGCGGCTGAACAGATCATGGAGCGTGACGATACCCTCGCCGCTGTGGTGCCGAAGCGGAAGAAGCGCGTTTCCCGTCGCCCTTGGGATGTCCTGATTGGAGAGGATGTCCCCGACGAGCTGAAGGCTGAGGCTGAACGCCATCAGGCCGCTCTGAAGTATTTCTACAGCCGTCTCAAGGTGCGCAATGCCGTGGAGAAAAACGAGCAGGGCGGGGTCAAGCTTTTGGTCCGCAAGATGATGACCGCACAGTTCATGCGCTACGCCGCTGCAGAGATCGAATGGCAGCCCGGCCCTCAGGGCATGGCCGCCACGCTGCATTATGTACCGGTGGAGTTCCTGGAGAGTAGCACGGGGATCCTGCGCTTCGCTGGCGTCTCGGGATCCACGCCGGGCGCGGAGATGGATGAGTCCAACTGGCTGATCGCGGTCGCTGATGCGTGCATCATGAAGAGCGCGGCGGTCTGCTACATGTTCAAGCGCCTGAGCTTAGCCGATTGGTTGAACCTCTCCGGCAAGTTTGGTATCCCCGGCATCCATGGCGAGACCGATGCGAAAAAGGGGACTCCTGAATGGGATGCTTTCATCGCGATGCTTTCCGCCTTTGCCAATGACTGGGTGGCGGCGACTTCAGCAGGCAGCAAGATCAACATCATCGAAGCGGGCGTGTCTGGGGAGTCTCCCTTCGCTCCCATGGTGGACCGCATGGACCGCGCCCTGGCCCGGCTTTGCATGGGTGGGGACCTTTCCACCTTGAGCCGCGAAGATGGCGTTGGTGCGAATCCACAGAGCCAGGAAGCCGACGAGCTGATCACCGATGACTGCGAATGGATGTCTGAGCTATTCAATGAGCAGCTCGACCGCCGCGTGATCGAATGGCAGTTCGGCGCGGGGACGGATCCGCTGGCCTTCTTCAAGCTGATGCCTCCTCAGCGTCAGGATACAAAGATGGAGATGGAGGTTGATAACCATGTGAAAAAGCACGGCGTCGTGCTGTCACCTGAAGATGTCGCCGAACGCTACAGCCGGACCCTTTCCAAAGCCCAGCCCGAGACGCCTGAAGAGCCTGAAGCCCCAGATCCTGAAGCGGAGCCATCCGCGAATGAGCGGCGGCCTAACTTTGGCGATGGCAGAGTGGTCCCTGCAGCCCAGGCCCTGAAGGACAAAAAGACCATCCTTTTAAAGAAGCTTTCAAAAGGCGTTCAAGCCGACTTGAAACCCGCCGTCGATGCTCTGCTGACTTTGGAGAATGCCGACGGTCCCGATGCGCTGCGCAGTGCCGTCATGGGGCTGGATTTACCCACCATTGAAAAGGCGGTCATGGCTGGCAGCGCCGCTAATGAAGCTTTCGAAGTCACCCTCGCCGCTGAGTTCCTCGCCGGTCTGGCCAGCATCCGCAACTAGCCCATCCTCATCATGAATTATCAACGCCGATCCCCCTCTGTTAATATCGCGGCCCTCCTGGGTTCCTGCGACTCTATCCACCCCTTGGTCGTGTCTGCTAATGAAGAAAGCCTCGCTGCCAATGAGGCTATCTCGCCCGGCATCTTTACCATCGCTCAGAACGATGGATTCACCATCAAGTACGGCATTTATCCGCATTCCGTCGGCATGCAGATCTTCGACAAGGCTGCTGCTGAAGCGATGGCCAATGAGATGACCTCCTTCCTGGGCAAGGCCACGCGGCTTTGGAAAGGCGTGCCGGTCTATGCCGGGCATCCCGATCACCCCGATCTGACCCAGCGCGCCCGCTTCACCGATGGCCGCGCTCGTGGCTGGATTACCGAGATCGTCGTCGGTGAAAACGAGGCCAAGTTTGTCGTCGCCTACAATAGCATTGGCAAAACGGAAGTCGAAGATGCCCAGTGGGCCGCCTACTCGCCGCTCTGGATCATGGCCCCGGCTGCCAACATCAAAGGTCACAAGGCCTTTCGTCCGGTAAAGCTCAAGAGCATGGCCTTGACCAACAATCCCAACATGGATGTGGAGCCGCTCGTCCTGGCCAATGAGGAGGACATCGAAGAGATGAAGGAAGAGACTCCGGCTGCAGGTGATACCATGATCACGCGGATCCGCGAAGCTCTGACGAAAGAGGGCCTCATCAAGCCTGAAGACTCGGATGAGATGATTATGTCCGTGATCGGCAGCCTCATTTCCTCTATGGCCTGGGAACGCCAGCGCAAACAGGAGATGGAAAAGGAAGACGCCAAACTCCAGATGCTCGCCAAGGCCGCTGCCTATGCGGATAATGAGGCGGGCACACTGGGTATCTTGGAGGCTGCCATCACCCGCCTTTCCACCCTGGCCGCCAATGAAGAAGCTGCTGCAGGTCGTGACCTGGTCGCCACCCGCGCCCGTGAGATGCTGACTGATCGCCTCCTGGATCACGCCATCACGATGGCCGCCATCAATCCACCGCAGCGCGATGCGCTGCGCGTGCAGATCCTGACCGCTGCCAATGAGGCCGATCTCACCACTGCCCTGGCCAGCCTGGTCAAGCCCAAGCCTGCCGCTGGCAGCACTCTCCTGTCGAAAGGCATGGGTGGTGCCCGCGCTGAAGTCCTGGCCGCGAATGACATGGCCGGGCGCAACCAACTGCGCGAAGCCGCTGTCCAGGAAGCTTTGACGGAAATCACCAAAGGCAAAGCCGCAAAGCCCGGCGATGCCGACCGCGCATGGAACCTGGCCCGAAGCCGCAAGCCTGAACTTTTCACTCACTAAAACCCTTTCCGGCGCACGCCGGGATCACCAAACACCACGCACCATGAAACAGAAACGATACATGAAGAACATCCTCACCGGCGTGCCCGCACTGATCTGCGGCCTGCTGGCCATCGCTGCCCAAAGTCTCTTTGGCGCGGGCAGCGGCTACGTTGCAGCCGCGAACACTTACGATGCGGCCGTTGATGTCCATAAGACCAAGCGCACCCGTACGAATGACGCCGCTGTCAGCGCTCGGCATCTGCTTTGGAAGGAAGGCACCACGCCTGGCACCACAGTGGCCTTGTGCGGTGCCAATGACATCCCGCTGGGCACGATCGACAACACCGAATCCAGCACAGGCATTGCCCAGGATGTGCTTCTGCTTGGCAGGGGCATGACTAAAAAGATGGTCGCCTCCGAAGCCATGGCGACTCTGGGGGTCAATGTCTATGCGGCCGCATCTGGCAAGATCGCCCTCAATGGTGTGGTCAAAGTGGGTGTGCTGCGCACCACGGCCGCCGCTGATGGGGATGTTGTGGAAGTCGAAGATTGCGTCCCTGTGGTCCAGCCGAACGGCAAGGCCACGGTGGCAGGTGGCACGCTCGCCATCCCTGTGACCCGTCGCATCGCCAGCAAGACCACCGGTGGTGCTGAGGCGCTGACCCTGGCAGATGGCCTTCCTGGTCAGCAACTGACCGTGATCCTCGCCACCGATGGCGGCGACGGCACGCTGACCCCGACCACCAAAACGGGCTTTACCAGCATCGTCTTCGCGGACGTTGGCGACACGGCTCATCTGCTCTTTGTGGATGCGACTGTTGGCTGGACCATTCAAGGCCTGTCTGGCGCTGCCGCCCCTCCAACCTTCAACGCCTAACCTCCCCTCGTTTTTAACTCACACCATTTCAGCATCCCAAACACATTATGAAATTCATTCCTGATCCTGGCGCGGGTTCCGCGCAAGCCGGTCTCTTCTACGGCGTCAATGAAGCTCACATCACTGAGGCCATCAAGCTCGGCAATGTCTATGCTGCCAATGATGGCAACCTGGACGCCTCGCCCTTGGGCCTCAGTCAACCGCTGACCCAGTATGTGACGGGCATCCAGGACGAAGAAGGCCTGGACGTCCTGTTGGAAAGCATCGCTCCATCCGTTCCGGTGGGTCGCCGTTTCTCCTACCTCAATGAAACGGAATCTGAGGCCATGCAGAAGCGCGACCTCGCTGCCATCACTCGCCCAATCCATGGCGAGTTCCCAATCCTGCGTCCGACTGGCAGCCAGACTGATGGCAGTACCGATAACATCGGCCTCTGCATGTACGTGGACATTGATCAGGGCGGCCTGCTTCCTGCGGTTCAGCAGCGCAAGGTTGCTAGTCTGCGTAACATGATCTATCGCAGCCAGATCGCCGATGCCTTGGCCAAGATCGACGCCGCCGCCGTCGGTGACACGACCAAGAACTGGGGTGATTCGGCCAGTGATCCAGACAGCGACATCGACGAGATGATCGACGCGGGTGGCGACGCCGGCGGCGAGGATAACAACATCGTCGTGTTTGGTCATGGTGCTTTCCGCAAGCGTCGCCGCGCTTATCGCCAGGCCGCCCGCCTCAACAGCAATGCTGATGCGAATGCCCTGCCTGATGAGCTGCGCGATCTCTACCAGGTCGATCGTGTCGTCAATATCCGTTCCCGCTACCGCACCAGCGCTACGGCGACGGCCCGCCTGCTGGCTGACAAGGTCTATACCTACAATGCCCGTCCAGGCATGACGGAAATGGATTCCAGCCACATCAAGCGGTTCGTGACGATGACCGAATCCGGCATGCTTCGCGTCTTCATCGGCGTGGAAAGCCACCGGGTCAAAATCATTGTGGACGGCTACCAGCGCAACACGATCACCCGCGCCCTCGGGATCCGCAAGCGTGCTGTCACCTACTCTTAAGAACTGACCGCCTGATCCATCCATCAAGGGCGGCAGTGTGAACACGCTGCCGCCCTTCTTTTTTTAAACCATCTGATTTTTATCATCATGACCGACGAAGACATCAAGGCCATTGAAGCGGCCCATCCAGAGGCGTTCGTGAGCAAGCGCAATGCAGGCCTCAGCCGCCTGCAGGCAGCGCTAGCCATCGAGGCGCAGCTTGAGCATGACAAGGCTCATCCTCCACTCCGAGACATCACCCTCAGCATCAAGAATGCTGTGGACCTTGCGAACAAGATCTTTGGTAGCGCCAAGCAGCTCGGAGCTGAGGCGTTTACCAAGCTGAGCGAAGCGGGTGATGACCTGGATCCTAGCATCCTGATCCCGCTCATTGAAGTGTTGAGTTTGGTTGAGCGGTCCGAGGTGGACAACCTCATCCGCAAGCCAAAGGAAGAACTTCAAACGGCGCTGAAAACCATCCGTGATTTGGAGGCTCGCCTTGTGGAAGCCAACAAGCGCGAGGAAGCTCTTCAACAGCAGTTCGATGGGCTAAAGGAAAGCTCCCGGAAACTTGTCGAAAAGGACTCTGACCAGACGGCAAAGATCAATGATCTTCAGGATAAGCTGACCGCCGCCGGGGCAGAGATTGCAGCGCTGAAAGCCAGCCCGAAAACGAAAAAGTGATTTCCACTTCTGCGCTGGGCCCCGTGTCCAGCGCAGCCTTGAAACCACGCTCCCTCTTTCCTTCTTATGGCTTGGATCACTCCCACTGCTGAGACCGTTAAACGCCGCCTTTCTGGCCCTGAGTTCACCTCGCTGCAAAATGCGGCCAGGTCGTCCGGCCAGGATGGCGCGACGCTGACCACGGAGACGATCACCCGTGTGGTGAACATGATCCGGGGTTATGTGGGAGCCGCGAAAAATCCGCCGAACATCCTGGGTATCCCCGGCACCATTCCCGACGAGCTGGAGAGCGCCTTGGGCTCCCTCTGGCTGTGGGAGTTCATCACCCGTTTGCCAGGGCAGGAAAAGCTTTTGGATGATCGCCGCAAGACGCTTTACGACAATGCGATCGCGCAGCTCAAAGACGTGTCCGCTGGTCGCTTTGCTATTGTGCCACCGGAGACGCCCGGGGAAGAGACAGAACAGCCTTCCGGCCCCGCCTCTCAGCTTATCAGCAGCCGGGACAATCTCGGCACCCGCGCCCAGACTGCGGGCCTGCTTTAAAACCCTTTTCAACGCCTTTTAAAGATGACTGAAACAACCCTTCAAGGCATTGAGAAAATGGTCTGCGATGACATCGCCGCTCGCCAAGCTTTGGGCATTCGCAAGTATGGCCAGACGGTGCAGCAAGCGGACCTGCCTTTGGAAGATTGGCTTCAGCACGCCTACCTGGAAACGCTCGACAAGGCAGTCTATTTGAAAGCCGCCATTGAATCCCGTAAAGCCCTGCCAGAGATGCTCGCCCGGGAACTCTTCACCAATGGCTGTGGCAGCGTGGCGGATCGCCTCGTCCTGGAGGGCCGGGGTGGTCGGGATTTGGGCGGCCTTTGCTTTGGTGTCGTGGTGGACCGCATCCGCGCCTGGCTGAACGATCGCAAACGTTCGTAGCACCATCCAGCTTTAACCTTTTTAACGCCATCATTAAAATGCGCTTTGAAGCCCATCTCATCGAACAGGATTCCTTCATCATTACGCCTGCTCTGGTCGTTTCCTTGGGGCGCTGTGAAGGCTGCAATACCGTCTCTGCCGTTCTGATCTCCTTCGACTGGCTGATCTGGCACATCGGCGTGATGATCCCTTGGAAGCACGACCATTGAACCGCACATGCCCACCCCCATCCAGCAAGCTCTGACCCTCGCCGCTGATCGCGGTCTGTTGCCCACCTCGATGGGCACGGCGGATCTGCGCGAGCTGGAGCGCAGTTTGCTGGATCGTTCGTTTTGGTCCGCACGCACCACGCATGCCCGATATCTCAAAGACCTGAAGGCGCTCGTGGAAAGGTACGTCAAGGGCGAGGGGTACAACAATGACCTGGCTCAGCTTCGCATTGAGGCGCGCAAGTTGCTGGTCCGCTACGGTTATGAGCCTGAAAAGGGTTTCCCGGGCGATGCCGCTTTGGGCGTGCCTGAAGCCGTGCCTGGATCCTTGCAGGATCTCAGCTCCGAACGCCGCCTGAACCTGATCTTTGACACGCAATCGAAGCTGATGCGTGGCCTGGGCCAGAAGATCCGGGGCCTGGACCGCATGGAGACCGCGCCAGCGTGGGAGCTGGTCCGCATCGAAGACCGCCGCGCTCCCCGGGACTGGCTGGAACGCTGGGCGATCGCGGCGGACAATGTGGACAGCGCTGGCGTCTATGATCTGCCTGGTCGAATGGTGGCCCGCAAGGATTCGCCCATCTGGGCCGCCCTGGGATCCAGCGCGCTTTTTGATGATGCCCTGGATGTGGACCACTCGCCCTTTGCCTTCCAGTCCGGCATGGGCTGGCTGGAAGTCTTTGCGGTGGACCTCCCGGAACTGCAGTCCGTGCCAGATCCGCGCCCGCTGCCTGCGAATGTGATTCCCTTCGTCGCTCCTGAGCCAGAGATCTTCATTGGGGGGCAGAGCACCCTGGACATGCTAGCGGCCCGTCTGCGGGCTCGCCAGGCCGCTGCGGAGGCAGCCAGGTCATGATCATGCGCGTGGGAGTGACCATCAGCGACGAGGCCACCCCGACGCTGAAGGATCTGCAAAACACCCTCAATGATGCGGGCAAGCTGCAGTTGCGCAAGGCCATCGCCGCCCGTCTGGAAACGCTGCTGAGATCTCATGTGGTCGCGGCCAGCAAGACGCGCCACAAGACCGCCACGCGCCTGGGGGCCAATCCGAGCAACTACCTGGCCAAGAGGGCTGACACGGTGGAAAGCCAAGTCACGGGCAATGCCGATGGATTGATCCGCCTGACCATCTATGGCGATATCTTCGCCCGGGTGGACGGTCCGGTGAATGTGCGGCCGAAGCGCGCCAAGTCCCTGGCGATCCCGGCCATTGCCGGCGCGTATGGACGGCGGCCGCGTGAGATCGGCGGTCTGCGCTTGGTCGTCTTCCTGGATGCGAAGAAAGCCGCCCTGGCCAAAGTCACCGGCGATGGTGGCACGGGCACGGTGTTTTTGCGCAAGCAGATCGTCGGGCCACCTCGCCCCGGCACCGACCGCTGGAGGCGGTATAACCGCAAGTTTGGCCCCGAGAAACCCACGCCGAAAGTCACGGTCTGGTACTGGCTGAAGAAAGGTGTCACGCTGCCGCAAGATCGCGGGTTGCTGCCCCAGCCCGAGGAGATCGCCGCTGCGACCGAAGCGGGCGCGGTGGACTTCCTGGAAGCACAGATCGCGAAGAGATCTTCCAACGGATTCCTACCACCGAAAGCCTGAGGCTTGATGCACGACGGGCACTTCGGGTCAGGTGCGTGCGTGTACGTCGGAGGGCATGATGAGCGGACATGGATCCCCTCGTCTCAGTGCAACAAGATCTCGCCGGAAGGCTGCTTTCCTCCAGTCTCCTGGCGGATGTGGCCATCTTTGATCTGCGACCACGCACGGAAGAAGAGGCCACGGCCATCGTCCAAACGATCAACAACGCACTGGCGGGAATGATTGGTCCACGGGGCCGCGCTGGGCTGGCCATCATGATCCCGGTGCCGGGCTTTGATGTGGACCGCCCGGATGCGCCAGGCGTGGTGGGTGACATCATCATGACCGTCCAGATCCTGGAGAAGATGATGCAAAATGAAGGGCCTGAAGGCACGGGCATCACCTGTGAGGCCTGCGCCTGGACCGTGATGCGCTTGGGGCATCAGCTCATGCTTCGCCCCAACCAACTTTTGTATGCGTCCAAAATGCGGCCGCTCGATGTCGGTGACCAGGAAGACTGGGATGCCGATGTTGCCTGGGAAGTGGAGTTCCGGCTTCGCGGTGGGGTGGATGCCCTGCCTGCTGCGGACATCCCCAATATTACCCTGGAAGACGAGCTCGTGACGATCACCACCGCGACCAGCGGCGCGAAGATCCTGGTCACGACCGATGGATCCTGGCCCTGGACGGGCAATCCAAACGCCAGCGTCTATGACACCCCTTTCGCCGCGCCCGTTGCCGGAACTTCCGTGCGGGCAATCACAACCAAACCGGGCTTAGCGGACAGCGGCGCGGCGGAACTCACGATCCAATAAAACACCATGGGCATTACTTCATCCACCATCCTGCGCAAGGCAGGCCGCATCACTTATGACGGTGGTGTTTTCTACTCTGGCGATGCCGCTATCAATGTGCGTCTGAACGAGACCCGCTTTGCCATCAAGGCAGACATGTTCGCCAAGATCCAGGAGCGTCCGCAAGATCGCATCTATGAGATCAAATGTCCGCTCGTAGGCGAGTGGGAGCACTTGGCTCTGCTTTGGCCGCATGGATCCACCGCGATTGGCGCTTCCATCTTTTCCAATGAGACGCTGAAGATCAATACCCGTGATGGCGAGGTCTATACGTTCTCCAATGTGGCTGTCACCACTTCTCCGACCATCCGCGCCATTGTGGGCCAGACCTTGATCGGCGAGGTGACCTTCACCGCCATTCTGAAGGATGGCGCAGACCCAGGCGATAGTGATGCTTACGTCACCATTGGCAGCGAGTCCTACGGCTCCGATGCCTTCAGCGTCGCTGCCATCAAGACGCCAATCTGGGCCAATGCCTGGGGTGCTTCGCCTTTCGATGCATTTAAGACTTCCGGGGGTATCACTCTGGACTTCCCGCTGACCTTTGAACCGGTCAAAGTCGATGGCCTGGGCACGGTGAACATGACGCTGGTCGAAAAAGCCGCGACCGCCAAAGGCACGCCTGTGGGTGTCACGATGGCCCAGGTGCTGACCGCGATCAATGCCAATACGGCCATGGGCAGCGCCCCCACTCAGAACGATCTGATCATCACCGGCACGGGCGTTCACCTGCAGCTCTACAACGCCATGCTGCGGGATCCTCAGTTCAACTGGCATTCCAAGACGGACCTCATCGGGGAGCTGACCTGGATGGCCTGCCAGGACTTCACGACCAACGTGGCAGACCCGCTTTACTACATCGGCACCGAAGCGCCGGCATAACCTCAGTTGCAACCCCTCTCCGAAAGGATCCCGCATGAAAGACGACATTAAAAAGTGGCTGGGTGATTCACGCTGCAAGGCCCTCAACAAGCAGACCGATGGGCGCTTCAATGAGCGCCTCGATGCGGTCATCGCTCAAGGCCCGCCCAACGCTCCCACCGGCGCGCTGTGGCTCCTGGTCCTGTGCGGTAGCCGCCCTTGCCCCGCCGATCTGAAGCGATGGGGTGAGGATACGGCGAAGCCTAAAGCCAAAGCTTGACCCATGAAAACCCTTCTTCTGCCCCTTCCTTTTTTACTCAGCTCATGCCAGTGGCGCTTGAGTGCTGCCTCTGAGTTTGTCGGGGTGGTGCTTCTTTTTGTGCTCGCGATTTGCTTGGTCTTTTTGATGTTTGGAAGCGCGCCAGATGCCCCTGAAGACTCTTCTGCACCGCCGCCCCGTCCATCAATCGGCTTTGGGCCCCGCGAAGAAATGGAGATGCAGGTCTCATTCGAAAGAGCAGCGGTGGCTCAATGCTCTGAAGGTTTAGCCGAAGTCATGCACGACGCTTATCAATGCGCCGGGCATCTGGAGCCATCCCAGATTATTCTTTGGAAGGGCAAAAAACGGTCCCCTGAACATCTCGACGAGTGCAACGCCTGGCGCGCCGCTGCCAGTGCAGCCATCCGCACCCTGGCCTAACCAACATGAAGAAACCCCGCAAGATTGTTGCCCGTGTACGTACCCGCGCTCAGAGCGTGGCGGCGCGGTCGCAGTCAGGCGCGGCGAGGCAGGGCCAGAAGTTGGCGCGGCGGGAAGCGGGGATCCGCAGCGGCCGCACAGTCGCCCGGGTGCTGACGCGCAGCGAGCGCCAAGCCAAGCAGGCTGATCGACAAGCAGCCAAGCCGCCAAAGAACCCGAAGACGCAAGCCCAGCGTGCCAAACGCGAGGCCCGCCAAGCCCAGCGCGAACAGAAGAGCCGGGCCAAAAAAGAGCAGCGCCGAAACTCCAAGGATACCGTCGCCAAGGTGCTGACACCGGAAGAGCGCAAGGCCAAAGATGATGCCCGTGAAAAGGGCCGTGAGGAGCGCCGCAAGGAACGCCGTGAGGATCCTCGCACGGTCGCCAAGGTTCTGACGAAAGAAGAGCGGGCCGCGAAGAAAGAGAAGGATAAGGATGGCCAAAGCCAGGAGCCGCCAGAACAAACGCCGCCGCCTGCACCCAAGCCTGAACCCGTCAAACCCACGGAACCGAAACCCGCTCCAGAACCTGAGTCCGACACCGAAGGCGCGCCGTCTGAAGTCGCCGCTGTCGGCACCCCCACCCAATTCCGCACCCCCGGCCAGGCCCTGGCTGGATCCGTTTTTGAAAACCGTTTTTCCGACCTTGAACGCCAAGTGGCGATGCTCGCATGATCAAAGTACGACTGGCACGAAATGGCGATGATAACGATCGCGACTGGCTTGCGGGTGACCCCCTCAAGAGCCAGGCCCTGCATAGCGGCGTGGAAGGTGGCCAGGCTCAACATCAGCGATCTGTCCAGGAGATTGGCGGCGCGGGATGGACGCATTCTCGCTACTTGGACCGGGGCAATGAGCGGTCCGACAAACGCTTCACCACCTCGCGCCTTTTTGCCACGACTCTGGAATGCTGGCAGTGGATGAACAGCTTTGCGCGGGAGTCTCCCGAAGACTGGCCTCATGGTCTGGTAGGCGATATCATCGAACGCTTTGAAGAAGGGGGCGTGTGGCAGGAAGAGCGTTTCCACGGGGCCGTTTTGCAGAAGCCGCAAATGAGCTTTGAAGGCCGGACTCTGCGCCTGGCTTACAGTTACAAGTTTCGTTACAGCTCCTTTAACGGCTCCGGGGCCATCACCTTTCTGGCTGCTGATGATGATGCCGATGCGCTCGTCTTTTTGACCGATGACACTGGCGTCTTTCTGAGCGCTGACACCCCTGACTGATTCTCCTTATGCCTGCCACCGAAGATCTCGCCACAAACCAAACGATCCCCACCACTCTTGCTGGATTCCAAGCTTTGGGCTTGGTCGATGGAGCCTGGGCTCGGGCTCGTATCGGCATGCTGGCATCTTGCTTGGGCGATGCCATTTTTGAAGTCACGGGAAGCCTTTCGCTGAACCTCGCGAATCATCCGCCTGGCATCATCCTGAAGGTCAATAGTGCCTCAGCGGTCACTATCACCATTCCAGCGGACGCCAGCTTTGAATTCCCCAATTATCACCAGATCCCGATCCTGCGTTATGGCGCGGGTCAGCTCACCATTGTGGCGGGGGCTGGAGCTACGGTGAAGTTTGCTTCCAGCCGCGACAATGCCAACGGCCAGAACGCGGTGACCTACCTGATCAAGACCGCCGCGAATGAATGGTTCTTCACCGGCGACACCAGCACCTCATAGTCTGCATGGCCACGATCCACACCCAGCGCCTGAAGTGCGATCGCAACGCACGGTTTTCCCAAGCCAGCCTAACCGCTGAGATGTGGAGAGGCCGCGCCACAGTCTTCAAGCTGGGCTTGTTTGAAGGCGATGCCATCGCTTCGATCGAAGGGATTACCAGCGTGACTTTGCGCGTCAAGGAAAGCCGGTCAGTGGGTGCGGCGGACCTCATGGTCGCCACGGTGGCAGCGGTGGATCTGGACCAGATCACCGGCGCGCAATGGCTCGCTAAAACAGGGCAGACGGCGGACATCGAATTTACCAATGCCCAGTGCAATCTTTCCATCACAGGAGACAGCGCCAAGTACTGGATGGTCGTGGAAGCCTTGCTGGCCACAGGCGGGCGAATCATCTTTGGCGCGGGCTTCCTGACGGTCTTCGAATCGGCCGCCGATGCCGTCGGGGATCCCGATGCCAATCCGGGCGCACCCATCACGCTGGAAGAGGCTGATGCGAGGTATGTGCGTGGCACGATGCAGACCCGCCTCAGCACGGCGGGCGATCGCATCCACTGGTACAGCAATGCCGGGGTCTATCTGGGATCCACGGACCTGGTCAATTATGGCGAGTCCAATCTTTAAAAGTTTATGAAGCACCTTTTTACCGCCTTTTTAATCCTGACCGCTGGCCTGCTGCAGGCGCAGTCCGTGGGGCAATTCACGATCCCGCTCAAGACCAGCACCACGGGGCCCGCAACGCCCAAGCACTGGACCAAAGGCAACCTGACGCTATGGGGCACCAATGCCAGCGGCAACCCAGTGAGCTACACGCTGGGCGATGGCCTTTCCTTCGTGGATGGTGCGCTGGTCGGCTCTGGTGGTGGTGGCGCTGGCACCTGGGGCAGCATTACCGGCACCCTCAGCGCGCAGACCGATCTTCAAAGCGCCCTGAATGCCAAGGCTCCCCTGGCGAGTCCGACCTTCACCGGCACCGTCACGATTCCCTCTGGAGCCAGCATCGCGGGTTATCTCACGACAGCGGCGGCCGTGGATGCATACCAGCCGCTCGATGCGGACCTCACAGATCTGGCCGATGGTACTTTGACCGGTTCGAAAGTGGGCACGGGCATCAATGCCGGCAACATCACGACGGGGGCTTTAGCGATCACGAACGGTGGTACTGGATCCACAACGGCCGCCAATGCCCGAGCAGCTCTGGGCTTGGCCATCGGAACCGATGTACAAGCCTACAGTGCCAACACCTCTTTGCTTGGATCCAGCATTGACCTGACGACCGAAGTCACCGGCGCTCTGCCCATCGCGAACGGTGGTACTGGATCCACGACGGCCCTCGATGCCCGAGCAGCTCTGGGCCTGGCCATCGGAACCGATGTGCAAGCCTACAGCGCCAACACCTCTTTACTTGGATCCAGCATTGACCTGACGACCGAAGTCACCGGCGCTCTGCCCATCGCGAACGGTGGTACTGGATCCACGACGGCCGCCGCTGCCCGAGCAGCTCTGGGCTTGGCCATCGGAACCGATGTGCAAGCCTACAGCGCCAACACCTCTTTGCTTGGATCCAGCATTGACCTCACGACCGAAGTCACTGGCGCGCTGCCCATTGCCAACGGGGGCACGAATGCGACCACGGCCCCGAATGCCCGCACGGCCCTCGGCCTTGCGATCGGAACCGATGTTCAGGCTTATGACGCGGATCTGGCAGACCTGGCCGATGGTTCTTTGAGTGGATCCAAAGTTGGCAGTGGCATCGACGCCGGGAACATCACGACGGGCACGGTGGCCACCGGAAGGCTGGGCAGTGGTACGGCCGATAGTACCAAGTTTCTGCGCGGTGACCAGACCTGGCAGACGGTCAGCGGTGGCCTGGCTTCCGTCACAGAAACCCTGCACACCAGCTCGCCCAACAACACGATCAATGCGCTGGAGCTGGCCGTCACAGGTGGCAGCACCAATGTGGACCTGGTGCTGAGTCCGAAGGGCACGGGTGCATTGATTGGCTTTGGGGAGCCAGATAACAGTGCCACGGGCGGTGCTAAGCGCGGGGCCTACGCGGTGGATTTGCAGGGCCCTTGGCGGAACAACTCTGCCGACATTGCCAGCGGTGTTTCTTCGGGGCTGCTGTGGGGCCGATACAACAAGGTGACTTCTCAGTATGGCCTGGCGGGTGGATACCTCGCGGCCTCTACGGGAGGCAGCGGATCCATGGCCGCCGGTTATCAGGCCACAGCCAGTGCCAACTATGCGGCCGTGTTTGGGGGCGTGGGGTGCGTGGCCTCTGGCGCATCCTCATTCATCGGAGGTGGCCAAGCTGTCACGGCCTCGGGCAGCTACAGCCGCGCCGGTGGTTACAATGCGCTGGCAGATCGTTACGGAATGGATGCCTGGTCAAACGGGGCTTTCAGCACCCAGGGCGATGCCCAGCGCGGCAGCTCTCTCGCCCGGGCGACAACAGTCGGCAACACCCCGACTAATCTCTTGGTCGATGGATCCATCACGCGCTTCACGGTCCCTAGTGGCAAAGTGATGGGCCTGATGATCTTTGTTGTCACCACGGCCAGTGATGGCACGGCCAGCTACTTTGTCCGCAAGGCAATCATTAGGAATGCGACGGGCACAACCTCTCTGCTGAGTTCCGAAACCATCGGCACCGATTACGAAGCCGACAGCGCCACGGATCTGGAGATCCTGGCCGATGATGACACGGACTCTCTCGTGATTCGGACAACGAATTTGGACAGCATCAGTTCTCGCACCCTGGCCCGCATTGAATGGGTAGAAATGACTTATTGATTCATGAAAACACTCTTCTTCTTTTTGTTGTTTGCCATCGCCGCCCTGGGCGCTGAGATGCGCACCTTTGGCCGTCTGGATACCCAGGAGCTGGTGACTCTGCCCGTGGACGAAAAAGGGGTGCCAGATCTGGAGCCGCTGCGGATCCCACAGCTTTCGGTCTGGGTGCCTCCAGCGGTCGTGCCTCTAGTGAAGATCCCGGCCCCTGAAATCAACGTGACCACGCAACGGGCAGAGCCAACCCTTGTTTGGTTTGCGGATCGCGTAGAGCGCCAATGGATCATCCGCGACATCAAGCCGCTGGAGTCTGCTAAGGCCACCCTGCAAGCCGGTTACCTGGTGCAGCCGGAAGGCTTCACCCTGAGCTTGGCCGATCGCGATCGTCTGCAGTTCACCCAGATGCTGGCGCTGGTGCGCGAGGCGCTGGATCTGGGGCTGATCAGCAACACGACGCCGCAAAAGATCGCGGACAGCGAGGGCAATCTCCACGAGATCTCAACGCTGCGTTTCCGCCAGATCATGGTCGGTTACGGCTTCTGCTATAAGACCGCCTGGGACCAGGCTAAAGCCTCCGAATAACATGGCTGAACAACGCAGCTACTCGATCAATGTGACTCTGAAATCAGAGGCACAGATCGCGCCTATTAAGACCACTGAAAAGGCCATTGAAGGCGTTTCAAAAGCCGCTGAAACCGCCTCCAACAAGCTGACCCAAACGGGGAAGGATCTGGAGGATCGTTTCGCCAAGGTCAAGGAGATGCTGGCCCGGACACGGGAAGAGGTTGAGAAGGGCAAAAGCGGCGGCGGTAGCGATGCCGGCGCTGGCGCTACAGGTGGGCTGAAAGACACCCTCAACCAGGGGCTGGACAAGGTGCTGAGCGGCAACATCCTGCAAGGCGCTGGAGCCGCCGCCGGCGCGGCGGGCGCGTGGCAGTTTGGCAAGATGATCGGTGATGAGATCATGAAGGGCTTGGAGCATTGGGCCAATGGCGGTTCCTGGTCTGATTATTGGGATAAGACCTGGCAGCGGCTGGGCGAGGCCACAGGCATCGAATCCTGGTCTTTCCCTGGCCGGTTGAAAGACGTGATGAGAGGGGCAGAAATGGCCCTCGCTGACAATCAGAAGCAATGGCAAGAATGGGTTAAGGAGATCAATCGGGCAGAGCCTCGCGACGCTATCAATCGGCTGGAAGAGCTGACCATTTCCCTGAACAAAACCAAGCTGGCCATGAGTCAGCTCATGGACGTGGAGAATGCACGCCGGCAAGCGAACATGGCGGGCATTGATCAGGATGAACAGGACGCCATCCAACAGATCGAAATGGACCCGGTTCTGAACCAGTCCGACAAGACGGTGGCCATCCAAAAGGCACGGGCCGAAGCTGAGCGCCGGCGACTGGCTGAACGCACCCAGCAACGCGAAGACCAGGCGAGCATCAGCCGGGGCGGAGTTACGGCCGCTGAAAATGACCTTCAGAAAAAACGCCAGCTTGAAGCGGAGGAAATGCAGCGCGCCAGGCAGTTTGCGGAGATCTCCGGGGTGGGCAAACAGGCTTCCTTCGGCCTCAGTGGTGAAGCCGCAGATCAGGCTTATAAAAACGCCTTTGAAACCGAAGCTAAAAGGCGCGGTTCCGACCTCACTCCGGACTACGATTCAAGCAAGCAGCAACAGGCCGCTAAGGATGCCGTCAAGGCCGCTGAAAAAGCTTTGGAAGAGGCTAAGTCCAAAGATCAAACCACCCGTGAAAAGCTGGCCATTGAACAGGGTAGCGATATCACCAATACCGAACGCAAATTGGAGCGCGATCGTGTGAGGTCATGGTCGCAGTCTGAAGCACAGCGCAAGCAGGAAGAGGCCGCTAATCGTCCATCTGAGGCGACTCAGCCGGATGCCCCGCCAATGTATGATCGCAGCGGGGAAGATCAGATCCGTGGTGCGCTGGGTGAACTGGGGCAAGGCACGGGCGATGCAAGCCGAAAAGCAGCCTATGACGAGGCGGCGGCCGGACTGAAAAACAATGACACTTCCGAAGAGGAAAAAGCAAAGCTGAAACAGCTCGCCGAAAACCTCGCAGCCTCAGGCACCGAACAGGGGACGCGCCTGGCTGAAACGATCACGCAAGGCCTGGCTAAAGTGGCGGCCAACCAGCAGGCTTTTGACGCTGCTTTGAAGCGCTTGGAAGGCCAGTTTGCAGCGTTCAATGAAAGGACTGCCCAATGAGCACCAGCCCCCTTTATCAAATCATCGTGAATGGCGCTGATCCTGTGACCTGCCAGGCGCTGGATTTGGTCCCAAGAAACCTCATCGAACGCAACGGGGAAATATCGGCTTTAACGCTCTCACAGAGCCGTGTTTTCGGCCAGGCTTTGGCGCTGCAGCGCAACGATAAAGTGAGGTTCCTGATCAACGGCCGCTGCGTCTTTGCCGGCGACGTGGTGGACCCCTCCCATAGCTACCAGCCGGACAGCCTTACAACGACCTTTCGCGTGGAGAATTGGTGGCGCACTTTGGCGCGCCAGCCGTGGACGTATTCCCCCTATGGTTATGTCGAAAACGGGGAGGTCTTTTCGACGGCTGAAGGGGATCGAATTTTGGGCGATGGTGACGATGCTGGAACTACCCCTGACACCTGGGCTAGCCCGCGCATCATCACGGGTAAGACTAACCTCTTTCCGCTGACGGGTGTGGGGGTGGGGTCGCTCACTTCCGTGCAAGAGCAAATCGACTCGCTTTTTGCCTATGTTTTGGATCGCCATCCAACGCTTTTGGCCGCGCCTACGGTGGCCTTTGGCGCGTCGTATTTTCCGCAGATGCGCCTGGTCGAAGACATCAGCGTGGCGGATGCGATCAAGCAGACTTTGGTCGTCGTGCCGGCGGCGTCGTTTTACACCGACTACACGCCCGCGATTCCGCAGGTGTATTGTGTGGATTCCACGATCACGACGCCGCGTGTTTTTGCCCTCGGTTCACACCCCCTGAAAACGGCGGATGTGACCGCCCTGAATGAGATCATTCCTGCAGGCATTATCGCCCGGGTTGGGGATGCCCAATTCAACGCGGATTACCTGCCTGGATTCCAGGAGCTGGTCGCCTTTGGGAAGTATCCGGCCGCAACGCGACAGGACGGCTTGAATGTGATGGGGTTGAGCCTGGACCTGTCGCTGGAGCTGAACAACCTCAGCAACGCCGCGCTGGTGCAGAATCTGTATGAGCAGCTCGCCGTCCTGCGCGGCCGGGGCACGGTGGCCTTTGATGACCTGGATATGGGGCTGGAGCTGAAGCCTGGCCAGCGCATCGAGCTGACCGGTGACGAGCCGACCGAGCACGGGGCCCTGATCATCCAGGATGTGTCGCATGACTTCGCACGGGGCCAGACGACCTGCACCGTGGGCTACCCGCCTGCCGTCGGTCTGGACACCCTGAAAGACCGTGCAGGCCTCTTCCATCGCGGCTACTGGGGGACCGCTTTCAAGGCCCGCACAGTGCTTCCGTACGCCTAAAGCCTCGTTTAAGAGCCGCTTCAAAGCCGCTCAAAAGTCCCTAAAGTGGGTCAAACCACCTGTGGACGTGGGTCAAACCGGAATCGCGCTTACACTGTAACGGCCGAGAATGCCCTGGTAACGGGCACCGCGTGTGCCTTGCAGCAGACGTGCGCCTGCCTCGGCGCTGGAGGAGAGGCTGGTCGCGGGGAGGGTGGCGGAGAGTTGAGCATCCAGTTCCAGAAGACGCGGCAGGTCCTGCGACTGCGCTGCCTGCCAGGCCTGGATGAGACATTGCCCCAATGGGCCGCGCAGTTCCTGCTGGGTGAAGTTTTCCCAACGGGCGGCCAGGGCCTGCTGGGTGATGGGTGCCCGTGGGTAAAGGCTGGGCTGTGGCAGTGGTGTGGCGTGGAAGTAGATGCCTGGAAGCCGCTGCCGGATGCTGGAAAAGAGCCAGTGCACCCAGTCCAGACCGCGTGACCAGTCTTCCAGGGCGTTTTCAGCAGACTCATCGGCATCGGCCAGCAGGGTGACCGGGCGCAGGGCAGGGAGGGGGGCTGACGCGCCGCCTTCGGCATGCCGAGGCTGGGCGTCATCCATGCGTTGCAAGAGACGGATCATTCGATGTACTATGAAACGCCGCACGAATCGTGCGAATGCTAAAGTTTTCATGAGCACACAGCCCTTTCTTGACAAATCCAAGCCCTATTACCAGTGCCAGCGCTGCGGCAACTGCTGCCGCTGGCCCGGAGATGTCAATGTGACGTCTGAAGAGGCGACAGCGATTGCTGCCTACATCGGCATGGACGAGGCTGAGTTCATCCGTGATTGCACTCGCCTCAATGCAAACCGCACGGGGCTTTCCATCATTGATAAGCCCAATGGCGAGTGTTTGTTTCTGGATGGGCTGAACACCTGCCGGATCCAGAAGGTGAAGCCGCTGCAATGCTCCGGATTTCCGAATGTGTGGAGTTTCCCCGGCTGGCGGGAAAAGTGTGAGGCCATTGAGGTCTCCGTTTAGTCGGTCAAACTGCCCTAAACATCCCCGTACTCCTGGAAATATCTTTGCATCCCCTTGCACTTCATGTATGACGGGCCAAATCAACACCTACATGGGCGATCACACAGGCAACCGGAAATTCAGGCGCGTACTTCTCAAACTCAGCGGTGAGGCTCTTCGGGAGCCCGGCAGCACCGATAACATTTCGCCTCCAATTGTGGAGGACATCGCGGCCCAGATCAAAGCCGCCCACCAGACAGGCTTGGAAATCGCCCTCGTCGTCGGCGGTGGCAACTTCTGGCGTGGCGTCAGTGCTAGCAACAAAGGCATGGAGCGAGCCACGGCGGACTACATGGGCATGCTGGCCACGGTGATGAATTCCCTGGCGGTGCAGTCCATGCTGGAGGCCATGGATGTGCCGACACGCGTGCAGAGCGCCATCGAGATGAAAAACGTGGCCGAGCCCTTCATCCGCCGCGTGGCCATGCGCCACCTGGAATTGGGCCGTGTGGTGATCTTTGCCGCAGGCACAGGCAACCCCTTCTTTTCCACCGATACCACGGCCGCGCTGCGTGCCAGCGAAATCGGGGCCGACTGCGTTTTCAAGGCTACCAAGGTGGATGGCATCTACTGCTCCGACCCGAACAAGAACCCGGACGCGGTGCGCTATGACAACATCAGCTTCCACGAGTGCCTGACGAAACAGCTCAAGGTGATGGATGCGACGGCATTTTCACTCTGCATGGAAAACAACATGCCGATCATCGTCTTCAGCATGAACGAGCAGGACAACATCCGCCGCGCCCTCATTGGTGAGCCGATGGGCACTCTGGTGAATGCGAACGGCAAGGTGTGATCCTTGTTTTTTCGTGCCCATTTCAAGCCAGACTCCGGTCATGGCTTGAAATGGGATCATTTTTGCCTTTGGCGTGGGGCGGCGATGACTTCCTCATCCAAACTCCGCAGTGGACACACGCCGGACTGGCGGGCATCCTAGACTCCTCTTTCTGCAATTTTTTACCCGATACTGCTATGTCCATGGACCCTGAAATGACGATGCTGGAGTGTGAAGACTCAATGACCAAGGCGGTCGAGTTTGCGATTCATGAATTCGCCGCTGTGCGCACAGGCAAGGCCTCCCCTGGCCTGGTGGAGGGGCTGGATGTGCATGTGCACAGCTACGGCTCCCACATGAAGCTGAAGCAGTTGGCCATGATCACCACACCGGATTCACGTCTGATTCGTATCGAGCCTTTCGACTCCGCCACCTTGCACGACATTGACCGTGCAATTCGTGAGTCCCGCCTAGGATTGAATGGCAGCATCGAGGGCAAAGTCATCCGCCTACCGATTCCCGCCCTTTCCGGGGAGCGCCGCGAGCAGATGGTGAAGCTGGTGAAGCAAATGGGCGAAGAGGCCAAGGTGCGCGTGCGTTCGGCCCGCCGTTCGGCCATTGAAGAGCTCAAAAAAGGCGAAAAGGACAGCATCATTACGGAAGACGATCTGCATCGCCTGGAAAAGGAAGTGCAGGCCCTCACAGACAAGAAAATTGCCGAACTGGACCAGCACATGGCTGCCAAGGAAAAGGAAGTCATGACCGTGTAAAGGCGACTGGCTGTGGGTTTCAGACTCGGGGCCTGCTTGCGGCAGCCAGAGGGGCCTTGCAGAGCCGGAGCCTCTTTCCCGAAGCAGAAATCCAGAATCCTGCATTTCCATCTCTGAACTCCCGCCATGTTTTCTCCCGCCGATTTCCTCGATCTTGCCCATACCCAGCATAGCATCCTGTTCACGCCTACGGACCCGGTGTGGTCAGCCTTGGCGAAGATCGAGTCTTACCTCGATTTTCGCCTTCAGCGGGAACTCCGTTGCCCGATTCCCCAGGGGGCGTTCATTGGGGAGGATGTTTTCATTGATGAAGGTACCACCATTGAGCCGGGCGCGGTCATCAAGGGACCGGCCTGGATTGGTAAGAACTGCATGATCCGTGCGGGATGTTACATTCGCGAGAATGTCATCGTGGGAAATGCCTGCGTGCTGGGCAATTCCTGCGAGTTCAAGAACTGTGTCATTTTCGACCACTGTGAAGTGCCTCATTACAATTATGTGGGGGATTCCATCCTGGGCTACAAGGCTCACCTGGGGGCCGGCGTGGTGCTTTCCAATGTCCGGCTGGACCGGGGCGAAGTGACCATTTCAGACTCCAAGAAAGCGATCCCAACGGGGCTGCGCAAATTTGGCGCGATCATCGGGGATCATGCCGAAATTGGCTGCAACAGCGTCATCAATCCCGGCAGCCTGATCGGCCGCCGGAGCATTGTTTATCCTTTGAGTAGCTTTACGGGCATCCTGCCCAGCGACAGCATCCTCAAGACCCGCCAGCAGCAGATCGTGGTGAAACGCACGGTCTGAACAGCCCCAGTTGCCGGGAAAAGACGGTACAAAGGGGCGGAAGCGCCCCATTTTGGCGTTCCTTTTACCCTGGCTGGTGAAAATCACTGTCCAAGGACGTTCCAAGGCTGCCTTCTTTCTTGCTCATTGAGCCCGTCCCTTTAATCTGCCGTCCCAGCTATGCCCAAATTCCTTCGCATTCTTCTTTGGATCGCCATCTCTGCGCTTGGTGCAGGTTCGGTGGCTTTTTCGGCCTTTCATAAAGGTGAGACGATCAATGCCCTGTGGATTGTGGTAGCCGGGCTGTGTTCCTTTGCGGTGGCCTACCGCTTTTACAGCAAGTGGCTGATCACGAAGGTGCTGATGCTGGATGACGAACGCTCAACACCTGCCCATACCAAAAAGGACGGCAAAGACTTTGTGCCGACGAACAAGTGGGTCGTTTTCGGTCACCACTTTGCGGCCATTGCGGGTCCTGGACCGCTGGTCGGCCCGGTGCTGGCGGCGCAGTTTGGTTACCTGCCAGGCATGCTGTGGATTCTTATCGGTGCCACGCTGGGCGGCGGGGTGCATGATGCGATTGTGATGTTTGCCTCCATCCGCCGCGGTGGAAAATCCGTCGGGCAGATGCTGAAGGAGGAGGTGAACCCTCTCGTCGGTTTTGTGGCGATGATTTCAGTGCTCGCCATCATGACCATCCTGCTCGCTGTGCTGGGGCTGGTCGTTGTGAAGGCTCTGGCAGAGAGCCCGTGGGGCCTTTTCACCATCGCCATGACTATCCCACTGGCGTTCTGCATGGGCGTGGGGCACACCATCTTTAAGATCAGTGTCAAAGCCGTGACGATTTTTGGGATCGTGGGGCTGCTGGTAGGGGTTTGGGCGGGTAGCAAACTCGGAGCCTGGGGAATTGAGCACTACTTTGAGCAGCGCGGCGAATGGATGGCCTGGGCGATTATGATCTACGGCTTCGCTGCTTCGGTCCTGCCGGTCTGGATGCTTTTGGCACCTCGTGACTACCTCAGCACCTTCATGAAAATCGGCACGGTGGCGGTGCTGGCGATTGCAGTCATCTTTGTCGCACCGGAACTGCACATGCCGAAGATCACGAAGTTCATTGATGGCACCGGGCCTGTGTTCCTCGGCGCGGTGTTTCCTTTTGTGTTCATCACCATCGCTTGCGGGGCCATCTCCGGTTTCCATGCACTGATCTCCAGCGGTACCACACCGAAGTTGCTGGACCGTGAAGGCAGCATCCGCAGCGTGGCCTATGGAGCCATGGTTACTGAGATGCTGGTGGCCCTGATGGCGTTGGTCGCCGCCTGTGCGCTGCAGCCGGGCGAATACTTCGCCATCAATGCGGGCATCAACAAAACCATGTCGCCTGAGCAGGTGGTGGCCACGATCAGTGCGCTGGAAAACGGGGCCTACCCCGTGACGGTGGCGGGCATGAACCAGTTGGCGACCGACATTGGTGAAAAGACCATGTTTGGACGCGCCGGGGGGGCACCGACCTTTGCTGTGGGCATGGCCCAGCTCTTCGCCCGCGCTTTTGGCGCTCAGTGGATGGCCTTTTGGTACCACTTCGCCATCATGTTTGAGGCGCTCTTCATTCTCACGACGATTGATGCCGGAACTCGTGTGGGCCGCTTCATTCTCCAGGATTTCATGGGCAACATCTGGAAGCCGCTCGGCAATACGAAGAGTCTGCCAGCCAACGTCTTTGCCAGTGCTATGCTTGTGGCCATGTGGGGTTACTTCCTCTATCAGGGGGTGGTGGATCCTCTCGGCGGCATCAACACCCTTTGGCCTTTGTTTGGCATCGCGAACCAGCTTCTAGCGGTGATCGCCTTCTGTCTGGGGACGACCATTTTGATCAAGATGGGCAAGGCTCGATACATCGCTGTGACGCTGGCTCCGCTGGCGCTGCTCATCACGGCCACCTTCACGGCGGGTTACATCAAGCTGTTCGACAAGAATCCGAGCATGGGCTTCCTCGCTCAGGTGGACCTGTATGCGGGTAAGATCGCCGCAGGTGGCACTGCCAAAGAGTTGTCCGACTGGGGGCACCTGAAGTTCAACGGTCTGGTAGATGCCTGGGTGACCGGCTTCTTCCTGGTGGCGGTGGCGATCATCTTTTTCGGCTGTTTGGTGGAGTGGATCAAGTTGCTGAGTGGGGCCAAACGCCCGGTTCTGCATGAAGACCCCTACATCCCAGCTTCCAGCGAGGTTGCCTGAGCTGGACGGAAAAAGGCGGCGTGAAAGGCATTGCGCCGCGCCGCCTGCGCATTCTCTTTGCTGTCATGCGCTGCCCTGCCTGCCGACATCCTGCCCTGGAGCATGACCAGGCCTGCACGCAGTGCGGGTTTTCACTGGATGCACTGGCGCAGTCCATGGGCATCCCGCCGATGCTGAGTGGACCGGTGGCGGATGTGGCCAAGGTTTTGTCTAAGGGGAGACGGCATTCAGTCCAGCGTGCAGTGCATGCCCTGCACCAGCGGTTTCCGCAGGTCAGCTTTGCATCGGTCTTAGCTGATCTTTCTCCTGAAGTCCCTTTGGCGTTGCATGCCTTTTGGCTGTTCAACAAAGGCAGCCTGTTCAGCGCCGTCGAAAGAGGCGGGGACAACCGGGGTGTTCTTTTTTTAGTGGATGTGCCCCGAAGCCGAGCGGTGGCCATGATCGGTTATGGGCTAGAACCCTTTGTGAACGAGACGATTTTGGAGGTGTGCCTGAATGCCGCCTCAGGGTCGCTGGCCAAAGAGGATTTTGCGGCATCGATTGAGTCCTTCATTCGTGAACTGGAAAGGCAGATCACAACAATTGTGCAGCAGTTGCCCCAGGCTCTCGGTTATGTGGAGGACAAACTCTGGGTGGATTCATCCTTGGGGGAAGATGTCGCCCCAAGTTTGCAGACAGTGGGCGGTTCGGATGATTTGTATTGAGTCCCGCCTCCCAAAATACCCATGAAAAAACCCGGCTCGTTTGACGGAGCCGGGTTTGTCGGATGCACGGTTTTAGAACTGGAAACGCAGGCCCAGCATCACTCGGTGATGGTCAGCCCTGGGGGTGCCACCCTGGGTGAAAAGGAAGGACTGGTAGCCGAGATTCACCTGCGTTCTGGCATTGAGAGCATAGGCCAGATTCAGACCCAGTATGTGCTGATTAAACTTGGTGGCGGTGTTACCGAAAGTGTTGCTGATATCCGTTTCGAAACGGGCATAGGAATAACCAAAGCCGGCGGTAAGCCTGGAGGTGATCTGTTGGGCCAGATGCAGGTCCAGTCCGAAGCTGGTGAACCGACCGGAATTGAAGCTGGCCGACTGGTCACTGTGTTCCACGAAGCCGCTGGCGGTAATGCGGCCGCCTTTCCAGGTGTCGGCGGTGAGGCCGTAATTCACGTAGTGGGAGCTGGTGAAGTTGGACCCGAAATCAAGGTTGGACTCGTAACCGACTGCCAGTTCGTGACTGAAGCGGTCGCTAAGACGCTGGCTGAAGCTGATGGAGTAGTAGGGCTCGCTGAGATCCGATGAATCATTGGGGATCACGAAGAAGGGCGGGATGAAGGCGAAGAAGGCGGTGTTGTCGAATTCCTGGTGCTGGTAACCAGTGGCCACGCGCAGGCGGGCATTGTCGCTGAGTTTCCAGGCAACGAAGGCACCGATGTTCCAGAGCGTGCCATCATTGGCCACTTCGTCATTGTCGTGATCCAGCCAGTTGAGCGCACCTTCCAGGCCGACGCTGAGGGCGGCATTGATATCGTAACTGAGGATGGAGGAGAAGGTGTCCAGATCTGCCACGGGTAGGACGCTGCCGAAGTAATTGCCATCCACATCATGGCTGGTGCTGTGGGTGTAGTTCAGTGTCCAGGAAAGGGCAGGGGCGATCTGCCAGGTGCCTGCGATGCCCAGGTCATTTTGCAAGATGCCGAAATAGGGGCGGACGCTGACGCGATCATAGAGCGTCAGGGAAATGGGGCCGAACTGGGCGTCATAGGCCAGGGATGTGCCGGGCAGGACGGCAAGGCCGAATTCGTCGCTGAAGAAGCTCCAGTTGATCTGGTCATTGCCGGAGACCCAGTTGAAACCGAGGCCGCCAGTGAGGGTCAGGCGCTGATTGTCTGCCAGTTTGTAGCTGCCATCAAAAAGAAGGGTGGAGGAGAGGATGAGCCCGCCTTTGCCGCCGTTGATGGCTGAATTGTATTCAAAGCCCTGCTCGAAGGCAAAACCTGCATTGATACCAGCGGCTTTTTGCAGCGTGTTGTCTGGAGCGACCACGCCATCATACCAGGGACTGAGGTAGGAACGACCGAGCTGATATTGGCTTGGGAACCCTGTGAGGTCCGCATTCAAACGGCGAGGGTTGGCCGCACTGAAGCTGAAAACTTCTGGGCGAGACAAGGCACGGCCAGTTTCCAGCTTTTCACGGGCATCTCCCAGCACATCGCGGTTTTCATCGGCACGCTTTGGATCACGGGCACGCAATTCCGTCAGGAACGCGGCGTTTTGAGAGGGGGAAACACCGAGCTGGGCTTCAGCAGCCAGAGGCAGAAAAAGGGCGGTTGCAGAGAGCAGTCCGAGAAGTGCCTTTTGACGGTGATTTAGGGTAGAATGACTAGACATGATCGGGAGAATGAGGGGCGGAGGTAATCTTGGCTGGCGGGATTGTCACCTGCGAAATCTGAATTTGAACTTGAAGCTCCTAGGTTAGTTCTCACGAATGAGCGACCGTTGACCAAGGCCGATTTCATGCGCTATGAAGAGATCTATGGCATTTCCTCTTCGTTCCCCTCGCGACATGGTCGGCGGCATCATGGTGTTTGGCCGCATTTTGGACAAAATCCGCCTTCATGCGAAGGAGGGACTGCCGCCAGGGTACCATCTGGATGTCATTCCTGGCAGCCGCACCTTTGATGACCGCATCTGCTGCCTTCTTGGGGTGAGCTTTGCCGACCTCAGCGAGCGGACACTGGCCGGTGGAACGGATGAAGAGGTGCTGGAGTGGTGCTTTCAAAAGGGGCAGCGCCCCGACAAGGAGCATGTGGAGATTTTCAATGGCTTCATGATGAAGCGAGGCTGGCGGGATGCCGCTATACCAGGGTTGATCAAGCAGCGGGAAGAGGCGGGTCTGGGGCACCGGGAGGACATCTTGACCTTCTTTGATCTCATGGATGTGGAAGAGGGGCGCGCTCCGTAACCGAGGTTTATTGAGGCTGAAGTAAAGATTTAATCACTCGTCATCCGGCGCATCCTGCCGATTGTCGCCGCTCCTTCATGGAACCTTATCTTGTCATTGGTCTGCTGCTGGCCGCTGTTGTGCTTTTTGCCACGGAGAAAATCTCGGTGGATCTGGTGACGCTGGGCCTGCTTTGCGTCCTAGTAATGACTGGCATCCTGGATGTGAGGGAGGCTTTTGCGGGCTTTGGCAATGAGGTGATCGTGATGCTGGGGTCCATTTTTGTCATTGGTGCAGCCCTGCGGGACACCGGGGTGCTGGACAGTCTGGGGAGCTTGCTGGCGCGGGCCACTGGGGGCCATCCACGAAGGGTCGTTACGGGCATGATGAGTGGGGTCGGGATGATTTCGGCCTTCATGAACAATACCACGGTGACGGCCATGTTTCTGGGACCGGTCATTGGCATGGCCAGACGGCTGAAGATTTCGCCCTCGCGGTTGCTCATGCCGTTGTCCTTTGCCTCCATTTTGGGCGGCACTTGCACGTTGATCGGCACCTCTACCAATGTGGCTGTGAGTGGTGCGATGAAGCACCGGGGGCTGGAGGAGGTGGGGATGTTTGAAATCACTCCCATCGGGCTGGTCATCTTCATCACTGGCCTGATCTACCTCGTCCTGGTGGGAATGAAATGGGTGCCCGAAAGGGATCGCGCCGAGCATGCCAACGGCGATGCCCACATTCGGGAATACCTTTCGGAGGTGGTCATCCTGCCGAGTTCGCCGCTGATTGGCCAGGTCGCCTTTCAGTCGGATTTTTCGGTCCTGGAATTCCAGGTGGTGAAACTGCGTCGCCATGAGATGGAACTGCCCATTGGCCCCCATACCCAGTTTGAGGAGGGGGACATTGTCCTCGTCGCGGGCAAAGTACAGAACCTGATCAAGGTGAAGAAGATCGAGGGCATCGACATTCAGGAAGACGTGCAACTGCGCCGTTCTGGAGTGGATACCAGCGATGCCAGTGTGGCCGAGGTGGTGCTGACGCCCCGCTCCAGCCTCGTGGGCCAGACTCTGCGGAGCAGCAATTTCAGACGTCGCACGGGACTCTCTGTTCTGGCGCTGCTGCGCGGGGACCGCACACTGAATGACCACATGGCGGATGTGGTGCTGCACGCGGGGGACCTTTTGCTGCTGCAGGGGCCGTACGACCGCTTTCAAAAATTCGAGCAGGAGGCCGAAATGGTCGTCATCACCGAGCACAGCTATGCCACCAGTGCGCGCAAGCGCGGCATAGCCACCTTGATTGCCTTTGCGGTGGCGGTGACGGCTAGCAGCCTGGGCTTTTTGCCGGCGTCCATCGCCTTTCTTCTGGCGGCGCTGATCGCGCTGGCCACTCGCTGCATCACGCTGGACACAGCTTACGAAAACATTGACTGGCGTCTGCTGATTCTCATTGGCGGCATGACCGCTTTTGGCACGGCTATGGCCAAGTCGGGCGCGGATGCCCTGCTGGCTGGCGTGGTGACCCACTGGCTGAGTCCCTATGGAGCCCTCACCGTGATGGCGGGTTTTTGTGTCCTGACGATCTTGCTGACACAGCCGATGTCGAATGCGGCGGCTGCTTTGGTGGTTCTGCCCATTGCCCTGCAAGCGGCGGAAAAGCTGGGGGCGGATCCCCGGGCCTTTGGTATTGCGATCATGCTGAGTGCCAGCATCTCGGTGCTGACGCCTTTTGAGCCGAGTTGCATTCTCGTCTATGGGCCGGGCAAGTATCGCTTCAGTGACTTCATCAAGGTGGGCAGCGGACTGACCGTGATTACTCTCGCCGTCATCTTGCTTTTGGTCCCAATCTTTTGGCCTTTGTATCGCTGAGTTCTAGAACAGCAGAAAGACAGGTGAGAAGCCGTGGCGGGAGGCCTTGCTCAAAAACGAGATTTCAATTTTGCGAAAGTGCAAATTTTCGCAAATAAACGAAGTCTCTGCTTTAATTTTTTGTATCGGGGAATAGTTTCAATAGTTAATACTGGATAGCAGAAAAAATTGAACTTGGTCTCTTGTGGGTAGCTCTGAATCCTCCATCACTTCTCCGCCTGCCGAAATGGGTTCCGCCATGAGCTTTGGCAATCCATTTGCTGCCGATGTCTGTTCGGGGCCGATGGTGGTGGGAGAGGCAGACTCTGTCGGCGGACTCAATGAGGATGTGCTGGACCAGTTGCTGGAGTCAGTGGAAAACCGCACGGGCGCACCGCTGATGCTGCTGACGGCTCCTCGCGCCGGGTATGGCAAGACGCACCTGCTAGGCCGGGTGGTGGCTGCGGCGGGGACCGGTGTGGTGATGGTGCCGCTGGCCTTTCGTACCGGGGATGCGCTGAATCTGACGACTGTCACGCGGCGAGGGCTGGAAGCCTTGAGCGTGGCTAAAGGTGAACAGCCTTCGTGGTCCCGTCTGCGGGAGGTATGTGCCGGGCTGGTCGCCCATCTCCTGCATGATTTGATCCAAGAAGGTCTGGTGCCCAGCGCGAACCCTGAACAGGCTCTGCGGGTGCTTTCAGGCCCGGTGGCGGATGTTTTCGACAAGGACGGTTCCGCCCACATGATCGGCGACTGGTTGCGCAAGCATTCCGCCGGTCTGCGCCCGATCCTCGCACGTCGGGTCGCGCGGCAGTTGCCCCTGCGGACGGATGTTGCCGATGCCTGGCTGGAGGCCATGATGGGGCAGGCTTTTGAAGGGGAGCGCGAGAGCCTCGCCGTGATGCAGGACCTGGCGGCACCGGATCATGAAACCGGCCTGCCAACATGGTTCCGGATGCTCGGACTCTGGCGGCCCGTGGTGCTGATGGTGGATCACCTGGATGGCTACTATCGCAACCCGACGGCGGGCGTGACCATTGCCGCTTTGCTGATGGACCTGGTGGATACTCAGGGCCTGCATGTGCTGTTGAGCCTGAATCAGGATGTGTGGCAGGCTACCTTTGGCCACCACCTGCCCAGCGCCCTGGAAGATCGGCTTACGGCCAGTCAGGTCCTGCTGCGGGGGCTGCGTGAAACGGATGCTGTGGCCCTGCTGCGGCTGCGACTGGAGCAGGCGGGCGTTGCCGCAGACGATGCGGCAGAGTTTGAGTCGTTTGTGGATGTGAAGCAGCATTTTTTGGGGCGGCCCATCGGTTCGGTCTCCGCCCGTGTGTTTTTGCGCCATTGCGCCCGGCAGTGGCAGATTTTCCAGAACTCTGTGCCTTTGTCCGTTACGGGCAAAGCGGATAACAGTGAACTGTCGGTACCTTCCCTGGCGGATGACGCCATGCCGGCCATCTCCCTGATGACGGAGACAACCCCGACCGATGAGACGGAGGGCATGCCCTCCATCTTTGACGATCCGACCTCCGCCGAAGTGCAGCAGATGGCGGCGAGTCTGGCCGAGCCACAGGCGGCCTTGCCACAAAATGAGCCTCCCGTTTCGTTTTCTCCGCCTCCATCGCAAATTGAGGAAGCGGCTCCGGCGCACGAAGCTCCTGTTTCGGAGCCTTCTTCTTCGCCGAATTTGTCCTCTTCAGCCACGGATTGGCGGCCTTCGGGTTCCTCTGGAGGCAATGCAGGACCTGCCATGGCGACAGCGGTTTCACCCTCGGCCGATGCCTTTGTGAAGCTGCGTGAAATGCTGCATCATCTGCGTCAGCCCGGCAGCAAAACTCGGGTGCTGGATGAGCTGGCAGACATTCCTCCCGAACGTCTGAATGTTCCGGCTCAACCTGTGACGCCATCGGTTGTGCCCTCGCCTGCGGCGGCCACCCCTGTTCCTGTGGCCAAGCCTGGCGATGCATTGCTGGGACGTTTTGAGGCGTTGCGCTTGCAAATGGCTGCCGAGGCTGAGTCACAGCCCCTGGACTATGTGAAGCTGGGGGAACTGATCCGGCTTGCGGGGCGTCGTTTCCCACTCGTGCGTTTCAGTGAGCATGAACTGCCGGGGCTGACTGGCCGCCAGACGATGGTGTGGTCCATCCAGGGCGTTGAACTTTTATTTGGTCTGGCTCCTTTCTCTGATGGGGCTTACTGGCGGGTCTTGGCGGGTTTTGCCGCAGGCCGTCTGGTGGATCTTGCTGGGGATGCGGAGCGCGATGGCGAACCGCAGGTGAAGCTCAAGCTGGTGACTTTCAAATCGGATCGTGAACATCCGGCCTGGCAGGCCCTTTATGCCGGGGAGACTCTGCCCCTACCGCTGAAGCCGCACCTGGACGCGGTGCATCTGGATGCGACGAGCGTGGCGGCGCTCTATGCGATGCAGCGCATCATCAAGGATGCTGAAACCGGGGCTGTGCAGGCTGAACCAACCCAAGTGATGACCGTGCTGGCCAGGGAACTGGACTTTTTCTGGAAGCGCATCACCAAGGCGTAAACGCCGAGGGCTCAAGAGGAGGCTGCCCGTGTGCAAGCTTCATAGAGCTGGCCGCATACTTGCGTGGCCTGGAGTGAGCTGGCGCGTGGGAGATGCGGGAGGTCGCCAATCAGCACCGGCCAGTCCTCGACGTCCTCGGGGATGCGGCCATGGCTGCCTTTGACCAGGGTGGCATCCAGCGGAATGACATCCATTTTCATGCGGAAGCCGAGCATCTTCTTGGCGAGCTTGAGGCCGATTTTGAGCTTGGGGAAGCGGATCTTTGAGTCCAGGAAAAGCTCCACGGGGTCATAACCACATTTGCGGTGGATGTCCACACAGCGGGCGAATTCGGGGGCCTTGGCGTCATCGGTCCAGTAATAATAGGTGAACCAACTGCGGGCATCGGCAATGGCGATGAGGTCACCGCTGCGTTCGTGATTCAGCCCGGCGTAATGCTTTTCCATCTTGCCGAGCACCTGCTGCACGCCGGGGGTCTGCTCCAGCACGGCGCGCACTTCGTTCAGGAGTGACGGATCGTTGACGTAGATGTGGGCCAGTTGGTGATCGGCAATGGCAAAGGCGCGGCTGCCGCCGAGATCCAGCGTCTCCGTGCCCAGTTCATCCTTGATGGATAACCAATGATGCTCACGAAAGATGCGGTTCAGATGCACGGGCTGGTCCACATCGGTGATGCCGTATTCGGAGAGGAGGATGACCTGGATTTGGCGGCGCTCGTAAAACTTGATGAGGTCGCCTACCACTTCATCCACCTGGCGCAGATCTTCGGCAATGAGGGGCATGTTTAGCCCCACACGCTGCAGGTTGTAGTCGAGGTGGGGCAAGTAAACGAGGCTGAGGGAGGGCCAGTGTTTTTCCTCGATCCATTTGGCGCTGGCGGCGATCCAGCGAGTGGATTCGATGCCGGAGGCTGGGCCCCAGAAGTTCATGAAGGGAAAGGCACCGAGGTCTTTTTTCAGTCGGTCCCGCAGGCCCATGGGCTGCGTGTGGATGTCAAAGACCTTGCCGCCATCCGAGAGGTAAAGGGGGCGTGGGGTGATGGTGTAATCCGCCGTGGAATGCATGTTATACCACCAGAAGACTTTGGCGCAGGTGAAGTCGCGGTCTTGCTTGCGCAGCATGTCCCAGAGCTTTTCGCCCTGCACCAGTTGCTCGGGCTGCTTCCAAAAACGGTGCTCGGCATAGTCACGGTCATACCACCCGTTTGCCACGGCTCCATGGTCGCGCGGGGCTTTGCCGGTGGCGTAGGTCGCTTGGGCCGTGCAGGTGACGGCTGGCAGTACGGGCTCGATCAGGGCCAGGCGGTTCCGTTCGACAAAAGCGCGAATGTTTGGCGTGTGCTCACCGATGAGGCGGCGGGTGAGGCCGACGACGTTGAGGATGGCGGTGCGAGGCATGGGGGAGGTAACGGTCAAGAGGTCAAGAGGTCAAGAGGTCAAGAGGTCAAGAGGTCAAGAGGTCAAGAGGTCAAGAGGTCAAGAGGTCAAGAGGTCAAGAGGTCAAGAGGTCAAGAGGTCAAGAGGTCAAAGGGGGGAGCCTTGGACCTTCGCTTTACAATCTTTCCCGGGGACCCAGCCGACGTCGGGTTTCATCATCGCTGCCACGGGCACGGACGGTGATGAAGGCGCTGGCGGCGATGATGGCGATGCCGCAAAGGATGCTGAGTGTCTGGAATGACATGACGCCGATGGCGGCGAAGGCCAGGTAGGGGGCCACAAGGCCACGCAGGCCAGTAAGGAAAGTGTGCACGCTCATGTATTCGGCCACGGCTTGCTTGGGGGCGAGTTTGGTCACCCAGAGTCCCCAGGTGACGTTGCCTCCGGCATTGGCGATGCCCCAGAGGGCCATGCCGATGCTCCAGGCCACCACGCCATGACCGAGATAAAACGTCAGGATGCCTGCGGCAAAGATGAGGTTGAGAATGGTGCGTACGGTGAAGAGGCCCACCTTGTCATAAATGAGGCCCCAAGGATAGCTGCACAGCGCCCTGAAGATGACGGGGATGACCCCGGTGATCCAGGCGACATCGCGGCCCGGGAGATTGATGCCGTGGCGGGGATTGGCCAGGTATTCGACGAACAGGCAGGCGGCCACCAGATTGCCAATGCCCATCATCATCCAGGAGATGAGCAGGGTGCGGAAGTCGCGGTCAATTTTGATCCAGCGCAGGGATGACCACAGGCCGGAGGGGGCATCTTCATCAATGTCCCAGCGGGTGGCAGGCAGGCCGTAGGTCCAAAGACCGGACATAAAGCCTGCGGCGGCAAAGGCCCAGAGCAGCCAGCGGTAGTTTTCCAAGTCCAGGCCGATGAGCCAGCCGCCGAAGAAACCAAAGGCCACTGCCGCCACCGCGCGCAATGAGCCGGCGATGGCAAAGAGGCGTCCGCGCTCTGTGGCCGGGTAATTGAGACGGTAGATCTGGGTGAGCAGCGGGATCTGCATGGAAAAGCAGAAGAGGCCTACGCTGAGGCCGCCGATGAAGACCCAGGGCTCATGCGGAAATGCCGCTGCCAGGGCCATGAAGAGGCCGCCGAGCATCTGCACTTTGGCCGCAGTGCGGGCGATGGTGCTGCGGGCATGCAGCAACAGAGGCACCACAAAGAGGCTGACCATGAAACCACTGCTGGTGGCGCTGAGGAAGATGGACTTGGCCATGTCCCCGAGATGAAAGACGCGCACGGCAATGAGCATGCCGAAGGTGGAGGTGAGCGTATCCAGCACCCCCGCAGGAAGAGACCGCCACAGTTCGTTGCGGAAAGTTCGCTGCTTCGGATCGGTGGTGGGCATCAGGGCAGGGGTTCATGGCACAGGATAGCGGTGTGGGCAAGGGGCCGACAAACCTTCCCCGTTGCGGCTGGGGGCAGCCCGTTTCATCATGAGGCCATGCGCATCGCCCTCCTGCATTACACGCTGCCACCCGTCATCGGCGGGGTGGAGCGGGTGATCCGTGATCAGGCGGTGGCCCTGCGTTTTCTGGGACATGAGGTGGAAATGCACACCCATGCCAGCATGGGGACTCTGGCGGGATTTGAGGCTGTTATCGTGCACAATGTTTTCACGATGCCTTTTGATCTGCCCTGGACGCGGAAGCTGAGAACCCTGGCGGCGGAGCAGCCCGCCGTGAGGTGGATTAACTGGGTGCATGATGTGGCGGCGGTGAATCCGTATTATGGGCATCTCCCCTGGGAGAATGAAGAGTATCTACAGCTTTCCCTACCGATACCAGGTGCGGTGAATGTGACCGTTTCAGAGGTGCGGCGGCAGGATTACCTGGAGGCCACAGGGCTGTCTGCGGATGCGGTCAGGGTGATTCCCAACGGCCTGGATTTTCCGTCGATTCTCGGACTCACGGACCGGATTGCCGGACTGTGCCTGTGGGATCGGGAACTGGTGCTGGTGCATCCCACCCGACTGATCCGGCGGAAAAACATTGAGTTAGGTCTGCGTGTAACCGCCGGCCTAAAGCAGGCAGGTTGCAATGTGCTTTATGCCATTACCGGGGCACCCGATCCTCATCAGGGGGATGGCCAGGTCTACTTTCAGGAGCTGAAAGCACTGTGTGGGGAACTGGACCTGGGATCCCATGTGCTCTTCCTGGGAGAAGAAGGAGCTCTCTCCGATGAGGATGTGCGCAGCCTTTATGTGGCGGCAGATGCACTCTTCTTTCCCAGTACAGGGGAGGGATTTGGGCTTCCGCTGCTGGAGGCTGCGGCGCATCGTCTAACTGTCTTTTGTTCAGAACTGCGTGCGCATCGGGAAGTGCTGGGTGATGCTGGCCTGTATTTCAGTGTTCAGTCAAAACCCGAACAAATCTCGGCACAGATCATGCAATGGAATCAAACGGCCGTTATGCCTCACCAACGACGCCACCTATGGCGGAGGCACAATATGGTCAAAATCTGTCAGGAACATCTTGAGCCTCTGCTCTGAACCGCTAACCAGTCCCCATGACCGACCCAACCAGTCCTTCAGCCGAAATTCTCGCCATTCTGGAAGCCCGCCACGGAAATCCGTTTGGCTTCCTGGGGCGGCAGCCGTTGGAGGGAGGTGGTGCCATCGTGCGGACATTGCAGCCACGGGCGCATGCGGTAAGCGTGGTGGCCAGAGATGGCTCTGGTGCCTGGCCGATGAACCGTGTGCATCATCACGGCTTTTACACCGTGGAGCTACCAGCCGAAGCTGCCCAGAAGCCTTATGATCTGGAACTTTCTACCTATGATGGGCAGGCGGCGCGCGTGGCAGATCCTTATTCGTTCGGATTCCTTTTGGGTGAGCAGGATTTATATTTCTTTTGCGAAGGCACCCACCAGAGGCTGTGGGACTGCCTGGGTGCACGGATGCGCACGGTGGATGGCATTGCTGGTGTGCAATTTGCCGTGTGGGCGCCGAATGCGCAGCGTGTTTCGGTGATCGGTGATTTCAATGACTGGGATGGGCGCATCAACCCGATGCGTCTGCGCATCGAAGGGGGCGTGTGGGAGATTTTCCTTCCTGGCATCCAGGAGCTCACGCATTACAAGTTTGAGGTGCTTTCGGCGGAAGGCCACGTGCAGGTGAAGAGCGATCCTTTTGCCTTCTTTGGCCAGCATGGCAAACAGACGGCCAGCCTTGTCTTCAACCTGGACCGCTATGCTTGGGGTGACCAGGAGTGGATGCAGAAACGTGCGGTGCAGGACCTGTATCACACGCCGATGAGTGTGTATGAGGTTCATCTGGGGTCGTGGAAACGTGTGCCGGAAGATGGCAACCGATCCAAATCCTATCGTGAACTGGCGGATGATCTCATCCCATACGTGAAGAGCATGAACTTCACGCACATCGAGCTGATGCCGGTGGCGGAGCATCCGTTTGACGGGTCATGGGGTTATCAGATCACCGGCTACTTTGCGCCGACGAGCCGTTTTGGTGACCCGGATGAGTTCCGGGAATTTGTGGACCGCTGCCATCAGGCGGGCATTGGAGTGATCCTGGATTGGGTGCCCGGGCACTTTCCAAAGGATGCTCACGGGCTGGCGAAGTTTGACGGCACCGCGCTCTATGAGCACGCCGATCCTCGTCAGGGAGAGCACCAGGACTGGGGCACGCTGATCTTCAACTATGGCCGTGCGGAAGTGAAAAACTTCCTGGTGGCCAATGCCCTCTTCTGGCTGGAGCAGTACCACATTGACGGGCTGCGGGTGGATGCGGTGGCGTCCATGCTTTATCTGGATTATTCCCGCAAGCCGTGGGCCTGGGTGCCTAACAAATATGGTGGCCGCGAAAACCTGGAGGCGATTGACTTCATGCGCGACCTCAACCGCATCTGCTATGAGCGGCACCCCGGCAGCACGATCATCGCCGAAGAGAGCACGGCATGGCCAGGGGTATCCCGGCCTACCGATGCCGGTGGTTTGGGCTTTGGCTTCAAATGGAACATGGGCTGGATGAATGACAGCCTGCACTACATGCAGGAGGATCCCATCCACCGGAAGTATCATCATGGAGAGGCCACGTTCTCCATGCTCTATGCTTACGATGAGAACTTCCTCCTCGTCATCAGCCACGATGAAGTGGTGCATGGCAAGGGCAGCATGATCAATAAAATGCCCGGCGACCGCTGGCAGAAGTTCGCCAATCTGCGCATGTTTTATGCATGGATGTGGGCGCATCCTGGCAAGAAGCTTCTTTTCATGGGCTGCGAGTTTGGCCAATGGCAGGAATGGAGCCATGAGCGCAGCCTGGACTGGCATCTGTTCATGGGCGAGGAGCACGCCAGCCTGCAAAAGCTGGTCCGCGACATGAACTGGCTGTACACCACACGTCCGGCACTCTATGCGCAGGACCACGATGGTTCGGGCTTCCAATGGCTGGATGCGAGCGATGGTGAAAACAGCATCTTTGCCTTCATGCGCAAATCACCCGATGGCGACAAGGTTTACTGTGTGATCAATGCCACACCCGTACCGCGAAAAGGTTATCGTGTCGGCGTAGCCGAGGCCGGAAGCTATCGGGAGCTCATCAATACCGATGCTCCAGGCTATGCCGGCAGTGGCATGGTGAATCCGCTGCCGATGCCGGCTGGTGACACCGAATGGCAGGGGCAGCCGTGGAGCATCATCATTGATTTGCCGCCGCTCGGTGCCGTGTGGCTGGGCCGCTGATTCAGCGTGCTTCATTCATTGCTTCCCGCGCCTTTTTAGGCAGGGAGGCAACGACGAGCTGGTAGGAGTGGTCGATGAGTTCACGCACCAGCTTGTTAGGCAGGCCACCCTCCAGGGTGAGGGTGTTCCAGTGCCGTTTGTTCATGTGATAACCGGGCTGAATCTCCTCGTAGCGGTCTCGCAATTCGATCGCGCGTTCGGGATCACACTTGAGGTTAGCCGTGGCCGGAAACTCCTCTGGCGTGGTGAGGGCGAAGAGTTTGCCTGCGACCTTGTAAACGAGCACATCAGGGCCAAAAGGCGTGGTTTCCTCCACATGGGGCAGGGACAGGCAGTAGGCGCAGAAGTCAGCCAAATTCATGATGCAGGCGGGGATGAAGGGGAGACTCACCACGGATGATCCAGCAGGAATCATGGGCGGCCATGCCGATGTGTGGATAATAAGTGCGGGCCCCTGGGGCGGCAATGAGAATGAGATTGGTGTGAAGACCGGCAGCTTCATGGGTGCGACGGATCAGTTCGCGTCCGATTCCGCGTCCCTGAAAGGACTGGGCGACAGCCAGATCCGCCAAGTAGGTGCTGTAGCTGCCATCCGTGAGCGTGCGGGCAATGCCGATGAGGTCACCCTGACAACGGGCGGTGAGGATGATGTCGGCCTGGCGCAGCATGCGGTCCATGCGCGGTACATCATCAATCGGGCGGCGCTCAGCCAGGGTGGAGCTTTGCAGCACGGCGATGTATTCGCTGACCGTGAGGCTGGGTTCAATCTGGTAGTCTATCTCCTGGCTCATTGGGAAGTGATGGCTGAAAAGGCCGGACTGGAAAGAGAAATGATGCTGATGGAGGGGTGAAGTTTTTTGTTCACAACTTGTCGAACTCTACTGCGTTCAATGCCGGACATGAACCTGCTGCGCTTTTTCTTTCTGCTGTTGATCCCGGTGTTTTCCCTTCGGGCTGAGGTGCCGCTGAAGCCGAAGGAATGGATGGTGGATGGGGTGAAGCGCGAGGCGTTGATCTATGTGCCAAGTGAAGCCAGTGCAAAGCCTACACCCGTGGTCTTTGCCTTTCATGGTCATGGCGGCAACATGAAGAATGCGGCGCGCATGTTTCCCATTCCAGAGCTGTGGCCGGAGGCCCTGGTGGTGTACATGCAGGGGCTGAATACGCCGGGCCGGCTCACGGACCCAGAAGGCAAAAAGCCGGGCTGGCAGCATGGGCTGGGTGCTGAGGGGGATCGCGATCTGAAGTTCTTCGATGCCGTGCTGGCCAGCTTGAAAGCTGATTACCAAGTGGATGCTACCCGCATCTATTCCACAGGCCACTCCAATGGCGGAGGTTTCACCTACCTGCTGTGGGCGGCACGTGGAGACGTGTTTGCTGCCATGGCCCCTTCCGCTGCGGCGAGTCCTGGATTGATGGGGAAACTCAAACCAAAACCGCTGATGCACATTGCGGGGGAAAATGATCCGCTGGTGAAATATGAATGGCAGCAGGCGACTATTCAGGCCGTCATCCGGCTGAACCAATGTGGCTCAGGAGTGGCGTGGGATCAGGATGCCAACTGTACTTTTCACCCATCCAAAATAGGCACCCCGGTCGTGACCGCTATCCATCCGGGGGACCATAAGTTTCACAAGGATGCTCCGGCCCTGATTGTGAAATTTTTCAAGCAGCACTCTCGCAAGGTGCCTTAGAAAAGGATTTTCTCTACTCCGCTAACAAAAAGTTTTGCACTCACTCAAAGCCGCAACTTATGCTACAAGCAAGGTGCAGGGCTTCGAGTGAGTGCATGTTTGGGGCGTCGTTTTTCCCCAAGGGTGGCTTTCACGGAGTCAGTGTGAAGGCCGCCGTAAGCCCGAAGGCACCTGAGAGAAAAACGATGAGGGCGAGGTCAAAAAACATGATGAGAAGAGTTGAACTGCCGGGAGCTGAAAAGCGGCCGCTTCGGTCTGCCTATAGCTGAGGGGAATCTCCCGAAGATCACTCTCTGCTAGAGGCAAACACGAAGCGGCAAATAGGAAAGCCTGCCAGCCGCTAGGTGTAGGCGGGTTGACCTTGTTCACGGACAAGATCAACCCCCATGACCATTTCGGCTGGCCTGTCCGATAGGTGCAGTGCCCATGCCAACTCAGAGTGGTGAGTTGTAACTCGTTGATTGAGAGTGTTGTAGGTTTTACGGATGATGGCTGGGTACTGATTTTTGGTTGCACGATGCAACAAAAAATCGGGCTGAAGCCTGCAAGCTGCAAGAACTCGGGTGTTAGGCTTCGAAGCCAGCCAAAACTACCTTGCCTATGCTGCGCCCGCTTTCGATGAGGGCGTGAGCTTGACGGAGATTGGGGGCGGTAATGGGGCTCAGATCCGTTTTCAGCGTGGTCTGGATCTGGCCAGCGTCCGCGAGCCGGGAGACTTGGTTGAGCAATTCTCCCTGCTTGTGCATGTCCTTGGTCTGGTAGCGGGCGCGGGTGAACATGAACTCCCAGTGCAGAGAAATGCTCTTTGGCTTCAGCTTGGTCAGCTCCAGGGGGCGTGCGGGATTTTCGATCAGGGCGATCGCGCTCTGCGGGGCCATGGCCTCAATGATTTCATCGTAGTGATCTTCAGTGCGGGTGAGGGCCAGTACGTGGGTGACTCCTTCCGGCACGATGGCCTTGATCTGCGCAGCCAGGGGCTGGCCATGATCAATGACATGATGAGCCCCCATTTGGCGGCACCAGTCCTGGGTCTCCGGTCGGGAGGCGGTAGCAATCACGGTTAGGCCTGTCAGTTGCCGGGCGAGCTGGATGGCGATGGAACCAACTCCGCCTGCTCCGCCGACAATGAGAATGGCACCGTGGTCGCCGGGATCGATGCGCATGCGATCAAACATCATTTCCCAAGCTGTGATGGTGGTCAGCGGGAGGGCGGCGGCCTGCACAAAGCTGAGGGTCTTGGGCTTTCTCCCCACCAGTCGCTCATCCACGCACTGCAACTCGGCATAGGAGCCCGGGCAATCCACAGCACCGGCGTAATAAACTTCATCTCCAGGCGCGAAATGACGGACTTCTGCGCCCACCTGCTTCACCACGCCGGCGGCATCCCAGCCCAGAATTTTGAGCGCCTGTCCTGGTGCCACCGGGCCACCCCCAGAGCGGATTTTGGTATCCACCGGATTCACGGAGATGGCTCGCACTTCCACCAGCAGGTCTCGGGGGCCAGGGACGGGGGCAGTGACGTTCACCTCGACGAGGCTTTGCGGATCGCTGCTGGGCAGAGGCTGGTAATAGCTGATGGCTTTCATGGTGAGGCGGCAAAGAGGGGGCAAACGCTCGAGGATGCGTCCTGGATTCATAGAGAAACTGGAGTGCCTTGCAACTGAAGTGCAGGCACTCCGTCTGCCAGCTTCAGGGGGCAATCCGCAACTCTACAATCAATCCGTCTGCTACGGTGAGATGATGTCGAAGCACAATCGGGCTGCCATCGAAGCTGCCGGAGACCTCTCCTGCGAACACCGTATCGGGTCCGGTTGTGATGATTTCCCGAAGCTCCACGTGGGGTTGATAGGATGCCCAGGCTTTTTCAATCCAAGCCTGAATTTCCACATGTCCTTGATGAGAATGTCCTTCGTCATGTACGATGGCTCCTGGCGTGAAGCAGGTGAGGAAGGCGGCGCTGTCCTGGCCGTTCATGGTTTCGATGAAGCGGGTGATGATGGGAGTGGGTTCGGTTTTCATGATGCGTAGTCGGGATTGTTATTTTGAGCCTGAATCAAGGCGATTCTTTCAATTAGCCTCTATCACTGACAGCCCTATGTCAGGAGTGTTTTGAATGAATGAAAAAAAGCTGGAATGCCCCCGAAGTTTGAGCCAGTTTTTATGAGAGTCCTGGGTGCGCTGGCGGTTTCGTTTCTGGGTTTGGGTTTTGGTTTGAGACAGCGTTTTTATCTTCGTTTCGGGGACCAGCAATGCCTT